>CANQNK010000012.1 GCA_947625195.1 uncultured Clostridia bacterium | reverse complement strand
TTCCTCCTGTGTTCTTTTTACTTATTATATCACTTTTTTGTTCACTTTAGCGTGTCTGGGGTTTATTCTAGCACTAGATTCATGCAGAACCAAAGTAAACCGCTGTAGGTGAACTCAAATGCCTGCTGACCTTTGAACTCGGCATAGAGGCTGTCCCTGCCCGTGATTTTCTTGAAAGTCTTCAGTTCATCCACGGTCATGAAGCTCATGTCCGAGGAGCCTGCCAGACGTGTGCCGTAGATGGCTCCCGTGCCGAACCGGGCATCGATCTCTTTCAGGTCGATGCCGATGAAGTTACCCTTGCCGAGTAGCCGCTCTACAAGGCTCTTTAGCTGGGATTTCCCGGTATCGCCATCGCCTACCAGGAACAGGGACTTTTTCAGCCGCCATCCCTTGACGTTGGAGATGCATACGCCGATGAACTCCAGAAGCAACCGCTCGATTGCCTTATCGCCGTTTGTAAGCGAGTGCATATACGCATCAAACACAGGCGTTGGCTCCGACCTGCCGTTCCACTTGCAGGGAATCTGTATCGTGGAATATACGTTAGGAGTGTGCGGTATCAGGTCGATGTCATTTTCCGTTATGTGGAGCAGACCGTTTCTGAAATTGATCAGGCTATCATCGGCGTCCAGTGCATCCTGCGCGACATAATTCAGATCGGTCGTGATGTGCTGCAACGCTTCGGTCACCTTGCTCATCTTCACCAGTTCCTCGTCATAATCGGCGATATACCGCTTGATAACGCCCATCAGCATATCGTTGGAATACAGGCGATAACAGCCACCGTCATACACATATTTCAGAAGCCCCTGTTTGCCATTATCCCTGACAAGGATGTAATTCAGGTGTTCCCGGACGTGCTTTGCAAGTAGTGCGGTCACAATGTACGGCTCCCCGGTCTGGAAATTGAATCGTATGAAATCGGGATGTTCCATTTTGGATTTGTGGAAGGTGCTATGACAGGCATCGATACCTGCTGTTATGGTGGATTCCCGGTAGTCGTACCGATTCCACTTTTCACGCATGAGGGCGGAGGAGCGGAACACCCTGTCGATCATCTCCGGCGTCACCTCCCCCATCGATATTTCTGCCGCCGTCATTCCTGCCTGTTTGAAGTGATAACCAGCCATTCCCGAAAAGCATCGATTGGGATGAGGATTCTCGTTCCGATGCGGATGGACGGAAATCCCGGCGTCTTGACCAGTTCATACGCCTTTGGCAGGGAAATGCCCATCTGCGAGGACAGTTCCTGCACACTCATGGTAGTCTTTTCCATGAATGTATTTACCTCCGTTTCTGAAGATTTTACTGTTTGCATCCGTCCGCTACGTTTCCTGCGGTAGCCCCTTACTTGAGGTCTGCGCGTTTTCACTGCCGGGAGGGACAGGCTTTCTTGCGGTCATCGCGCTGTGCTCCGGCAGGTTATCCTTACGAATCGGACTATTCGGTTGTCAAAGTACGGACACAAGAGATTTTATAATTTGCTCTTGTATTTGTCCTTATTATAGCGTATAATCTTACCAAAGTATATTTTTCAACGGTAATACTATCGGTAAGAAAGAGGTTCTTATATGAAACAACTTGAGGCTGAGTATTTCACATTTACAGAAATCGGTGGCGTGGGTGAAATGGTATACAAAGCGGTGCGATTCCCAGAGTATGTGCCGGAATACAACCATGCCAACAAGGAGGACGAGATCAAACCGCTGTTTTCTTTTCTTGGACGGCCTACGAGTGGTACAGATTATTCCATAACCGGGCAGGAGTTATTGGCAAACCTGTGTAACCCATATAAAAAAATGAACGCTCCCAGTAATACCGAGAGCGTGACAAATCTTGTATGGAATTGGTGCAGAGGCAATATCCATCCGTATGACATAGATGCTTTATGTGAAGAAATAGAAACGGCGATTTCAAAAATCCAGTCTTTTTGACCTTTTGCGGCGGGATGCTACTTTTACAGTAAAAGACTTTGTGTCCGACCTCTGTAAGCTGGGAACCGTGTTTGAGTATTATGACGCTCTACAAAAAATCAGGTATTCGCATGATGTAATGGCTGGACGGAATCTATACTATGAAGGAAAGGTGTGCGACAACCTGTCGTTTCTTGAAAAATATAGACAGTTCACAGACGATGTGGAATATCTGGAACATTTCAATGCAGATTACAATGACCGTGTTTTTGATTTGCTTGAAATGTTTCCCGACTTCAAAATGCGTGTGAAGCAGAATCCGAAAACATATAAAGTAGAAATGGTTGCAGATATACATTCGGTGTTTGACATTGCATGGTATGCCTTTGCCCGTATGGTTGCAGACGTTGCTCCTCCGGCAGACACAGATATGGATTATATGTTTTCGCAAGGCTCCATCCTGACTTGTATGTGTTGCGGAGAATACTTTGTCCGGCATTCCAGCCGTCAGCGGTATTGCGACAATTCAAACTGCAAGGCGGAGCGGAATAATCGTAATGCAAGAACGTATTACAAAAGGAAGAAAGCCGAAGATAAGTAACGAAATATTTTTGATACAAGGAGAATTTTCTAACAAATAAGGGCTTTCAGCGGTTTTACCCCGCCGGAAGCCCTCTTTTTTGTCTGTTTTCAGCTTTTCATCTGTTTTGCTGGTGAGGATTTTGAACCCCCATGTACCCTCGATTTGAACCCTTCAGAGGAAAAATCAAAAGATTGAGGGTGGAAATTTAAAATGGGAAATAACCATCTGCATGTTAGTATGTGCTGATTGATCCCAAATTTGTATACAATAAATCAGATATAATAGATTTGTCTAGCACATAAAAATTTATATTTATAGTTCCTTCGTTTGTACATATGCAGATATTTGTAGAACACGTATACTTGGTCGTGCTAAATCCAAGTTCACCCAATCTGATATTTATTTCTTGCATGAGTGTATATATTGTGGTTGACAAGTCAGAAATGTCATCATAGCTATATATGCTAAATGGCTCCTGTGGTATGATCTCTTCTACAATATATTGTTTTGCTTCATCAAAATAATTGTCAAAAAATACTTGATTCCTGAATGGTGGAAGAAACGGGAACAAGTTGACTTCTTTTTTTATTCCGGCCATGAAGCGTATATTTGAATGATTTGCAGGAGAAATATTATAAGCATACAAATAAAGATCACTATCAACTTCTTCTATTTCTGTGCTTATTATGAATTCTTGATTGTATTTATTTTCTAAATATTTACATAGTGCTGCCTCTCTGTTCGTTGTATGCGATAAGTAATAACTAAAATATAAGACACACAATACGAGTATGCAAATAAGTATTAAGAAACGTTTTCTTCGCATAATATTTTCCTACAACGAATTGGGCAAAAGCGATACTTTCGCCCAATTCGTTATGTATATTACTTAGTTATAATTTCTCGTTCCTGCAGTCAAGTAATAGTAGAAACTGTTTGTTTCATGCGTTATATTTAAATATTCTTTTATAGATGAGCAATCATAATAGTTATAGTAATATGCAATATTCTCAGAAGATAAAACTGAAAACCAAACAGCCGCGCTTTTTGACAGGAAGTCTTTCAGTCCGCCCGAACCGTACTTTCCTTTGTGATGAGCTATAGCATCAGAAGTGGCCGGATAACCAATGATAGCACCTGAGTGTTTACCCAAAGCAGAAACAACATCTCCATATATATTGTAACTGATAAGATTGGGGTTATTCTGATCTCCATTATAATAATTTTTTAGAGAGTCAGTAACACCATCTTTCATAAAGGACAGCACAGGATTATATTTTAATCCAATACCATTGAAATAAGCAACTTTTTTCAAGTTATTTTTGTTATGGTGCAGAATGATTTCAGATGCACCAAATTGAGCTAAATATCCACCTAAAGAATGTCCTGTGATATAAATATTGCAATTAGTATAGAGATCTGCTATTTTTTTAGCATAGTTTGTAGCATACCCTTCTTCTGAATGGTAGTTTAGCAATCCGACACCTAGAATGTTATTCGCCCATTCGCCCCATTCACCATCAGTTCCACGATATGATATCACAATATTATTACCATTCTTGTATGTTGTCGCATAGAAATGAGTTGCGATATCAGCCCATTTTTCTCCTGAACAATCGACAATATCCCAGTAGTCGTATACCTCATTTGCACTGGCATAATTTGAGAAGTGATAATTATCATCAATGGATTTGCTATTATACTTTTCAGGAGTGTCATATGCTAATGCTGCAAAAATCGCCAAATCTCTATCCGACACATCCCATTTTAACGGAACATCGTCCGTTGAATCAATTAAACCATCGTGATCAGTATCTTTTACAGCAGGATTTGATTTCATTTTTAAATATACAACATTTCCTGACTGAACAAGACAAAGTTCATCTCCGTTAATAATCCCATCACCGTCATAATCATTGCCTTGCTTTCCATCTTTGTTAAAATTGAAATCTATTCCAGCAAACTCATCAGATCCGTTACTGAGACGCAATATCCCCGTTTTGATCAAATCATTATAATAATCTGGTATTTTGTCGTTGTTAGAATCGGTTGTTAAATCAACGGTTTCAGATTCAATATCGTCAAAAACATCGTTCAAATCAATCAAGTCATCAACAGAAACACCAGTTGTCGCATGATAATATTTTCCTCCTGTTTGACCAGAAACCTTTTTCAAAATCGATTCACTAGCACTTCCCATTCCAACGGCATAAATTGTAACGCTTGATTCGTTTGCGGTTGCTATTAACGAATCGTAGGAATAAGTATATCCGTTATCCTCTCCATCGGTTATGAAAACAATATATTGATATTTTGAATCAGATTTAGCAAGCTCATCAAGAGCCATTTTTATGCCCGTCGAACCATCAGTTCCAGAATATGTTCTATAACCATCATCATAATTGATGCCATTAATTGATGCTATTACACTTTCTTTATTAGTAGTCAATTCGGAAACAAGGGTGGCGCGCCTAATAAACTTGACTGCACCGGCTTTGTCTTTTCCGTCTCTCAACTTGTTGACAAATTCCTCGGAAAGCGATTTAAACAATTGATAATGATCATTATCATCCATACTTGCAGAATAATCAATTACAAAAACAATATCCAGAGTTGCTTCATTTTCAGAATCTCCACCCGAGAGTGGGGGCTTAATCTCATTTTCCCATACTTTATCAAACTCAACTTTATTTAATAGAATATATTTTGAAAAATGAGATACTACTGCGCTGACCATTCCGTTTGTTACGGTTTGATTTTCTATTTCTTCAAAAACACCTTTTTCTTCGTTAAAATAGTAAATCGCAGGTTGAAATTCCTCTGATATAGCTCCTAAAGATGTATCATATTCAAATGTAATAGTAGCACTTGCAATATTGCCATCAATAGAAAAATCATAGGCATTTCCTAAATATCCTGGAATGGATTCAGATAACAACGGTTCTTCGTTTTGACTAATAGCCTTTATCTTGAGAGAAGATACTTGACTACCAGTGGCATCAATAGATACAGAAGCTGCGACACCACTATCTTTAATTGTTTCTTCTGACCTAATTTCAACATTAAAACTCTGATCAAACGTTAATGGATCAAATCCACTATTAATCTCCCATCCGTCATTAGCACCATCGCTATCAGTATCGTCAGTAATAGGATTTGTCCTGTAAGTATCAATTTCCAATTTGTCTGTTAAACTATCACCGTCTGTGTCGATTATAGACGGATCAGTTCCTATTTCAATTTCTGTTTTATTATCAATGCCGTCGTTGTCAAAATCTTCTTGTCCGTCTAATATACCGTCACTATCAGTATCATTACTCAATGGATTAGAGTTTAAGATAACAATTTCAACATAATCATTCAAGCCGTCTCTATCAGTATCAGTTGAAAATATATCCGTACCAAAATATTTTTCTATTTCGTCAGGCAAACCGTCATCATCTGTATCTGTGGTATCAGTTACATTTACCCAACGTGCAAATAATGTACATGAGTCATTGATTGACACATTGAAATCAAACAATTTACTAAAATCAGTGTCTGTATACCAGCCGACAAAAGCAAATCCTTCCTTTTCAGGATGCTCTGGTATTGATACCATATCTCCTTTTTTTACGATTTGATCTTCAATAAAGTTTCCACCATTAGTGTTAAATTTTACAATAAATTCTGATCTGTTGATCTCGTTAATCATAACACTTGCTTTAATAGTACACTCATTCCCATCAACCGTAATCGTCTTATCCACAGTAATGTTGACAGTACTCGTATCACCTTCTGCCGCAAACGCTCCAGTGGGAACAATGGCGCATACCATTGCCACACACAGGAACAGGCTCAAAAACTTCTTGGACATTTTCCTAAACTTCACGGTAAGGAATATACCGGCAGCCGATATCGCCATAAGCGCAACCCACAGCACAATATTTGAACTATCGCCGGTTTGGGGGTTGTTTGCATTTCCGTTACCATTGTTTCCAGTATTGTGATTCCCCGTTGACGGCTTATCAGTTGGGGTATCCGTTGGGGTGTCCGTAGGCGGTGTTGAAGCCCCTTTTATGGCGACAACCTCTTTCGAATAGATCTCGCCTGCCGCAATATCAACGCCGGAAATAGACAAGTCGCCTGATTTCAGGGTGAGTCCCTCCGGCAATTCCACCGTAATGCTGACATCGTTCACATCGTATGTATTGGTGTTTTTTACATTGACGGTCACCTTAATATCCTCGCCGGAGGAATAGGCGTCCTTGTCTGTCACAAGCGTGGCCTCGATGCCGCTTTGGGTGTCTGTTTCTGCAGCGCTTGCCACCATTGCCGTAGTCGTCAACATACAGATGGTCATGACAAGTGCAAGCAGTACGCTTAGCGTTTTCTTCATGATCAACTCTCCTTAAATTTTATTTGGCAGTCATTTACTCAAAGACAGTGGTAACGAAATTATTATTTCGTCCTATACAAAGGTGCGGAGAGTTGATGCAAATCATATAAAGCCGGTTGAAACCTTGCAGAATCTCGTTAAAATAGCACGGCAAAGCAGACCGTATTGAAAAAATACACTGCGGTCTTGATTTGTCATGCCTATGTAAAAGCGAAATTTTCGTGAAAGGGCTTGTTTTTTGCCGAAATATGTGCTATCATTATTTTGTTAAGTTATATGGTGCGTTATTTGCGAATAGCGATGGACGAAATAATAATTTTGTCTATCGCACAAGTCCCAGCCTTTCAAGCTGTCTTGCGTGTTCCTCTCCTGTGGAGAGCAGATAGATGCGCGTTGTTTCTATTGAACTGTGGCCGAGCATGTCGGCGAGTTTGGCGACATCCCGCGTTACTTTGTAATAAATCCGAGCAAACAGATGGCGGAGATTGTGCGGGAACACCTTAGATGCCTCTACACCCGCTTTCTTGCAGATTGCTTTCATTTCCGCCCATATCTGTTTTCTGGACATTCCCTTACCGCTTTTGGTGATAAAAATTTCACCGGAAGCGATTTTTTGCTTTTTGGCGTATTTCAGCAGCTTGCGGCACAGCTTGTTCGGAAGCAGAATCGTTCGGATTTTTCCTTTTAGCGAGATTTCCGCTTTCCCGTCGCGCAACGTCTCCACGGTGATGTATTTCACTTCCGATACGCGGATACCCGTTGCGCCGATGGTTTCAAAGAGAAGTGAGAGCCGCTTTTTGCCCTCGCTTTCGGCTGTATAAATCAGCCTTTCGTACTCGTCCTTTTTCAGATTCCGGCTTTCCTCCTGAAACAGCTTTCGCTGGATACGCAGAAACTTTACCTTGATGCCAAGCCCCGCAAAGCGGCAGTAGGTGTTGATCGCCGCAAGCATGGAGTTGACCGTCACGGGTCTGTAGCCGTTTTCCAGCAAATTCTCTTTCCAGCCGGCAACCGTTTCTTTCTCGATTCCTCTACCACCGAGCCATGCGGAAAATGTCGTCAGATCACGCAGATACTTTTGGATCGTTCCGCTTTCCCGCTCCTCGCTAATTAGCCATGCTTTAAATTTGCCGAGAGTTTCCTTTGTAATTGTGTGCGTCGTGTTTTCCATAATGAATTCCTCCTGTAATGTATATTGTAATCCATATTTTTTTCATCATTCGGAACATACGACAACTTTAATAGAATGGTCATTTCGCAAAAAACGCTGTTCATTAAAATTTAAACAATAAAAAATCGCCTGCCTTCATCATATGGTCAGCACCATATATTAAAGGCAGGCTTTTATTATATCAAGCTGTATTTTAAATAATTATCAATAAATTTTAAAGTGTGTAGGCACTTTTGCACTGAATTCTTCTATTCATTATTTCCCGCTTGAAGAGAGTCGTCTCAAATATGCTTGTTTCTGCAAATCTCTAAGTTCAACCCCCAAATCGGGGGCTTTTATTTTAATCTACAAATTATCTGCGAAATTTCTGTGATGTTATGTAAATTGTTCAGTACATTCATAGCACGCTCACTCTCGCGTGGATAAAGTTTTGGATGAAATATTCGTGTTTTTTCATGAAAAATAAATGCTTATAATACGTATATCGCAGGACTTGCAACATAACAATTCCTGCGCTTAGTGGTTTCTTTAACTTTAATATAAAATCGGACAAAGTGGAACAAAGCGCATTGTTAACGAACTTAGACAGCAAAGATAATTTATAGGTCTATACGGTAAAAGGAATGAGCTCTAAGTATGTATTAGCTGCACCATCTCCGATCCTTTCATCTATCACGTCTGCCAGTTTTTTATTGTCGTCAAGTGCATAATAATGAAATCCGTAATATTTGTCTCCATTGTACTTAATATAACATGGCTGTCTACATTTGAGGTTTTATAAGATAACTGAGAATTGTCAGAATTATTATTAAGACTTACCTCTTTTGCTTCTTCCTTTCCGCTGTCTGCTAATATTGATGTTAACAACACTGCAAAAACAAAACCGTTATTCTTTTCATACTTATACCGCCCTTCATTGTTTTATGGCATCAAGTAAATCATCTACTAGAATTTCTACATCTATTTCATAATACCTTGCGCATATCTAAGTTATAATATATTACGTTTATAAATGCTCATATCCTTAAATCACTTAATTTACTTTTTAATCTCTATTATGGTCTTAAAATCTTCTTCTGCATCCTTAATAATACAATTAAGAACGATTACAATAAGTATGAGCAGCAACCAAAAGCAGCCAATAATCGCAAATAAGAAAAGCGACCGGTTTGTACTGCTATCAGCTAAAGATATGTCTCCTAATATGGAAAACAGGCTGACACCAAGAGCTATTCCAATCAGTATACACAAAACGATCAGTATTTTACAAAGCAATCTACATCTTTCAAATAATTTCATCTTTAAAACCCTCCTGATATGCAAATTAAAATGCCCGTCACCAGCTCTGTAATAACTGTTAAAATCCAAATTCTTTGCCGTCTGTCTGAGCCTTCAGCTTTTGACTTATACCGTTAAACTCTTTTCGCCTTTTTATCGGATCATACATCTCCTGTGTCAAATAGCCGTTTAAAAGCGGAAAACTCATATTATTTGACGAATCGTCGATAAATCCGGATAAGTCGTCTACCATTCCCCGTACCAGCAGCGATGTATGCGAAAGCTTATCTTTTGGAAGGTTGTCAAAAGCAATGGCATGATCAGCCGCTTTATCAAGAGCCTTAAGTGCTTGGTCGTGATTATTCTCGTGCATATAGATTGCTCCTATAACGCGATAATTTTGTTTCTAAAGCACTCATCTCTGTCGTTCCCGCTTAAGGCCGTTGAAAGCACAATATTTCTGTCAAGTCCGTACTGAACTTCTTTTGCTGCATTAAGTGCCTAATCTGCATTTCCGCTGTGATAATAGCTGAGACTAATAAAGTAAGACGCCTGACTTCGTATCTTATTGTTGCCGCTTATACTTAACATGTATTTAAAGGTGTCTATTGCGCCGTAAAGAATATCCTTATTACTCTCGTCGCCATTAACATTAGTAAAAAACTGAGAACGGCCAAGTTCAAACCAAAGATCTATATTGTCAGGAAAGCTTTTTAGCTGCTTTTTTTAAAGCCCGATATTATCCCCGGCACGATTTTCTCGATAGTTTTTTATAAGCACCGTCTTTATCTCGTCATACTTTCTATGATTTCTAACCTCGTCCATGCCGCAAAACTCGTCGAACGACACTTTATTCACCGCAGCAGCCGTTTTATTTAAGAAATTTCCTATATTTGCGTTTTATTTAAAGTCCTTTGCATTGTCTTAGTCCTGGACGTACGAAATCGAAAGCCTGCTATGCTGCGAACTCATCAGCAGTCAATGCCTTTGTTTTCACGGTCGTTATTATAGGCTCCGAATATATTGCCTGAGTTGTAATCCCGTTGTTATGCCACTTATACGTCTGAATCTTTATATAATAGGTGTGGTCCGAAAGCGCAAGATTTTCAAACCTGAAATCCAGCTCTGCGTTTGAAGAAGTTCTAATCAATCGGGCAGTACCTTCCTTAAAACTTTCGTCTGCGCATATCCAAACCTTATAGCCGTCCGCGGATAAGTTCCTGGCAATGCTAATATCGACACGGTTATTTGTTGAAGACACAATTCTTATAGTGTTCTTTTCTACCTTCGGCGCAAGCTTTACCGTCTTTACCACAGGCGTTGAATAAATCGCCTGTTTGGTTATCCCGTTGTTGTGCCACTTATAAGTCTGCACCTTTACGTTATAGCTTTGACCCGGACGTGTAAGGTTTGCAAAGCTAAAGCTTACGACTGAGTTTGAAGACGTCCTTGTCAAGCGTGTATTACTATCCTTAAAGTTTTTATCTGCACAAATCCATACCTTATAGCCGTCTGCGGATAAGTTTCTGGCGATGCTAAAATTAACAGAGCTTTGAGTAACAGTTGCCGATTTAATTGTGTTTTTTGAAACATTAGGGGCAAGCGCTATCTTCTTAATCACAGGAGTTGAATAAACAGCTTGCTTTCTTATTCCGTTGTTGTGCCACTTATAAGTCTGCACCTTTACATAATAGCTTTTGCCCGGACGTGCAAGGTTTGCAAAGCTAAAGCTTACGACTGAGTTTGAAGACGTCCTTGTCAATCGTGTATTACTCTCCTTAAAGTTTTTATCTGCACAAATCCATACCTTATAGCCGTCTGCCGACGTGTTTTTAGCAATGCCAAGCTTAACCGAATTGCTAGTAACAGACGCTGATTTTATTTTATTTTTTGAAACGCTCGGAGCAAGCTTTATAGTTTTTACCACCGGTGCCGAATAAACGTACATCTTTTTACCGTTTTCTGTATATCCCTTATAACCCTGAACCTTTACATAGTAGGTACCGCCCTTGTTTGCAAGGTTGTCGAACCTCACTGTAGTCTGAGAGTTTGAATAAGTTTTTGCAAGCCTAGTTGAACCAGAAGGGAAGGACTTGCTTGAGCTGATCCAGATCTTATATCCGTCAGCATCTGTTCTGTTTGTGACGATTCTGACTGCGTTGTTTGTTGTGTTCGCGTAGGAGACTGTGACCTGTCCTGTTCGCCGCCCCAACCTCCTTGTCCACGACCTGATGAGCTTTCCGCTTTGTGTAAGCTGGCTCTCGCCGGCCTTTAGTGCAGAAAGGTTAGTTCCCGGTAAAATAGCCGAAGCGGTTTCAGACTTGTTTGAAAGGCTCCAGTTAAACAACCCGACCTTTCGGTTTTGCAAAAGTGTCATCCAGTTGTCGGTCTCAGCCTTATTATAGCCGCCGTTACCGGATGCGTCACACGTTCCGAACTCGGTAACCACAACGCAAAGCCCCTTATCAAGACAATTAACAAGCCTGTCTCTCAGCCACTGAGTATGGGTGTTTGCATAAAAATGCAAAGAATAAGCGATGTTTTTATATCCCGTTATCGGATTTTGCAAAACCTCGTGGATATCCTGACTCCAGGTGTTCGAGCCGCATATTATAATGCCGTTGGGATCATTTTTTCTGATAGCTTTAATAACCTCCACGCAATATGGCTTTATGTCGGACGCCCAGGAAACCCAGTGAGGCTCATTGCATATTTCGTATATGACGTTAGGACACCCCTTGTACTTTGAGGACATTTTCTTAAAGAAGTCTATCGCCTCAGCCTTATGTGTCTGGGGATTGTTATCGCTTAAGATGTGCCAATCGATAATAACGTACATACCGAGCTTTTTTGCAATACTTATTCCTTTGTCAATACGGCTTATCATTGAATTTTTATTTTCCGCGCTTGTGGTATATCCGCCGTATTCCTCAGTATACATCGCCAGACGAAAAGCGTTGCAATTCCAGTCGTCTCTTAAGGTTTTCATTGTCTGCTCGCTTACTGCCTCCGGATACCATGCAAGTCCGTGAGTGCTCATTCCGACAAGCTGAAAAGTGTTGCCGTTTTTATCTACTATCTTAGATCCTTTTACCGAAAGACTTCCGTGCTCAGAAACCGGTGTGGAATCAGCCGCCGCCGTAACATTTTTAATGCTAAGTCCGCAAAAACAAGCCGCCAGCATAATAAGAGTCAGAAATACAAGCTTAAGCTTAAATGAAATTCTTGCCATATTGATACCTCCAGTTTTGTCTATGAATATATTATACAAAATCCTAATTTCAGTGTCAATGAAATTTCCCTAAACAAATAAGCCTTCCGCTGATACTTTAACCGCAGAAGGCTTAAATTTTTATCCTTATTAAAATCTCCTTGTATATGAAGATAAAACCGTAATTACCAGAATAAGCAGATTATATCCCGTCACAAGCGTTGCGGTAAGTCCGGAAAACGTTCCGAAAACCGTCATAACAAAGGCAATCAGGGCTCCCAAAAGAGCGCCGCCCATCTGAATGAAAACTCCCAGATTTGCAATCTTATTGAGTTTTTTAGCTCCGCTTATAAGCTTCGCAAATGAGGGGAAGTGTCCCGAGCAAAGCATTGAGGAGCTTGCCCGCGGTGTATAAGACGTTTCCCTCTCGTACTCCTGGTGGAATCTGAACGGAAGAAGCTTAATTGAATCCGGCTGAATCTCAAACAGATCGGCCAGAAATCCCAAAGAAATAAAGCCGTCTACCGTTCGTATAACAGTAGTTATGTCATCTTTCTCAAGAGCTCCCAGCCACTTTTTAACGCTTATGCTCGGATTTATCTGAAGCACAAACAGCGTAGACACAACTCCGCCGATAGAAAGGTAAACGGGAATATATCCCCTTGTGTATTCGGCCTCGCGCTCCTTGGTCGGAAGCCCTTCTATCGAGTGATTCTGCATAAGCTCGCGTGTTCCGAGCAGAACTCTTTTGTTTTCTATCCAGCCAGAAAGGCCAAGACCGTCCTCAAATATATAGCTTTCAACGGGATACAGCATCTCGGTCTTTCCCTTAAGCATATTGTAAAAGGTCTGATTCATAATACTTCCCGACTGGCAAGCAAGAGAAGCCGCCATAAGAATGCACTCTTCAATAGAGGTTGCGCTCATTGATTTGAGGTTTACAAGATTTACCATTCCCTCGGGGAAAAGCTGACTTGCGTCCACTAAAATAGAGTTTGCGTCGGAAAACTCCTCAACAGCCGAATATCCCAGCATTACAGCTGAAGACTGCAAAAACTTCTTTGAGGCCCTTGAAAGAGGAAGGTTTACAACTATCATAAGAGCAAACGACGATACCATAGAAACAACTCCCGAAAAGGTGATAAGCGCAGCCATCACACGTCCGGTAAAGCCCACGGCGTTTCTATCGCAGACTAACGCCAAAAGTCCTACTATAAGTGATACTATCAAGATAAGCGGAGCATACGTTTTACAAAACCTGTCGGCAGCATCGTTAGAGTAGGAATTCTTTAAAAAGTTTTCGTTGAACTCCGTTTTTCTCATAGCTACAAGCTCAGGAAAATCGTTTACCGCACCCTTTGTAAATTTAACCGCAACGTCCTCATTTGTCACGCTGTTTAAAGCGTACTTGTCAAACTCACCCGCAACGTACCTGAAGTTTCTCAGCGTTCTGTTTACGATAAGCAGCTTTCCCAGAGTGTTAAACAAAAGCCCCAGAATTGCAACAGATATATAAAGGTTATACGCCTTAGTCTGCATAATAGAGGAATCGAACAGCACTATAACGCTTACCGCAACCGCCGATACTATCGAGATCGCCGCAATGCTGTCGCAGTCGGCGTTGCGCTTGATCAGCTTTTTAAAGCCCGCCGTTATAACGGTATAAGAAACAAACGCCGAAATAAGCCCCAGAATTATGTTAGTGAAAACGAAAGATGAATCGCTTGTTCTCTTAAAAAGCTCAAGTATCGGCCAGCCCAGATCGTTGGCAGCAGCGATATAGCAGGAGAACAAGGTGGTCAACAAAAGCACGCAAAGTCTTACAGTAAGGTTGTTCTTAAGTCCCACAATGTCAGAAAGCACCTTGTGTGCCTGTTTGTAGTCATCAAAATCTCCAATGGTGTTTGAAACCTCGTTTGCGGTCTCCTCGTCTTCGCGGTCGTCTGTATGTAAAACAAAGTTTTTGATTCTGTTTTTTCTGCGCTCGGAAAGAATGCTCATCTTCATCGTATCGGTTGCATTCTCCGGAAAAACCAAAGGCTCCTGATCTATCTTGTCAAACTGCTCTGTCTGAGGAATTATCTTGCCCTTGAGGTTTAGATCAACGTCCTTGATTCTCAGCCGCTTAACAGGAGTTACCGATGTTTCATTAGAAACGGGCTTTCTCTCTCTCTTAAGCTTCATCAATCCCTCTATGATAGCCGTGTTGCCGGAGGTCTTTCTCAGCCTGAAGCGGCTGTTGAGTCCTGCATCAAATCCCTCTTTCTGAAGTCTATGCTCCTCCTCGCGTTCAAGCTCGCGCTTAGAGATCTTCTTTTCGTTTTCGGTATAACCGTCTTCACTGTCAGACTGCTCATTCTCCGCGCCGTTTACAATACTTGCTATTACCCGTGTTTTTTCGTCTTCAAGCGCAGGCTTATTTGAGTCTGCATCATATTTTACATCTGTGTCGGATGTCTGCGTTTTTATCGGCTCATCGGTAATCTCAACGCCTTCAACTGCAGATTCAACCAGAGTGTCTATGTCAACGCTCTCTATCTCTCCCTGCCTGATAGCCTTTGAGTCGTCGGTCTTATCGGAATCGGGCAAAACATTATCTGACCGCATACGCGCTTGGGCTTCTGCCGGTGCCTCTTCGCCCGACAAAACCTCGTCCGGTTTTTCCGACTCGTTCTTTTCATCAGAAACTTCCGGCTTTGCAGACGGCTCGTCGCCAATCAAAAAGCTCTCGTAAGCTTTCTTGTGAGAAAGCGGGTTTTCAAGCAGCTTTTCCACATCAAAATCGCTCTTCTCACGGGAATTTTTCGCCTTTGAGGCATATTCTTCAAGAATATCGTCAAGTGAAAACCTATCCGCCAATTTGCACACTCCTAACATTTATCATTGCTGCGTCTTTGCTTTACAACCTCGTACATAAATATACCCGCTGCCACCGAAGCATTTAGTGAATTTACCTTACCAAGCATCGGAAGCCTCAGCAAAAAATCGCATTTTTCCTTTATAAGCCGCCCTATTCCGAACCCTTCAGAACCTATCACCAACCCTATGGGGCCGTCAAGCCTGACAGTGGAATAATCCTCTCCGTCGGCGTCCGTGCCGTAAATCCAAACTCCGCACTGCTTAAGCTCGTCAATAGCGCTTGCAAGATTTGACACCCTTGCTACTTTTACATAAGACGCGGCTCCCGCCGAGGTTTTAAATACCGTCTGAGTGAGCGAAGCGCTTCTCCTCTTAGGAATGATAACCCCGTGAGCACCGGCAGCCTCTGCTGTTCTTATTATTGCACCCAGATTGTGAGGATCTTCGATCTCATCGCATATGATGACAAACGGGTCCTCTCCCCTTTGTGCGGCGTATGCCAATATCTCGGCTATCGAAAAATACTCTGCACAACCCACCGCCGCAATCACACCCTGATGCGTTGTCACGCCGGACATTCTGTCAAGCTTTTTGTCATCCACTCTTTTCACCGCAATACCGTTTTTCCTGCATAGGTCCAGTATAGCACCTATCGAGCCCTTTGCGTTTGCGCTTACGTAAACGCTGTCGATAATTTTTCCGGAACGTATAGCCTCAGCTACGGGATTTCTTCCCGCTATCAGCCCCTCTGAATACTGCGATGAGTTAGACGCGGCCTTTCTGCCGCCTGCCTGCGAATTCATTTCAAAGCTCCTTAAAACATAATTTACATATAACAATACATTTTACATTATACCACATTGTTTTTAAAAAAACAAGTTTTTTTTACTTTTTGGGTGCTATATGAAATTTTTACCTCTTAAAAAATTGTCTTTTGCTTAAACACAATCTTATCGAAATGTTTTTTAACACACTTTTCGTCATTTACAAATTATTCACAGTTTAGTTACTTTTAATTAACCTTGTGTACGAGATTTTTTCACATAATTTTCAGCAGAACATACTCTCACGGCAAAATTAAAATATTCGCGTCAATATCCATAAATCTGACGCAATTTTTACAAACTTTAAACAGAAACTGTTTGAAACTGTGTTGAAAACTGAAAACGAGGGTAATTTTCGTTGAAAACTTTGTTTAAACCTTTGAAAAAAGCCCTGTTTTCGTTGTTTTCAGGACAAGAAAAAAAGAAACGTACAAAAAAACGTGCTTACATTTTATAAAAAACACGAGCTAAATATGAATAAATTGTTACCAAAACCGTTTTGTAATATTTACTTATCGTTATAAACCCCTGAAAACCCGCGCCCGGCAAAAACGGCTTATAATTTAACATAAAATAACAAGTCAAAAAGTTACGCTTCGGTTACAGTTTTGTCATCTTGTGGTAAGAAATCTTATCGAACGTTCAATAGCGTCTCTTGAATTGCCCCAGTCCGCGTCCTTCCCTGTATTCCTGTAGTCGTACATATTGCAGTAACGTGTCACGTCCTCAATAAGCGCACCTAGTCCCTTTTTCACAAGGAGTGAGCATACCTTTACAAATTCCGAACGGTATTTTTTGTCAAGCGACTGTGCGCTTACGGAAACTAGCATATCGTAATGATTAGGACAAAGCATTTCCTGGCGGGAAAACAGCTCTCTGAATTCCCTCTCCTGAGCATACATATCAAATACCGTCTGTATAAGCCTAGACATTCCCCACTCTGTTTTAGAGCACACAAAACAGTTTTTGTTTACTGCCGATATCTTTTTCTGCTTGGCGTTTATGCCTTCAAACATACTCTTTTTTGAGAAAATGCTCTTATCAAGCTCCATGAGATGCGACTGAAGCAAAAGCGCCAGCGAAAGCCTGTTTTTCATAGCTAGCATTTTGTCAAAGTGTGTTTTACAAAATCCCTGCCTGTTTGTTTCAATTCTCACATCAGGCTCCATCATAGCTGAGCCCATAATGTATTCCACTGCTCTGTTTTCAAGCATATCTCTCATTCGGCATATAGGACAGCCGCTTTCTGGCTCAAATATTTCGTTTATGGGTATTGTTAAAATACTTTCTCTCATAGGTATTACCGCTCCTTTCATAAACACTTGCCGGCAAAATAATCAGCTTATTACGTTTGAATAATTGTAACATAACTTAGCAAAAAAGGCAACACAGCCGCTTTGACAACTGTTCCTGCCCTCACAAAATATGGGCATAATTTTCGTAATAAAATTTTAGCGTTGATTTAAAAAATAAAAAGCGTTTTCACCTTTACGTTTATTTGACAACGCGCGACAAATATAGTATAATTAAGTATGTATCTGCACACGCAGAATCATAGATAATAATTGTCGGATAGATCGGTGTTTGATTATGGGGTTTGTGTTTTTTGCTCTAATATTTTTACTGTTTGACATAACCATCACAGAGCTTCAGGTAGACATTTTTTTTGACTTTGTCGGCTGGGCTCTTATGTTTTTTGGATTACAAAGGCTTAATTCCACCGTCAAGTCCTTCAGGCCGTTAAAACCTGCGTCTGCTCTGATGATTGTGATAAGCATTGTGTATGTATTTCTCAAGGCATTTGCATTCTCAGGTCAGAGCGGCGCTATATATGCAGCCGATTTTATATACTCGGTTTTGAAAACCGCCGTGCTTACATTAACGCTTTTTACGATATTTAAGCGAAAAAATCTTATAAAAGACGTAGTATTGCTTTATCGTGCAAGAAATATATGGAATATCTATTTAATACTCTGGACGGCTTACCTTATATATGCGGCGTTTATTTCAGACTCTATCCCTAAAACCGTCGGCAATGCGGTTACACAGGTTTTAATAATAGCGACATTATTTATTCAGGTATTATTTCTGATAATGATATATAAAATTAGAATGGATTTTCTGGCACATAATGTGCAGAAAGGACGGTAAAAATGCTATCTGTTATTATTCCCAGCTATAATGAAGAGGGTAACGTTGAAAATACCGCAAACGTAGTGGGCGGCCTTTTAGAGCAAAACGGCATTGAGTACGAGCTTGTGTTTGTAAACGACGGTTCTAAGGATAAAACGTGGCAAAGACTTAAAAAACTGACCGAAGAAAAGGAGCACATAGTTGCCATTAATTTTTCTAGAAATTTCGGAAAAGAAAGTGCAATTTTCGCAGGGCTTAAAGAGGCAAAGGGCGATGCCTGCGTATTGATGGACTGTGATCTTCAACACCCCGCAAAAACTGTTATCGAAATGTATAACATATGGAAAAACAACCCCGAAGTTGATATAGTAGAGGCAAAAAAATCCGACCGCGGAAAAGAAAACCCCATATACAAAGGCTGCTCGCTCGTATTTTACAAACTGATAAAAAAAGCCTCCGGTCTTAATATGAAGGATGCGTCAGACTTTAAGCTTCTTGACCGCCGTGTGGTTGACGAGTTAAATGCAATGCCAGAACGCCTTACCTTTTTCAGAGCTATGTCCAGCTGGGTCGGATACAACACCGAGACGGTTTATTTTGATGTTGCAGAACGCTTTGACGGCGAATCCAAGTGGAGCGTAAGAGGACTCATGAAATACGCGGTAAACTCCATTACCTCGTTCACCTCGGCGCCGCTTCAGCTAGTGACCGTAATAGGTATGATAATGCTTTTAGGAGCTGTCATTCTATCTGTCCAAACACTGGTAATGAAGATTCTCGGGAACTCCGTTGCAGGCTTTACAACGGTAATACTTCTGCTTTTGTTTATCGGCAGTATGATAATGATAAGCTTAGGAATAATAGGACATTATCTGTCAAAGATTTATGAAGAAATAAAACGCCGCCCGCGTTTTATAATCCGCGACCGGATCGAGAGCAGCAGGAAAGGAGATTAACTTTGTGAAACAATCAAAAAGCGCTTTAGAAAAATCGCTTATCCCGCCGAAAAACGCTCTGGGTTCAAGGGCGTTTAAAAGCATAAAAAGGCGAATATACGAAAAACGTCTGTACTTTTTGGTATTTGCGATACCGTTTTTAATAATGTACATCGTCTATGCGTTTTTCAAGGTTCATCCGTTTGGTGAAAATTCCGTTTTAGTTCTTGACTTAAACGGTCAGTATGTGTATTATTACGAGGCTTTCAGGGACGCATTCTGGGGAAAGGGAAGCTTTATTTACAGCTGGGACAGAAACCTTTCTGGAGAAATGTTTGGAATATTCGCGTATTATTTTGCAAGTCCGTTTATGCTTATAATATGTCTGCTGCCAAGAACGATGATGTGCGGAGCAATAGAGCTTATGCAGCTTCTAAAAATCGGTACGGCCGCAGTAACCTTTGCCTTTTTCCTTAAAAAGACCTTTAACGCCAAAAGCTCCACGGCAGTCACCTTCTCAACCTGTTACGCTCTTATGAGCTATATGGTTGTGGAGCTTATGGACCCTATGTGGCTGGATGGGCTTATCTATCTTCCGCTGATAATATACGGTGTGTCAAGGCTGGTTGACGACGGAAAGCTTTTAAACTTTATAATTCCGCTTGCACTTATGTTCATAGCACACTTTTACATCGGCTATATGGTGGGGATTTTCACCGGAATTTACTTTGTAGCATATCTGTTTTTCAGAAACAAAAAAGTAAAAGCCGGAGATATTTTATATTCCTGCATAAAGTTTGTGATCGCCACTGCGGTTGCACTTATGTGTTCTATGTTTATACTTTACCCTGTGGCGCAGTCCTTATCTTTGGGTAAGTTTGATTTTTCCATTGCTGATTTTTCTTTCAGAACACAGTTTGATCTTCTGGAGTTTTTTGCAAAGCTTTTCCCGATGACCTACGACACCGTAAATGTAGAAGGACTTCCGATGATCTTCGCAGGAACACTTACGGTACTTATGCTTCCTGTATATTATGTAAACAGAAATATTCACTTTAAGGAAAAGATAGGAACCACCGTAATTTCTGCTTTGGTGATTGCAAGTATGTATATTGCGCCGGTAGACTTGTTCTGGCACGGTATGCAGGCTCCGAACTGGCTTAATTACCGCTATTCGTTCGTGCTTTCGTTTATTCTGGTATTTATGGCGGCAAGAGCATTTGACAATTTGGACGGATTTTCGTTCAAGGCTCTAGGCGGCTCATTTGCCGGGATAATCGCGCTTTTGATGTTTTATGAAACTCAGGATTACTCATTTTTCACAACAAACTTAGACACCGCCGCCGAAAACAACGTTACCACCGTTGCCGTTCAGGGAATACTTATATCCATCATCGCGGTCGTTGCATACTTTGCGCTTATCGGCGCTATAAAAAAAGCGGGGACAGTACGCCTTGTGCGAGGTCTTAAAATCGCGCTTTGTGCTGTGGTTTGCATAGAACTGGGCGTGACGTCGTTTGACACTCTGCAAAAAATCGACAAGGACGTTGCTTACAGTAACTACACCTCATACGAGGATTATATGACAGAAATGAGAAGTGTGGTTGACGATATAAAGCGTAACGACGACGGATTTTACCGGATGGAAAAAACATTTGCAAGAACCGTGTGTGATCCTATCGGAATGGGCTTTGCGGGAATTTCGCATTCAAGCTCCACTATGAACACCCCCGCGCTTCTGATGCTCCATTCGCTCGGCTACGGCTACGGAGGAAACTACACAAGCTACAATGGCTCAACCTATGTAAACGATATGCTGTTTAATATAAAATATCTCATATCCAAGGACAATGATCTGTTCTCCTCCTACTGCCCTACCAACATTAACGAGGTGCCGTCGCTTTACAATATGACAGAGCAGTATAAAATAACTGATGACGCGTCAGAAAATGTAAGCACCGGAAACGTTTATGTTTACGAAAATCCATACGCTGTATCAAACGCATATATGGCGGACGAATCGATACTTACTCTTACCCTTTCAAACGACAATGTGTTTGAAAATCAAAATAGGTTTTTATCCGCAGTAACGGGAAACACAGAGGACTGTCTGATTCCACTTGAATACGATCAGCCCGATTCTGTTAATCTTGCTAGGGAAAACCTTACAGACGGCACTACAAGGTATTTTCACGCAGGAGACGAGGCAGCTGAGTGCCATATTGACTATGTTGTTGAGATGAAAGAGGACGGCCCGCTTTATATGTATCTTCCCACAAGTTATGAAAGAAAGTGCAATGTGTGGTACTACGATGAGGAAGAATATCTTAAGGCCGTTGACAATACCGGCGGTGAGCCCGCTATGGATTTTGCAGGTGCGTATTTTGAGGGCGACGATTACAGGATACTCAGCTTTGGAGACTACTCAAAAGGCGATAAAATAAGAATAAGAATAACCGTTATAACAGAGGCTTTCTGGAAAGAGCCGTGCTTTTACACAATAGATAAATCGGCGTTTGAAACTGCGGCGGCAACACTGAAGAACAACGCCATGAACATAACCGACCATGGTGACAGAAGCTTTGAGGGAACCGTTACCTCAAAGGAAGGTCAGGTTTTGCTTACTACCGTTCCCTACGAAGATGGCTGGACGATAAAGATAGACGGCGAAAAAGTAGAACCCAAAAAAGCGGTTGACGGCGCTCTTATTGCAATAGAAGTACCCGAGGGCGTGCACACTGTAAGTATGAGCTTTTTGCCGGGATACTTTATTTTCTCTGTTCTTATTTCGATCCTCGGCTTGCTGGTATGCGCTGTAATATTTATTATTCAGTACAAAAACGGAGTGCTGTTTGACAAAATAAGCAAAAAACTAAAGAAGTGACAAAACAACCTATTTTTTCACCGTTGACAAGCGGCAAAATATTTTTTATCATAAAACAGGAGACCGATTTACGGCTCCTGTTTTTAATTTACAGATTGCGAAAGGAATGGTTCGTTTTGAAAAAGAAGCTTACACATTCGTCGTTTATGCCTGCCGCTCTTTGCGCGCTTGCGCTGGTACTTTCCGCCTCTGCGGCTGCAAGCGAGTTTATCGGAAGATATACCTATCGAAAGCTTTTCGGCGAAACGGCGGAATACATCGTTACAAACAACTCGTTTGAGTTCTTTGAAAGCTACAGCAAGGTGATTCTGCTTACTGTTGTATCGGCTTTGTTTTTCATTATGCAGGTAAGCTCATTAAGGACTAAGAAAATCGGAGGCTCTGAGCTTTCGCTGACCTTCGGGGTATCTGTTTTAATAGGCATTTTCTCGGGAGTGATAGTTTTTAACCACGCGTCAAGCGGAGCATACCTTGAGGCTTTTAATCTGTCAAACCAAGGCTTATTCGTATTTTTGTTCAGAGAAGGCATCGAGTGGCTGGCTGTTGCCTCAGCACTTCTCATTGCTTTAAGCTCGCTCTGGCTGATGATTAGGCTTCACGGAGAAAGTCTCGAAGAGCCTGCACCGTCCAATGTGCCGCAAGATAGCCTTGCCGAGCAAAACTCCCCGGACAGCGGACTTGTTTTCGGAGCAGAGTGAATCTCCCGGCTTTTTATAAAGCCCTATAACAGACAGGCGGTTAAAAGGCAAAAATTCACATTCTGCTGCACATTGTTTACATTATTCACTGCTTATTCATATTTCATAGCGCCTTGACCTTGTGTCGGAGAATACTTCGACACAGCTTTTGCTTTTTTCATCCCACGTTTTGCGCACAGACGCAATAATAAGCCCGAAGCTTTACAAAGCTTCGGGCTTATTATTGCAGAAAGTTTCACCCTTTATAAAACGCTGTTCAAGAACGTGTACAGGCCTATAACAAGCGGCAGAGATATTACAGCAAGTATGGTTGTTGCACCGAATATCTGTGCAGAATATCCTGCGCTTTTGTTAAAGCGTATGGCAAACATAGTGGCTATCGTTGCAGACGGACAGCTTAAACACAAAAGCGCCGTTGTTACCGCAGTGCTGTTGATATCGGGAACAACGGCGAATAAAATTGCAAGCAGAGCAGGTACTATTACAAGCTTTATGGCACACACTAAATATATCCTTACGTTTAAAAACGCCTTTAGAATATTGTTTTGCGCAATTGTCACTCCCGCTACTGTCATAGCAAGAGGAGTTACAACTGACGCAATATAATTGCAAGGTGTGAATATGATCTCAGGTATATTTATTTTCAGCACAAAAAGCGCAAAGCCCAAAACCGTTGCTGCTATCGTCGGGTTTGTTAATATCTTCTTTATGCTGATAAAGCTCTTGTCCTTTGTGACCGAATACACTCCGAACGTCCAAATTATTATGTTAAACGCCGTGTTTACCGCAGTCACGTAAAAAACTCCCTCCGTTTTGAAAAGTGCAAGTGCAAGAGGGATTCCCATAAAGCCGCAGTTTGAATAGGTAGCGTTGAGCCGCTCGATAACGGCGTCGCTGCCTTTCCTTATAAAAACGCGTGCAAAAAGTCCGAAAGCAGCAAAGCCCACAGCAGAAAGCACAAACGTAAGTCCCAGTCCCTTTAACAGGTAATATGAAAAATCCTGCTGATATGAGGTTATTATAAGCATCGGATTTGCAACATACAAAACAAGGTTTGTCAAAGACTTATTCCCCTCTTTTGAAATCAGCTTTACTTTATAGCAAAGCGCGCCTATTCCCACAAGAATAAGCATTATTATGACTTGTTTTAATAAAATCAGGGATAGCTCCATAACCGTTTTCTCCGATAAACTGTAATAAAATTTAAGGCAATATTTTACCTGGTTTGATTCTTCATTTAATTATCTGCAAACTAAAGGCGGCAAAACTGCCGCCTTTTTTCGTTCTAATTCTCTGACGCTACCTGTTTTCCCTTGCCAATAGATATAATCTTTACAATAACAGAACTTAAAACAATGTTTACAGCCATTTCAATGAGAAAATTAACTCCTACCAGGCTGAGTATCATATACGCACCTGCGTTTTCATATCCTGAAGCTGCGGACCATGAATTGATTGTGTCCATAAAGAATATCATACAGCCAAGCAGAAAAACTCCCGTATTTATGATCGGGCAAACAATAGCAGACACAAAAACCGCTGCGATCCGGTTTTTATTTTCAAGCGCCAGATAAACAAGCCCTGAAGCAAGACCTGCAAGCGCTCCCTTCAAAATGCAGGTAATTATCGTTCCCGGTATGTTGACAGCCAGAAATGCCTGCGCGTCTGTTATCAGCACCACTACGCCGAATACGAATCCGAGCCATGCTCCCGCTTTATATCCGTACATCGCCGCACCGACTACTATCGGTACAAGTACCAACGAAATGTTAAAAACACCCGTCGGTCTGATCACTACCGCAAGCACCTGTAAAACGACTACTATGGCCGTAAACAGACCAAGTCCTACGATTTTTTTTGTTGTGTTTGACATAAAAATTACTCCTAACTGCCGTTTGAGTCCTTCTCAATACAGCGTAAATTTTTAACAGCATAATGTTTATGTAACACTATTTTTATAAGCTCGGTCAGCCTCAAATACCGTTTGCAGCTGACGAAGCTTTCTGATTTTGAAACCCCTGCTTTTACTTATTCTTAAAGTAAATGGCAAGTGCTCCTTCAGAAACCAGATCCCTGTCCACGACAATGTTCTCCTCACAGTGCTTTACAACAGTATCCGACAGTCCGCCTGTTGCTATAACCGCCGCGTCTTCTCCCAAAACTCTTTTGAAACGCTTTATCATTCCCTCAATCATTGAGGCGCTTCCAAGAATGATTCCCGTTTTCATGCAATCGATCGTGTTGGTTCCGATGATCATATCGCTTTTAAGCTCTGTGCTGATGTGCGGAAGCTGTGCTGTTCGGCTTGATAACGCATCGAGAGAGATTTTTATGCCGGGCATTATAGCTCCGCCTATAAACGCTCCCAAGCTGTCGATCGCCGTAATGGTCGTCGCAGTTCCAAGGTCGAATATTATCATCGGCGGCGTGTATTTTTCAAGCGCTCCTACCGCCGCACAGACAAGGTCAGCTCCGGCTATCGAGGTATCGTCTATTTTTATGTTCAGGCCCGTCTTTATTCCGGGTCCCACCACAAAAGGATCGACGCCCGTAAGCCTCTTAATAGCTCCTTTACATGCCGTCATAAGAGGAGGAACTACACTAGATATGATAGCTCCGCTTACAAGGCTTAAATCAAATCCGTTTATCTCCGCCGCCGACTTGAAAACTATCGCCGTCTGATCGTCTGTCATTGTCGAATCCGTTGCAAAACGTGACGAAAAAACCAGTTTTTTTTCAGGCGTATATACAGACAAAACAGTGTTTGTATTTCCTATGTCAACCGTAAGTATCATAACGCTCCTCCTGTTCCGGCATCATTATGCTGCCAAATGTGATTATACTACTTTTGGGAATAAATTGCAAGCAAATTTGTAAAAAACGCATTATGTCCAGAATTTTTCCCGCAAAAGTGCAAAACTTCACCGTTTTGTTATTATATTTCGAGCAATTGTAACAAAATTGTTACAATTCGTAACGACTTTGTTGTTGAAAAAAATGTTCGATAACCTTATAATTTAATTACAGTAATTCTTAAAAACGATTTGTTTTAAGAATAATTGTGATTTGAATTGAATACCCGAGTGTATTCAGCTCATTTCATCCTCTCCAAAATTTTTACACTGATTTAATTTCTGAGCAGCCTTTTGGATGCTCTATTTTTTTGAGAAAAATAATAAAGCTGTAACTTAATAAAAGTTGCAGCTTTTTACTTTTCATTCTGTAAGTCTATCAGTGTCTTGATTCTTTCGACAATGCGCATCTTATTGTCATCGGAGAGTTGGCTGTAAAGCGAAACAATGTATTTTGATTCATCAGACCTCTGTATCTCAATATCCCGTCCAAGAATGTAATCCACACTTACATTACAATAGTTGGCAAGGTCTGTAATATAGTTTATGGGTGCCTTTATCTCTCCGCTTTCATATCTGCTTATTTCCTGCTGTGTGATCCCTATCAGCTTTGCAAGTTCTGACTGCGTCATTCTGCTTTTTCTGACCTTGACAAGATTCGGATAAAGGTATAGGTTGTTTTGCACTGAATCCCCCCACTCTGTACTTTTATTTTTATTGTACAGCATATTTGTAGTATTATCAAACAACTTATCTGCGATTATAGCCTTATAAATACAACACATATTGTGTATAATTACTGTATTTCGTTTTTATTTTTTTATGCGTTCAGCAAAATAACTGCCGCTTTATTCAGTTATTACATAAAAAGCTTAATAACACTGTGACCAAAAATGACATCAATTTGACTAATTATACATATTTAAATCGCTGCGACAAAATTATTATATAATAATTTTTTATTTGTATTGACAAACATGATAAATGGTGTTATAATATTATATATCAACAACATATATGTTGTAACGCAGAGGTGGCGAAAATGATCAGCCGTAACATAATGGAAATTTATTTGCCTGATACAGTTTTTAATAATGACGATGGCAGAATAAGCCTTGATTACATCAAAAGCGCTGTATTGAAAAAGGCAAACGCCAAAGGTCTGTCTCTTTCTGCAAAAACGGATGTCATAAGAGGTAACGGTATATTGAGTATTAAAAACGACCCGTGTGTTGTATTTTTCCGTACTAACCGATATAACGAAAGCATAAAATTAGTTATAAAGGTATCATTAAAAGGCAAGAACGCGGTTATATCTGCGGGTGTCGCGAATGAGGACTCAAGCACTTCTTTTCTCGGCAGGCTGCAATCCCGTTTTTCAAGATACAATTACATAAAGGAAAACTATTTTAGAGAAGCTCTTAACGAAGAGTATACAGAATTTTTTCACGAAGCCGTAAATGAATTATTCGGCACTGTGAAATTGTTATAATACCGTATCCTTAAACCGACTACCCCGGCTTGTCGGTTTAATTACTGCTGAGCCGCTTTCCGTATGTGTACTTTCTTTAAGTACGACTGATTAGGATGATTTAAACAGCTTAATGAAAATGTGGTTTGTTGCATAAATAAAATCCCTCGGACCGTTTTGATCTGAGGGATTTTACTCTTATAGCAATATTTACAAAAATATATTTATTCAAGGCCGTGAATGTCCTCAGCATACGTGTCAAACCCGCCTCTTGTATAGAAAAGCTCCCTTATTGCAAGAGCGCAGCCGGAAAGAAACCTATGCTTTTCCTCTACGATGCTCAGCGTTATCTTTTTTGTAACGTCCTCACCGGCAATCTTTGTCAGCGAATTCTTAAGATTCTCATATATTCTTTCTGTAAGCTCAAAGCAGTGGATTACTATCTTCTGAGGATTTGTAGAAAAGTAAAGGTTATTTAAAAGCACCGCGTACAAATCACATATTTCGTTAAACACCTTAGAAAGCTCCTCGCTGTCGCCTTCGGCATACGCACGCTTTATCGCCTGAACTCCGATTCTTCCTGGATCGCCTTGCGTAATTCTGTAAAGTGCCGGGGTCCGCTGTTGTGAAAAAATAGCACGTACCTTTTTGATAATTGCAGGAATTGATATTTCATTTCTTACGCAGCCCTTTCTTCCACAGTAGGGACAAACGTCATCCGCATTTGCCTTTACGATTATTTTATCTACAAAATCCGTTCTGTTATCGTACGAAAAAATCGGCTCGTTCAGGTTTGTAACAACAAAATGCAGACTTCCTCCTACCTGCAAAAAGGCAATGTTCTGGCGGTTTTCATCCTTGTCGGGCTGAAAATCAATATTGGCCATAGCCGTTCCCTTTACAGAATTATCAAAAATCAGAGGTACCGGAAAATGAGCGTATATGTCGTCTGCAAGCGTTATGTAATCCGGTTCGCCGTTCTTAATTGAAACCTTCAGTCTGGAGTACATTGCAGGGAAAATTCCAAAGCCTATTCCCAAAATATCCGAGGTTGACAGACAGTTGTCTATCAATATTCCCTTCAGCGACACCTTGACAAAGTCTGTTATTTCTGAATATTCGGTGCTGCCGTCGATCGTTTTATTTCTCTTGTCAAGAACAAGTCCTGCCAGAGTGGATAATCCTACGCTTACTATATTTTCCTCAATGCACACTCCCAAAACAAATTTATAGTTTTGGTTTATGTCTATAAGTATCTTTTTTCTTCCTCTGGGAGCTTTTTCATCGGTATGCTTAAGCTCGCCTATCTCTATGATTATGCCCTGATCTATCATCTCATTTGTTATGATAGTCACTGCCGCCCTTGTAAGCTTAAGCATATTGGCGATATCAATTCTGGAGGTAGGTCCGCGCCTCTTAAGAATTTTCAAAACCTGCATTCGGTTTTGCCTTTTTAGGTCGAGCTTGCTTATACCGTGCTGCTGCACAAAAATACACCCCCTGTTTTTTATGACCACAAATTGATCCTATTGCAACACAAGTGCTTCTCTTATTTTTTATCTTTTTTATACTTCCGCCTCAATGCCGCATAATAATATTATAATCGTAATTTATGAACAGAATTTTAAAAAATTTACTGTATAAATTAAATGTTCTTAAGCTCGGCATCAATTTTCACTGTTCATATCGTTTGAATACTCTTTAAGCTCTCTTCCCTCTTTCAACAGCCTGCAAAGCTCGTCGGCGTTTCCACTGTTTATCGCATTGCGGTATTCAGCAAGGCGCTCTATGATATGGTCTATTTCGCTTACCAAAGAGGTTTTATTCATTAGAAACAGCGTTGTCCACATATGCTCGTTAAGCTTTGCCACACGAGTAAGATCCTTGAAGCTTCCCGCTGAAAACCCGAACTGCTTTGTGAGTGCCGGGCTTTTTACATACGCCGAGGAAACTACGTGCGCAAGCTGAGAGGTGAAAGCTATTACCTCATCGTGCTCTTCAGGTGTAGCTCTTGTGCATCTCAAAAAGCCAATTTCCTTTGCAAAATCCGTTACAAAGCTCACGACACTATCCGGAGTATTTTCGGTGGGAGTGTAAATAAAGCTTGCCTTTTCAAAAAGATTGTCAAGAGAATATTCAAAGCCGGAGTACTCTCTTCCCGCCATAGGGTGGCAGCCCAGATACTCTACTCCGTTGCCGTTTAAAACCTTTTCGCACGCCGAAACTACCGTCTGCTTAACTCCGCAGGTGTCTATAACTATCGCGCCCTTTTTAAAACTTTTTGCGTACTCCTTTATAAAATCAATGGTGATGTCAGGGTACAGTCCGAGTATTACAAAGTCAAAGGTATCAAGCTCGCTCAGCTCAAAGCCGCCGTCAATAGCCTCCTGCTGAAGCGCAGAGGAAATTGCAGATTTATCAATATCGTAAGCATAAATAGGATAGTTTGTGTTCTTTTTTATCGCCTTTGCCATAGACCCGCCTATAAGTCCAAGACCTACTATTGCTATTTTCATTTTGTATTCCTCCGTCAATTTACCTGCATATTTCAAAAATCGTCCTTGCATATATTTTTGCAATGGCTTTAAGCGTCTGAACGCTAATCCGCTCGTCTGCGCCGTGCATATTGGTTACCTCTCCCGGCATTTCAGCACCGAACGCCACTCCGCCATTTACTGTGTGAAGATAAGTAACTCCGCCCTCAGATAGGCATTTCCCCTCATTGCCGGTAACCTCGGTATATGCCGAAAGCAGCGTTTTGATAAACGGCTCGTTTTCGTCAACAATGTGTCCCTCAAAGGCGTGGGTATATCTTATCTCAAATCCAAGCGGTAAAAGCTGATTTGACACCGTCCTCTTTATTTCACAAAGCGGAACCGTCGCCGGAAAGCGAATATCTATTCCGCCCGATATGGACTCGCTGTCCGCGTCAAGCATACTAAGCAATATAGTAAGCGGCCCGCTTTTATTATCGCTCATTTTCAATCCGAAATGCTCACCGTCACCCTCGTTATACGGGAAAAGCTTATAAAGTCCGTCAAGCGCCTCGATTATTTCACCTTCAAGTCTGGCAGCCTTTAAGATTTTTATAAGCCCTGTGAGGGCATTGTCTCCAAGCTCCGGCATAGAGCCGTGAGCAGACCTGCCGGTGGCAGTAATACGCACCCCATCGTCTGTGCTTTCGGTAGTAACCGTAAGTGATGTGTTTACGCCTTTTATAAGCTCATCCGCCTCAGCCTTTGATATACCCGAGACCTCGGCACACGCACTGCTCGGCACGGCGTTTATCACACTTCCCGACTTAAAGCTTTTTGCATATATTCCAAAAGCACTTTGCGTACAGTCCTTTGAAAACTCAAGCTGGCACAGCCCCTTTTCGACATTTATCACCGGAAAAGCTCCGTCAGGCGAAAGCATGATCGGAGGAAATCCGACCTTATTTCGGTAATACTCGAGATCCTCCATACCCGTTTCTTCGGCAGCACCCAGCAGTATCCGCACATTTTTTGAAAGCTCGACCTCATTCGCCTTTAACGCCTTAACTGCATATAAAACCGCCTCGGCAGGGCCTTTGTCATCAATAGCCCCGCGGCCGAAAACCTTGCCGTTTTCTATTTTCAGCTCAAAAGGCTCGTGCGTCCAACCGCTGCCCTCGGGCACTACATCAAGATGCGCAATAATGCCGAGCTCGGTTTCGCTTTCATTATAGTCGCATTCAAGCATATAATTTTCGTGGTTTGTGGTCTTAAGACCTATCTTCTCAGCCTGCTGCCTTGCTTTTTCAATAACATCCGCACAGGCTTTTCCAAACGGCATATTTTTCACAGGCTCGCCTCTCTTGCTCGGAATTCTGATTAGCTCGCCAAGGTCCTTTAGCATTAAATCCACATGGTCGTCAATATATTTGTCAATCTTAAAAAAATCCATTCCTGTACTCCCAAAATATAATCAGCCTATTATGCTAAGCTCCTTTGTAAAATTGTTGAGAACCTCAGCTTTGGTTTCTGTCACCAGTACAAGATCCTCAATGCGTACTCCTACATCTCCTTCTAAATATATGCCCGGCTCTATTGAAAAAATCATATTCGGCTTTACTATGCTTTCGTTTTTGGCCGATACGTCGCCAAACTCATGACATTCAATTCCTATAAAATGACCTAAACGGTGCGTAAACCTGCCACCATATCCTGCCTGAGATATTATATCCCTCGCGGCTTTGTCGATATCGCAAAACCTTACACCCGGTTTTATCATATCTATTGCCGCCTGCTGAGCCTTTTTAACTATCTCGTATACCTTGCGGTGCTCATCTGAAACAGACTTAAAGAAAAAGGTTCTTGTCATATCAGAGCAGTAGCCGTCCTTTACACAGCCCACATCAATCAATACACAGTCACCTTCTGTAAGCGTTCTTGCTCCGCCCTCATAGTGACCTATTGCGGCGGACTCCCCAAAGCCTACAAGAGGCTCAAAAGAATACCCTTCTGCGCCAAACGACTTATATATTTCAATCATCTGAGAAGCTATCTCCTCTTCGGCAACGCCAAATGATATTCTCTTTATTATCTCCCCCATGGCAAGGTCGTTTATCCTGCTTGCCTCGCACATAAGCTTGATTTCGTCAGTGTCCTTTTGCTGTCTTACGATGTCAACACACTCGGAGGCATTTACATATCCGCTTGCGCCGCCACACTCCATAAGCCTTAGCAAAAATCTCGCTTCAAATTTCTTATCTATGCCCAAGAGCTTATTCTTGTCGGTATATTCCGATAAAAGCATAGCAGGATCGGAGTTGTCGTCAAACCACACCTTCTTAACTCCCAGATCCTCATTCACAGTAAAAAGCTCGTTGATAAAAATGCGGTTTTTTGAGCTTTCTTTGTTTATGTATAAAGCAAGCATTCTCTCGCCCGGATTTATCATTTTGCCCGTAAGATAAAAGACCGAGCACGGATCGCAAACGACCATCTGCTCAAGTCCTTTTTCCAAAAAGCGTTTTGTGATTTTATCAAGCCTTTCTGTTTTCATAAAATCTGCCTCTTTATATATTTATTCTTAAAACAGCCTGCAGCCTACGAAATGCCCGCCGCCGATATCCTTAAGCACAGTTTCATATTTGTCGCAGCCGTCGGTTCTTTTAAAGCACCTTGAGCAGAAACGGCATCCGTCTGGCGGATCGATTGGCGTAGGAACATCTCCCTCAAGAATTATTCTTTCCGACTTGTTCTCAATATCCACCGAAGGAATTGCCGATAAAAGCGCCTGAGTATACGGATTCAGCGGGTTTTCATAAAGATCGTTTTTGTCTGCAAGCTCCATGATCTTACCCAGATACATAACACCTACGCGGTCGCTTATATGCTTTACAACATTAAGTCCGTGGGCGATAAACAGATATGTAAGACCAAACTCCTCCTTCAAATCGTCCAAGAGGTTTAAAACCTGCGCCTGAATGGAAACGTCAAGAGCCGAAACAGGCTCGTCGCACACGATAAGCTTCGGATTGACAGCAAGCGCTCTTGCAATTCCGACGCGCTGGCGCTGACCTCCTGAAAACTCGTGGGCGTATCTGTTTCTTTGATGATTTGCAAGTCCTACGCAGTTTAACAGGTAGTTTACTCTGTTTTCAACCTCATTTCTCGGCAAAAGCTTGTTTACTATTATCGGCTCTGCAATAATATCGCCTATCGTCATTCTCGGGTTCAAAGAGGAGTACGGGTCCTGAAAAATAAGCTGGATATCCTTGCAGTATTCTCTTCTCTGTCTGGGTTTTAATGCCGTAAGTTCAACGCCGTCGTAGATGATTTTCCCGTCTGTGGGTGTATATAGATTTACTAGCATTTTGCCGATAGTAGACTTTCCGCAGCCTGACTCCCCTACAAGTCCGAGCGCTTCTCCCTTATATATTTTAAAGGATACGTTGTCAACTGCCTTCAGCACGGACAAAGGCTTACCGAAAAAGCTCCTTTCAACGACAAAGTGCTTCGTAAGATTCTTAACCTCAAGCAAAACTTCCTTTTGTGCCATTATACATCACTCTCCACTTCTTCGGAATACAAAAAGCATCTTACCTTTCTGCCCGGTGTACCGGTTATTTCCTTAAGCGCAGGCATTGCCTCTTTGCACTTTTCCATACAGTTTTCGCATCTGTCGGCAAATGCGCATCCAATGGGAAGTTGTGTAGGGTCCGGAACCATTCCCTTTATCATATAAAGTCTGTCCTTATTCTCGTTGAGTCGGGGAATAGACTCGATAAGTCCGCTTGTGTACGGGTGTTTCGGATCTTTGAAAAGGTCCTTTACGTCAGCCTGTTCAACAACCTTTCCACAGTACATAACCACTACCTTGTCAGCCGTTTCAGCAACCACCCCGAGATCGTGAGTTATAAGCATAACAGCCATACCTATATCATTTCTGAGCTTCTTTATTAGGTCAAGTATCTGCGCTTGTATCGTAACGTCAAGCGCCGTTGTAGGCTCGTCGGCAATCAAAAGCTCCGGGTCGCAACAAAGCGCCATAGCTATCATAACCCTCTGCCGCATACCACCAGACATCTGATGCGGATAATCCTTTACCCTCTGCTCCGGTGATGGTATACCTACCAGTCGAAGCATATTTACAGCATGTTCAAGTGCCTCTTTTTTGGTCATTTCCGTATGCGTGAGTATGGACTCGCAAAGCTGGTCACCTATTCTTTGAACGGGATTTAAAGAGGTCATCGGCTCCTGAAATATCATAGATATCTTGTTACCTCTGATCTCTCTCATTTGCTTGGGAGTCTTTTGGCTCATGTCATCACCGTTAAAAAGAATCCTCCCTCCCGCGACCCTTCCGGGCTCGCGGATAAGTCCCATAACCGAAAGACTGGTCACACTTTTTCCGCTTCCAGATTCTCCTACAATCGCAAGTATTTCTCCTTTGTCAACTTCAAAGCTTACGTCGTTTACAGCCTTTACGATTCCTCTTTTAACTTTAAATTCTGTTTTAAGGTTTGAAACTTCAAGCAGCATAATTTACAAACCTCCTTAGCTTCTTGATTTCGGGTCAAGCGCATCTCTTAATCCGTCGCCGAAAAGATTAAACGCCAAAACCGCAAGAGATATTACGATACCAGGGAAAATAATCATATGCGGAAGGGACAATATGTAGCTTTTTGCGTCTCCGAGCATCGTTCCCCACTCGGGTGTAGGCGGCTTTACGCCAAGTCCCAGAAATCCGAGAGCCGCTATATCAAGTATAGCCGTAGAAATTCCAAGCGTTGCCCTTACCACTATCGATGAAACTACATTTGGCAGAATATGCCTGAAGATTATCCTTGCATTGGAGTTGCCTAAAACCTTAGCCGCCGCAACATAGTCGTTTTCCTTTGCGGACATTATAGAACTTCGCACTATTCGGGCAAACTCCGGAATAGATACTACTCCTATTGCGATAATCGCCTTGTCAAGTCCCTGACCGAATGCCGCCATAAGCGTGATTGCAAGAAGTATAGACGGTATAGCGAGCATCATATCCATAATTCTCATTATTACAGCGTCTATCTTTCCACCAAAATATCCGGCAACGGAGCCAAGCACCGTTCCTATTATAAGGGAAAAGGCAACTGCCGCAATACCTATAAGCAAAGAATACTTTGTTCCCGAAAGTATTCTTGAAAAGATGTCTCTGCCATGCACGTCAGTTCCGAACCAATGCTCGGCGCTCATACCCTGCTTGGCGTCCGCCATATTGGTTTCGGTAGCATTATAGGGTGCAATAAGATCCCCGAACAGCGCAACAAACACAAGTATAAAAATTACTATAAGTCCGAATAGCGCCGCTTTGTTTTTCTTAAGCGCATCCCACATGATTTTTAGCTGTGACTCCGGCTTTTCTATCTTGACGGTTTCTTCCGCCAAAGCATTAGCTTGTTTTACATAACTCATGTTTATGCCTCCTTCCTTCCGTACTTGATTCTCGGATCCAAGAACGCATATAGAAGATCAACCAAAAGGTTTAATACCACGAAAATAACAGCTATCAAAAGCACCGCCGACTGAACTACCGGAAAGTCTGATTTCTGAACGCATTCAACCAGATATTTTCCCATTCCAGGCCAGCCGTAAACCGTTTCGGTAAGCACTGCTCCTCCCAAAAGAGATCCGAACTGAAGCCCTATTACCGTAACTATCGGCATAAGAGCGTTTCTCAGCGCGTGGTGTCTTATAACTCTGCCCTCCGCCAAGCCCTTTGCACGGGCCGTTCTTATGTAATCCTGATTAAGCGTGTCAAGCATACTCGATCTGGTCATTCTTGAAACGATTGCCATAGTGTAAAAAGCAAGCGTAAACGCAGGAAGTATCATATGCCACAAAACATTCGTAAAATTCGAAATATCCCCCGATATCAGAGAATCCAGAAAATAAGAGCCTGTTACCTTGTCAAATAGAATATCGGCATCACTCGCTCCCTGAATAGGAAGCCAGCCAAGCGTTTTGCCGAACAGTATCTGCAACATAACTCCAAGCCAGAATATCGGAACCGATATTCCGATAAGCGACACGAACATACCAAGATTATCCACAATGGTGTTTTTCTTTACCGCTGTTATGACTCCTATCACTATGCCGAGTACAGAGGCAATTATTATGGCCGCAATCGCAAGCTCGATAGTCGCCGGAAATCTTGACATTATTTCAGTAAATACCGAAGTTTGCGTGTAGTAAGATTCACCGAAGTCTCCCTGAACAGCACCCGTAACAAAGTCCCAGTACTGCTTGATAATCGGATCGTTTAAGCCTTGGGAATCCCTCCAGCTTTCCATAGCCGCAGCATCGGCGTGCTCTCCCAGAACAACAGATGCCGGATCTGCCGCAAACACTCTTAAAAGCACAAAAACTATTATTGATACTCCTATTAAAACAGGAATGAGCATAAGCAATCTTTTTACAATGTATTTTAGCATAACTCAACCTCTTTTCAGCCTTCTTTTATTTTATTACGCTCATATTCTTGTGCAAAGCGTCATAGCAAAGCGCCTGACGCCTAATACAAAAATACGAAAAAAGAATCCGTTCCCAAAAACAACAACAGCAAACACAGGTGAAATGCCTGTGTTTGCAATGCTGTCAATCAAAGATATATTATTCTTTTTCAACTTTTGCAAGATAAACCGTTGCCGTCGGATGGTACTTAAAGCCCTTGATATTGGTTCTGCAAGCCGTGATGTTCTGCTGGTGAGAGATCGGAAGCCATGCAGCCTCATCAGCAACATACTGCTCAGCCTCTGCATAGATAGCGTTTCTCTCATCACCCGCAGCGGTGGCAATACCTGTTGTGATGTACTCGTTAAACTTATCATCGTTAAATCTTGCAACATTCATAGACGGATCGTCGTCAGAGAGAAGATTTAAGAAGTTATCAGGGTCTCCGTTATCGCCGTTCCAACCGTAGAAGCATATATCGTAATCTCCTGCAATGATCTTATCCTTATAGGTGGTCCAGTCGAAGGTTGAAACGTCAGCCTTTACGCCTACTTTATCAAAGTATCCGATAACAGCCTCTGCAAGAGTCTTACCGGTTGCGGTATTGTATGGACGGTCGTTTGAATATGTAATGACCTTAACCTCAGTAACGCCCTTATCAGCAAGCGTCTTCTTAGCAGCGTCAGCATCATATGCAACCTGTGCTACATCCTCGCTGTATCCCGGAAGGAATGTAGGAAGTATAGTCGTAGCCTTTGAAGCATAACCGTCATAAAGAGAATTTACAAGCTCATCAACATTTACAGACTGAGAAAGAGCAACTCTCGTTTCCTTGTCCAGTCTGGTCGTGTTGTAAGCCATATAGTTGATGTTCATACCATCTGTCAGATCTACGGTAACGTTTGTATCGGCATTGAGCTGCTCAACCATTGTGGTGTCGATTCCATCGATTATATCAACCTCACCCGTTGTCAAAGCGTTGATCTTTGCTGAAGCGTCCGGAATGGTCTTGATGATGATCTGATCGCACTTGCCCTTTTCGCCCCAATAATCTTCGAATTTTTCAAGAACAACTCTGTCGTCCTTGCTCCACGAAACGAACTTATACGGACCTGTTCCAACCGGGTTCTTCATAAGACTTCCGCCGTTTTCCTTGCAGGCCGTCGGGCTTACAATAGGCGCACCGAAGCACATTGCCATATTAGCCAGAAATGCCGTGTTTTTCTGCTTCAAAACGATCGCCACGGTGTAATCGTCTATTACCTTGCACTCTGAAACCGTTCCAAAAACGAAATCGGCATAAGGCATATCATCAGTCTTATTTACAGTCTGGCGGTCAACATTAAACTTAACAGCCTCAGCGTTAAAGTCTGTGCCGTCGTGGAACTTAACTCCCTGGCGAAGCTTGAATGTGTATGTAAGTCCGTCCTCGGAAATATCCCAGCTCTCTGCAAGGCAAGGCTCAACCTCTGTCGAATCATCCTTATACTTAAGCAGGCACTCGTAAATCTGCATAGTTGCCTTTGCAGACTCGTTGTCATCAACCAAAGCGGTGTCAAGACCTCTTGGGTCTGCGCCCGAACCGTAAATAAGGCTCGTTACCTTCTCACTTGAGCTGCTGCTTGAATCATTTTTGCTACTTAAAGCATTTTGGCTGCTCGAATCATTTTTGTTGCTCGAATCATTAGAGCCGCCGCATCCTGCCATCAGACTTACCGCCATCATCGCAGCAACAACGCCGCACAAAACCTTCTTCATAATAAACCTCTTCCTTTCCTTTACTAACAAAAAAGACACCACACGTTAGACCTAATACCTTTCCGGAACTAAAGCCCTGTGGCATCTTTGCCTGTTATTTTTATTATAATTCTTCCGCAGAATTATAACATAATATATTATACTATATTTTGTCCGCAATGACAATAGTGATTTTGTACAAAAAATCATACGGACTACTATAAAATGTGTACTATTCAAAACAACAAGTCGTTAAAAAGCAAGTCTTTATCTAAATTTTTTTGCCGCACTGTCCACAAAAAAGAGCATTCGGTTTTATGGGAGAACCGCAATTTTCACAGTATTTTTGTGTCTGCTCCGGCGGCATATCGTCAGTATGAGGAGTTATTTCGCTCATAGTAAGAGTACGTTTTTTTCTCTTAACGCTTAATCTGTCGCTTTTTTCCTTTTCCTTCTTTCTTTTAATTATCTCGCTTGTCTGAATACTGCCCTCAAGCAGCTCGTCATCTATCAATTTTTTTCTCGGCGCACCCTCAGCTCCGCTTATAAGAAGCGATGCTATGGAGGTAATTATTCCCCATATCATAAGAACAAGGCAGGATATTATCACCACGGCGCAAAACGATCTGAGTCTGACCGCATTTGACTTTGCAAAGTCTTCAAAATAATACGAAAGGACAGGCTCTGAAAACAAAGCAACGACGATTATTATAAGTCCCATAAAAATGGTTATTCTAGAGTAAATCCCTATCGCTTTAGACGCATAGTAGGAGGAAAACCTGTAATACAAGCACCACAGAGTCAGTAAAACAATTATAGCTATAAGAATTATTGCCACCGACTGCCAGGTAGCCAGCATTTTAAACGCCCTGCTCTTTACCACAAACGCTGAGGACACGTTGACGCCGTTCACCTTAAGTCCTTTTAATATTTGATCTGTACCGGCTGCGTTTTCATCAGACAGATAAAACGCAAACGACGCAGTGAGCAGCAGATTAAGCACAAACATTGCAATTCCCAAAAAAGCAGTCAACAAAACTCCCGAAAAGTCAAGACGCGCTTTTTTCAACTTAACTCCTTCCGGCATTTTTACGCCTCCATATACTGTATAGTAAAATCCTGTGGGTTAATTATACATTATTTACGGCGGTTTTGTCAAATCAGAGATATAGTTTTAAGCAGGTCTTAGGTTGTTATAAGCAGCCTTTTAATAAAACAAAATGACTCTGACACCAAATAAAATTAATCAAAGCATAAAAACGATAGAAAAAAGATTTTTACAACATAAAAACGCACCCCAAAATGGGATGCGCAAATTGTCGCGGCGACTGGCCGCTGGCACGCCGGAAGGGATTCGAACCCCCGACCTTTTGGTTCGTAGCCAAACACTCTATCCAGCTGAGCTACCGGCGCATAAGCTTAAACAAGTGCTGAACTGCGGATATTATTTTAACATAACGGCTGTAAAAAGTCAAGTATTTTTTAAAATCCGATATGGGTACGATTTTTTTATTGCAAATTAACTAAAATTTGCTTTTTTTATTTTTATATGTTATAATATGTAAACAGAGCTTATTCTTGATATTATCAGGGGGAAGATATATGAAAGAAAAAGCTAGGATTTCAAAAACCGGTGCTTTTATTATAACTTTTCTTTGCATTATTCTGCTTGCCGTGATACTGTTCGTTTCTCCTGCAAAAAAGCTTACCTACGGCATTATAACCGACGTTTTTGCAAAGGAGACCAAGGCTCAGACCGAAAAACGTTTTGACGATATCGACAAGCGTATGCACGACTTTGAAAAGCAAGGCCTTATCATCATAACCGAAAGCGACCGCTCAAAGCTTCCATCTCTTGACTATCTAATCAAAATAAACGGCGAGGAGACCTCTGTCACGTTTTCAAATACCTCCGACTACTGCGAGATAAAAATAGTCTGTCCGAAATACGTTACTACAGATAAAACCGTTTTGTGTGAGCTTTATAACGAATTTGCATACTACGGAACAAGCATCGACGACCTGATCGAATACACTCAGACGATATCGACAGACTCTAAAACCGCAGAATCAGAGTACTTCACCGCCAGCGACAAGGAGTATATGTGCATTGGTACAGACGGGCTTATGCTTATCGGTGCGGTAAAATAAATTTACATATAAAAAATATAAATGATCGTCAAATAAGGGACGTTATCCCTTTATATAAGCATTTTGTAATTAAAATTAAAAGGAGGAACTTAAAATGACTTGTAAAAATTGCGGAGCAGAGCTTAAGGAAGGCATGACCTTTTGCTCTAAGTGCGGAACCAACAACGCTCAGCCTCAGCAGGCACCTAAGCCGATTTCGGGATCTCAGGTTCAGCCGCAGCCTCAGCAAATGCCCCAGGGAGGATTTACAAATCAACAGCAGTTTACAAATCCACAGCCTAATTATTATACTCAGCCAGTTATGGCGGCTCCGAAAAAGCCGATTGAAAAAACGATTCTGGGACTTAGGCTTGAAAGACTGGCTGTGATTTCAGCAATCATCGTTGGTGTGCTTTATGTGTTGTCCGGATTTATCGGAATGTTTTATCACATAAACACCTACGGAACTTCTGTTTCCGGAATGTTGACATCATTGATTTCGGGAATTGCAGAGGGTATTTTATGGGCGACAGTTATAATTTTGCTTGCTAAAATTATGTCGGCAGTATGCGGCAACAGCGGCAAAAGCAAAGGAAAGTAAATGACTGATCGTTTTTGATTTTCCAACGGTAATATTCTTGCTGATAAGCACAGCTCTGCTTCCGGTATTTATACTTTTCGTTTTCCGGCTGTTTAAATGGCTTAACAAAAAGGAAATGTATTATGTAGGCAGAAAAATTGCTGAAATAAAATCACATAAAACTGCAAAATAAATCAAAACACCGACAGCTTTAAAAAGCTGTCGGTTGGTTTTTGCATTGAATGCACCAAGGTTATTTCTCAGAGTTACCCATCTCTTTGTTTTCAAGATAAAAGAAACGTATATACATTATGAGCGACCACATCATAACTATCGCGCAGATGATAATTATGGTGTTTGCCGCTGCCTTGCTCAAGGGCAAAACCAAAAGCACAATAAGCGCCACAAACAAAATCGCAGTGCATATTTTTCCAAACCACTTGGCGCTGTTTACGATTCCGCGCTTAAAGTTTCTTATCCCCATAACAGCCATAAAGCCTTCTTTTATTACCAAAATAGCTACCAGCATTATCATAAGCTTATGCTTTGTGCAAAGACACAGCATTATAATTCCGTGAGAAAGCTTGTCAGCTATCGGGTCAAGTGCTTTACCAAGGTCTGATATCATATTAAAACGCCGTGCGATAAAGCCGTCAAAGAAATCGGTCAGAAAGCCTATGGCAAGGAAAAAAGTGGCCGTATACTCCTGACTCTTATTATCCGCACCGATATACAAAACCATAAACACTACAAGAAAGACAAATCTTAAAAGCGTAAGAAAATTTGGTATTGTTATAGCGTTTTTAAAAAGATTTTTAAACATACTTTTTGCCTTCTCAATTTTTACTGCCTGTTTTAATCCGCTAATCCGCCCCGATTTGCACGTGGGAACGAACAGAGATTTCACAATAAAAATATTGTATACCAAAAACATAGTTTTGTCAACAATTCCTGCCACGCATATTTGCAGTCAAGACATAAATATGCTAAAATATCCTTACGGGAGGTGTTATGATGCGAGCAAATTTCAATAATATGAAGATTACAGTTTTACTCTGCACAATGTGCTGCGCACTGTGGGGCTCAGCCATACCCGTTATAAAGATAGGCTATCGGCTTTTTAAAATAGATTCATCCGACATCCCTTCTCAGATATTATTTGCGGGAATAAGGTTTTTTCTTGCAGGGGTTGCTACAATAATCATAGCAAGTGTTATGTCAAAAAGCTTTATTTATCCGAAATCTGCCTCCTCGCTTTTAAGAACAGCAAAGCTGAGCGTGTTTCAGACGGTAATACAGTACGTATTTTTTTATGTGGGGCTTGCCAACACCACCGGAGTCAAGTCCTCCATTTTAGACGGCACCAGCGTGTTTATAGCACTGATCCTGTCCGGCGTTATTTTCAAAATGGAAAAGGTCACCGCAGTTAAAATAGTTGGTGCCGTTATAGGCTTCGCGGGAGTTTTCCTTATAAATATAAACACAGGCGATGTAAAAACGCTGCTCGATTTTTCACTTTTCGGAGAGGGTTTCATACTAATTTCTACCACCGGATACGCCTGCTCTTCTGTGTTTATGAAGCGTTACAGCGCCTATGACGACCCCACAATGCTAAGCGGCTATCAGTTTATAATAGGCGGGGCGGCCATGACCTTGGCAGGGCTTGTTTTCAATGGAAGAATAGGCGCCGTAAGCATATGGGGCATACTGATAATCATTTATCTTGTACTGGTCTCTGCCGTTGCTTATACCATATGGGCGCAGCTTTTAAAGCATAACCCCGTCTCTAAAATCACCGTTTTCAGCTTTTTGATTCCCGTGTTCGGTGCGCTGTTTTCAACCTTTGTACTTAAGGAAAGCGATATCTTTAATATAAAAAGCATTGTCTCTCTTATGCTGGTGTCGATCGGAATAATCTTTGTGAGCAGGGGAAGCATAAAAACTCAAAAGTAACCAATATACAAACAAAAGAATAAGCGAACGATCTTTACGGTCGTTCGCTTTGATTTACTTATTTTTATTGTTTAGTTGATAAGAGACTTTTCTGTTTCCTTATCAAATATGTGAATTCTGTTAGGATCAATAGCTACCTTGATCTTATCCTGCGGTCTAGCAGTTGATCTCGGTGAAACTCTTGCGGTAAGCGGAATTCCCTCACAGTTAATGTAAAGATAAGTCTCAGCACCCATCATTTCGGTTACCTCAACGGTCGTATCAATCACACCCGTTTTAGCGGTAGAGAGGAACATCTCCTCATCGTGGATACACTCAGGACGGATTCCCAGAACAACTTCTTTTCCAACCATAGGCTCTAAAGCCTCTGCGTCAGCTTTTGCCTCCGGTACCTCAACTGTGTACTTGACGCCGCGAGTAGTTTTTGTATCCTCAGAACCGAACTCAACTACGTACTTGCCGTCCTTCTTTAACAGCTTGGAGTCGATGAAGTTCATTTGAGGAGAACCTATAAATCCTGCAACAAACTGGTTTACAGGGTTGTTATAAAGGTTTGTCGGAGAGTCGATCTGCTGAATGAAGCCGTCCTTCATAACAACGATCCTGTCTCCCATCGTCATAGCCTCTGTCTGGTCGTGAGTTACGTAGATAAACGTAGTTCCGAGCTTTTTGTGAAGCTTTGAGATCTCCGTTCTCATCTGAGCACGAAGCTTAGCGTCAAGGTTTGAAAGAGGCTCGTCGAGTAAGAACACCTGCGGCTCACGAACTATAGCACGGCCGAGCGCAACTCTCTGTCTCTGTCCTCCTGACAAAGCCTTCGGCTTTCTGTCGAGTAGATGAGCTATGTCGAGGATCCTTGCAGCTTCCTCAACCTTCTTTGCAATCTGATCCTTAGGAACCTTTCTCAGCTTAAGGCCAAAAGCCATATTCTCAAATACGGTCATATGTGGATATAAAGCGTAATTCTGGAAAACCATTGCGATATCTCTGTCCTTAGGAGCTATATCGTTTACAAGTCTTTCGCCGATGTAAAGCTCTCCGTCGCTGATTTCCTCAAGTCCTGCAATCATTCTTAAAGTCGTAGACTTGCCGCATCCGGAAGGACCTACCAGGATAATGAATTCCTTATCCTTGATCTCAATGTTGAAGTCTGTAACGGCTACAACATTTCCGGGATACTTTTTGTAAATGTTTCTAAGTGATACACTTGCCATTTATGCAACCTCCTAAATATATAGTAATAGAAAATCAATTACTAAAAATTGTTCCTATATAATAATACCAGTTGTTTTAACAAAATACAAGTGTAGAATTGACTAAACTTTAGCGTAATAAATTATTCATAATAACGAAAGTTTTTTTGGAAATTTATGTTTTGTCCAAAAGTTTTTGTATATCTTTGTGCAAAATCTCTAAACATTCACCTGTCATAAGATTTTTGTCAAGCTCCATTCCTCCGATAGATATACGCTTTAAGTATACGACTTCATTTCCTGTCGCCATAAACATTCTTTTTACCTGATGAAACTTGCCCTCACAAAGCGTGAGATAGCACGCTTTGTCATTGTCCTTGATCCTCTCAAGCCTTGCGGGAAGGCACACCTCTTTGTTATCTATCGTCATTCCCGACGCAAAAATATCGGCAGTATCATCTCTTATATCGTCCTTAAGCTCAACGTAATATTTCTTATCAACGTGGCTTTTCGGAGAGAGCATTTTATGTGAAAGCTCACCGTCATCGGTTATCAACACAAATCCCTCCGTGTCCTTGTCAAGCCGCCCCGCGGGAAAAAGTCCGCTGCGGTAAAGCCTTTTCGGCACAAGCTCAAGTACTGTCGGGCTGTTCCCCTCTCTTGTTGAGCAGACATAGCCCTGCGGCTTATTCAGCATTATGTATACATGCTCCTTATAATGAACCGTTTCTCCATCGACCGATATCACATCGCACTGGGCGTCTATCTTCTGATCAGACGCAGCTTTTTTGCCGTTTACAAGTATTCTTCCATGACGGCAATACTGCTTCACCGCGCTTCTTGAAAAACCGTTTAACTGTCCTGCGACGAATTTATCCAGCCGCATAACCTTTGACATCCTTTCACTTCCTTTAACTCTCGGATCTTTTCAGTCCCTGCATAAAGCCGTCCAGCTCATTGCAGGAAACATCTCCACCTATAAGTCTGCCCTCAAAAACCATAAGGTTAATAAAAACATTCTCTCTGCCGGACGGATAGTTTGTTATTTTATAAGAATATATCTCTATTTCTTTTCCTCTGTATTTTTCAAGGTTAAAGCCCTGCTGCTTTTGGATATCGTTATACTGCTCGTAAACGTCTCCGAACTCTGTAGGGATTTTCGCAGCTGAGGTTTCAGCGTAGCTTGAGTCAATTTCCCAGCCCATTTCTTTGATAAAGCTTTGTCTTTGCTCTTCTGTCTCAAGTGTTACGCAGTCGTCCGAATATGCATGAGCCACTCCGTACACTACAAGAAAAATAAACAACGCAGCCGCAATGCACACGGCAATTACCACACCCAGCTTTTTGACTTTTATAGTCTTTACCAACATATAATATTGCCCCTCTCTGACTGATTTTTGTAATTAAGTATATGCTTATCTTATTAAGCTTATACCCGTCAAGGAAAGGACTTGTATATATTTTCCCGGCATCAAAAAGCCCCGGACCAAGCTTCCGGGGCATAAAGACTTATTGTTTTGCAGATCAGAAAATAAGCTTTAAAATCCATGTTGCAAGCGCAACACAAGCAAATGTAACGCCAACCGCATAAGGCAGCTTGTTGTTATCCTTGATTTCGTTTGCCAAAGCCATTGTAACAAATACGATTCCTATAGTCGTTCCTAATGACGTGAAAACAGCAGCAAAGTCTGCGTTAGCAAGACCGAACAGAAATACAATAATAACTGTCGGGATATCTATTATCGCATAAAGGCTTGCAATTGAAAGCCCCTTAAAGAAGGTGATTTTCTGCTTTCCGATAAACTGAGCGCACAGCATTACGATTCCTGCAATAACCGCAAGTGTCGCAACAGCTATCAACAGCTCCATAAAGAATCTTGCAACATATGTGCCGAATGTGTTTCCTATAGAGTTTAATGTGTATATCGGATGTACAGCAAGATTGATCATTCCAAAAACAATTCTTACAAGAGCATAAACTATCACAATAATAAGCGACGTGACAATATTGGACTTGCCTACAAACTTCGGAATACCGTCTGCCGGGGATTTTAAAACCTCAACTATGCCGGTCATTGTGTTTCCCATTTCTCTACCGATGTCAATGCTGCCTTTCTTTTGCGGCATACTCTGAGTATATACGTATTGATTCTGAGGATCAACAGATGCTGTCGGCTGCTGCGCCTGATTCTGAGCAGGATTTTCAGTACCGATTACCTTTTCTTCATTTTCATTCATAAAATAACTTCCCTTCTGACAAGCGTATATTTTTGCCTGATTTATACAAAACAGTATACCACACAATTATTATTTTGGCAATATATAAATGTAAATTCGGAAAAAAATTCTGCACTTTTCACAAAACGACGTGAAAATTACAAATATATTAAGGAACTTATTTAACCTAATATTGCCGATTGTAAAAACATTCCTAGGCTGCAAATGTATCAGAAAATTTTTTTGATTAAGACGCTAAATTTCGACACACAAAGCAGATGATATGTGTTATACTCTGCTTGTAGATTTTTCTTTACCCGAAGAAACTGTAACGCAGACCGCTTTGGCATATTATTTTCCAAGGCGGTCTGCACCCCTTTTTACTGGATCTTACTCAACAAAAACCGCTATGCGTTTTCTCTTCGCACAGCGGTTTTCGCTTTGATTGCTTTGTAATTTACACTCCACGGCTTCATTGAACAAAAGGTTGTGCGCTTTGACGAAAACATCGCGGTCAGTACCGGATCAGCTGATGCAATATAATAAACAGGGCCTTGTCAGAATTTGTCGAAAGTAAAACATATGGCGCAAATGTATTAAACATCACTTTATTGACAGTAAGCTATATTTTGTGTTATAATACGCTAAATTAAAATAGGCATAAATGTACTTTGTGAATGCTTAAAAGGAGACTTTTAAATGGTTGACGTAAAAGGAAAATGGGCGCTAGTAACAGGTGCTTCAAGAGGAATCGGCAAGCTCGCGGCGCAGTTTCTTGCAGAACGCGGCTGCAATTTAATAGTTCATAGCAGAACGCTTTCCGCTTCCGAAAAAACAGCAAAGGAGCTTCGGGCGCTAGGGGTGAATACTCTTGCGGTAGCTGCGGAATTTACCGATATAAACGCTGTCAATAAAATGCTTGACAGTATAGACAAATCGGGTATTGACGTTGACATCATCCTAAACAACGCCGGTATGCAGGTGGCGTACAGGAGCGACTACACCAAAACTCCCGCAGAAGATTACCAAAAAAGCTTTCTTATAAACACCATAGCTCCTATGATGATATGCTATCATTTTCTGCCCAGGATGCAGACCAAGGGCTTCGGCCGTATAGTCAACACGACGAGCGGTATACGTCTTGAGCCAGAGCAGGCGGCATATTCCGCAAGCAAGGCGGCTCTTGACAAGGTGACTATCGACATCGGCTCAAAGCTGAACGGCAGCGGTGTTACTATTAACCTCACAGACCCCGGCTGGTGCAGAACTGATCTCGGAGGGCCGTATGCGCCAAACGAACCTGAAAGTGCGCTGCCCGGCGTTATTGTGGGAGCGTTTATTGACGACAATATATCGGGACGGACTTTCAGCGCGGGTCTTTTTAACGGAATGACGCTTGAGGAGGCCGTTTCAAAAGCCGAAAGCATGAAAAGTCCGTATTAGAAAGAATGGTTTTACAGATACTATCGCATTTTGGTCATAAAACATCGCCGTACGGGAAAACCTGTACGGCGACTTTTGTGTCTTTTTCATCAATATAATGTCAGTCAATATATTAAACTGATTTCTCGTCCAGAATACTGCTTAGATTTGAAACGGTATCAACCGGTGCTGTGCCGTCCTCTATCATGCTTAGCATATGAGGAACTATCTTAGGGTCAAGCTGAGTTGAGCTTACTCTTCTCAGCTCTTGTTCTATTGCCTCACGTGAAAGAGCTTTGCGGTAACAGCGGTTACTGCTCATTGCGTCGTATGTGTCCGCAACGCCGATGATTCTGGCCTCAATCGGTATATCCTCGCCTGCCTTCTTCTCACAGTATCCGTTTCCGTCATATCTCTCATGGTGATACCTCGCCCCATGAGAGATGCCTTCTATCGCGGTAAAGCTGTTAAGTATCTTTCCTCCTATCGCAGGGTGTGTTCGGATTATGTTCATCTCCTCAGGAGAAAGCTTTCCGGGCTTGTTGAGTATGCTGTCCGGAACGCCTATCTTTCCTATGTCATGCAAAAGCGCGATGTAATAAATTCGCTCCTGCTCTTCTTCCGGCATTCCCATTCTCTTAACAAGCTCACGAGAATACGCCGCAACTCTTAATGAGTGACCTGTGGTGTATTTGTCCTTAGCGTCTATAGTTTCCGCAAGGGTCTTAAGCGACTGCTCCACTATCTTACGGTATGCCTCCTGCCTGCGGCGTGCCGCTCTTAAATGTGCAGAGTAGATAAGATACATTATTACTATGACGAGCAACACCAGCAATATCGCAATCAGCACCCAGAAAAGCGGATATTCATACAGTTTTTTTGCCTTGTTAAGCTGAATAGAGCATACCTGTGCGTTTTCCGGGTCGTCAGGAGAATACACCTTAACGGTAAACTTATACTCTCCTCCGGGTAGATTTGTATAGCTTATATTGTCGCTTTTTTTGCCGCTAAGCGTTATTGGCTCATCGTCAAAGCCCTCAAGCATATACGATACCTTAAAGTTGGAATTTCCGGAAAATGACAAAGCCGCAAAATCTATCGTTACACGCTGTGCGCCGCCGGGTATATCAAGAGTACCCGCCTGTTCATATAACTTTCCGTCTATATTTACGCTGTTTATGCTTATCTTCGGCAGCGGAAGGTCTGTGCCCGAAAAGCTAAACACGCTTATTCCGCTGCGCGTTGAAATGTATAGCTTACCCTCATCATTGAGGAAATTCCATGTATTTGCATTAAGCGAGCCGGTAAGCCCGTGCTCAAAGCCGTAATCTGTTCCGTTTGTAAACTCGCCGCTTAAAAGCTGCTTTTTATCCAGTGCGATTATTCCGCTGTTTTGCAAAAGCCAAAGCTTTCCGTCGCGGTCGTAAAAATCAAATATACTGCCTGCGCCCTTTAAAAAGTTTTCTAGCTTTTTAAATTCGGTTTTGTTCCAGTAATACAGGTTGCTGCCCGCGCTGACAAAATATCCGTCTGAATCACTGTCGGGGATCATTCTAAGCACAACTCCCTCCTCAAGCTTTTCTTCAAAGCCGTGATTGGTTATCTTTCCGTCCTTAAGAGCATATATTCCGCCACCGTCGCTTCCCATATACAAAGTGCCGTCCTTATCCTCGGCAAAACACAGTATCGCCGATACAGAAAGCCCGTTTTTAGTGTTGTAGCTTTCAGTCACCTTGCCGTTTCTTATTATGTTTACACCCTCCTGCGTTGCAACGGCAAACGAGCCGTCAGAGAGCTCCAACACAGTTCTGACAAGGTCGCTTATAAGCCCGTTTTTTGTATTATATTCAGTCATACTTCCGTCAGTCGGATCATAGCATACCGCACCGTGGTCAGAATATGTAGAAAACCATACCTTTCCGCTTGTGTCAGTCATAGTATGACGCACCCTTATTCCGGACATAAGCTTGGTAAGTTCGTTTGAAACCGATTTTCCGTCTTTTGTGGTTATATTTATTCCGCTGTCGTGCACTGCGTAAAACTCTCCGTTTGCCTCAGTCACCGCATTGATTGAAACATCAGAAAGATCGTCTGAGTCCAATGAATCTATACATCCTACGGTGTATTTTATCACTCCGTAATTTGATGAGGCAAACCACAAGTTTCCCTCATAATCAATAAATGCATCATTTGTGGGCATCGACTGATTTGTATCATCAAGCATCAGTATCTCGCCCTTACTGTCCATAACAGCAAAGCCATGCTCACCGCAGACAACTATTGTTCCGTCATCGGCTATCTCTATGCTGTTGTGCGTTGAGATAGGCTTTGCCGATAAAGCCTTTGAAGAAAACTCTCCGCTGTCGTCAAAGCTAAGAACCGCTATCTCCTCAGCGGAAGATCCAAGGTAAATCCTTCCGTCATTATCCGCAGAGATACAGTATATTTCTGCAGAAGTAAAGACCTCGGATGAGTCAATGAACTTTTGGATCTCACCGTCTGATACTACCGCGCACCTACCTGAATTCATGGCCGCCCATACTCTGCCAAACTGGTCGCAAGCGATAGAATACACCGTTTCTCCTTTGAGCTCGTCATCGGTATATACCTTTATTTCGCCGTTCTTTATCTCACCCATACCTGAAGTGGAGGCAATATATATTTCGCCGTGAGGCCCCTCGGCAAAATCTCTTATGCACAAAAAAGAATAATCCCCGGGGCTTTTTATCGTATCAAATCTGCCGTTTTCGTACACATACACACCTGCATCGTTTGTACCTATCCACAACCTTTTGGATGAATCCTCAAACAGCGACCGTATTGACGACGAAGATATAGAGCCATCGGTACTGTAATTGCGAAAACTGCTTCCGTCATAACGAATAAGCCCGCCGTAGCTTCCAAGCCAGATATATCCGTCAGAGGTTTGAAGCACTGTGTTTGCCTCTCCCGTGGGAAGTCCGTTTTGCTCATTATATATAGTTTTAACATAAGACGCCGCCGGAAGCTTATCGTATTTACTCAAAGATGAGGCAGCAGCCTGATCATCTGAAGCCTGCTGTGCAAAAACAGATATTGAAGCCGCTGCCGTGCAGATAAGCATTGCGGACGCTGTTATAACACACTTTATAAAACTACTTTTCATATCTTTCCTCCGACAATTTTTTCAATTCAGATAAAAATAACCCATATTAATCTTAACATATTTTTTTCTTATGTCAACAGAATTTTTAAATTGCAAGTTTTCTTATTTACGTTTAAGCATAGTTGACTTTTGTAATAATTATTATGTTGATAACATGAAACAAGATAAGCCCTTATTTTTGTTTTAAAAGATAAAAAAGACTGCCGAAAATCAGAAAAAATTTCGGCAGTCCTTATTAAATTATTCTAATAAATCCCGATTTTTTACAGATCAAAGCTTGGATTAAATGCATAGAAATTCTTGGCGTCAAGCTGATCCTGAACCATTCTGAGACCCTCGCCGAAGCGCTGGAAGTGAACTATCTCACGCGCACGCAAAAACTTTATAGGATCTCTTACGTCCGGGTCGTCTGCAAGCCGCAAAATGTTATCATAGGTGAGTCTCGCCTTCTGTTCTGCTGCAAGATCCTCGGTAAGATCTGCTATCGGATCTCCTGTAGACTGGAAAGTAAGCGCCGAGAACGGAGTTCCCGAAGCTGCCTGAGGATAGATACCCGTTGTGTGGTCTACGAAATAAGTATCAAAGCCCGACTCTTTTATCTCTTTAATGGAAAGCCCCTTTGTAAGCTGGTACAAAATCGCAGAAACGATCTCCATGTGTGCAAGCTCTTCGGTACCTATATCACTCAGTATAGCTTTTACCTGGTTGCAGGGAGCAACATAACGCTGATTAAGATATCTCATAGATGCTCCAAGCTCACCGTCCGGTCCGCCTAACTGACTGATAATAACCTTAGCAAGTGCGGGGTTCGGATTTTTGATTTTAACCGGATACTCAAGTCTCTTCTTATATTCCCACATTAGTTTTCACTCCCTTCCCAAGGCCACGGCTCGGATGCCCAAGCCCACTTGTCGTCTTTTATACCGCTCAAAAAATCAAGCGGAGCATATTTTTTCTCGTACTCTTCCTTAGCTTCCTCGTAAAGATCCTTGTACTTTTTAAAGTAAGCTAGACCCTCCTTGCAGGTGGGATGGCTGTCAAGATAAAGATTTGCATCCACTAAAGAAAAGTAATACTGCCTTATTTTGTTTAAAAGCTTATTCTTTGCATCCACCTTTAACAGCCTCCTCTCCTATGAACGGCTTATCAAGCGAAGGGAAAATCGTTCCCCTTGATAAAGCCGCCTGCTCATCGTATGTTTTTTCCCATTCCTGAAACGGCACGTATGCTATTGCCAGAGGCGTATATGTCGGAAACTCACCCTTAGGCTGCGGACATTCCCCGCCGCAAAAGGGTCTTTTTCCGTCGGAAACCTCTTTGCCGAATCTGTCAAAGATACCCTTTTCAAATAATTCCATTGCAACTCCCTTTCCTTATTGATTAAAACGTATGCGGGCTTAATGCGCCCCTTGCTTAGCGACCAATCCGCTCTCACTAACAAAAACTTATTAAGTGCCTCGGTATAAGGTCATTTCGACTTCTTATCTTATTATATTGCAGACATAGACAGATTGTTACAACAAATGTACCTCTTATTCACTTAATATTTTTTAACACGAATCCTAAAATAAAAACACATTGACAAAACTACGCATTATAGTGTAAAATATTAATTGACAAATTTTATTATACGGAGGTGCGTTAAAATGGCATATATTATCGGTGTTGACATAGGAACAAGCGGAACTAAAACCGTTTTGTTCGATGAATCTGGAAAGGTTATTGCTTCTAAGACGATAGAGTATCCTATGTATCAGCCGAAAAACGGATACGCCGAGCAGGATCCTGCGGATTGGGCAAATGCTTCTTTAAACACAATAAAAGCGGTCGTTTCAGAAAGCGGAGTATCAAAAGACGACGTTAAGGGAATAGGTCTCTCCGGACAGATGCACGGGCTTGTAATGCTGGATAAGGACAACGAGGTTATCAGAAATTCTATCATCTGGTGCGATCAGCGAACCGCTAAAGAGGTAGGTGAGATGAACGCAAAGCTCGGAGAAAGAAAGCTTATAGAGATAACCGCAAATCCCGCCCTTACCGGCTGGACCGCGGCTAAGATACTTTGGGTAAAGAACAACGAGCCGCAAAATTACGAAAGATGCCGCCATATTCTTCTTCCTAAAGACTACATAAGATTTATACTCACAGGCGAGTATGCAACTGAGGTTTCAGATGCGTCCGGTATGCAGCTTTTAGATGTTCCTAACCGCTGCTGGTCTGATGAGATACTTGATACCCTTGAGATAGACAAGAGCCTTTTAGGCAAGGTTTACGAGAGTTGTGAGGTCACGGGCACGCTTACCAAAAAAGCGGCTGAGCTTACCGGCCTTAACGAGGGGACTATCGTAGTCGGCGGTGCGGGAGATAACGCAGCTGCCGCTATCGGAACCGGAGTTGTCGAGGACGGAAAGGCGTTTACTACAATAGGCACCTCGGGAGTCGTTTTTGCGCACACCTCCAACATTTCGATAGACGCACTCGGAAGAGTACATACCTGCTGTGCCGCAGTTCCTGATACATGGCACGTTATGGGAGTTACCCAGGGCGCAGGACTTTCGCTCAAGTGGTTCAGAGACAACTTCTGCCAGAGCGAAAAGGACGTAGCAAAGCTTATGAGCGTTGACGAATATTACCTTATGGATAAGGAGGCGGAAACTGTTGAGGTCGGCTCTAACAGACTGCTTTATCTGCCATATCTTATGGGCGAAAGAACGCCCCACCTTGACCCCGACGCAAGAGGAGTTTTCTTCGGCCTCTCGGCAATGCATACAAAGAAGGATATGCTCCGTGCGGTAATGGAGGGCGTTTCGTATTCTCTCAGAGACTGCGTTGAGGTATTCAGAGAGATGAAGATAAACATAAATGATATGATGGCTTGCGGAGGCGGAGGTTCTTCGCCGCTGTGGCGCTCAATGCTTTCAGACCTTTACGGCTGCCCGGTTAAAACTCTTGAATCAAAAGAGGGACCGGCTTTGGGAGTCGCGCTTTTGGCAGCGGTCGGAGCAGGAATTTACTCTTGCGTTCCCGAAGCCTGTAAGGCGGTAATAAAGATAAATAAAACGCAGCAGCCAAACGCTGACAGAGCTTTAAAATATGAGGAATACTATCAGCTTTACAGAGAAATTTATCCTGCGCTTAAAGATAAGTTTGAAAAGCTCTCATCTCTTTAAAGTCAAGTAAAATACACCCATACAGGGCAAATCAAATAAAGAAAGGAAAAAATACTATGAAACTGTTTATCGACACGGCAAATGTTGCCGAAATCAAAGAGGCAAACGACCTCGGCGTTATCTGCGGAGTTACAACAAACCCGTCGCTTATCGCCAAAGAGGGCAGAGTTTTTGAGGAGGTTGTAAAAGAGATTACTGAGATCGTTGACGGACCCATCTCTGCCGAGGTAATCTCGCTTGAGGCGGACAAGATGGTTGAAGAGGCTATTCCGCTTTCAAAAATCCATCCGAACATCGTAATCAAGCTTCCTATGTGCGCAGAGGGACTCAAGGCCTGCAAAAAGCTCACCGAAATGGGTATCAAGACAAATGTAACTCTTATCTTCTCGGCTGCACAGGCTCTGCTGGCTGCAAAGGCGGGAGCTACATACGTATCGCCGTTTCTGGGAAGACTTGACGACATCGGTATGGAGGGTATGAACCTAATTGAGGAGATTGTTGACATATTCGACGCTCAGGGAATAGAAACAGAAATTATTGCGGCTTCTATCCGCAATCCTATCCACGTTACACAGGCTGCACGCCTTGGCTGCGATATCGCAACTATACCGTACTCTGTTATCAAGCAGATGATCAAGCATCCGCTTACGGATATCGGAATCGAAAGATTCTTAAAGGACTGGGAAGGCGTAGAAACGAAGTAAGCTTAATTATAAATACAAAAAACAGGATGACAAGTCAGCCTTGTTATCCTGTTTTTATTTTCCAAAGTTTTATACTCTTACAGCTCAATGGGTACAATGTTCCAAATGTTTGCCGCATAATCCTTTATCGTTCTGTCTGAAGAAAACTTTCCTGCGTTTGCAATATTCATCCAGCACTTTCTTGCAAAGGCAAGTGTATCACGATAATCACGGTTTACGTCAAGCTTTCTTGAAACGTAAGCGGGCAGGTCTCCCAAAACGTAATAATGATCGGGAACATGCCAGCTTGCCCCGTCGGTGAGCGCCTTGTAAAGCTCTTTAAAGCTGCCCTCCTGGTTGGACGGAACCTTTCCGTCGTCAAAGCTTCCGTCAATAAGCTTGTTTACCGCACTTCTGACCCTTTCATTTGACGATAGTATCTTCCTCGGATCATACTCAGGCATAATTTTTTCAAGCTCATCCGCCTTTGCGCCGAAGATGTAGTTGTTTTCCTCTCCCGCCTCCTGAACGATCTCAACGTTTGCGCCGTCAAGTGTGCCTAAAGTTACCGCTCCGTTTAACATAAGCTTCATATTTCCGGTGCCTGACGCCTCAGTTCCGGCAGTGGATATCTGCTCTGAAACATCTGCCGCAGCAACCAACTTTTCCGCATAAGAAACATTATAGTTTGAGATAAACACCACATTTAAAATGTCCTTAGTGTCGGGGTCGGAGTTAACCATATCTCCTATCTCTGAGATAAACTTAATTATCGCCTTGGCGCGTCTGTATCCGGGAGCGGATTTTGCTCCGAAAATAATTGTCGTCGGGGTAAAGCTTTTTATAGAGCCGTCCTTGATTCCGTAATAAATGCACAGTACGGAAAGCGCGTTTAAAAGCTGTCGCTTGTATTCGTGAAGCCTTTTTATCTGAATGTCGAAAATCGTGTTCGGGTTTATCACCTTGCCGTCGTGCTCTAATATATAATCTGCAAGCTGACGCTTTTTCTCGTTCTTTACCGAAATAAATCTGCGGAGTATCTCCTCGTCGTCGGCAAACCTTTCAAGCCCCTTTAGCAGTGACAGATCCTTCACCCAGCCGTCGCCTATAAGAGAGGTGATAAGAGAAGAAAGCTCCTTGTTACAAAGCGCAAGCCAGCGGCGCTGAGTGATGCCGTTTGTCTTGTTCTGAAATCTTTCCGGGTAAATTTCGTACCATTCCTTCAGGCAGGAGTTTTTGAGTATTTCCGTGTGTATCTGCGCAACTCCGTTTGTATATGAACTTACATACACCGCAAGATTTGCCATTTTCACCAAGTTGTCAGATACCACAGCAAGCTCTTTAATTATATCCCTGTCGATTTCTCTTAAATACATTTCTCTGATAAACTCTTCATTTATCATAAGCACAAAATCGTAAACTCTCGGCACAACAGACTCAAACAAAGAAGCGTCCCATTTTTCAAGAGCCTCCTGCATGATAGTGTGATTTGTATAGTTAAACACTCTTTTTGCTATTGAAATAGCTTTATCAAAGCTCATCTTCTCTTCGTCAACCAGTATCCTCAAAAGTTCGGGGATTGAAATTACCGGATGCGTGTCGTTTAGCTGAATTGTAACGTAGTCCGCAAGACTCGACAGATCGCCGTGATATATTTTATGCTTTCTTATTATGTCCTGCAAAGAAGCCGAACAAAAGAAATACTGCTGCTTAAGTCTTAAGCGCTTGCCAGCCTCGGTATTGTCGTTAGGGTAAAGAATCCTTGAAATATCTTCTGCCAAAGTCTTCTGACTGCTTGCATTAAGATAATCTCCCGAATCAAATGTCTTAAAGTCAAATTTCTCTTTGGCGTGAGCCTCCCAAAGGCGAAGATTTCCAACGTTTTCGGTTTTATATCCTATTATCGGCATATCGTAAGGAACTGCGATAACGTCGCTGTCTGCGTACTTTACCGTCACAGCATCTTTCTCGCACTTTTTGCTCCACGGATCTCCGTATTTCGTCCAGTCGTCGGGCATTTCTACCTGAAATCCGTTTTCGATTTTTTGCTTGAAGTAACCAAACTTATATCTTATTCCGTATCCGTCAAGAGGAAGGTCGTGCGTTGCAGCGGAATCCAGAAAGCAAGCTGCAAGCCTGCCCAGACCGCCGTTTCCGAGAGCTGCGTCCTCTATTTCCTCAAAAGCGTTAAGAGAAGCGCCTGCGTCTGTCAAGGCGCTGTCAACCTCGTTTTTTATTCCTAAGCACAAAAGATTATTCTGAACCATTCTGCCCATCAAAAATTCCATAGAAAAATAGCAGGCGCGGCGACTTTTAAGATGAGCCTGTCTGCTCTTTTTTATCCTCGGTGATATTGCGTCCATTATAATGCTTGCCACCGATTCGTGAAGCTGATATGGCTTTGCCGTATCAACGCTTACATCATACTTTTCCTTAAGATTCTCCTGAACCATTTCAAGAAACTTCAGCTTATCCATTTTTCTTTTCCTCCTTATCGTCCTGCCTGTTTCGGTCAAATGTATCGGTCAGCTGAGCAATTTTTTGCGAAAGCTCCTTCGTGCAGGCGCCCTTCAACATTCTCCAGCGCCAGTTTTTACCCACTGTTGAGGGAGTATTCATTCTCGCATTGTTTCCAAGCTCCAAAAAGTCCTGCATCTGCGCAATGGCAGTATCGCTCACACTGCCCCAGGCAAGCCGTATCATAGCAAAGGGGATGTCCTTATTGCGCTTAACGCCCAGATACCTTTTGCAAAATGCAATATCCTCTTTGGTCTGAGAAAGCACCCACCCGACAAGAGTTTCGTTGTCGTGTGTTCCGGTATATACCACGCTGTTTTTATCTGCATAATTGTGCGGAAGGTATCCGCTTTTTCCGTCCTTGTAAAAAGCGAATTCCAAAACCTTCATTCCGGGATATCCCGACTGCCTTAAAAGCCACTCCACGCTTTTTGTTATAAATCCCAGATCCTCCGCAATAATACTTATTTTGCCAAGCTTTTTTCGGACCTCCTTAAAAAGCTTCATCCCAACGCCTTTCCGCCACTCGCCCACGGTTGCGTCCTTGTTTCCATAGGGGATCGCATAATAGCTGTCAAAGCCTCTGAAATGGTCTATTCTTACAACATCGTAAATTGAAGACGCAAACTTTATTCTTTTTATCCACCACTTAAAGCCGTCGCTTTCCATAACGTCCCAACGGTACAGCGGATTGCCCCATAGCTGTCCCAGCGGCGAAAAATAATCCGGCGGACAGCCCGCAACATCGATAGGCGTTTTGTTTCTGTCAAGCAGAAAATACTTGGGACTCCTCCACACCTCCACGCTGTCGAGCGCAACGTATATCGGTATGTCTCCTATTATTTTTATTCCCTTTTTATTTGCGTATTTTTTTAATTTTCTCCACTGCTTAAAATACTCATATTGCAAAAACTGCCAAAAGACAATTTCGTCGCGATATTTCTCTCTCGCTGCTTTTAAGGAAGCGCTTTTGCACAGCCTAAGCCCGTCTTCCCACTGATACCACGCTTTTGAGCCATTTGCAGATTTAAGCGCCATAAAAAGTCCGTAATCGTTCACCCAGCCATTTCTTCTTACAAATGCCTCAAATCCCGCCTGAGGAGTCTGCTTAAACCTTCTGTATGCTTTTTTAAGCACTGTGAAAATGTTGTTGTAAATAAGGCTGTAGTCTACCTCGTCGTTTTTTTCTCCCCAAGATACCTTTTTATATTCTCTTGACTTTAAAAGTCCCTCATCCTCAAGGGCCTCGAAATCGATAAAATAAGGATTTCCCGCAAATATAGAAAAGCTCTGGTACGGAGAATCGCCGTAGCTTGTAGGGCTTATTGGCAGAATCTGCCAGTAGCTTTGCTTAGCCGAAGCCAGAAAGTCAACAAACTCATAAGCCTCTCTGCCAAGCTTTCCTATTCCGTAGTCGTTAGGCAGTGATGAAATATGCATCAAAATCCCGCTTGCTCTCATAAAAAAACTTCTCCTTCAGTATGTTTTTAAACATATATGAACATTATACCAGTATACACCAATTCTTATAAATTTACAAGCAAAAGCCGACTGATTTGCCTTATTTACACTTGTCAAATCCCTTAAGTGAATCAAAATGTGGTGATGATTGGTAATCTTTACCACATATTGTAGTTAAGCAGAGCAAAAAACTGTATTAAATTTGTATGTTTTTCTATTGACAACGGCTTTAATATTATGTAAGATAATAAGTAAGAGTAATTTTAGTTATTCTTTATTTGATTCAGTAAATGATAAACAAATCAGAAAGGAAAGAAAAGAATAATGGACGACAGTCACGGGCGACGTAATATTTTTTCGGCTTTTTTTGACAGGATCACAGGAAAAAATGAAAATGCTTCTGTTGACGACGAAATAATGGAGTACTTAAACGCGGAGGAGTTTGACGACATAGCTCCGTTTCAGAAGGAAATGATAGAAAACATTCTTGATTTTGATGATCTTCTGGTAAAGGACGTTATGACGCACAGAACGGAAGTCAAGGGGGTTGAGCTTACTTCCCCTCTTACCGCCGCCGTTTCTCTTATAATAGACGAGGGCTTTTCAAGAATACCCGTTTACACTGAGGGCATTGACAATATCTGCGGAGTTTTGTTTGCAAAGGATCTTCTCGGTCTGGTGTTCGACAAAAAACCCGAAGAACACACGATAAGCGAGTTTATTCGGGATGTCATAAATGTTCCGGAAACAAACAGCTGCGCAGATCTTTTCGAGCTTTTCACAGCAAAGAAAATGCAGATAGCTGTAGCTGTTGACGAATACGGCGGAACTGCGGGAATTGTCACTATGGAGGATCTTTTAGAAGCAATAGTCGGAAACATTCAGGACGAATACGACGACGAGGAAGCTGAAATTGAACAGATCACCCCTAATATGTTTGACTGTCTCGGAACCGCGCATCCTTACGATGTTGCAAAAGCGGTAGGCTTTTCGATCCCAGAAAACACCGAATATGATACTATGGGCGGATTTTTCATAGACCTTCTGGGAAGAATACCGTTAAACGGAGAGTCGCCCACGGTCAAGTACGACGGATTTTCATTCTGCGCGATAATAGTGACGGACAATAGAATTGAAAGAATCAGGATACAAAGAATAAATAAGGAAAATTAAAACGCCTCAATTTTTTTGTAGGAGCGGCGCAAAACAAAGCGCCGGGAGTAATTATGCCTAAATATAATATAATGAATCTTAACCGAAGGACAAGAGTTGTCTTAATATCGGTCCTTTCGGTAATAGTTATAGCGCTTATGGGATTTATCGTTTTCTCACAAAGTAATAGCGAAAAAATAAGCGTTATAAAAGTCTCCGAGGTATCTAACCAAGAATATGAAGAACCGGCTTCTGAGAATGTTAAGCCCACAACAAAAGCTTCAATTCTCGTGGGCAAAGGCGAAAAAAACACTTTAGAAACAAAGCCTTCGCAAAGCACAGAGCCTTCTACTCAGGCCACTGCCGCAGCATCTCAAAGCGGCTCAAATACTGTCAGTCGTGTATCTCAGCAGGCTGTTAAATCCGACTCCCAAAGCGTGCCGCAAAGCTCAAGCATTGATAAGTCGGCGCAAAGCGAAGATCTGACAGAAAAACTGCCGTCGGAAAAGGAATTTGCAGCTGGGTACAATCTTATCAAAAATATGCTCACCAATGCCGATAAATCCGAAAAAGAGGTTTTATTTAAAATATTAAACGGAATTGAAAACCAAAAGAGCAAAATAGACATAACAGACGGAGTTATAAGAAAAAGCGACACCGATAAGCTGTCCGATATGTTTTTGCTGGTAAAGGCGGCACTTGCCGAGACCGATACTCTTAAACCCACCTACACATATTACGGAAACTACTATGTAACCTCGCTTGAGCTTGATTATCAACTGAGCGAAAAGGAGATTTCCGCTCAGAGGTCTCAGCTTAAATCAAAGGTAAGCAGAATAATGTCAAAACTTGACAGCAGTATGAGTGACTTTGACAAGGTGCTTTATTTTCACGACGAAATAGCCTCCTACTGTAAGTATACATCTGAGGGCAAAAATATAAACTCTGCATACGGCTGCCTTGTGGAGGGCAAGGCCTCCTGCGAGGGGTATGCCAAAGCCTTTTTGAAACTTTGCGACGCCGCAAAGCTCGACTGTATGATAGTTACGGGAAAAGCTACCGCAAACGGCAGGACCGTTCCCCATATGTGGAACAAAGTCAAAATCTCCGGCAAATGGTATAATATAGACGTTTGCTGGGACGATACCACAGACAGAACAGGAATAATACTTCGAGATTATTTAAACGTATCCGACAAGGATATATTAAAGTCGCACGAGCCTGACAGAAACCGTTTTTACGACTATCCGGAATCAGACTCGGAAAATGAAAACTATTTTATAAAAAACAGCTTTATTATAAATTCAGAAAGCGAGCTTGAGGATAAGTTAAAATCGGCGGTAGAAAAAGCGCTTAAGGAAAATAGTCGCTTTGCCTCGGTCAAATTTTCAGACAAGTCGGTTTTTGAATATTCAAGCAATCTGTTTTCAAGCAGCGACTCTGATAATAAAATATTTGAAATACTTAAAATCGCCCTTGAGGATACCAATATACAGTTTGATACCGGATCCGTTTCAAGAGTTGAAAACAGCGATCTTTTAACTATGACATTTATTCTTAACTATTGATACCCGGCAACAAAACAGGCACTTTTAATTGAGTGCCTGTTTTTGTTTACATGCCCGCATATTTATGTTATACTTTTCTAGTAAGAGCTGATCTAACCGTAAGTTAAAAGACATTTGGGAGGAAGTATGATCGGGAAACTATATATAGTCGGAACTCCGATAGGAAATCTTGACGATATTACGCTGCGCGGTATAAACACACTTAAGTCGGTAGATTTTATCTGTGCCGAGGATACCCGAGTAACTGCAAAGCTGTTAAACAACTTTGACATAAAAAAACCTATGATAAGCTATCACGAGCACAACGCCGCGCAGGCGGGAAAAACTATCGTAAACCGCATCTTAGAAGGAGAAAGCTGCGCTGCGGTAACGGATGCCGGTATGCCGTGTATCTCGGACCCCGGAGAGGAGCTTGTAAAGCAGTGCTATGAAAACGGCATTGAGGTCTGCGCCGTTCCCGGCCCTACCGCGGCAATGAGTGCCGTTGCCATTAGCGGACTAAGCACAAAGCGTTTTTCATTTGAGGGATTTTTATCCACATCTAACAAAAGTCGCCGCGAGCATCTTGAGTCCGCGTCAAAGCTTGAGCACACGCTTATTTTTTACGAAGCTCCGCACAAGCTTGTTTACACCCTTGAGGATATGCTTAAATATTTCGGAGACAGAAAAATCTCCCTTTGCCGTGAAATGACCAAGCTTCACGAGGAGGTTATCCGCACAACTTTGTCCAAGGCGCTTGAGTATTATAAAGGCGTCGCGCCAAAGGGAGAGTTTGTGCTGATTTTAGAGGGTGCGAAAAACACCGACGAGCCCTTGACGCTCGAGGGGGCAGTAAGCGAAGTAAAAAAGCTTACCGACAACGGAATGAGATTAGCTGAAGCCTGCAAAGCTGTGGCGCAATGGGCTCCGTTTTCAAAGTCAGAGCTTTACGCAAAGCTTTTGGAGGAGCAAAATGGCTGAGAAGTTTTCGGTATTCTGTCCAACCCTTGAAGATATTAAAAAAGCCGCCTTTATTGAGGCGGAAATCTTTTCTCATCCATGGCGAGAAGAGGATTTTGTCAGACAAACAAAGGATAACGACTCCCTTTTTCTGGTTGCTAAATCGCACGACGAAGTAGTGGGATATATAAGCGTTTCGATAGTCTTAAACGAAGCGAGCATAAACACGCTTGCGGTTGATAAGAAACACCGAAGAAAGGGCGCCGCCAGCGCTCTTATTGAAAGTGCTTTTAATGCGCTTGATTCCCGATGTGCCTTTTTAACTCTTGAGGTAAGAGAGTCAAATCTCGCGGCAATTTCCCTGTACTCATCTTTGGGCTTTGAAATGGTGGGGCAGAGACCGCGATTTTACCGTGATCCGGAAGAAGCGGCTATCCTTATGACAAAATATTTTAAATAAACCGCAGGAGAAATTAAAAGTCTCACCTGCGGTTTATTGTATTACGGCATTTTACCGTACATTTTTGTCCTCTATTTCAACAACCTCGGCTGAAGAGCCGTTTGTATTTTTTTGTCTTTGGTTTACAAGTGTATTTATCTTTCTTACAACTGCAATATAATTGACTATTGAAGAAATTCCGTACCATACCAGAGCAATTCCGATTAAAATTGAGATAATATCACTGGCTTGAATAAACAAAAGCACTATTCCGAACACAGTAGTTATAACTGCGTTTGCCGCAGTAAATTTCCATCCGTTATATGAATTGCCCATGTTGCGTCTTATATACAAAGCCTTTTGAAGGGATATTACTCCGTTAATAATAAGTAAAATTCCGATAACAACCGTAATTATTGCTATTATCTGTGCGCTCACAATTACAATAACGCCCATTACCGAAAACACAACTCCCTTTGCAAGCTCAAAGGAAGAAACCTTTCCCTGTTCCTCCTGATCATCCTTTGTAAAGAAGCCTATCGTTACAAAAACGCCGTAAACGATAAGAGCCGCTCCCAGTATCCAGCATATTTTATCAAGAGCGTCCTTTTGCATTATAAGAAGCCATATTCCTATTGCCACACAGCAAACATACAATAGCACCTCAAACTTTTTTGTTTTCTCCATAAATTTCATTTTATTATCCTCCGTTTTATTCAGATATTTTGTCAAGGCTAAGCGTAGCCACACCGTTTAAATCAAGAGTTGCCCTCTTGCCTGCTAAAAAATCGTAATATCCCTGACAGGCAATCATAGCCGCGTTGTCTCCGCAGTATTTAAGGTCCGGCAAAAACAGCCTTATGCCCCTTTTGCTGCATTCCTTTTCAAAAGCCGCTCTTACTCCGCTGTTTGCGGAAACCCCTCCGGCGATTGCCAGAGTGCTGGCTCCCAGATCCTTTGCGGCAAGCATTGTTTTTGAAACGAGTATCTCACACACCGTCTTTTGAAATGAGGCTGCAACGTCATTGGGATTTATTGGGTCGCCCTTTTGATGAGCGTTATGAACAAGGTTTATCACTGCGGTTTTCAGTCCGGAAAAGGAAAAATCGTATTTACTTCCCGTAACGCTCGGGTGCGGAAAGGAATAAGCGTCGGGGTTGCCGAGCTTTGCCGCCGCGTCAATGTGTCTGCCGCCCGGATAGTCAAAACCGATAGTTCTTGCCGCTTTATCAAAGCACTCCCCTGCCGCGTCGTCACGTGTCCTGCCTATCACCCTGTATTTTGTATAGTCCTTCACCTCAACTATATGGCTGTGACCGCCGCTTATCACAAGACAAAGATACGGCGGTTTTAAGTCGTCGTGAGTGATGTAATTTGCCGCAATATGTCCCGCTATGTGATGCACAGGAATAAGCGGTTTTCCGCTTGCAAGACAAAGCCCCTTTGCATAGCTTATGCCCACAAGTAAAGCGCCTATAAGCCCCGGAGCGTAGGTTACCGCGACTGCGTCTATTTCATCTATCGTAACTCTCGCTTGTGAAAGAGCATCGTTCACAACCCGGTCTATATTTTCCAAGTGCCTCCGCGAGGCTATTTCCGGGACGACGCCGCCGTACAGCTTGTGCTCGTCTATCTGCGAAGAAACAACGTTTGACAAAACCCGTTTGCCGTCATCCGTAACAGCGGCGGCGGTTTCATCGCACGAACTTTCTATTCCCAAAATTTTCATTTATCCTACCTGTCGATTGTTATATACTTTTTCTTTTGGGAGCCGAGTACTTCAAAGGCAAGCTTTACTGTTACCAATAGACATACTGCGGTAAAAATTATAACCAGCATTTTAAAAAACGTTTTCATAGTGCGTCGACTCCTTTTTATTTTCCTGACAATTTAAGTATACACTAAATAGAAAAAATATACAAGGGGAAAATTCATTTAAACTTAAAAACAAGCCGAAAGAAAATAATCTTCTTTCAGCTTGACAGCATAGAACATATTTTATTATCAGTAATTGATCATCGCATAACCTTTTGCTCAAGTTATCTTTGGTCAGGATTTATCTTTCCTTTTACGCTTACAAGTTTAATATCTCCGCCGCAGGTGACATTTCCGTAAACATCGTTACATTCAACATTGCCATCGGCGGTGATGACATCCCCCGAAATGTTACCGCAATTTATATCTCCGTTTGCAATTGCGTCATTTCCGATACTTGAGCAGTTGATACTTCCGTTTGCGTTTGCATTACAGCCGATAGCTCCACAATTTATTGTGCCTATTGTGCCTCTTGTATTTGCGTCACAGCCGACAGCTCCACAGGTTATAGTTCCTCCTGCTGTTGCGCTACCTGTTACATTACCGTCTATTTCAAGATTGCACCTTGAATCCACATTTAAAGCGTCACCCTCAAGCTTAAAGGTGAATTTTTTGAGATCCTCATCAATCTTTAAAAGCTTATGTCCTATAAAAACAGCCGCATGGATCTTTTCGTCGTCATCCCAATCTACCTCTATGTATTTTCCGCTTTTGAAAAGTGCTGAATGCGCTCCTTTGATATTAACAACACGCGCCTTGCCGAAAAGCTCATCTATCGTCACGCCGAAAATCTCTGCGAGCTTTGGTAAAAGCAAAACATCGGGGCTTGACTGCTTATTTTCCCACTTGCTTATCGCCTGAAAGGAAACATTCAGATGTTTAGCAAGTGCTCCTTGGGTAAGCCCCTTTTCTTTTCTGAGCTTTGCAATGTTTTGAGAAAGTATCACGGAGTAGTCATTCATTTTGTATATCCCCCTTGCTCTTTTCTTTTTTCAGTATACCAAAATAGCAAGGCTTTGACAATAACTTATTCGTGGAAATTGAAGGATTCGATTCAACTGTAGGTAGAATTTTACAATATAAACCCAATATAGGAAAAATTTATTCTAAAAGGTGTTGACAAACCCGGTTGCTTACTGTATAATAAATGAGTCGCTTATTAGCGAGTTTGTGTGGGAGCATAGCTCAGCTGGGAGAGCATCTGCCTTACAAGCAGAGGGTCACAGGTTCGAGCCCTGTTGTTCCCAC
>CANQNK010000011.1 GCA_947625195.1 uncultured Clostridia bacterium | reverse complement strand
TTATTGAAGCACAATAACGTAACACAGGCAGACCTCGCGGCAAAAATCGGCTGCAACGAGAGCCTGATCAGCCGGTACCTCAGCGGGAAAACGAACAGGCTCGGTGATAAATATATCATCCGCATCGCAAAGGCTTTTCATGTGTCCACTGACTTCCTGCTGGGTGAATCCAACATACCCGACCGCAATAGTTATGAGATTGAGGAGCTTAGGCTGTCGGTGCAGGCTGAAAAAATCTTTACACCGGCAAGGCCAGCGCCGATGTGGTGGGCTCCATAGAACATATATAAGCGTAATCGAATGCTATCGACGTAGTATTTCACTTGAAAATATTCAGCGAATAGCCGAAGCGCTTGAAATTGAAACCTATAAACTGTTTTTGGATGGTGAGAACAAATGAAAGAATTGACTATTGAACTAAATAATTTACTCAAAAACACTAATGGCGATCCTGAAATTATTAAAGCCATCAAAAGCGATAAGGAGCTTTTTCCTTTCAGCGTTGAAACTAGACTATTAGCCTACTTTTTAGCAATCGGTGAAATCACATATGAAAAGTATTCACAATTAAATTCTGAGTATTGTAAGCGAAATAAATATCTCAACTTGTTTGATATGTTGCCTCGTACATACGGTCAAACTTGGGGAGAGCAACACATTCGTTCGCTTTTTCCCGAATTTATTAAAGCGACTAAAGAAAATGTTTCGGCGGAATATCCCGCATTTGATGGTGAACTTGATTTATGGCTCGACGGTATTCGCATTGAAGTAAAAGCCTGCCGTGCAAACAGCACAAAATCCGGTGGCAACTTGGCAAGTAGAGCTTATCTACATTCTGAAGCCAAAGCAGCCAGATTCAAATACCACTATCAGCAGTTAAAGCCGTCTTGTTGCAACGTGTTCATTTGGATCGGAACTTGTCGGGATGAATTGATTTATTGGGTTCTCACAAGTGAAGAGCTCCAAAGAACAGGTAAACTCGGCTCTCAACACCGCAACGAAAATACTGGTGTTGCGGGAGTTGGAGTTTTTGAGGGGCAAGTATTTATGACAGAAGAAGAACTAAAGCCTTTTCTCGTAGAAGAAAAAGATATACTCAGCGCTGTTCGAAAGAAAGTCGCAAAATAAAATCTGATTGATATGGGGGCTACATAGTGGACTACAAAAAAGAACTTGAACAGTTCAAAAATGGAATTTTCAGTTTAGGAACCAATTTCGGTGAACTTGCTCAGTTAATGGTTGAGAAATTAGAGAAGTTTAAACCGGCAGACGGAAAGTATTTCGACCTATTGGATTCAAACAATCAAAGAATCGAAGTGAAGTTTTCTCGTGCCAAGAAAAAACTAAAATCATTACAAAGCTCAAATATAATTGATCTTTGTATGAATGCGGCTACAGATTCGAGGGTGTTGACTGAAGCAGATGCGTCTGAAGTTACATTTGATTGCAACATCCAACAAATCAAACCTTCAGAATTTGATATGCTTTACTATGGAATCTTTTTCAAAGATAAAATCGTAGTATTTGTAGCTAAAAGTGATGTGGTATTAAATATGCCCGGGTATTCAATCCAGCACAAAGGTGGCACAGAATATCAGTTCCATATAAAAAAGACAAATTATAAATATCACAAAGAAAATTATTTCTATAAAGAACTTACATACTTAGAACTGTTTAAGTTATTCGAGAATGAATAACTTATTTCCTGAAAGTGCAGCTAGAATAGTTTTTCTCTGTTTCGTCGACAGGGAATAAATGTCCATAATTTCATTATCGAGATCTTCATACAGACCACTAATGTTTTCACTTGAATTCATTATGTGGTCTACTTTTTTTATGATTTCGCTTTGCTTTTCTGCGCCAACCATAGGTATAGGTAATGATTCAATATGTGATCTTAACAATTTAACCGAATTGTACTTTTTGCTTATGAAATAGGCAGCTACACTGGAATTTAGAATTGCCAACACATATTTTATATTTACACCTTCAATTTGCGGTATCAAAATGTTGCAGCTATTCAAGGAAAGCGTTTGCTTATTATCGTAAGCAAACACAGGAACTTCGGAAATAAATCTGTACAACAGTTTTTCTTTTGCTCGATATATCTCCGTCGGTGCCACCTGCTGAAACTTTTCCGGTGCAAAATGAATATAGTTATTGGTTTTCTTAATTGCGTATCTATAGACATCGCTGCCTTTGAGAACAATTTCTGATTCCTCTGATTGTATGTCTTTGATATATTCCTTATTATTGCCAGTAACTATCCCTAACGCGAACTTAGCGTTATTTGCAAGATATTTTGCGTTTTGAACTGAACTAACCACACGCAAACAATCATATTCCTCATCATTCATATTAAAAGAAAACAAGGATGCACCGATCTCTCTATCTTCGTTTATGATAAACTCTTTATCATCCAACTCAATCTTACAGTGTTTTGTTTGCCCTTTATAGCCGTTCTGCAACCCTAAAATTATAGCAGGACATTGTACCCCCGAGAAAGCATTTCCTAAATAGCATACAAACTTAAATGCGGTGTTATTGACTATTAACTCTCTAGATTGTTGATGGTAGGCTACGCTCAAAATTGCTTCGGGAAGTACATATGCCAAATAGCCGTTTTCGTCAAGCATTGCCAACCCTTTTTCAACAAACAAGTCATATGATTCCACACCTTTGCTTTTAGCTGTAATATAATTCGATAAAAGCGATGTTATTTCTTCTTTGCTAAAGTCATATCCCCAAGGCGGATTTCCTATCACAACAGAAAATTTTTGTGAAAATGTGTTTGAAAGAGTATTATTACAAACAAATTGAGAATGCAATTGTTCCGCTGTAATGTTGTTATCAAGCAAAAACATATTGATACGTGTGATAAGGATACTGATTTCATCTATATCTTGACCGTATATATTTTCTGCTTTTACACCATTGCCGACAAGTCCAATGAGGAAGTTTCCTGTACCACAGCAGGGATCACATACAGTCTTGTTCTCCAGATCAATACATTTCTGTAAATTTTCAATGAGCGTATTGACTGTTTTTGCTGGTGTATAATACGCACCTGTTTGCTTGCGGTGACTCAAATCTCTTAATGAAATATAAACAAACCCCAATGTGTCTTCTAACGGAACAAACTGTATTTGGTATTCTAAAGCAGCCCGAATATTTGTCGAATCGAATTTGGACATATCGATATCGCCAAGCAGATCTGCAATCAAATGATTAAAAACATTATGGTTGGATACCTGTGGTTGTTTTTGAAACAAAGCGTTATCGGAAACTACCACTCCAACACTTTGTTGGTAAAGCTGTATTGCAAAACGGGCGAGTATAACTCTCAATTCTTCTTCTGTAATTTGGTCACAAGAGCCTAATATCCCTTCAACTATTTCTCGATTACATTCACTAGTGATGTAATCTTTATAAAGAACTTTTCCACTTACGCTTTTTTTATTGCGACGACTTTTTAGACGACTATCTTTTCCACTTTTGATTTCTGATAAAAGCATTTCTATATATGCTTTATCAAATGTTTCGCTGTTAGAATTTGTTTTCAACTTTCCGAGTCTAATCCAGTTTTTTGCTGTAGCTTGAGAAATAGAAAATAAGTCGCAAACTTGTGTAATTGTCAATTTCTCATCTTCGATTTTATAAAGATCATCAAAGAGGGATAATTGATTTTCAGGTACAGCATTTTTCCTTCGTGCATCGGCAGGCTTTTGAGCATCGGTAGGAATTAACCAAACACCGCTCACTTTATTAGCACCTTCAATACGTCCTTGTTCGCACAGGACTTGCACGCGTCTCTTTGATATATTGAACTTTTCTGCAGCGTCAGAAACAGATATATACATAACAGCACCTCAACTATGGCTCTTAACAATTATATTATACTCTTTTGTGCGAACAATGTCAATATCATTAATGATTTTTTCAAAGAAAAAGCGGATAGCGTAAAATCGATTTACACTATCCGCCGATATTACATACTAATTATTTCTGTATTTACTACCTCCATCGCCCTGTTTCGGATATTGTTCATACTCTCAATCAACGCCATTTGGTCTTGCGCTTTGAGCGCTTCGGTCACGCCTTTACGCATTGCCATCTGTTGTACCAGCTGGAAGAACATTTCCTCTGCCTGTCGGTCAATATCAGCAAGATAGATATTCAGCTTGCAGGCAGTCATCAGGTTGTAGTACAGAATGTGGTGGTGTTCTTTCAAATACCGCCTGTGCCGCTCTCTCCAAATCCCTATAGGCTGTTCTTCCTCGGCGGGTAATGCAAAATTGGGCAGATAATAGTTGGCTTGCAGGGTGTAGCCAATGCCCGTCTTTTCATCAGCAATTTGTCTGTTCATCGTGTAATCCTCCATAAATTGTGATTATACCTACAAATTTAACCACTCTGGCTGATTACAAAAGCCGAAGGAGAGGACTTCCTTACGGAGCCTCTCCTTCAGGTGGCTGCTTGTATCATTTTGATTTTAACGGATTTATACCAGATATGCTCTGATTTTTTCTCAGGCTCTACTTGGTCACCCAAAGTTTTAGTATAGAGCCGTTTATTTGTTATGGCTTTAAGCTGAGCTTTGTCTTATAAAGATATATGTCAACGGGAGAGTATCTTTCAAAAAGATAACCGCTTATAGGAGATTTAAGCTTTAAGGTAATTTTGCTTGCGGGAATACTTAAGGTAACGGTAGTTCCCTCGTTTTTTTTGGTTGTGTACGTAAGCGATGAGGAAAACTCATCGCAGAAAAGTTTTGCTATGGTAAGACCCAGGCCCTCATTGCTTTTAGCCATATCTGACATGGCAAACGGGACGAATAAAAGTTTTGCGGTATCGCTGTCTATTCCCACGCCGTTGTCGGTTATTGAAAGAGCGGCGTTTTCACCGATAAGGGAAAGCCTTATATATATTTCCTTTTGCTCGCTTATGTTGTATATTATGGCATTTGAAATCAGGTTTAGTATAACTCTTAAAAGCCTGTCAAAGTCAAGCGTGGCTGTAATGCCTTCTTCTATATCGCATCGTATTTTAACGTAGCTTTGAATAACTTTAGGAATAACGGCGTGAACAATGTTTTCAACAAACTCAGAAAGAGAGGCTGTCTGTATATTAAAGCTTTTGGAAGAGTAATTTATCAGCTCCTCAAGGTTTGCAACGGATGACAGCGCTTTGTAAGACGAATTTGACATTAGATCCGCTTTGTTTGCCAGATCGTACTGATCAATTCTTTCCAAATCATTTTTTAACGATTCGCTTGAAAATGCAACTGCACTTGCTATTTCTCTGACAAGAGAAAGATACTTGGTAAGCCCAACGGCAGAGTAGGATGAGTTTAGCTTTGATATAGCAGTTAAAACATCAACGCATTCTACTATAAAACCGTCGGGCAAATTGTTTTCAAACAGCGGAATAACTCTTACAGGACATACTTGAAGCTTTGTATGCATAAGCATTTCCGTCTCATGCTCAAGATCTTTTATACCTATACTTCCGGCAATTCCTATCTTGTATATTTCGGGAGTATAAAAGCTTATGTTTTCTATTTCAGAAAAAAAATCGGTGTCGTTTGACCAGAGCAATTTTATATTTTCGTTAAACACCGCAGTTTTTGTATCCGAGCGAGAATATACGTTTTTTAAAGTTTCTAGCTTACTGCTTTTCATTTTACTACTCCTTACCCGAAGAAGACCGATAACTACTTATTGACATTTTATCACACTTTAACAAAAAATACAACAAATTTATCAAATAAATTTTCATATATTATACGCCTCTTGACTAATTATAAAAATTGTATTAGAATATTTAAAGATAGGTAAAAAGAAAAGGAGTTTAAGTTTATGTCTGGACATTCAAAGTGGGCTAACATTAAAAGAAAAAAAGAGGGTAACGACGCTGCAAAGGCTAAGATTTTTACGAAAATAGGCAGAGAGATCATGGTGTGCGTTAAGGAGGGCGGTCCCGACCCCGCAAACAACTCAAGGCTGAGAGACCTTATACAAAAGGCAAAGAGCAACAACGTTCCCAACGACAATATCGACAGGATGATAAAAAAAGCGGCAGGAGAGGGAGATAAGAACAATTACGAAACTCTCGTGTATGAGGGCTATGGTCCGAACGGTGTGGCGGTTATCGTTGAATGCCTTACCGATAATAAAAACAGAACCGCGGGCGATATTCGTCACTACTTTGACAAGTTTGGCGGAAACCTCGGAACGACCGGTTGCGTATCGTTTATGTTCTCTCAAAAGGGAGTTATTCTGCTGGACGCAGAGGGCGTAGACGAGGAAAAGCTTATGGAGGACGTTTTTGAAGCCGGAGCGTCTGACTTTGATGTTGACTCAGATGAGGCCGAGATAACCACGGAGCCGGCAGACGTATTCAAGGCGGCAGAGGCTCTTAAGGAAATGGGATACAGCGTTATATCAGCCGAGGCAGCTCAGGTGCCCTCTACATATACTCAGCTGACTGATGAAGACTCCATTAAAAAGATGGGACTTTTGCTTGACGCGCTTGAGGAAAACGACGACGTGCAGCACGTTTTTCACAACTGGGAATTGCCGGAGGAGTAATTCCTTGAAAATGAAATTAAACTGGATAAAAGCTGCATTTTAAAAATTATACGATCTTTTCAATAAAGAATATCAAACGATAGAAAGCTGAAGCTCTAAAAATATGAATATTTAGGCTTTGCAACTTGCATTTTAATGCGAACGGGTGTATAATATATCCGTCAGAAAAATCTATCAGGAAAGAAGGATAAAATATGCTTGAAATCAAATACGAGCTTTCTGAGAATTTAAAGGAAAAACCTAAGGATGAAACCAAACTTGGTTTCGGTCACATTTTTACAGACCATATGTTTGTGATGAATTACGACGAGGGAAAGGGCTGGAACAACGCCAGAATAGTTCCGTTTGGTAATGTTGAGCTTTCGCCGGCTGCTATGTGTCTTCACTATGGTCAGGAGATTTTTGAAGGACTTAAGGCTTACAGAACCGCCAACGGCAGTGTTCAGCTTTTCAGACCCGATGAAAACTTCAAGAGAATGAACGTTTCGGCGCAGAGAATGGTTATTCCTCAGATCGACGAGGAATTTTGTCTTTACGCATTAAAGGAGCTTCTTAAGGTAGAGGAGGAATGGGTGCCTCACACTGAAGGAGCCGCGCTTTACATAAGGCCATTTATTTTTGCAACAGATCCGTACGTTGGAGTTAAGCCTGCAGATCACTATCTGTTTATGATTATTCTTTCTCCCTCCGGTGCTTATTATTCAACGGGACTTAACCCTGTTAAAATCTACGTTGAAAGCAAGTATGTAAGAGCTGTTAGGGGCGGAACGGGATTTGCAAAAACAGCCGCGAACTATGCTATTTCTCTTGCGGGACAAGAGGAAGCTCATCAGCAGGATTACGAACAGGTTCTTTGGCTTGACGGCGTTGAGCAGAGGTATGTTGAAGAGGTAGGCTCGATGAACATATTCTTCGTTATCGACGGAGAGGTTGTTACTCCGCTGCTTACGGGCTCGGTGCTGCCGGGAATTACGAGAAAATCGGCCATTGAGATCTGTAAGAAAAAGGGACTTAAGGTTTCTGAAAGAAGAATTGCAATTGATGAAATCGCAAAGGCTTACGATGAAGGTAAGCTTGACGAAGTTTTCGGAACGGGAACAGCCGCAGTTATTTCTCCTGTCGGACACTTAAAGTGGGGCGACAAGATTATGACGATAAACGACAACAAGATAGGAAAGGTTTCTCAGATGCTTTACGATACAATGACAGGAATGCAGTGGGGAAAGATTCCCGATGAGTTTGGTTGGATCGTACCTTTAAAGGACTGATTTTAAGCTTTAAATTACGGCGGCGCAGGTAAATAACCTGCGCCGTTTTAGTATAACTATTGGGTAAGCCCTTAAAATTACAAAATGTATCCTGGCAGTACTGCCCGCACAATTCTTTGAGGTTTTCTCATCAATTGCGGGAATTTCTTTATTGTATCACCATTCCTCCGTTTATACCGATGGTTATACCGTTTAAATACGACGCGTCTTCGCTTGCTAAAAACCGTATCACAGATGACACCTCCGACGGTGAGCCGATTCGCTTGAGCGGGATTTCGTGTGTAAGGTAGGATAAAGTATAACTGTCGAGATCTTTATTCATATCGGTGTCTATAACGCCGGGGCTTACGCAGTTTACTCGTATTCCGCTCATTCCGACTTCTTTTGCAAGGGCTTTTGTAAATCCGATTATGCCTGCCTTTGAAGCCGAGTAAACCGCCTCGCAGGAGGCACCGACCTCTCCCCACATTGAAGCTACGTTTATTATTAAGCCGCTGTGCTTTTTTATCATATCAGGCAGGGCGTATTTTGAACATAAAACTGCGCCCTTTAAGTTTATATCAAGCACCCTGTCTATTTCGATATCGCTCATAAGCTGGAATACTCCGATATGTGAAACTCCAGCGTTGTTTACAAGAAGGTCTGTGCCTGCGAACCGATCACGGACGTAATCAAACATTGCTTTTACGTCATCAGGCTTTGAGACGTCGGCTTTAAAGGGATATGCTTCATTCAGTGAATCTGCCAGAGCTTTTGCCTTTGATTGAGAATGCAAATAGTTTATTATCACACGGTATCCCGCCTTGGAAAGTGTCTCTGCCGCTTTACTGCCTATTCCTCGGGAAGCGCCCGTTATCACTGCTGTCCTCATATAAAAAACTCCCTTTTGTGTCTTACTGATATTTTACCTCTATTTGTGATTTTCGTCAACCCAGTGCTTTGAAAGCTTTATATTTTCATCATCATGATTGTAAACATTTCCGTTCTCTGCCGTGTAATTGTCAGTAACCACGTATGTTTCAAACACGGGAGTAATGTTTTTGGGGTCGTATATTTTTACATCTCCGTCAAATTTTACTTCTCTTGTATGTCTTGGAAAACGTCTTAAATTTTTTTCATCGTTCATCTTTTTCACCTCTTTTTAAATTTATCATTGCAAAAATATTTTCCCCGTTAAAAAGAAAAACTATTAAATAAAATCTTTTGAAATAATATTGTATTATTTTGAAAAATCGTGTATAATGATAAAAGTGTTAAGTTGTTTTATAATCGCGCCTGTTTAAAAGTGGAGGATCTGTAATATGGGTATAAAGAAAAAGAGTGCGCTCAAAGTGCTGTTGAAGGTTCTTACCGCTGACTTTATGTGCCTTGTACTTTTTTTGTTTTATTTGGTTTTTTATCGTTCATATTGGCTTGTTAACAATATCGTTTTCGGCATATGTGAGCTTCTGGTTATGCTTATGCTGCTGGCTGACTATGCGATGAAGCAGGGAAGCTTTTTACGTTCTCAAGTGAATTTTCACGGCCTTGATGAATGTGAAAACTTTGGATTCACGATGGGTCTTTTAAGCACAGTTCCAAGCTATCTGTCTATTGTGTTTTTGCTTTTGGGAAAGCTTAAGATACTCGGAAACACGGTTGCGGTTTACTATCTTACAAACACTTTTTTTGCGCCGATATTTAATCTATTCAGTCTTGACTTTAATCCCCCGGAGAAAAATGCGAGTGTAGCGTCCGCCGTTGCTGCAAACACAACTTGGCTGTCAATCATCGTTGCTATGATTTTGCCGTTTTCAATGATTTTAGTCTGCTACTATTTCTTTAAGGTGGGTTACAATAATATAGACTTAAAGTCGCTGCTGGTTTATAAGAAAAATAAGAAAAATTAAGCTCTTAAGAATTTATTTGAGACAACCGGGTTTTATGTTCGGTTTCCATTTTTTAGTGAATCAATGTGAATAGTTTAGTGTAAAAGTAATTGGAAAATGTATGCGAGCAGCTGCAATATCGTTTTACATTGCCCAGTTGGTTTTTTATATGATATTATAAGTTATCGACATTTTTCGACAAGAGGTGACGGTGATGAAGATAAGCGAGAACGGAGTTATTGCGCTTGTTTCATCTGCCGTTTTACTTTTTTCTGGGATCATTTATCTTGTAAGCGCGGATGAGACATCGGACAACAGAATAATTATAACTCCGAACGGTTCCGAAAAGATTGAAAGCTACGATGAAGTGACAGATGCCGGCACTAAAAGCATAAAAGACACCAAGGCAACAAAAACTGAGAAAACCACATCCTCCAAACTCAGAAAAACAACCACAACCGTTAGTAAGTCAGCTGAGGTTGCAGCGTCAGGAAAAACGGAAACAAGCTATACCTTTCCTGCTGACATAAACAAAGCTGATAATGGTATGCTGTGTGCCGTGCCCGGAATAGGAGATACGCTTGCCGGTAATATACTTAGTTATAAAAGTCAGCACGGCGATTTCAAAAGTATGTACGAACTTTTAAATGTTGACGGCATCGGCGAGGGTAAGCTTGGCATTTTGATGAGATATTTTTACGTAGTGAACGATGTTGGAAGTCAGCCGGCGGAAACGGCGCAAAGTTCTCAGCGTTCATATACTCAGGGATCAAGAAAAACCACATCACGTTCATCAACTACTTCCGGAAGTGTTCATACAACATCGACCGGATTTGTTAAGTCCCGATCTGTTTTAACAGAGCCGCAGCCGACAGCTCCTGTAAGGAGACGGGTAAACATCAACAGAGCAGATGCTGATGAAATACGAGAATCTCTTCTTATAGACGAAGAGCTTGCAGCAGAAATAGTAGAGATAAGAGAGCTTATAGGCGGATATACGAACATCAGAGAGGTGCTGATGGCAGACGGCTTTTCTCAAGAGCTCCTTGTTGAGCTCGACGAGTATATTGAGATTTAAGTGTAATGCACTTTTGTAAGTAAACCAAAAGAATGAGCTTATGCTTTAAAAAATATTGCGTAAAAATAATAAATTATTTCCAACCGGAAAATAGAACGAAAGATAAAATGACAAATTATAACAAAAAGCAAAAAATTTCGACATATCAGAACCGGCAAGTAAACTAAAAAAAGGGGATTGGTGTTAAAACTTTTGTAAAAAAAATAAAATAAAACAGAAAGTGCTGAAAAGTGAAATTTTTATTTGACTTTAAATCAAATATATAATATAATAAACTTAAGGATATGTACCAAGTTATTTATCCTTATTTCCTTAATTAAATGTGGGAAACACGAAAAAACGAAAGGAGTAAAGTTAATGACTAAACTTAAACGACTTGCTACGGGCTTTATCGCAGCGGCGGTGGCAATTACGGCACTGTTTGCATCATCTCAGCAGATGTTTGCTTCGATGGTTGCAGCAGCGGACGAAGCCTCAAATCTTCCGGTGGAAATAAAGAAGCCGGAAAAGGGCAATGGAACTCAAAGCAGTCCGTTTGAAATTGACACAGCAGGTGAGATGTGGTGGTTTGCAGGCTATGTAAATGGTAGCTTAGACGATTCTGAGGACGGAGGTACCAGGAACATTGACGCGTGTGCAAAGTTAACCGGCAACATAAATCTTCAAAGTACCGATCAGACACCGTGGAAGTATATCGGAGGAAACTCAGATTCAAATGCATTCGCGGGTACCTTTGACGGTAACGGCTGCACCATAGACGGATTTGTCAACAACAGTGTGGGCGGACGTGATTCTTACGGCCTTTTTGCTACGAACAAAGGAACCATCAAGAACCTTACCCTTCACGGAAACCTCGGTAAAGGCTGGTTCATCGGCGGTATAGCGGCTTACAACGAAGGCACTATTGATAACTGTACATACATGGGTACTTTATTTGGCCTGTTCGGTGCAGGTGGAATCGTCGGAGTAAATTCCGAAGGAGGAAAGTTGACCCGCTGCGTCAATAAAGCTGCAATTTCCGGAACTGCTTCGCTGGGAGGAATCGCAGGATTTATCTCTGCCGGCAGTGAAGTTTCTGACTGTATCAACGAGGGAACCGTTAACGGAAATAACTCTGTCGGAGGAATTACCGGATATAACTACGGTACGATAAATAACTGTTATTCAGTCGGAAACGTAAATGCAACTTCGCTCGGTGACGGAGGAATTTCAGGAGGTGTCGACCAGAAATCAAATATCACAAACTGTTATTACCTGGAAGGAACTGTTGATGAAGGCAGAGGCGGCGGAATTTTCGGAAAAGATGAACAGGGCAAGGCGGAAGTTAAGTCTTTGGCTCAGTTTGCTGATGGTGAAGTAACTTGGCTTTTACAAGACGCTCACAAGGAAGATACAGTCTGGGTACAGAATATAAAGGCTGATGGTGAAGGTGATGCTTATGTTAAGGCGGATGAGTATCCTGTATTTGCAACCGAAGAAACTGAGGTAAAGGATAAGGTTTACAGAGTAACCTTGTATTTCCCCGATAAGGACACGGTTTACGGCGGGGCGTATGCAAACAGTGGCGATAATCCGAACAAGCCTGATGACCCGTCTCTTTCTACGGGATATGAGTTCGCGGGCTGGTTTTCTGATGAAGGCTGCACTCAATCGTTCGATCCTGCTTCAAAGCCTATCACAGAAGATACAAAGGCTTACGGAAAGGGTAAGCTTATACAGTATACTATCACTTACGATTTAAAAGGCGGGGCATATTCTGCCGGAGAGTCTAATCCGACAGAGTATAATATTGAATCTGAGGACATAACCCTTAAGAACCCGATAAGAGCGGGATATAAGTTTATCGGCTGGAGAGGCACGGGCCTTACCGGCAACACCAATATGAATGTTACCATTAAAAAGGGAAGCAGCGGAAACCGTGAATACTTTGCTAACTTTGAGAGCAACAATCCTATTGGCGGTGAGATAAAAATCGGCGATAAAAATGTTTGGGGAAACTTCAGTGAAAACATAACCTTCAACACATACTTCAAAACAGCTCAGGATGTTATAATCACTATGAACAATCAAGAGGTTGAAGCTGATAAGGTTAAAATACAATATTATATAAGCCAAACACCAATTAAAGAGAATGAACTTGATACTGTTGAGTGGATTGATTATCATCCGGGTCACTCCTTCGAGATAACCGACGAGGGCAAGTACATAATTTATGCCAAGCTCTCGGACGATAATGATAATATTGAATATGTAAGCTCAAGCGGTATAATTATTGACATGACACCGCCTGTAATAAGCGGAGTAGAGGACGGCAAAGCCTATTGTAAAAGTCAGACGGTAACTGTTAAAGACGAAAATTTCTCGTATGTTTCAGTAAACGGTACTCGTATAACCTGGATATCTTCTGACGGAACATTTACGCTTTCATCGGCAACGGCTAATTCAAATCAAAAGGTTGTAGCTTACGATAAGGCAGGCAACACTACTACTTATAATGTAATTGTCAATCCAAGCCACAGCCTTGGTGAAGTAAAAATTGTAAACGAGATAAAGAATACCTGTACGACAGACGGATCTTATGACAGGATAGGATTTTGTAAGTTGTGCGGTGTGGAAATGTTTAAGGATACAATAACAACCAAAGCTATGGGACACCTTTTTTACGGTGGTTGGGAAGAGTTTACATCTCCGGTATGTCCCGGTGACGGTGGCAAAAAACGTCAATGTGTACGCTGCAAATTCACAGAGGTAGAGTATGGCGAAAATGACGGACATGACTGGGAGGATACTCCGACAATAGACAGACAGCCTAACTGTGCCAGAGAAGGAAGCCAGTCCATTCACTGTAAGGACTGTGAAGCCGTAAAGGATAGCAAGGTAATTCCTATGACAGAACACACAGCGGGAGCTGCTGTGAATATTAACGAAGTTGCGGCTACATGTACTTCGGGAGGCTCGTATGACAGCGTTGTTTCGTGTACGGTATGCAAAACTGAATTAAGCCGCACACACATTATCACAAAACCGCTTGGACACACCCCGGGTGAAAGACACAATGATAACAACAATGTAGTTTTGCCGACCTGTGACGATGCCGGCAGACATGACGAGGTTGTGAACTGCACGGTGTGCGGTGCAGAGATTGAGCGCCATACGGTAACTGATCCTGCTAAAGGACATAGGTTTGGCCCTTGGGAAGAATTTACCTCTCCGGATTGTCCTGGCGACGGAGGAGAACAGAGGCACTGTTTGGATTGCGGTTATATTGAACAGAGAAACGTTAACCCTGCCGGTCATAACTGGAGTACCGAATATACGATTGACAAGGATCCGACCTGCACCGAGGAAGGAAGCGAATCCATTCACTGCATAGACTGCGGCGCAATAAAGGAAGGAACCAGCCAGACAATAGCTTCTACCGGTCATACACCTGATGAGGCGGTAATTGAAAACGAAAGACCGGCAACCTGTTCATCACACGGCTCTTATGATGAAGTTATCTATTGTAAGACCTGTAATTCGGAAATAAGCCGTAGCACGATAAACACCAATACTATCCCGCATACTCCGGGTACTGAGGTTGTCACGAACAATGTTAACGCGACTTGTGAGACTGACGGCTCATACGATTTGGTTGTATATTGTGAGGTGTGTGAAGCAGAAATTCAGCGCACAGCCGTTACGGTTCCTGCAAGTGGACACAGCTTCAGTGAATGGGAGACTGTAGAGTCTTCAAGCTGTGAGGGAGAAGGCGGAGAAAGACGCACCTGCTCGGTATGCGGATATTCTGAGACGAGAAACGTAAGTGCGACAGGTCATACTTGGGATACCGAGTATACTATAGATAAGGCTCCGACCTGTACCGATGAAGGAAGTATGTCGTTACACTGTAATAAGTGTGATGCTATCAAGGACAGCCAGACAATAAGCCCAACCGGACATACACCGACTGAGGCTGTTGTTGAAAACGAGAAAGCGGCTACCTGTACAGAAAACGGTGCGTATGATTCAGTAGTATACTGTTCGGTATGCAATGAAGAAATCAGCCGTGTAACTGAGGCAACTGACGTTGTTCCTCATCAGCTTGTTTTAGTGGAATACAAAGCTCCTACTGCTGATGATGACGGAAATATTGAGTATCATCAATGCAGCACCTGCGGAAAAATGTTTGCGGATGCGGAAGGAACCATAGAGTTGACTGAGGAATCCGTTAAGATCCCCGCAGGTTCAATCAAGCCTTCCATGACAGGAACTATCAACGTTCTTGGTGATGACACCGGTGCACCTGTTGATATTGTAATAACATCGGGCGGCCAGAATGTATACGAAGGTACGGCTGAAAATGCCGAGTATTCTGTTCCTGCCCTCAATGTCGGACATTATACGGTGACATTTTCCAGGGAAGACTGTGCACCAAGAAGCTATGATGTTGTAATAGATGAGGACGCAGAATTAAATCTTACCGCAGAGTTGAAGCTTTACGGTGACATTAACGGTGACGGAAATATAACTACCGCTGACGCGGCACAGGCTAATGCTCACGCAAGAGGTTCAATGACGATTATCGGTTATGATTTTACTGTTTTGGATGTTTCTAAAGACGGAAAGATCACAACGACAGATTACGGTATGATAAATGCTCATGCACAAGGTGTAATAAGTCTTTGGTAATTTAACATAGCTTATTTCGGGAGAATGTTTAGGATAATACATTTTCTGTAAAACAAAGCATAAGAAATAGGACTGCTGCAAACGCGGCAGTCCTATTTTCTGCATTATCAGGCTCTATACTAAAACTTTGGGGCCAGGTAGAGTATACGAAAAGAATTAGAAAAAATAAAACATATCTGTTAAAATCCGCAAAATGAAAATCAAACAAACCATTGAGGACAAACAAATATGTTTTAAACCAAGAATACACAAAAATAACCGAGATTGCAAGTTTTAATTGCAAAAAATCTTTTTTGCCAAATCCACCGATTCTTTGGCGTCTTTTGTGTAGTAATCAGCACCGATTTTTTTAGCGTAATCAGGAGTTAAAACCGCTCCGCCTACCCATATGATAGTATCCGGTTTGCGTGCTTTAAGCTGTTTTATCGTTTTCTCCATTGCGCTCAGAGTAGTCGTCATAAGGGCGGAAAGACCGACAAGCTTTATGTTCTCTCTTACAGCTGTTTCAACTATAAGCTCCGGTGCAACGTCTTTTCCGAGATCGATAACGTCATAACCATAGTTTTGCAAAATAACCTTAACAATATTTTTTCCTATGTCGTGAATATCTCCCTTTACGGTTGCAAGAATTATTCTGCCCTTTGAAACGCTGCTTTGTTCGGAGCGTGCAAGCGTGTTTTTAATCACTTCAAAGCAGGCCTGCGCGCCAGAGGCCGCCAGAATAAGCTGAGGCAAAAAAATCTTTCCCTTTTCAAACTCTTCTCCTGCTTTATCAAGCACGGGGATGAGCTCTTCATTTACGATATCAAGAGGCTCTCTGCTTAAAAGCATATTTTGAGTTATGCTTTTCGCCTCACTTTTCAGACCGTTTAACACTGCGTAGGATAGGGAAATATCTTTGCTGTTCTGGGAGGGTACAGGCGTATCTGCACTTGAGTAAGCGGCTATAAATTCCTTTGAGTTTTTGTCGTATCCGCGAAGCAGATTAAAAGCTCTTACTGCTCCGGACATTCCATCAATATTCGGGTTGATAATGGGTAAATCCAGCCCGTGAGTAAGTGCCATTGTAAGAAAATTTTGATTTACAAGCGGACGGTTTGGCAGACCAAAGCTGATGTTCGACACGCCTAATACCGTTTTTAGGTTCAGCTCGTCCTTTACTTTTTTAAGAGCATTCAACGTCTCCATAACACCCTCCTGCTCCGCAGATGCGGTGAGGGTAAGGCAATCGATAAAAACGTCTTTCTTATCTATTCCCAGTTTATTTGCCCTGCCAAGGATTCTCTCAGCAATGTTGAATCTGTCCGCCGCTTTTTTGGGAATTCCGTTTTCGTCAAGTGTAAGCCCCACTACTGCGGCACCGTATTTTTTAACTATCGGTAAAACTGTGTCGAGAGACTTTTCCTCTCCGTTTACGGAATTTACAATAGGCTTTCCGTTGTAAACTCGCAAAGCGGCTTCAAGCACCTCCGGGTTAGTCGAGTCTATCTGAAGCGGGAGCTCGGTTATGCTCTGAATTGCCTTGATAACCTTTACCATCATTGATTTTTCGTCCACTCCGGGCAGACCCACGTTTACGTCCAGAATATCAGCTCCCGCAGAGGCCTGCTCAATCGCCTGAGAGAGTATATAGTCGATATCACCCTGTAAAAGAGCTTCCTTAAAACGCTTTTTACCTGTGGGATTTATCCGTTCTCCGATAATTTTCGGGCAGGATATAAATACTGTTTTGGAGTTTGAGCATACTGCGCTTGTTTTTATGGGATTATTTTTGCAGTAGGACTCTCTATCAAACCTTTTCTTCAGAGCTTTTATATATTCGGGCGTAGTTCCGCAGCAGCCTCCAACTATCTTGGCGCCCAGAGGTATCATTTCTGACATCTCCTCTGCAAAGTCAGTGTCTGATATTGAATAAGTGTTAGTGACAGGGTCAGGAAGGCCCGCGTTTGGCTTTACAATGATAGGAAGTGAGCAGTAGCGTGAGATTTCCCTTACCACTTCCTTTAAATCCCTTGGTCCCAAAGAGCAGTTAAGCCCGATAGCCGAAACGCCAAGCCCTTCGAGAGTAGTTACCATAGACGCAGGATCACAGCCCGTAAAGGTTCTGCCGTTTTTCTCAAACGTCATACTGCATATTATCGGCTTGTCGCAATTCTCTCTTGCTGCAAGAACGCCGGCTTTGAGTTCATAAAGGTCTGTTTGCGTGGCAAAGTAGATGATGTCAGCATCGTCTGCACACACTATCTGCTCTTTGTAATATTCATAGGCCTCCTCAAAGGTCATCGTGCCGTTGGGTTCGCAAAGCTTGCCTATCGGAGAGACATCCAGCGCAACGAGCGCTTTATCATCGGCACATTCTTTTGCAATTCTTAAAGCCTGTGGAATAATATCCGACGGGGTATAACCAGTTCCCGACAGCTTGTAGGAATTGCAGCCGAAGGTGTTTGCGCACACTATATCACTTCCGGCATCTACATACCCAGATATAACTTTCTTGACCACAACTTCATCGGTAATATTCAACAGTACGGGATTTTCTCCCGGCTTCATACCAAGCGACTGAAGCATTGTGCCGAAGCCGCCGTCTAAATATACAAATTCTCTGCTTAAAAGCTCATTTAGTGTCATAATAAAACTTCCTTACCTGATTCCCAATACAGCAGTAACGGATTTTCTCGGCGTCATAATAAGAGTATCCGTTACTGTAAGTCCGATTTTGCATTGTGCGTTTAAAGCGCTTAAAAAATCTCCCTGAAGCGATAACGGCAGGTCTCCGTATCCGCAGGAAAAACGAGGGGTCAATGTTGCGTTATCAAGGCTTGTTTTGATAACGTCCTCGGCCTTATCGCAGATCTGTTCAACAAGGGCGGAGGCGAGATTGTCGGCAATGAATCCGAGAGTGATGTCTTTGATTTCAAGGCGGCGTATCAAAGCGTCTACCGAAACGCCAAGCGTTGCCGCAAACACGCAGCAGCGATTTGAGTCCTTTAAAAGATTTTTTATTTGCTGTCCCGGCAAGGCAAGCTTTGTGTCTGAGAGTATGATCTTATCCTCACGGGACAGAATGTCGAATACTCTGAACACAAACTTGGGGTTTGCCGCTTCAAGAACCATTTGCTCGCAATCGTCGGCAAGTCTTAAAAACCGAGCGTCAGGCTCAGTCTTTTTAAAGCCCATATATCTGAATGCTTCACGCTTATTTATGCTTTTAATTCCGTGCAGATCCATTTACACACGCCTTCTGAAAAAATTTTTGATTCTGCGCCAGATACTTGTGCCCGAAGCTCTCTTTTCTATTTCCTTTTGCGTTTCTGCTTTGATTACCGCCTCGCTGTAAAAGTACTCCTGAGAATTCAATGCTTCGCCGTCCGAAGTTCTTTTTAAGTATGTTCCGTCGCTTAACAAAACTCTCGCCTTTACGTTGTCGTTCATCATGGTTTCGAACATATCGATAACTCTTTTTTTGATCTTTAGATCATATACGGGACAGGCAACCTCGATACGCTTTGTGGTATTTCTGGTCATAAAATCCGCAGAGGATATGTAAACCCTTCTTGTATCTCTGTCAGCACCGAACAGATAAAATCTTGCGTGCTCTAAATATCTTCCGACAATCGACACTACCGTTATGTTATCTGTAATATCCTTTATTCCGGGAATAACACAGCATATGCCTCTTATAACAAGTTCAACCTTTACACCCGCCTCTGAGCATTCTATAAGTTTTTTAATAATCTGTTTATCTGTCAGAGAGTTGAGCTTTGCGCCAATGTAAGCCGGCTTTCCGTTTGTTGCTTTTTGAATCTCGTCGTCCATCATCTCAAGTACTTTCTGCCGAAGCAAGAGCGGCGCTACCAGAAGATGCTTTGAATCTTTAACCAGCGTTCCGGTGGAAAGAGCGTTGAAAACATCCGCGGCGTCCTTTGCGATCTCTGCGTTAGAAGTCATAAGAGACACATCGGTGTAAAGCGCGGAGGTTTTTTCGTTATAGTTGCCGGTTCCAACCTGAACTGTGTATTTTACTTGATTCCCGGACCTTCTGGTAATAAGCAAAAGCTTTGAGTGTACCTTCATATCTTCCGGCCCGTAAATTACCTTTACACCGGACTTTTCCAGGCGTTCAGACCAGCCGATGTTGTTTTCCTCGTCAAAGCGTGCGCGAAGCTCTACCAAAACCAGAACGTCCTTGCCGTTTTCCGCAGCGTCAATAAGAGCGCCTACTACCTGTGAATTTTTCGCAACCCTGTAAAGCGTGATCTTTATTGACGCTACCGTTGGATCGGATGCCGCCTCCTTTAAAAGCCTTATGAATGGTTTTATGCTCTCATATGGGTAAGAAAGGAATATATCGCGTTTGTCAATCTGCTTTAGCATAGGGGAGTTATCATCAACCATAATGGATTTCTGTGGAGTGTGAGGTTTGTAAAACAGCTCACCTGAGCATCTTTCACGCATTATATCTAAAAGACTTCCGGCAAATGACATATCAAGCGGAGCAGTCTCTGTAAAAATCTGAGACTTATGAATATCAAGCTTTTTTTTGAGCAAAGACACCATATTGTCGCTAAAGCTATTTGAAATCTGGAGCCTTACGGCACAGAGCTTTTTACGCTTTTTTATAAGTTCACTCATCTTTGAACGAAAATCAAGCTCGTGATCAAATAAAGCCTCATTTGCATCAATGTCGGCATTTCGTGTAACTCTGATAAGAGCCTTGTCGGAAACCTCGTAATTTTCAAAAAGCTTGTGAATCTTGTGAAGTATCAGATCCTCTGCAAGCATATATCGTATAGTGTATCTATCGTCTGACGGGAAAAGAATTACTCTGTCAAACACTCCCGTGGTGCCAACTATTCCGAGTATTTTTTCATTGTCCTTTGATAAGAGCTGAGCCGCCGCGTAAATGTTTTTGCCCTTTAAAAACGGGAACGGGTGTAGCGAATCCACAACAAGGGGAGAAAGAAACGGGCTTACTTCATGCTTAAAGAATTTATCCGCAAAGGCCTTGTCGTTTTTTGACGCTTTATCCGGATTTATTCGCTGGATTCCCCAGGCATCCAGCTTTGAGCTTATCTTTTCAAACGATTTCCCGTGAGCAAAGCATAACTCTTTTACCCTTGCAAAAATTGCGTCAAGCTGTTCGGACGGCTTCATCAGAGTCTTACCGTCACGGTCGTCATCATCTATCAGCATACTGTCGTGAAGCGAACCGACGCGTACCATAAAAAATTCATCCAGATTGCTTGAAAAGATCGACGAAAACATAAGCCGTTCTCCAAGTGGAGTAGACTTGTCGTTTGCCTCTTCGAGCACACGCTGATTGAACTTGAGCCAGGATAGCTCTCTGTTTTCATAAACTTTGTTTGTCATATAGATTTCTCCGTTAAAAAAATTGCTTTAAGGTTGTTCCCCAGAAAAATTCTCTTACTTTTTAAATGAAATCACATTGATGAGAGTATTATGAACAGCAGATAGCAGGCTGCAACCCCAAATCCCATGGCTCTGTAAACAAAAATTGGCTTTTTGCCGCTTGCTTTTGACCGAGCGTGAATTATAAGCGATGCTGTGACAAAAAGAGTTGCAAGAGTTCCGAATATGGTCAGTATACCGGTGCTGCCGAGATCTGTGATATGTGAGAAAATGTTTTGTATGCTGAACCTGTGCCCTACTGAAGTATTGCTTCCGTATACAGAACCGCCGGTATATAGAATATCGGCTACCGAAAGAATAAAGAAGTTAAAGACTCCGCTGCCGAGCAGGTCACCGACTGCGGCGTTGTAGTTTTTCTTTTTGACAAGCGTTACCGCACTTGTAAGCTCCGGCAGGCTGGTGGCTACGCCTAAAAACAGCGCTCCGGCAACAGTCTTTCCGAGATTAATTCCGGCTTTGTTCAGATTTTCCTGCAAGGCGTCTGTCACCAGTGTTAGGAATACCGACGATCCGACCAAAATAAGCGCGAGTATTATAAATCTTGTTATGATCTGTTTGATAGTAAGGGCGGAGTCGGTTGTGTCGTCGCTGTCGGTTTTGTCTGACGCCATAAATTTGATAGACAAAGCGTATGTGATTATAATGATGACCGAATACACACTTATGTTAAATACGGTATAGTCGATTCCCAGAACCGACGAGAGTATCATTAGCAAGAATATAAACACTGTAAATCCTGTTGTTTTAAGGTGGCTTGTGCCGACCTGAGCCTTTGAAAAGGCTTTTGCACAGAAAATTAGAATTACTCCCAAAATAGTTTCGTTAAACAGGTTGCTTCCCAGAATGTTTCCTATAACAAGATCGGGCTGCCTTACTATCACTACTGCGGAGACAGACGTAAAAAGCTCAGGCAGGCTGGTTACCGCCGCCAGAACAACACCGCCTATGAATGCGCCGGCAATGTTTGTTTTTTTGTCTATAAGGTCTACGTAATCCGCAAGCTTTATTGAAATTAAAACGACAGCCGCCGCCAAAATGACATACAAAATTATCGACACTGGTAGGTTTATCGGTAACGTCATACGGTTTTCTCCTTATCTATGCCGAAAAAGCGCAGAAAGTTTTCCGACAGTATTTTTTTATTGGTCTTTTCGTCAAAGCCCAGAGCCATAAAGCGCTCAAGCTCTGAAACGTGATCCCACATCGGGAAATCGGTGCCGAAGAACACCTTGTCTTCTCCGTAATAATGTATCAGCTCACGAGCAAATGACGGGGTGATAAAATCAAGCGACGATGAGGTGTCAAAGTACACGCTTTCAGAGTAAAGGCATTTTATAGCCTCCTCCCAGCGCTCGTATCCGCCAAGGTGCGCCGCTATTACTCTTAACTTCGGAAACGCCTTTATCACCCTTTCAAGACGGTACGGGCGAGAGTAATCATATCTTGGGTCTCCCATATGGATCAAAACAGGAAGTCGGTTTTCTATCACCTCGTATATTCTCATTGCCTTGGGGTCATCGATGTCAAAGCGCTGGAAGTCCGGGTGAAGCTTTATACCCTTTATGCCCGAGTTTATTAAGAAATCGACCTCTTTTGTTATATCCTGATAGTCGGGGTGAAGTGTACCCAGTCCCACGAATTCAGGGTGCAGGCTGCATTCATTTATAATAAATCTGTTTATGCTCTCAACCTGATGCACTGACGTTGCGGTGGAGCACACAAGGTATTTTAAAACGCCTATTCTGCTTCCTCCGTCAATAAGAGCCTTAGCAGAGCCGGAAGGGTAAAACATATCAAGAGAATAAAAGTTCCCGATATTTTTAACTGCTTTCTGAGCTATGCTTTCAGGAAAAATATGCGCGTGAGCATCACATATTTCATACTTTGTACCATTCATTTAAAATTATCAATCCTTTTATGTTATGCAAGCTGTATTATCACTGCGGACAGGTTATCCTTCGATCCGTTTGCAAGCGCTTTATCTATAAGCATATTCTGCTTTTCAAGAGCCTTGCCGTCCCTTGATATTATATCCGAAAAATCGTCATCGGATATGTAATCTGAAATTCCGTCTGAGCATATTATTATCATATCATTATCATCAAGCTTTCCGCCAAGCGAAAAAAGGTCTACCATAGGGTACTGCTTGGGATTTCCGACTGACGAAATTATCACATTTCTGTAAGACTTTAAATCAATCCCGAACTTCTCCGCTTTTCCGGTCTCAGTTAAATACTGAGCCAAGGACTGATCGACAGTGATTCGGCTTAAAGCTTTGTCTTTAAAAATATATGCTCTGCTGTCACCTACGTTTACGCAGTATGGAATATCGTATCTGTCAAACGCCACCAGACAAAGAGTTGTCTGCATATTAAATAGGTCAGGCTTTTGTTCACCCAGTGATACCAGTCTGTCGTGTATTTCAAATATACGGCTTTTAAGATCCGAAACGGTTTTGTATTCGCTTGCAGATAAAAGCTCGGCAGTGGTTTTAGAGGCAATTTCTCCTGCGTTTTCACCGCCCACACCGTCGCACACCGCACATATAAACGGCGGAAAAATGTAAGATTCTCTGCTTCCGTTAAGCAGTACTTTTTCACCGAGGAGAATACAGTCTTCGTTGTGACTTCTGTGATTGCCGGACACGGTGGTTCCTGTTATAAAGTATTTCATTATTTATCCTTTGTCTAAGTTTGTTGATTTATATCAGTGTATGTAAATTTACAGTAAAAATTGACTGTTAATCAAAAGGGTTGCAGTTATGTTATGAAAGTCTAACATAAGTTTAACCTTTTCTATTGTAACGTTTAAGCCTGAAAATGAGTCAAAAACATATTTGACATATACTGTAAACATTATACAACAATTATACTATCAAATGAAAAATAAGTCAATTGCAACTATTGAACTTAATGATGAAATATGGTAAAATTACTGTAAATGTATAGGTATGATTTTGCCGTTAAACACATTTAAGGAGTGATTTTTTTGAGCAGGGCCGATAGGGCGAAGGAGCTTTTTATGAGCGGATTCAGCTGTTCTCAGGCTGTGTTTTGTGCATTTGCAGACGAGCTTAATATGGATATTGATACTGCGCAGATGCTTTCATCGTCGTTCGGAGGAGGAATGGGCAGAATGAGAGAGGTTTGCGGAACGGTAAGCGGAGCGCTTATGGTGCTTGGTGCAAAATACGGCTACACTCGCAGGAATTCTGAGAAAAAAGCGGAGCATTATAAAAGAGTACAGAGGTTTGCGGAAGTTTTCAAAAAAAATACCGGCTCTATAATTTGCAGAGAACTTCTGGGCCTTAAAAGCGGAGAGGATACGGGATATATTCCGAGCATTCGCACAGATGAATACTATAAAAAGAGACCATGCCCGGAGCTTGTTTATCTTGCGGCGAAGATTTTGGAAGAGGAGTTTTAAATATATGCTCAAAAAGCGAAAGCTTATAAAAAACATTTTATTTACCGTGGTTGGCTCTGTATGCTATGCCATTGCAATAAGCTTGTTTTTAAATCCTAATAACCTTGCCCCGGGAGGCGCATCCGGTATTGCAATAATGACAAATCACCTTACAGGAATCAGCGTGGGTGCTGTTATTGTGATAATAAACATTCCGCTTATGATACTGGGATTTATTAAGCTTGGAAGAAAATTTGCGATGGGAACGGGTGCGTGTATTCTGCTGACTTCCGTTTTAACAGATATAGCGGCCTTTATAAAGCCTATAACAAGTGATAGAATTCTTGCATCTCTTGCGGGCGGAGCGTTTTTGGCGGTGGGACTTGCGCTGATTTTTAAAACAGGTGCTACTACCGGCGGAACCGACATAGTTATAAGGCTTTTAAGGCTTAAGTATAAACACATACGCTCCGGAACCATTCTGTTTATGATAGACGGTGTAATATCACTTCTATCGGGATTTGTGTACGGGGATTTTGACGTTGCGCTTTACGCTCTGGTATCTTTGGTCGTAACAAGCATAGTAATGGACATAGTGCTTTACGGAAGTGATGAGGCAAGGCTTTCGCTTATCATCACTGATAAGCAGAACGTTGTCGTTAAAAAGATATTTGATACTCTTGAGGTGGGCGCAAGCATAATTGATGCAAAGGGCGCTTACTCAAAAAAAGGGAAGTCCATAGTCTTATGCGCTACTACCAAGCAGCTTTTGCCGAGACTAGAGGAAACAGTGCTTTCAGCAGATGAAAATTCGTTTATGATAGTAACCTCTGCTAATGAGATCTTCGGAGAAGGTTTTAAAAGAAATATGGAGTTTTATTAAAAAGTGTAAAAAAGAACAGCCGCTTCTGTCATAAAAGATAAAAGCGGCCGCCATGTTTGGAATATCCAAAGCACAAAAAAATATAGGGGAGAAGCTTGATATGAAAATCAAGCATATATAAAGGCCGGGGTAAGGGACCTTTATACCGTTTTTAAGGAGGATAACTCGTACCCTCTAACTAACAGCATATTGCTATTTTGTGATGACTTTGTGTCAGCAATTTGAACAGTGACTGAAAAGAAAGGAGTGGCGCCTTTGCCTAGATTTTTCGTGAAAGAGGAGAACATATCTGATGATCAAATTTTGATTGTCGGAAATGACGCAGGGCACATAGGCAGAAGCCTCAGAATGAAAATAGGCGATGAAATAACCCTTTGTTGCAACAACACCGATTACTGCTGCAAGATATCAAGCATTTCAGACACAGCAGTGGTAGCCGATATATTATCAAAAAACAAAACGCAGTCTGAGCCCGGTATTTCTCTTGTGCTGTTTCAGGCGGTGCCGAAATCGGACAAGCTTGATTTTGTCGTGCAAAAGGCATCGGAGCTAGGAGCGGTAATGGTGGTTCCCGTGCTAACCAGGCGGTGCGTATCAAGACCTGATAAAAAGGTGTTTGAGAAAAAACGGCAGCGCCTTCAGAAAATAGCTGAGGAGGCTGCAAAGCAGTCGGGCAGAGGAATAATTCCCGAAGTAGGCGAGATAATAGATATAAAAGAATATTATGAGCTGATTGAAGGATTTGATCTTAATTTGTTCTGCTATGAGGGAGGAGGCAGGCGGTTTTGCGATATTGAAACGCTTAAAATCGCAAAAAATATAAGCCTGTTTGTAGGCAGCGAAGGCGGGTTTGACGAGAACGAAGCCGAGGAGGCTTCTAAAAGAGGAGCGATATTGGTAACCCTCGGCAAGCGGATATTACGGTGCGAAACCGCTCCTATATGCGCAATTTCCATAATAATGAACATTACCGGAAATATTTAAAAAAATCTTGCAAAACCTGTACTTATGTGCTATAATTAAATAAATTATATGCCAATTGGCTGAAAAGGAGTGCGAAAAATGGATAAATTATTTAAGCTTATCGGTCTGATTGCAGTAATTGGTTCGGCTGCCGCCGCTATTGCTGTCTTTATGAAGAAAAAGAGTGAAAAGGAAAAGTACGATTACGAGGAAGAATTCAATGAGTGCTTTGACGACTGTTGCTGTTCCGATTGCTACGACGATTGTGAGGAGTGCTGTGAGGACGAGACAGATGGGGATGCCGAGGGGGAAACTGATGATGAGACTGAAAAGGATAAGGATACCTCTACGGTAGAAGAACAGGTCAAGGGAAAAGAATCTGAATAACTGGTTTGTTTAGAAGCTGTTGTGCCGGGTAACGGTTCAGCAGCTTTTTGCATCTTATGTCTTGATTTACACTTTTAAAAAAACTATTGACAAATTGAAAATTTCGTCATATAATGTTTTTAGTCAATAAAGAAAATCCTGTGAGCAAAGGTAAGTAGCGCTTATTACGGTGTCTCAGAGAGTCGGCGGCGGTGTGAGTCCGATATATACGAATTTGCGCGAATGGATTTGTGAGGAGCTTGGTGAAATCATTTCTGAGAGTATCTTTAGCCGTGTGTTTTCTGCGTTAAAGGAAAGAGGTATTGATACAGCGCAGGGCTGTTGCGTACTTTGCTGAGCCGATATTTTTTATCGGGAAATTGGGTGGCACCACGAGGATTATTCGTCTATCGTCCCAAAACCGTTTTGGTTTTTGGATGGTAGGCTTTTTTATTGCAAAATTTTGTACGGAGGTAAATGTTTTATGTTCTATCCAGAAAAAAACGACGCTGAAAAGCTTTTTAAAAGCTATAAGACGGTTCCGTTTTTCTATGAAATTCTGATTGATTCTTTCACGCCTATTGAGATGTTTCGGGCGCTAAGGGAAAAATACGAAAATTGCTTTTTCTTAGAAAGTGTAGATAACAAAAACCAGTGGGGACGGTATTCTTTTGTGGGTATAAATCCAAAGATGGAAATCGTCATAAAAGACCGTAAGGCAAGGGTCATAACGCCGGACGGCGAAAAGGTAAGCGACTGCACAGACCCTGTGGGCTTTTTGTCAAAGATCTTGGAATGCTATAAATCTCCGCGGTTTTTAAACCGCCCAAAGCTTACGGGAGGGCTGATGGGATACTTTGCCTATGATATGGTTAGGTATGTTGAGAAAACTCTTGTAAATCCTCCGCCGGACGATCTTAATATGCCGGACGCAAATCTGTTTTTGTACGATGAGGTGGTGGCTTACGACCATTTAAGCAACAAGGCTGTAATAATACTAAACATACACGCAGGTGATGATTTTGAAAAAGCGTACAAAAATCTGGATAATAGAAAAGACGAGATAATAATGGCTCTTAAAACCTATACTCCCGCAAAGCGCAGTGAGCATAAGGAAAGAGAGATAACCGTCAAGTCCAATATCACAAAGGAAAGATTTATGCAAAATGTCGAAAAGGCAAAGGACTACATCAAAATGGGCGATATCTTTCAGGTAGTGCCATCTCAGCGTTTTGAAGTGGATAACCCGCCAGACAGCTTTGATGTATACAGAATGCTCAGAGCGACCAATCCCAGCCCGTATCTTTTCTACTTTAACCATGGGGATTACGCGTTTGCGGGGGCGTCCCCCGAAATGCTTGTTTCGGTTTCGGGAAAAACGGTTACGACAAAGCCGATTGCGGGAACCATCAAAAGAGGTCTCACGGACGAGGAGGACCTTAAAAACGAGCAGATGCTGCTTGCAGACCCTAAGGAACGGGCGGAGCATACAATGCTTGTCGATCTTGGCAGAAACGATATAGGAAAGGTTTCAAAATTCGGTTCTGTAAGCGTTCATGATTTTATGCACATTGAGAGATATTCAAAGGTAATGCATCTTGTTTCTGACTGCACGGGAGAAATGTCGGAGGACAAAAAGCCTATGGACGCGCTTGCAGCGGTTCTGCCGGCGGGAACTCTTTCGGGGGCGCCTAAAGTAAGAGCAATGGAGATAATCGACGAGCTTGAGACTACAAAGCGTGGGCTTTACGGCGGAACGGTGGGGTATCTTGCGTTTGACGGAAGCTTGGATACCTGTATTGCAATACGGACGGTGCTTTTCAGAAACGGTAAAGCATATGTTCAGGCAGGAGGCGGCGTAGTGCTTGATTCGGTTCCTGAAAACGAGTATATGGAATCCTGCAACAAGGCGCTTGCCGTAATAAATGCAATAAAAGACGCCGCAAAGCTTTAAATTTCAGAGAGGACGGAAATAAAATGATAGTAATGATAGATAACTATGACAGCTTTACCTACAATCTTTGCCAGTATATAGGACAGCTTCACAGCGACATAAAGGTTTTCAGAAACGATGAGGTAACGATAAGCGATATCGAGGCGCTTGAGCCGGATGCAATCGTAATTTCACCCGGTCCGGCGTTTCCGAAGGACGCAGGGATTTCAATTGAGGTTATTAAGCATTTTGCAAAAAGCGTTCCGATTCTCGGTGTGTGCCTTGGGCATCAGGCGATAGCAGAGGCGTTCGGAGCAAAGATAGTGGTTGCGGATAAGCAGCTTCACGGAAAGGCTTCTCGAATAAAGGTAAACACCGATATGCCTATATTTAAGGGAATGAAAAGCGAAATAACCGTTGCAAGATATCATTCGCTTATCGTTGACAAAGAAACTTTGCCGAATACTCTTTCGATAATAGGAGAGGGCCCCGACGGGGAAATTATGGCGATAAAGCATAAATACTTTGACACATACGGGGTACAGTTTCACCCCGAATCAATTCTTACTGACGGAGGTATGAAAATGGTAGAAAACTTTTTAAACGAGGTAGTCGGCGTCAAGACCGAAAACGAGACCGAGAATAAGCTTACAAACGAGGAGAGAACGGAGCTTAAAAAGTACATTCAAAAGGTGTACGACGGTGAAAACCTCACAGAGGTTGAGGCCTTTGATGCAATGAACGTGATAATGAGCGACAGAGCTACAGATGCGCAGTCTGCGGCGTTTCTGACGGCTCTGGCTATCAAGGGAGAAACTGCTGACGAGATAACGGCATTTGTAAAAGTATTAAGACAAAAGGCTGCGACCGTAACGGGATATGAAAACTCTCTTGAAATCGTCGGCACGGGAGGAGACCGTTCAAACAGCTTTAACATATCGACAACCTCGTCCTTTGTTATAGCTGCTTCGGGAATGACGGTAGCAAAGCACGGAAACAGAGGAGCCTCCTCAAAGAGCGGTGCGGCGGACTGCCTTGAGGCGCTGGGAGTTAAAATTCAAAGCACACCTGAAATTGCCCAAAAAACTATTGAAAACGTAGGAATGACGTTTTTATTTGCACAGAATTACCACACTGCAATGCGCTATGTGGGTGCAGTAAGAAAACAGATAGCGGTAAGGACGGTGTTTAACATCTTAGGTCCCCTTATAAACCCCGCATCACCCGAGTATATAGTAATGGGAGTTTACTCAAAGGACATTATGGAAACGGTTGCAAGGGTGCTTATCAAATTGGGAGTTAAAAGAGGTATGGTGGTTTACGGAAACGACCGTATGGATGAGATATCAATTTCCGATTCTACAAGCGTTATAGAGATAAACAACGGAGAGATTATAAAGTACGAGATAAGTCCTGAGCAGTTCGGACTGAAGAGAGCAGATAAGTCTGAGATAATAGGCGGAGAGCCTAAGGACAACGCAGAGATAACGCTAAGTATATTAAAGGGCGAGGAGCACGGAGCAAAAAGAGATATCGTTTTGCTTAACGCCGGATGTGCACTTTATATCTGCGGAAAAGCTAAGTCAATAACCGACGGAATAAAGCTTGCAGGAGAGCTTATAGACTCGGGAAAAGCTTTATGCAAACTGAACGAGCTTATTGAATTCACAAACAAAGGTGAGGTATAATGATACTTGACGAAATAATCTGCTTTAGGCGTGAACAGCTTGAGCGTGAAAAGGCAGATGTATCTTTAAGTAAGATGAAAGAGCTTGCAGAAAATTGCGTCAAGCCCATATACGATTTTGCAAAGGCTCTTAAAGGCGAAAGGCTCAACCTTATATGCGAGGTCAAAAAAGCCTCTCCTTCTAAGGGGATAATTTCCGAACACTTTGAGCCGCTTAAAGCCGCTATGGAGTATGAGCGTGCCGGAGCAGCGGCAATATCCTGCCTTACCGAGGAGCATTATTTCAAAGGCTCAAATGAGTACCTTGATAAAATCAGCAGACAGGTAAAAATCCCTGTTTTGCGAAAGGACTTTGTAATAGATGCTTATCAGATATTTCACGCAAGAGTATTGGGAGCGTCAGCCGTTCTTTTGATTGCAGCGGCACTTGACGACAGAACATTGAGCGAATTTTTGCACATTGTGCACAGCCTTAATATGAAGGCACTTGTTGAGGTTCATGATGAAGAGGAGCTCAACCGCGCACTTGCGCTTGACCCTGAGATAATCGGAATAAACAACCGCAATCTTAAAACCTTTAAGGTATCTCTTGATACTACCGGCAGACTTATTGAAAATATACCGAAGGATAAGGTAATAGTCTCTGAGAGCGGAATAAAGTCAAACGAGGATATGAGAGCCTTGCGGCGTATGGGTGCTGACTCGGTTTTGATTGGTGAAACGCTTATGCGCTCCGAAAATATTAAAGCGACCGTTATGAGCCTTACGGAGGGAGTATGACAAGAATAAAAATTTGTGGGCTCAGGCGTAAGGAGGACATTCAAATAATAAATGCGCTTTCTCCTGACTATATCGGGTTTATACTCTCGCCCGGGTTTAAAAGAACGGTAAGCTTTGAGGAATTTGTACCGCTTGCAGAATCAATTAGGTGCGGGGCAAAAAAAACAGGTGTTTTTGTAAATGAGCCTGTCTGCAACATACTTAAATTTGCGCCGTATTTGGATGCAATACAGCTTCACGGCAGTGAAGATTCATATACGGTTTTAAATGTCAAAGAGCTTACAAATCTCGAGGTAATAAAAGCTGTGAGGGCAAAGAGCAAAGAGGATATCAATGCGGCTCAAAGCCTTTGCTGCGACAAGTTATTGATTGATGCATATAAGGAAGGACATTGGGGCGGAACCGGACAAACCGCAGACTGGTCGGTGGTAAAATCCGCTGATATAAAAAAACCGTTTTTTATAGCGGGAGGAATTTCAGCGCAAAACGCAGAGAGTGCGGTAAATGCTTTGTCACCGTTCGGGGTTGACGTTTCAAGCTCGGTCGAAACGGACGGGTTTAAGGACTTTGACAAGGTAAAAGAAATAATAAGCATTGTGAGAAAGGAAGAAAAGCATGGGTAAGATCGGAAGATACGGAGAGTTCGGCGGACAGTATGTTCCAGAAACGGTAATGAACGCTGTAAACGAGCTTTTGGCGGCATATGAAAAGTATAAGGACGACGAGGGCTTCAAGGCGGAGCTTAGTAATTTATATAAAACCTACGCAAACCGCCCGTCAATGCTCTATTATGCACAGCGAATGACAAAGGACCTTGGCGGTGCTAAAATATACATTAAGAGAGAGGATCTAAACCACACCGGTGCGCATAAGATAAACAACGTATTAGGGCAGATCCTGCTTGCAAAGAAAATGGGTAAAAAGAGGATTATCGCTGAAACCGGAGCAGGGCAGCACGGAGTTGCAACCGCCACGGTATGTGCTCTTATGGATCTTGAGTGCGAGGTGTATATGGGAAGTGAAGATATGCGCCGCCAGTCTCTTAATGTTTACAGAATGAACCTTCTCGGAGCTAAGGTCACCGGTGTTGACAGCGGTACCGCAACGCTTAAGGATGCAATAAATGAGGCTATGAGGGATTGGTGCTCAAACATAGACACGACCTTTTACTGTATAGGTTCGGTTATGGGACCGCATCCGTACCCGGAAATGGTGAGGGATTTTCAGAAGATTATTTCTAAGGAAATAAGAGAGCAAATCAAAAAAGCTGAAGGAAAGCTTCCCGACTGTGTTGTAGCCTGCGTTGGAGGCGGCTCAAACGCAATGGGAGCGTTTTACGATTTTATCAAGGATGAAAGCGTTCGTCTTGTAGGAGCGGAAGCAGCTGGAAAAGGCGTTGACACTGATAAACACGCTGCGACCATTACAAAGGGAAGCGTCGGAATCTTCCACGGAATGAAGTCGTTGTTTCTGCAAAACGAATACGGACAGATAGACCCGGTATATTCGATTTCGGCAGGACTTGACTATCCGGGAATAGGGCCTGAACACGCTTATCTTTATAAAACGGGAAGAGCAGAGTATGTAGACGTCACTGACGAGGAAGCTGTTTTAGCTTTTGAGTATCTTTCTAAAACCGAGGGAATCATTCCTGCGATTGAGTCAGCTCATGCTGTTGCGGCGGCAATGAGAATTGCGCCGACGATGGACAAGGACAAGATCCTGGTGATAAATCTTTCAGGCAGGGGCGACAAAGACGTTTACTCTGTGGCGAAATACAGGGAGGTTGAGATAGATGAGCAATAGAATAGATTTGTGCTTTGATAAGCTTAAGGCAAACGGTGAAAAAGCTCTCATTACATTTGTAACTGCCGGAGACCCGGACATCAAGTCAACTGAAAAATATGTGCTATCAATGTTTGAAAACGGCGCTGATATAGTGGAGCTTGGCGTTCCGTTTTCCGATCCGATAGCTGAGGGCGTTACCATCCAGAAAGCGTCTTTGCGCTCTTTAAATGCCAAAACAACACTGGATAAGATATTCTTACTTGTTAAAAGCCTTAGAGAAAAGACCGATAAGCCGCTGCTTTTGATGATGTACTTAAACACGATTTTCGTATACGGAACAGAAAAATTTTTCCAAAACTGCCTCAATTATCAGATAGACGGAGTTATAGTTCCGGATATGCCTTACGAAGAAAAGGACGAGATACTGGATACTGCCGAAAGATATGGGGTGTATAACATAAATCTCGTTGCGCCTACATCTCACGACAGAGTTGCGGAGATTGCAGGCAACTCACGCGGATTTTTGTACTGTGTGTCGTCTTTGGGAGTTACGGGAACAAGAAGTAAATTTGATACGGATTTTGATAAGTTTTTCTCGCTCATAAACAAAAGCGTCTCATGTCCTGCCTGCGTGGGATTCGGAATTTCATCTCCTGAGCAGGCAAAAAGAATGTCATCTTACTGCGACGGAGTTATAGTCGGCAGCGCTATAGTTAAGATAATCGAAAAGTACGGCAGCAACGCAGCCGATAAAGTAGGAGAGTTTGTTAAAAGTTTAAAGGATGCTATGAAGTAATGACTGATGATTATTTTGACCTCAAACGGTTTATCGTCAGATAAGCTGTTAAACGCGGTAAGGAATCGATTACTAAATCAAAGACAACATCAATCTTATAGCTATGTATATTCCTCAGTTGAATGATGAAGTGAAGCTTGATGATCTGTGCGGTACGGGACTTACAAATTTTGAGATACTACCCGCACTATCACGGGTTTTTAAATGTATTTGAGATGTTTAAGAGACGGCAAAAGCTTATGAAAATACCACCAAAGTTAAAGTGATTCGTCTTGATGATGGTGAAGGCGTTATGATTAACGGCTGCGGATATATCAAAATATGAAAAAACCCGGAAGCGAAGTTTATCGCTTCCGGGTTTTGCTTTTAATAGTTGTTAGCTTTAAGTTCAAAGTATGCCTGAGGATGTGCGCATACGGGACATATCTCAGGAGCCTTTGCTCCGATAACGACATGTCCGCAGTTTCGGCATATCCAAATTGCCTCACCGTCTCTTGAAAATACAAGTCCGCCCTCGATATTAGAAAGGAGCTTTTTGAATCTCTCCTCATGTTCCTTTTCGATAGCTCCTACCTTTTCAAATAAAGCAGCTATTCTGTCAAAGCCTTCTTCCTTTGCGTCTTTTGCAAAGCCTGCGTACATATCGGTCCACTCGTAGTTTTCGCCTGCGGCCGCGTCGGCAAGGTTTTCGGTAGTGCCGGGAATTTCACCTTCGTGCAGAATCTTAAACCATATTTTTGCGTGCTCCATTTCGTTGTGAGCGGTTTCTTCAAATATTGCGGCTATCTGCTGATATCCGTCCTTCTTTGCCTTGCTTGCGTAGTAGGTATATTTGTTTCTCGCCTGACTTTCTCCGGCGAAAGCCGCCATAAGGTTTGCCTCAGTTTTAGTGCCTTTGATGTTTTCCATTATTATCTCTCCTTTACAGATATAAAATTATGATTATTAAGTTTTTTATAAATATACCATATTTTTGTTAATAAATCAAGTCATAAAACCCTGCGTTAACAATCATTTTCAAATCATTCGGCGAAACCTCTACCTGTTTGCCGATTTTTCCGGCGCTGAATATTATCGTGTCAAAGGAAAGAGCGCTTGAGTCTATACAAGTTTTGTAGCTTTTTTTCATTCCTATAGGAGAACAGCCTCCGTGAATGTATCCGCTCACAGACAAAAGCTCCTTTTGCGGTATCATACTAACGGCCTTTTCGTTAACAGATCTTGCGGCTTTTTTCAAATCGAGTTCTTTTTTGACAGGGATCATAAAAACGTAGTATTCGCGGCTTTTAGCCTGTGTTATCAGCGTTTTGAAAACCTGAGATGGGTTTTGTCCCATAGCGGTAGCAACCTCTACGCCCGATATTGCACCACTGTTTGTATAGTCGTATGTTTTGTACTTGATTTTTGCCTTATCAAGTATTCTCATAACATTTGTTTTATCAGTCATTATAATTTCCTCATACGTAATCAGAGTTTATTCAATGGTTGAGTTTTTGTAAAAGAAAAGCCCGGCTCCAATATTTTGAACCAGGCGCAGACTCACGGCATCATAATATATAACTAGGGGGGAATATGAAGTTATGAAGAATATACGCAAAAAGCTTTGATGCCGTATGCGAGTCTCATTACGATTTTAATTATACTCCTTTTGTAAGAAATTTCAAGCCTGATTGATCATTTTCAGCAATTCGTACATATTAAAATTAGAAAGGTTTTGATTTATTAAATAAAGTGGACAAATTATCTTTTATTTTGTAAAAACAATGTATATAAAAGTAAAAACCTCAGCACATAAATGTGCCGAGGTAAAGGGGCAAACTACTGATTCATGATGTCTGCTATTTTGTCTCCGTTTTCACCTGTGCAGGTGAACATACAGGTTGCAAACAAAACATCCGTTGCGCCGGTATTCTGGCAAAAGCTTATGGAGTTTAAGTCAAAATACCTTATGTCACATACGTATATGTGCTCAAAGCTTTGTGTCAAAAACGGAATCAGAGCATTGCCGAAGCTGTCCTTGAAAACTACCAGAGTTCTGCCGTTTTGAACGTTAGTGTCAATCTGAGCGATCTCCTTATCGTCGCCTAAGAAAGTGCTGTATGCGTTTTTCATCTCAAAATCGTCAAAGAACAGATTGCTTTGAACGGGATTTGAGAAGTATGTGTCGTAATAGGTAGTTGTCAGGCTTGCCAAATTTGCCGGTTTGTAGTAGGTGAAAGTGTCAGGGTACTCTGCAAGCTCGTTGCTTTGTGCGTAGCCCTCAAGGGTTCCTAAAAAACCTTCGTAAACAACACTCTCGTATGTTGAAAGATCGGGAAACTGTGTGATTCCGGCTCTTTGCGCGAAGACCTTCGCGGCGTAATAAGCGCCGAGAGGCTGCCAGTGATGGTCGGTTCTGAAATATATATACTCATCGGAATGCTCTGCAAGAGTGTTATAGATATCTACGTCTATAATATTTTTTAGCTGACTCTGAATATTTCTGATATTGTCGTACTGGCTTGCATAATCGTTTTCAAGCTTTGTCGGAAGATAATACGCAAAAGAGGTCGGAATACACATATTGTAAACATTTACCATATCCCCGAGCGTTTCTTTATACGCATTTATTGTTTTTGCGTAAGAAGAGCCTTTATCAAAGCTTCCGCCGTAAAGTTCAATTGCTCTTATATTTTCGCCGGTTCCGTTTATCGCTACACCGTTTGTTACATATTCATTCTGAGCCGCTACTTCTTTTTTGTCGTCAATAAGTCCGGAATCTTCGGATGAGGTCTGATTTTCATCGGTTGTGCTGATGCTTGATGAATTTTTGACCGAAGAGCTGACATCAGACGAGTCGCTTGGCGTTATTGATGAATTTTCCCCACCGCAGCCGGCGAGTATAAAAGCTGTTACAGCCGACAGAATAAACACCGGTAATTTTTTCATAATCCTGTCTCCTTTTAATATTATATAGAAATTATATCATACTGAAAATAGGTTGTCAACGTCAGTAGGTGGTTTTGCTGGTTACGGGAAGTGTTCCGTCCCTTGCGATGGGCTTAGTGGTGCTGGTTTTTCTTTTGCTCGGTTCAAGGGCGTTTGCCCTTATGGTAATCTGAGAGCCGTAAATGACACTTGTACCCTGCTGTGGTGACACAGAGTTTATCGAATCGTCACACGAGCCCTTTTTGCCCTCGTACACGACCTTTACGTTAAAGCCTACCGATTCCAAAACAGTTTTTGCGACCTGATAGTTAAAGTCTGAAACGTATGGGATTTCTGTATATTTCGCGCCTTTTGAAACGTATACGTCAACTATTGCTCCGGGAGATACCTCATCGCCCGCAGGTACGCTTTGCTCAAAGATTTGACCTGCCGGAAAATCTGCGGAATACTTCTCTATTTTGTTAAGCTTGTAGGTAAGTGCGTTTTTGTTTGCCTCTTTTACGGTTTTCCCTGAAAGATCCGGCATAGTAACCTTGACGACTTCTGTTTTGTCAAGTTGTATAACAGGTGTTGAGTAAAAAACCTCGTCACATCCGCAAAACAATGTTGTTGTAAGCATAGCAAAAAGCACAATAAATATTTTTTTAAGCATTTTTCCTGTCCTTATCTATAAGTATTTTTAAGGCTTCAACAGCGCACTTTATGGCTCTTGAAGAGTCGTACGTTATGTTGTCGGGCAATGAGTCGTTTGATCTTTCAACATTCCACAACGCCGTAAGCACGGCAGAGCATCTTACATGTCTTGCAATGCCTACCGAAAAGATAGCTGCGCACTCCATTTCGCTGGCAAGGCAGCCCGATTTAAGATAAGACTGCCAGCGTGATTTTATGTTATCGGAAACCAAAGATGATTCAGGCTCCACTTCACCGTAAAAGCTGTCCTTTGAATGAACCACGCCTATGTGGCAGCCGTTGCCGAAGCTGTCGTCCGACAAAGCTCTTGCCGCATCATAAAGTGCCGATGCAACCTCAAAATCCGCAACAGCGGGATAATCGGGAGTAAGGTATTCAAAGCTGGTGCCTTCTCCTCTTACGGCCGCAAGTGCAATAACAAGATCCCCTCCGACAACTCTTTTGTCCATTCCGCCGCTGGTGCCTACTCTTATAAAGGTGTCTGCGCCGCATTTTACAAGCTCTTCTACCGCAATTGCAGCGGAAGGACCGCCTATTCCGGTAGAGCACACGCTCACCGTTTCGCCCAAAAGGCTGCCTGTGTAAACATTGTACTCTCGGTTGTGAGAAACCTGCTTTGCGCTGTCAAGGTACTCCGATATTTTAGGCACTCTGCCAGGATCGCCGGGAAGAATTACGTATCTTCCCACATCGTTTGAAAGAGTATTTATGTGAAACTGTCTTTCACCGTCCATAATTGAAGCCATTTAAACTGCTCCTTTACAAGCCTAATTATTTTTCTGCATTTTCATAGAAATATCAAAGCATTTTACAGAGTGGGTGATAGCGCCCACTGAAATAATATCTACTCCTGTTTCGGCGACTGCCCTGACGGTTTCTTCAGTAATGTTTCCGGAAGCCTCAAGAACAGCCTTTTTGTTTGTAAGCTTCACAGCCTCAGCCATCTTTTCGCAAGACATATTGTCAAGCATAATAAGATCCGCACCGACCGAGATAGCCTCTCTTACCTCTTCAAGATTTGTGGTCTCTACTTCGATTTTTACGGTGTGGCCGAGCCGCTGCCTCAGTGCTTTTACGGCGTTTGTGATACTGCCGTATGCGTCGAGATGTGTGTCCTTAAGCATAGCGCAGTCAGAAAGATTATAGCGGTGATTTTTTCCGCCGCCGACCGTTACCGCATATTTTTGAAGGCTTCGAAGTCCGGGAAGCGTCTTTCTGGTGTCTGCAATAGTTGCCCCGGTCCCCTTTATAAGCTCGACATACTTGTTTGTAGCTGTCGCAATTCCTGACAGATGCTGAATCAGATTAAGAGCCGTTCTTTCGCCTTTTAAAAGAGTTTTCACAGAGCCGGTTATCGAGGCGATAATATCGCCTTTCTTTACTTTTTCTCCGTCGCAGACATAAATTTTATAGTTTATGCTATCATCAAGCAGCTTAAAAACTCGCATCGCTATATCTGCTCCGCATATTATACCCTCGTCCTTTGAAACGAATTTTGCTGTTGATATAAGAGAATCGTCTATAAGATAGTCGGTGGTTATGTCTATGTAGTTTATATCTTCCTTCAGAGCCCTGATTATTATGTCGTCTATTTCAAATTTAAGCGGCTTCATTTATCAATGTTCCTTTCGTTAATTTCTGTCACTGTCAGAGCTTTTGCTGAGTTTTGCCCGAGAGCTTTGGATTCAAGTCGTTCGTTTACTCTTTCCCTTACTATTTTGTATATCGTTGCTGCAAGCGGAACCGAAAATATCATACCGAAAACCCCGAACAGGCTTCCGCCGACTGTGACTGCCGCCAGCACCCAGATAGAAGGAAGTCCTACCGACGAGCCGACCACTCGGGTATATATTATGTTTTCCTCAAGCACCTGAACGATGATAAACATTACTACAAATATTATCGCCTTTACGGGACTTACGGTGAAAATCAAAAACGTGCCAACTATAACTCCTATCCAGGCACCGAAAATCGGTATCCACGCGGTAATTCCAACAATTACTCCTGTCAGCAGCGCGTGCGGCAGCCTGAATATTGCCATTCCCACGCCTATTATGATTCCCAGAAGCAACGCATCTGTACACTGTCCTATAACAAAGCTGGAAAATGTCTTGTTCGCAGTAGACAGATAATGTCCAAGCTTTTCTCCTCTGTAGGGATTATATGCACTCAGAAGCTTTTTAAGCTGCCGTATGAGATTTTCCTTGTTTGCAAGCAGATAAATTGCAAATATCAGTGCAACAACGGTTGTCGTTATTCCTGAAATAGTTGTTGAGGCTATTGAAAACGCACTGTCAAGCAGACCGGTAGCGCCGCTGGTAATAAACGATGTTATACGGGGAAACAGCTCGTTCCAGTTTATGCTTGAGGTGTTGAAAAAGTCAGCAAGAAAGGTGTCTGTAAGGTGCTTGTTTGCCCACTTACCCAGCTTTTCGATAGACACAGGTATTTCTTCGCCTAAAATTGTAAACGCGCGGATAATCTCGGGAATTATCAGCGAAACCGCGGCGAAAACTATAAGTGCCAAAATCAGTATCGATGCCGCCAGACAAACCGGCCGGCGGGATTTTATAACAGTGCGGTTTTTAGCTTTCGGAAAGTAAACCCGCTCAAGTCCCTTCATAAGAATATTGAGCACAAATGCTATGATAAGACCCAGAATAAGCGGAAAAACAGCGTCCGCAATAATTGCTATCAGCTTTCCTATTTCGGTCGAATACTTGATAAACAGTATCACGAACACAATCAAAACACCGAATTTTATAAGTCTTTTGGTTTTGTTTGTAAGCTTCATCTTTTTATCACCTAGTAATTATTAAGCTCTCCTTCAACCCAATTCCAGCTTTTAAGCTCAAGGCTTTCTGTAGCGGTTTTGTTTGCTTCTTCTAAAATTATATAAGCAACTGTCGCCAATGATTTTGCCTCTACGTAATCTCTGTCTATTTTAAACACTCCTGTGTCGAGTATTTCCTTGAGCCTTATTATGTCGTCAAAGCCCTCAAAGAGCTTTTTTATATTAGGCATTACAAAATACGCAGTCTGCATAATGTTTCGTATCATAGTCCTCATACCCCTGGGAATATGGGGGGCATTCTTGTGCTCCTCAAACTGATATGGGGCATAAGGTCTTTTCATTCCTTTTGCTCTGTCATTTATCACGGCGGCGGCATGACGTGAAAATACAAGCGCTTCTAACAGCGAGTTGGACGCCAGACGGTTGTTTCCGTGCACGCCTGTGTGAGAGCATTCTCCGCAGGCAAACAGATTATCAACCGTTGTTTCGCTTTTTTCATCTACTGCTATTCCGCCCATAAGATAGTGCTGACAGGGGTATATCGGAATAAAGTCGGTAGTCATGTCAAAGCCAGCTTCCAGAAGCTTTTGATATATCATAGGAAACCGTGACTTTATAAATTCGGGGTTCTTGTGCGTGATATCCAGAAAAAACTTATCCGACTTTGTACTTTGCTCCTCGAAGATTATGGAGTGCGAAACCACGTCTCTCGGCGCAAGCTCAAGGCGGTCGTCGTACTTGTGCATAAACCTTTCACCAAAGCAGTTTCTTAGATATGCACCCTCGCCCCTGACGGCCTCAGAGATCAAAAAGCATTCCCTGGTATTCTTGTTTTTAAAGGCGGTTGGATGAAACTGTATGCAGCTGAGCTGAGTTATCTTTGCTCCCATATTGTAGGCAAACGTTATTCCGTCCCCGGTGGCAATTGCAGAATTTGTGGTGTATTCGTAAACTCTGCCGATTCCGCCGGTTGCAAGCACCGCAAAGTGAGAGTTATATACACGATAGTCTTCGTCCTTTAAAACATAAAACGAAAATCCCGTAGGGGTTTTCTTTACATCGCATATAAGTGCATTTTCTAAAACGGTCACGTTTTCAAGTTCAAGCACATATTTTCTCAGCTTTGTGGTTATTTCATCGCCGGTTGCGTCTTTTCGGTGAAAGATCCTGTGCATACTGTGTCCGCCCTCAAGGGTACGGTGATATTCTCCGCTTTCGGTCTTGTCAAAATCCACTCCGAGTTTGATTATTCTGTCAATATCTATATGAGCTTCGTTTACTAAAATGCTAGTTGTTTTAGGATTGTTCTCAAAGCCGCCCGCAACAAATGTATCGTGCTTGTGGTATTCCGGAGAGTCATCCGGAGAGTTGTACACCCCTGCTATACCTCCCTGCGCAAGAGAAGAGTTGCAAAGCGATAGCTCCGCCTTTGAGAGAAGAAGCACACGCAGGCTTTTAGACAGATTTACTGCGGCGTACAGTCCTGCGACTCCGCATCCGGCAACAATCACGTCATAATTATTCATTGCTTTATGACACAGCCTTTCCGTAATTTAAACTGAATATATGTGAGTGTGTAATGTTAAAACGTCAATTTTACACCCGTCTTAAAACGCGGGTCTTAAGCAAAAAAATCTTATCACCGAAAATCTCTCACCTAATTATTTTAATGATATCACATAATTATTAAAATTTCCATACTTTTCACACATTTTTCAAAAAGAATCTAAGAAAATTACTTTTGAATAAGCCTGATGTTTTTTCCAAGTATTATTATAGAATAACAGTACATAGAAAAGTGAAAAACACAGAGCTTACATTTCGTATCAGAAAGGGGATCATATTTTGAGAGAGTTTTGTTTTGACGATGGCTGCGCAAGGCTTGATTCACCGCACAGCGCGGTAAGGTTTGCGCTTGCTTTTGGCTCGTGCTTGAGTAAAGGCGACAGGGTGATATTGAGCTGTTCGGGCAGAAAGGATGCAGAACTTTACGTCAGTTTAATATCTCAAGCCTTGTTTGGAATCGGCATAAACATTTTTGTTTTATCACACGGCGAGGAGTTCCTGTCTGCATTTTGTGCGAATACTTTGTCTGCAAGGTGCTATATACACGTATACTCAGGGGCGTGCGTAAGGGTGTGCGCTTCTGGAAAAAACGGCGAACAGTTAAGTGACAGGCTTTTGTCAGAAGTAACAAGGCGTTTTAAAAGCGAAGACTTCCGCAATGTAGATGCTGGAAAATTGGGAGAGACAAAAAACGCGGATGAAATCACAAATCTTTATAAAGAGCTTATAAAGCAGGGTATGACTTCGTTTGACGGACTGACGGTCAGTGTAAAAACATCATCTTCGTTTGTGGCAGAACTTTTTGACGAAATAATAAGGGATAAAAATGATGTTTATGGTGATAAGACGGTATTCAGTTTTTCACTTGACTGCAAAAAGCTTTCGGCATACAGCAGCTCATCAGGATACGTTTATCACGAAACGCTTATGATGCTTGCGCTTAAATACCTGCTTGACAGGGGTGCTAGGATAAAAATTCCCGAGAGGTTTTCTTATATAAAGGACAGGCTGCCAGACGGCGTGACGGTTATTGACGAAAACGAGCGGCAAGAGATAAGCTTTGAAAACCGATTTTTAACAGACAGCTTCTTACTCATGACGCTTGTTATCCGGTGCCTTTGCGAAGGTAAAAAAAGTCTTGGAGAAGCAGTATCAGAAATACCTCCAGTGTTTTTCACGGAAAGATATGTTTATACCGGCGTCGGGGCCGACAAAAGATTGGATAGAATGATAGCCTCAGGATTCTTGGATATCAAGGGCAGAAGAACGCTTGAAAACGGCAGAACCAGGGCAAAGCTTTCAAAGGAGGGAAGAGGTATAATGCTTTACGCCGATTCACATTCCTTTGAGGCTGCAAGCGCTATATGCGACGAGATAGAAAGATATATCGGCAGAATAAATCTTGACAAAGAAGAATAAAGTGGTATAATGATAAGTAATGTTTACGTTCGGAAAAACATATATAGTTTCGGGCCTTTTTACAATAAATACTGCCTTGGCTCGGAATTTTTTATTGAGGAAAATGTCCGCAAATGCGGGCTTAATTGCGGTTGTTCGGCAAAAATCGCGATAACTGATAAACATATATACGGAAAGGAATAAACCATTTTATGAAAAAATTGAATAACGACAAAGCCCGTGCTACAGGTGGCATCAGCCAAAAGAGGAGCAAGCGTATGCCGGAGAACGGAAATAATGCCGGCGAGCTTACAAATCTTTATACTATCAGCGTGCCCAAAAGGAATCTTTCGACGATAAAGGAGTCGATGCCGGCATCAACCAAGCAAAATCGCAGATCTTCTGCCGCGAGGCCTGTAAAGACTGCCGTAAAGGCTGCGCCCAAGGCTGAGTCAAAGCCGAAGGCGCAAAGCTCAGATAAGCCCAGACAAAGAACAGTCAGACAAAAGGAGCAAAGGCGCTCTACACCGCTTAAGATAATACCTCTCGGCGGACTTAACGAGATCGGGAAAAATATGACGGTGATAGAATGTGCCAACGATATATTTGTGATCGACTGCGGACTGGCGTTTCCGGACAGCGATATGTTGGGAGTAGACCTTGTTCTGCCCGATTATACTTACCTTGAAAAGAATGCCGACAAAATAAGAGGTATAGTGCTTACGCACGGACATGAGGACCATATCGGAGGACTTCCGTATTTTCTTAACAAAATAGATGTTCCCGTTTACGGAACGAGACTTACAATAGGTCTTGTAGAGGGCAAGCTTAAGGAAGCTGCGCTTCTGGGAAAAACCAAGCTTTCAGTAGTAAACCCCGGGGACACGATAAAGCTAGGTTGTATGGCGGTTGAATTCATAAGGGTAAACCACTCTATTCCCGACGCTGTGGGAATGGCAATCTTTACTCCTGCCGGAATCTTGGTGCACACGGGAGACTTTAAGGTAGACTTTACTCCTATTGAGGGGGGAACAATCGACCTCGCCCGATTTGCGGAGCTTGGCAACAGGGGAGTTTTGGCTCTTATGGCGGATTCCACAAACTCAGAGCGCCCCGGCTTTACTATGAGTGAAAGAACCGTAGGCGAAAGCTTTTCAAAGCTGTTTGCAAGGGCGGATAACAAAAGGATAATCATAGCTACTTTCGCATCGAACATACACCGAGTACAGCAGATAATTGACCGCGCCGTAAAGGACGACAGGAAGGTTGCGGTGTCGGGAAGAAGTATGGTAAACGTAATGCAAAAGGGAAGAGAGCTCGGATATCTCAAGTGTCCGGATAATATTCTTATTGAAATTGATGAGATAAATAACTACCCTCCCGAAAAGCTTGTTATTATAACAACGGGTAGTCAGGGTGAGCCTATGTCGGCGCTGACACGAATGGCGAGAAACGAGCACAGGCAGGTAACGATAACTCCCCGGGACTTTATCATAATCTCGGCAAATCCAATTCCCGGAAACGAAAAGGGAGTGACAAACGTTGTAAACAGCCTTATGAAGCTGGGCGCGGACGTTATATACGAGTCAATGTACGACGTTCATGTTTCCGGACACGCTTGTCAGGAGGAGCAAAAGCTGTTGCTTTCTCTTGTAAAGCCGAAGTATTTCATACCCGTTCACGGAGAATACAAGCATCTTGCAAGGCACTCCCAGACGGCTCACGAAACTGGTATAGATTATAAAAATATAATAATTGCGGATCTCGGAAGTGTTATAGAAACGGACGGCGTGGATATGTCGATAACAGGCTCTGTAACCGCCGGAAAGGTTCTGGTAGACGGACTTGGAGTGGGAGACGTAGGAGTAATAGTGCTGAGAGACAGAAAGCACTTGGCTCAGGACGGACTTATTATTGCGGTGGCAACTATCGACAAGCAGAACCGTACCGTACTGGCAGGCCCCGACATTGTATCGAGAGGCTTTGTATATGTAAGAGAATCGGAGGAGCTTCTTGACGGCGCAAGAGAGCTCTTGTACGATTCGCTTAAGGACTGCCTTGACCATTCGGTATACGAGTGGAGCACGATGAAGGGCAAGATGAAGGATTCGCTTTCAAATTATATATATCAGAAAACCAAGAGAAGCCCCATGATTTTGCCGATCATAATGGAGGTTTGACTCACAAAAGAGCGATTGCCATTTAAAAAAACTTGCCAATAAGTTAAAGATATGGTATATTTATCTTGTATTCAGTCTGAATTATCACCGGGAGGCAAAGAGAAATGAAAAAGAAAATACAGATTCCCATTCTCGCATCATTTTTGCTGCTTTCGCTGTCGGCGGTTTTCACATCTGTTTATATAATTGCAGGTAACGGAACGAAAAATATCGGAGTAGCGGCTCTTGTGATAAATCTTCTTGCAATAGCGGTGTTGTCGGTATATATGATAATTTCCGAGAACAACAACCTTCGGTATATTGCAAAAATGTCCCGGGACCTGAGGATCACCCAGAGGGAAACTCTTTACAATTTTCCTGCACCGGTTTTTATCGTGGATGAAAACAGAACGGTAGTCTGGGTGAACGATGCTTTTTCAAAACAGCTTTTCCCCGAATCGGAATCGTTTGGCGCAAACATTTCCGAGCTGTTTATGGTGAACTTTGATATGATGTTTCACGAGCAGGGCACGGTTGTTAGAATACACGAAAGATACTTTGTGGCAAAAGCGGTGAGGCCCGAAAACGACTTAATAGGCCTTGCTATGATATTTCTGCACGACGAAACGGAATATAAAAACCTTCAAAGAGAGCATAAATTGTCTCACCCGTCGGTGCTTATCATATCGGTGGATAATTACGACGATGCACTGCAAAACTCACGCGCAAGCGAAAAGAGTACTATTGTAGGAGAAATAGAGCGTCTGGTTGAGGATTTTGTCGATTCGACAACGGGAATAGCAGTCAATATTTCATCGTCGAGGTTTGTTGTTGTGCTTGAGGAGAGGCATCTGCTTAAATGTATAGAAAATAAATTTGACATTCTTGACAAAGCAAGGTCCATTCTGGTAGGAAAAAGCCAGCCGATAACCTTGTCAATAGGCGTCGGAAAGGATGCCGCAACGCTTTCGCAGAGCGAGGCGTATGCAAGGCAGGCGCTTGATATGTGTTTAGGACGTGGCGGAGATCAGGTCGCGATAAAAACCGACAGCGGCTTTGAGTTTTTCGGCGGAATGTCAAAGGGCGTTGAAAGACGCACTAAGGTAAGAAGCCGTGTTATTGCGGCGGCAATACTTGAGGTCGTTAAGGATGCGGATACGGTGTTTGTTATGGGACACCGAAACGGCGATCTTGACAGTATAGGCTCTGCAACGGGGCTTGCAGCGGCGTTGCGGCAAAAGGGTAAGCAGGCTTATGTTGTCTGCGATAATGAGCATAATCTTGCCAGCGTTATGATAAATCATATAAATGCAAATGAGAGCTCTGATGTTTACATATCGCCTCAGAGGGCGATAGCTATGAAAACGGACGCAAGCGTGCTTGTGATAGTGGATACGCACAATCCGGATATCCTGGACAGCACAGAGCTATACAGAATGTTTGACAAGGTGATAGTTATTGATCACCACAGGCGTATGGTAAATGCGATTGAAAATGCGGTGATATTTTACAACGAGCCGAACGCTTCCTCGGCGTCTGAAATGGTGGCGGAGGTAGTTCAGTATTTCAGCGAGGATATGAGGCTTTCTCCGCATATAGCGGAAAGCCTGCTTGCGGGAATTATGCTGGACACCAAAAACTTTGTGTTTAAAACCGGGGTAAGAACCTTTGAAGCGGCGGCGTATCTTAGAAGACAGGGTGCCGACACGACGGCGGTAAAGACTATGTTTGCAACGCCGATAGATACTTACAGAGAAAAGTCAAAGCTTATAAACGACGCTGAGCTGTACGGAACTTGCGCCATTGCGGATGGTGACGGCGACAATGATGCAGTACGGCTTGCGGCAGCACAGGCGGCGGACGAGCTTTTGGGAATTTCGGGAATAAAGGCTTCGTTTGTTTTGTATGAAAGCAACGCTATGACGGCAATAAGCGCAAGAAGTATGGGGGACGTAAACGTTCAGGTGATTATGGAGGCGCTAGGTGGCGGCGGACATCACAATATGGCAGGTGCTCAGGTAAATATGACTCTTTATGATGCAAAGGAAAAGCTCAAAGACATTTTAAGAAAAACAGTAAACGGCTTTTCCGATGAGATAAAAGAAAGCAAAGAATAAAAGTATTAAAAAACATAACAAGGAGTGACGCAGCGATGAAGGTTATCTTTTTACAGGACGTTAAAGGCTCGGGCAAAGCCGGAGAAGTAAAAAACGTAGCCGACGGATATGCAAGAAATTTTCTTTTGGTAAAAGGATTTGCGGTAGAGGCAACGGCTAAGAATTTAAACGAGCTTAAGGGAAAGCAGGAGGCCGTTCAGCATAAAAAGGACGTTGAAAAAGCTTCAAATGAGGAAATAGCAAAGGCTCTTGATGGAAATGTGGTTAAAATTTTTGCAAAGGCTGGAAACGGCGGCAGGCTTTTCGGAGCCGTAACGCCGGCAACTGTTGCACAGGAGATCGAAAAACAGTTTAAAGTATCTCTTGACAAAAAGAAGATATCCTTAAAGGGCGGAGATATTAAGGCATTCGGAGATTATGAGGCGAATGTAAAGCTTTCTCAGGGAGTATCTTTTTCAGTAAAGGTATCGGTAACAGAGCAATAGTGTTTTTGAGGTAGAGAAAATGGATTTTTTATCAGGAGAGCAGATAGGTCAGCTTCCCGTAAACCTTGAGGCGGAGCAGACCGTACTGGGCGGAATACTGATTGATGCTAAAAGAGCGCTGCCAATCGTAATTGAAAGGGTAAAAGCGGACTTTTTTTACAGCGAGCAGCACAAGGCTATTTTTGCTATAATTCAGCGAATGTTTACCTCAAGCAAAAACGTGGATATTCTTACCGTGGCGGATGAAGCGCAGAAAATGGGCATTTTTGAAACAGAAGCTATGGCCAGAACGTATCTTAAGGGTATGGCGGAGAGCGTCCCGAGCGTTTCCAATATAGAAAGTTACTGTGATATAATCGAGGAAAAGTATTATCTTCGCTCTCTGATCGTCGCGGCAAGGGAGATAATCGACAACGCACAAAGCTCCTCTTACGATGCGAAAAACTTGCTTGACAGCGCCGAGCAGAAGATTTACGATATAAGAAAGGGAAAGGACGCTGAGGGGCTTACAAAAATAGAAAGCGTTATTATCGATTCGTATCAGCACCTTCAGCAGATTTCCGGCGAGGACAAGGATAAGTACCTTGGAGCCAGAACAGGATTTTCAAATATAGATAAAATAACCAGCGGTTTAAACAAGTCGGATCTTATTATTGTTGCCGCAAGGCCGGGAATGGGAAAATCGGCTTTTGCGCTTAATATTGCTACCAATGTGTGCAAGCGAACCGAAAATAAAGATATTGCCATATTCTCTCTGGAAATGGGAAAGGAGCAGATGGTAACGAGAATGCTTTCAAGCGAATCTCTTGTCAGCAACGGAGTTTTGCGTTCGGGAAACATTGCGGTTGAGGATTGGAACAAGCTTGCCGAGGGCGCGGCTGCGCTTTCGGAAATGCCTATTTACATAGATGATACGGCCGGCATTACCGTTCCTCAGATGAAAGCAAAGCTAAGGCGAATGAGAAATCTGGGGCTTGTTATAATAGACTATCTGCAGCTTATGGAGAGCGCAAACAAGCATACCAACCGAGTAACGGAGGTTTCTGAAATAACAAGGCAGTTAAAGCTTATGGCAAAGGAACTGAATGTTCCCGTTATATGTTTGTCTCAGCTTGCCAGAGGCCCTGAAAACAGACAGGATCATCGGCCTATGCTTTCGGATCTCCGTGAGTCGGGCTCTATCGAGCAGGATGCGGACATCGTTATGTTTTTGTATAGAGACAGCTATTATAATGAAGAACTGGAAAACCAAAGCGAAGCGGAGTGTATTGTTGCCAAAAACCGTCACGGAGAAACGGGAACGGTAAAGCTTGCATGGCTCGGCGAATATACGCTTTTCAGAGGCCTTGATACAACAAAAAGATAAAGGTTATAACGGCATCGAACGAAGTTTTCGCTCGGTGCTATAAATGTTTTTAGAGGAGTAAAAAATGCTTGACAGGATAGCTGAGTTTGTAAATGAAAACAGCTTGCTTAAAAGCGGCGACAGGGTATTGGCGGCTGTTTCTGGCGGCGCGGACAGCACCGCTATGCTGTGCATATTAAAAAGTCTTGAAAGAAAGCTTTGCATCACGCTTTCGGCAATTCACGTAAACCACAATCTTAGGGGAAACGAAAGTGAGCGTGACGAGGATTTTTGCAAAGAGCTTTGCAAAAAGCTTGGTATACCGATTAAAACGGTTAGCGTAAATGTAAAAGAATTTTGCCAAAGAAACGGCGTTTCTACTGAGGAAGGCGCAAGAAAACTTAGATATGACGCTTTTTACAATGAGGAAAGCGATAAAATTGCAACCGCTCACACACTTGATGACTCGTATGAGACAGCGCTTTTTAATCTTGCAAGGGGAACTGCTCTCAGGGGCATTTGCGGAATACCGGTAAAGAGGGGAAAAATAGTACGTCCGCTTCTGTGCATAACCAGAGACGAAATAGAAAGCTATTTAAGAGATATCGGACAGAGCTATGTGACTGATACTACCAATTTAACGGACGATTATACGAGAAATTTTATCAGACATAATATAGTGCCCCAGATGCTTAAGATCAACCCGGCGGCGATAAGGCGCTTTGCAAACACATCCCGGGCACTTTCGGCGGACGAAAGATATCTTGATGAGATGGCTCAAAAAGAGTATAAGGATGTTAAAACTCAGGGGGGACTTGACCTCATTAGGCTTGAGAAAATTAACCCCGCAATAAGAAACCGTGTGCTTGCAAAGGAGTTGAGAGAAAATAAATTACCGGTAAGCGCCAGACGAATATACGATCTTGAGAGGTGCGTTTTTGATAAGCGAAGGGTAAATCTTTCAGGGGATATTTATTGCTTTGCCGAAGCAGGTATGCTTAAAATAGGAACGCAAAAGCCAGTTGAGTGGGAGGCTTGCGAACAGGAAATAAGCATAGGTAAAGAGGTCTTGTTTTTCGGAAGACGAGTAAGAGTTGAAAAAGTTAGCGATATTAACATAAAATTCACAAAGTTTTCGTTTGATTGTGATAAAATAAAGGGTAAGCTTTATTTGAGAAACCGAAAAAGCGGAGATAAGGTAAAGTTTTATGGCCAAAGACATACTAAGAGTTTAAAAAAGCTGTTTTGTGAAAAAATTTCCCGAGAAGACAGAATGAAGACAATTATTTTGGCAGATGACGAGGGAATAGTATTTGTTGAAGGCTTTGGTACGGCAGACAGGGTAAAAACGGATGAAAAAACGGAAAATAAAGCTACACTTGTCATATCATAAAACTATCACAAAAGAGTATTAAAATATTTTGGAGTTAAAGCGATGACAGAAATATTTGGGCAAAAATTTAAAGTTCTTTTTACCGCTCGGGAAATAAAACAGGCAGTATCAGGGCTTGGCAAAAGAATAAGCCATGATTATAAGGACAAGAACCTGCTCGCAGTCGGAGTTCTGAAGGGCTCTTTTATATTTATGGCAGATCTTGTCAGAGAAATAGATTTGCCGCTGAAGCTGGATTTCATAAAAATGCAGAGCTACCGCGCAATGCAATCGGCAGGAGAGGTTGATTTTAATCTTGATCTGCCGTACGACCTTGAAGGAAAAGACGTTTTGTTTGTTGAGGATATTCTTGACACGGGAAGAACGCTTAAAAAGGTATGTGATATTTTTTCAAAAAGGCATGCAAACAGTATAAAAACTGCGGTGCTTTTGGATAAGCCTTCAAGAAGAGCGGTAAACATAACAGCAGATTACAGATGCTTTGAGATACCCGATGAATTTGTAGTGGGATACGGGCTTGATTACGATGAGCAGTTTCGGGCTTTGCCGTATATAGCGCAGATGATTGTTTAAACGAATATACTTCTGGAAATGTAACTAATGCCTTAATGAAATAGAAAAGAGGAGTTGATAGGATGAAGAGCAATAAAAACAAGAGCCTGCTTATATATTTGTTGGTATCGGCGGCTGTTATTTTAGGACTTGTTTTTTTGCTGAACAACGTAACGAGAACCGCGAACAGAAACACCCCGTACTCAGAGGTGCTTTCGTATTTTGACGATCTTGAGGTATCTGAGTTTGAGCTTGATCTTGGAACCGGAGAGCTCAACTATACGCTTAAGAGCGACGATAAGTCAAAGCTTAAGAGCGGACAGTATGCTCATAACTATACGGTCCCGTCGGTTTCAGTTTTTTACAACAGGCTTTTTAATGAAAGCTACGACTACCAGAAGCTCTACAACGAGGAGAACAAGGACGAGCCACTGAAGATGAATATGCTTGAGGTAAAGGACAACAGCTTCTGGATAAGTCTTTTGCCAACGCTTCTGCTGGTCGGTTCAATGGTTCTTTTGTTTGTAATGATGATGAGAAGTCAGGGCGGCGGAAAGATAGGCGGTTTCGGAAAAGCAAACGCAAAAGCGCACTTAAACGTCGGAAAGAAAGCTACTTTTGCAGATGTTGCCGGTGCAGATGAGGAAAAGGAAGAGCTTGCCGAAATCGTAGATTTTCTGAAAAACCCCAAGAAGTTTGATGCCATTGGCGCAAGAGTTCCTAAAGGAGTGCTGTTGATGGGCCCTCCGGGAACGGGTAAAACCCTTCTGGCAAGAGCGGTTGCGGGAGAAGCGGGGGTGCCGTTTTTCTCGATATCCGGTTCGGATTTTGTTGAGATGTTTGTCGGAGTGGGAGCTTCCAGGGTAAGAGATTTGTTTGGTGAGGCCAAGAAAAACGCTCCGGCTATCATATTTATAGATGAGATCGACGCAGTGGGACGTCAGAGAGGAGCCGGCTTAGGCGGAGGACACGACGAGCGTGAGCAGACGTTAAATCAGCTTCTGGTTGAGATGGACGGATTTATCGGCAACGAGGGAATTATCGTTATGGCGGCGACAAACAGGCGAGATATCCTCGACCCTGCACTTCTTCGTCCGGGAAGATTTGACAGACAGATCCTTGTTTCCTATCCTGACATCAAGGGCAGAGAGGAGATACTGAAGGTTCATGCAAAGAACAAGCCGTTAGCTCCTGACGTTGACCTCAAAACAATTGCTAAGACAACAGTAGGCTTTACAGGAGCTGATCTTGAAAACCTCATAAATGAAGCCAGCCTTCTGGCGGCAAGGAAAAACCGCCGGGCAATAACTAGAGAGGATATGGAGGAAGCTTCCATCAAGGTTATTGCGGGCCCTGAGAAGAAGTCCAGAGTTGTGACCGAAAACGAGAAAAAACTTACCGCATATCACGAGGCGGGTCATGCTATCTGCACCTATTACTGCGGCACTCAGGATAGGGTCCATCAGGTGTCTATCATACCGAGAGGAATGGCGGGAGGATATACTCTCTCGCTTCCGGAAAAAGACAAATCATACGTTTCCAAAAACGAGATGAGGGAAAACATAGTAGTTTTGCTCGGAGGAAGAGTTGCTGAGAAAATAGTTCTTGACGACATCTCAACGGGTGCCTCAAACGACCTTGAGCGTGCTACCTCTACTGCGAGAAATATGGTTATGAGGTACGGATTTTCTGAGAAGCTCGGTCCCGTAGTTTACGGACACGATGAGTCTCAGGTGTTCTTGGGCAGGGATTACGCAGGCGGCAACCGCTATTCAGAAGCCGTTGCCGCAGAGATAGACTCTGAGATAAGGAGCCTTATAGAGAGCTGTTTTGACGATGCCGAGAAGATCTTAAAAGATCACATAGATAAGCTTCACACAGTAGCAAAGTATCTGTTTATGAATGAGAAAATTGACGGTGATCAGTTTGAAGAGCTTATGAACGGAACACTTTCGGCTGATGATGACTGTGATGTGTCAACACCTGACATCGAGAGTGAGGATAAAACAGAAGAGTAACAAAAAAGAAGCCGTGTTTAATCGGCTTCTTTTAATTGTATTTTACACTTGATATTTATTGTCGAAAGTGGTATACTGATTATCAGGGCAATTTTGTTTTTCGGGAGATATGATGGATTTAAGCAATGTAAAAAAAATAAATATAGTAACGGGTCATTACGGAAGCGGAAAGACAAATTTTGCCGTTAATCTTGCGCTGGTACTTTCGGATACCGGCAAAAAGGTGAGAGTTGCAGACCTTGACATAGTAAATCCGTATTTCAGAACGGCTGATTTTAAAGGGCTTTTTGAAAGCCGGAACATTGAGCTTTCAGCATCCGTTTATGCAAATACAAACCTTGATATTCCGGCAATAACCTTTGATATTGAGCGGCTTGCCAAGGAGGACGGATATCTTATCATAGATGTTGGCGGAGACGACGCAGGGGCTGTTGCGCTGGGAAGATATTACGAAGCGTTTAAGGCCTTGGGAGAAGACAAAATAGAAATGCTTTATGTGATAAACTCATACCGCTTTCTTGTGAGAACTCCGGAGGAAAGCATCAGCTTAATGCGGGAGATCGAGGCAGCTTCAAGACTTAAGTGCACAGCGCTTGTGAATAACTCAAACCTTGGCTGTGAGACAACATATAAAACGGTTTGCGATTCGTTTAACTATGCAGAAAAAATAGCTGAGCTTACCGGACTTCAGATAAAATTCACCTGCGTACCTGAGGGTGAAGCTCACGGCAGGAAGGGCGAATTTCCTGTTAGGCGATATGTAAAGGCCTTGTGGGAGGAATAACGGTGCTTTGTTTAATATTTTAGTATTAGAGGGAGGATAATCAAAGTGGCGAAAATAACCGTCAATTTTGAAAGGTGCAAGGGCTGCGCTCTGTGCACAACGGCATGTCCTAAGAAAATAGTGGCAATGCAGAAGGAAAAAAGAAATTCAAAGGGATATTACACGGCGATATGCACGGACGAAAGTCTTTGCATAGGATGCGGTATGTGTTATACCATGTGTCCTGACTGTGCGATAACCGTTGAGAGATAGGGGGATGCTTATGTCAGAAAGAAGCTTGATGAAGGGTAACGAGGCCTTGGCAGAGGCTGCTATGAGAGCGGGCTGCAAATGCTTTTTTGGTTATCCCATTACGCCGCAGACGGAGATATCTGCGTACCTGGCGAAAAAAATGTCGGCGAACGGAGGACTGTTTTTGCAGGCCGAAAGTGAAATTGCCGCGATAAATATGGTCTTGGGAGCGGCAAGTACCGGAACAAGGTGTATGACCTCATCGTCATCTCCGGGAATATCGCTTAAGAGCGAGGGGATTTCTTACATAGCCGCGTCCGACCTTCCGTGCGTTATCATAAATGTTCAGAGAGGTGGACCGGGGCTCGGAGGAATACAGCCATCTCAGGCAGATTACTGGCAGGCTACCAAGGGCTTGGGACATGGCGATTTTCACATTCTGGTATATGCCCCCGCTTCTGTTCAGGAGATGGTAGATATGGTGGTAAACGCTTTTGACAAGGCCGACCAGTACAGAATGCCCGCCATGATCCTTGCAGACGGACTTTTAGGTCAGATGATGGAGCCGGTGACTTTTCCTGAAATAAAGCCAGCTAAGATCGATAAAGGCTGGGCGACCGACGGACATAAGAATAAAAGAAAGCACAATATCATAAACTCGCTTTTCTTAACTCCGGAGGTTCTGGAAAACTCAGTAATCGAAAGATTTGAGAGATACAAAAAAATCGAGGAAACCGAAACAGATGCAGAGGCTTATTTGTGCGAGGACGCTGATATAGTAGTTTGTGCGTTCGGAGCAACTGCAAGAGTAGCAAAAAGTGCTGTGAACCTTGCCCGTGATAAGGGAATAAAGGCTGGGTTGTTCAGACCCAGAACGCTTTGGCCGTTTCCTGAAAATGAGCTTCTCGGAGCTGTTAAATCGGCAAAGAGAATACTAAGCGTTGAGATGAATATGGGACAGATGATTGACGATATCAGGCTCGCGACAGATTGCAGGATACCAGTATCGTTTTTCGGAAGAACCGGCGGCGTAATTCCGAAACCTATGGAAATTCTTGATGAAATCGTTAGTATCGGGGGTGATATGTAATGGCTGTTGTATATAAAAGACCGCACGCATACTGTGATGTTCCCACGCATTATTGCCCGGGCTGTACACACGGAATAGTTCACAGGATCTTAAGCGAGGTAATTGATGAAATGGGCATAGAGGGAGACACGATAGGAATTTGCCCGGTAGGCTGTTCTGTAATGGCTTACGATTACTTTAACTGCGATATGATAGAGGCTCCCCACGGAAGAGCGCCGGCTGTTGCAACGGGAGTGAAAAGAGCAAAGCCGGATAGCTTTGTGTTTACATATCAGGGAGACGGAGATCTTGCGGCTATCGGAACCTGTGAAACGGTTCACGCCGCTACCAGAGGAGAGAATATAGTAGTAATTTTTATAAATAATACCACTTACGGAATGACCGGTGGACAGATGGCGCCGACAACTCTTCCCGGACAGATAACTCAGACGACGCCTTTCGGAAGAGACACTTCTGTTCAGGGATATCCCGTAAGGGTGTGCGAGATGCTTTCAACTCTTTCTGGAACCGCTTTGGCACAGCGTGTCGCGGTAGACAGCGTTCCTCATATAAACGAGGCGAAAAAGGCAATAAGAAAGGCGTTTGAGAATCAAAAGGAAAAGAGGGGCTTTTCTATTATAGAGGTTCTTTCCACCTGCCCGACAAACTGGGGACTTTCACCTGTTGAAGCTCTTGACAGACTCAGAAACGAAATGATACCGTACTATCCTCTCGGAGTGTACAAGGATGTAAACGCAAGAGAGGAGGGCAAAGGGAATGCTTAATGAAATAGTGCTTGCGGGCTTCGGCGGACAGGGAATACTCTTTGCCGGAAAGATTTTGGCATATGCCGGACTTATGGACAATAAGGAGATATCGTGGCTGCCGTCTTACGGGCCGGAAATGAGGGGAGGAACGGCAAACTGTTCTGTATGCATTTCAGATGACCCTATCGGTTCACCTCTGGTAATAGACCCCGATATGCTTATAGTTATGAACGAGCCCAGCTATGACAAGTTTATAGACAACGTAAAGCCGGGCGGCACGGTGATAGTTGACTCATCTATGGTCGATAAGAAGTGCAAAAGAGATGATATCTCTGTATTTTATGTACCCGCTTCATCGCTTGCAGACGAAAACGGTATGACGGGCATGGCTAATATTATTCTACTTGGAAAATTTATTAAGGAAACAAAGATTATTTCTCTTAACACTTTGCAATCTGCTTTTGAAAAGGCTATTCCGCCCCGAAAGAAGAACCTGGTCGAGGTAAATATGAACGCTGTAAAAATCGGAATGGAGCAGTAGAGACAGTTAAAATATTTATAGCAACAAGTAAGATTCAACCAATTTTCCAAAACAGTTGACTTAATTAAAACGATTGATGTATAATGATTGTACGTCAATCGTTTTATATTTAACTAGGGAGGAAAAATATGAGACACATAAAAAAATTAACGGCGCTTTTTGCGTCATGTTATGCGCTTTCTATGCTGAGCGTAATGCCCGCGTTTGCGTATAACGCCGAGTCAGGGGTTTTGATAAACGAGGTCTGTACCGGCAACAGCGGTAAAAACGGAAACATCACAAGCGTTGTCGATTCAAAAGGAGAGTATTGTGATTGGATAGAGCTTTACAATCCGTCTGATACTGCGGCTGATTTAACGGGACTGTACATCACTGACGACGCTACCGACCTTACACAAGCACAGCTACCGGACGGTGCAGCGATCGCGTCAAAGGGACATTACATTATCTACTGCGGAAAGAATATAAATGAGGAGGATTATCCTGATATTGCCGCAGCAAAGTTCGGACTTTCAGGCGATGGTGAAACGCTTATACTTTCAGATGGTGAAAACATTGTGGATGAGTTTACCGTTGGCGCACTTGAAAAGGATGTTACTTATGCAAGAGTTCCGTCGGGAAGTGATACGCTGAAGCTCTGTAATCCTACGCCGAACGCGGAAAACACCGAGGAGAGTGTTCTGCGTGCCCCGCAGATGCCGAGCTTTTCTAAAAACAGCGGAGCTTTTACCGACCAGTTTGAACTCACTCTTTCAGCGGAGGAAGGGGCTAAGATATATTATACAACAGACGGAAGCACGCCTACTGATCAATCGACTGAGTATACAGGAGCAATTTTAGTAAAGGATCGCACAAGTGAGCCAAATGTGCTTGCGGATATGGACAAAAGGCTGTTTACTGATGATGACAGAAGCGGCGGACAAATAAAACCAACTGTAAATGTAGATAAGGCAACGGTTATTAGAGCTGTTGCGATTAAAAACGGCCTTGTCAGCAAAACGGCAACACAGTCGTACTTTGTTGGGATCACTAACGAGACCTATGATGATGTTGCAATAATTTCAATAGTTACCGACTACGACAACCTTTTTGACCCTCAGACGGGAATTTACATGAAAGACAATGTAAACAATAAAGGAAAGACATGGGAGAGACCTGTACATATTGATTTTATTGAGGACAATAATTCTATGCTTTCTCAGGACTGCGGAATGAGAATACAGGGCGGATACTCAAGAGGTGAATATCAGAAGAGTCTTAGGTTCTATGCGCGCAGCGAGTATGGCGACGGAGATTTTAACTATCCGATAATAAGCGGAGTTACCTCAAGAGATGGCGAAGGAAGGGAAATCGTAAGCTTTGAGAAGTTTGTCCTTAGAAACGGCGGAAATGACACAAATTATGTAAAATTTAAGGATAGTATGCTTCAGTATATGGTTTCTGACATGGATTTTGCCACACAGTCGGGAAGGCCCTGCATTGCTTTTATAAATGGTGAATACTGGGGACTATATACACTTCAGGAGGATTATACTGATGATTATGTAAAGGCCCATTATGATGTTACAAAGAAAAATGTAGTTATAATAAAGCCTGATTCGCTGAATAATAACATCCCCAAGGTTGACGAGGGAGAAGATGTGGATATTGAGCTTTGGAATCAAACTGTAAGCTGGATGAACTCATGCGACCTGACCGATGAGGCTCAGTACGAAACTTTTAAAACAATGTTTGATGTTGAAAGCTTGGCTGACTATTTTGCGGTCGAGACCTATATCACAAATGAGGACTGGAGCGGTAAAAACTGGACAGTATGGCGCTCAAGAGATTTAGAGGAGACAAACCCCGATTACTCCGACTGCAAATGGAGATTTATGCTTTACGATACTGAAATGGGAGCATATCTTTGGGGAAATAATGGCGAAAGTCCGCAGAACAACAAGCTTATTCAGATTTACGAGGCGGGAAAGAAAGGAAACGATCCTGTTGCGGTAATTCTTTACAAAGCTCTTCAGAACAAGGAATTTAAAAAGCTTTTAAATGAATCTATGGCAGAAGCGGCACAAAACTATGATAAGGAAAAGTATAAAACTGTCCTTGAGGAATACAAAAGCAAGTATTATAATAACCTTAAAAAATACTTTGACCGGTTTCCGTCAAGCGCTTACTCAAGTATGTTTAGCGCCGACCAGTGCATAGGCTGGATGAACGACTTTTTCTTAGGAAACGGCTCACTTCCGGCAAGACAGGATTATTATGAGATAATGCTAAAAACGCTTGATCTTTTCCAGGAGTATGACGCTCTTGACTTATCGGCAATTGACGCAGATAAGCTCAGTGAGATAAATTCTGCATATAACAGGCTGTACAGAAGCGCAACCAATACCGGGTCTTCGTATTCACAGCAGAAAAACTATGTAAGCAAGCTCGAAGAAGCACTTGCTGATATAGGGGCAATAGATGAGGGCAACAGTATGACCGTATCGGTGTCTGTGACTGACAATGATACTGAAACTCCTTTGACTGTGACCTTAACCGATGAGAGCGGCAGCGCGGTGGCGGAAATGTCCGCTTACGCCGGCGGAGATAGTGTTATTGATGACCTTGATGCAGGAAATTATAAGCTGACGGTCAGTGGAGGAAAATACGCTCCTCGCACTTACGATATAACCATAGCTGACCAGGATATTGTACTAACAGTGCAGCTTAATCCGTATGGAGACATAAACGGTGACGGCGAGATTACGACCGCTGATGCAGGAATTGCCAACGCTCACGCAAGAGCTACATTAACGCTTACGGGATATCAGTTTGACGTGGCCGAGGTGTCTGGCGATGGTAAGGTAACGACCGCTGATTTCGGAAAGATAAACGCTCACGCAAGAAGCGCAAATTTTTTGTGGTAAAGCGAATAATAAATGTGGCTATTGTAAATCCTTTCTTTTGTTAAAACAACCACGTTTATAACTAAGGCAACAATAAAGCCCCGAAAAAATCGGGGCTTATATTTTTGAGTTTTCGGTTGAAAGCAGTTAATTTATTTGATGCAAATCGCAGACTTTCGTTAAAAGATACATCAATGAGATTTAACACGCAGTATGTTTTATAACCTGAGGATTTATCACAATGTGTCCGCCTTATCTCTTTATACGATTTCACACCGTTTTACCCTTGCTGCAAAAATTTATAAGGGTAAAAGCAAGGGTGAGAAAATCATCGCAAAGCAATGTATCATTGCCGAAGTCGGCAAGATTTTCTTTTGCTCGTTTGGTAACACCGTACTTTTCAGCATAATTAATTAATGATTGACGAAACTTCACTTTTTGTGTTATAGTATTCATAACAAATACTCCTTAATATCTTCGACAAACTGATTAGCACATCGAGCAAGCTCGCCAAGTACACAATTGATACCTTGTTCAGTTTTGTACCAGTTATCCTTTTCCGCAAATGCCCTGAATTCCCGCAGCTGCTCCTCGGTGGATTCTTCCCGCTGATTGTCCGAGGAAGAGTGGGCATAAATGACGTCAGTCATGGTTTCCTCCTTCAGCAACAAAAAGATAAGCAAATTCTGTTTCCTGCCGCTTCGTAATTTTCAATTCGGCTGTGTGAATCATGTTTTTAATATCATCCGGTTTATCCGGGTATATTTTTACCTTCCAGCTGCCCGTATCAATGGTATCGCTTTGGTTTTTATCAATCGACAGCACAAACCGACCGCCGCCGTTCAGCAGCTTAGCCGCCTTGATGATAGCCGCTTGCTTGTCCTTTATGTGCATAAAGGTCAGCGAGGAATAGACTACATCGAACTTTGCGTCAAACGGATAGTTCAGAAAATCGCCGCACAGAAGGGTCACATTAACGCAGCCGGCAAGGTTTTCCTTCGCCCGTTCCACGGTTTTCGGTGACAAGTCAATCCCGCAAAAGCTACCGCACAAAGGCGCTGTCCGCACTGCCAACCGTCCCGTACCGACGCCGATTTCAAGCACAGACTTCTCTTTGCTGAGTTCCATACTGTCGATAAAGGCCAATCCGTCCCATTTGTCCATGTATTCCCGCAGTGGCTGCGGATCGTGAACCGGGTCGTTGCCCTCGTCGATAAGGGCGTCATAATGACGGATCACCGCATCATGATCATTCATTTTCTTTTTGCCTCCAAAAGAAAAGTCACCACTCCGTGGGGGCAGCAAAAACAAATCCTGTTTTCCGCTTCACCGCCGAGATTACGCAAATCTCCCCCGGCTCTGACCGACTCCATAAGCGGAAACGCCTTGAGCATTGATTTTTGGCAGAAATCCGCAGGACACCCATACTCGCAAACGTATGTATCGCCGATTTCGTGACCGTTGCGGCAATCAATACAGCCCGTCCCGTTTTTCTTGCCGTCAACAACGGTAATGGTGAAGGATACATTTTCCTGAATAAATTTCCTCATATCAAATACCCCCCTAATATAGCCAACAAATTGGTTGTCGCACCGGGCGAGCTCGCCGAGCACACGGTCAATCCCTTCGGCTGTTTTATGCCAGTTATCCTTTGTGATGTTATAACACACAACCGGGCAGACCCGTATTTGCATTTCAGGAAATGCCAGCTGATAGAGCATCAGGCATCGGCGGGCATGAAACGCTTTACAGACAAGCAGGCTTTCGCGAGAAAAACGAGTTATCTTGTATGACCGGATTGATTTTCCCCGACAATCGCCGAGTCAGGCACGCCGTTTTTGAGCAGGACGTCAGTAAAAAACAAAATCGGACGGGTAATCTCCGTCATAGACGTCCGCTTTTAATCGCACGCCCGGTCACTTATCACGCTTTACGCTAATGACGCCGGAGGGTATGACACATATTTTGCAAGCCCTTCGTTATAAAGCCTTGCAGCATACTCCGGTTGTTCAGGGTGCGAACCACCAGGCAGAAAGATAGCATCAACTACTCTCGGTTTGTCAAAAACAAATATAAATATGGAAATATCGGTGATTATTCGGCTGTTCATTACTATTTCTCATTAGCCCACGCATCTAATAAGTATTATACTTACGGCATTTTAAATCATATTTGGTGGGCATTTTCCAAAGTTGTTTTGAATTTTATGGCATCATTCTTATGAAATTATCTGACATGCAAAAATTTGCTTTCATAGGGTAATCAAAACTCATGCTTGACTTTTTATCAACATGGATTATCGATTTACAGCAGTGGATGTATTTCCTTCTGCTTCCGCACGGGCAAAGACTTTGTGACCTTACATTTTTATAGATAATGCTGTGCATGGGCATAGCGGAGTTATCGGTTCGATGATTATAGCGAATCAATTCATATGTAACAAAAATCAGTAGCAGCGTGCTTCGTAACATTTTGCTACATTCCAAAGCAATATCAATTAAATATGAATTTAGCATTATATCACTACCGTCATTTTGGGGATAACTAATTATCTGCTTAATACCATCATATTTGTAATCAAAATGGCCTATGGCATTTCTTAAGCTACCGGAGTTGATTGGCAAATTAAATGCTTTAACAAAAAATTCCGATGAGTGTAGATAATTAATTCTGTTTCCTTTTCTTTGCGTTCGAAAATTATTCATCGTCAATTTACTTGTAAACGTACTATAATCGCCACGATTTTCGATGTTGTCCAAGCCGATGATAATTTCACAGCAATCAAGCAATCTTTCATAGGTGTTCTGATAAAACCCTTTTAAATCTTCAAATGAACAAGTTGATATTCCAAAAATAGTTTTGTCAATAGTATCGGCATTGTAATATAGGAGTCCGATTGCAGGAATTAAGTAGTTTGAAACGCTATGAAAGTCATATGCGATACTAAATAGTTTTGTTTCAATTTTTTTCAAGCTGCCGGTTCTATTTAATTCTGATAAATAGCCATACAAAGCATGTAAGTCCATATGGCTCATATGGTGATTTACTTCACGGAACAGCTTAAGCAATTTGTTCTTTTGGAAAACTCCTCCCAAGTCATAGAATAAGGAACGGTACACATACTGAAACGTATCTAAATCCGTGTCCATTTGGCAATCTATGCTTTTAGCTGCATCTGAGTATTTCGATAATAAGAGATCGTTTTTTCCGCTTAGATATAGGTCGTACTTGATGCGTTCCTTATCCCACGTAACAGTTAATTTTTGAAGATAACAAGCATAATTAATAAAACGTGTTCTGTCTTCATAAGTAGTAGATTGCATGAAATCGAATACCGGGGACAATTTGCCCATAGGAGGGAGAAAAATATCATCACCCTCAGCATGAATTGGCTCAATTTTATTGCATATTATTTCTCCTGAAGCTTCCCCAAAATAATCAAAGGCTTGAGGTTTAACTTCTTCGCAATTATTTGGAGTATAATAAGCTTTCTCTTTTTCGTTATCGGTAACGAACTCTCCGGTTAACAAGGTGTTGCACTTTCCGCAGTGAATTCTAACAGGTGTTTTGTATATATAACCGGCAGGTGTCCTCATGCGGGTAACTGTATTGCAAGTTGGGCATTTAATAAAATAATTGACTGTCATTTATCTCCTCTACGAAAACGCATTGCAGAAAAGTTGCGTTTTTACATTATTGACGTTTTGTCAGAATTTGTTCCATCCAATGTTATTTTTTCTTTGATTTCAGTATTACCATTTTAAATGGCTCTGCGTTATGTGCAGAAAGTGTTCCTTTTTTCAGATTTAATAATATCTCTAATTCATCCGGATTCATCGCAAGTCCCATATCACCCAATTCATCAACAAACTCTTTTGGCGTGAACACATTGTTAACAAGTAGGAGATCAACTGCATCGGACAAGAGTGACGGATTTGCAGCTTTGATAGTGTTATCTAAAGGTTCAGACTTACGCCAACCTTTATTTTGCATAACACGCATCAAGTATTGATATTGCCCCTGCGTAATAATACCAAGACTACAACTTCTGTAAAGCATGGCAGCAACAGAGACTTTCCATCTGCGTTTAAGCTGAACATAGTAATCCAGTTTTTGTGGATCCAAGGATACCTCTTGAGCAAATGATTTTTCCGGCAAAAGAAAAGCGGCAGCAAATTCATTTGCCTCTTTTTCTTTTGCTTTAAATTCTTCACGTGAAAGGACTTCCTCGTCTTCACTCCATTCGTGTAGCATGATGTGCCCAAGTTCATGTGCAATATCAAAATTAATTCTCGCAGAAGATTCTTTGTTGCTGGAAAGAGCAATAATGTATACACCAGAACCATTCATATCAATATATTGGCTAAAAGCATCAATGTCGTCTGTGTCAGTAGCAAAAGTAGTTACGATAATTCCGTTTTGCTCAACAGTGCGCATAATGTTATCAATGGGTTTATTCCCAAGTTCCCAGAAGTTGCGCAACTCTTTTGCTGCTTTAGCAGGAGAAGATATTTCACCGATCCACCCCGGTAAATTGAGATGAGGAAAAGTAACATATTCATTCAGGATGGAATAAATGGTTGCAATATGCTCCATCTTGATTTCTTGCGCAAGACGGTATTTTTTACTTGTCTTCATTAGTGATCGAAAATAAGTAGCGCCTGTTTTAATATTTGAGATATCTTCTTGAGCAAAATATCTATACGGGAAATTTAAAGTACCGGAAATAGCAAGAATTTTTTGAAAAGGGACATCTTCGATTTTCCCTGTTTCATATTGTGAGACTGCTTGCTTACTTACATTGATTTTTTGTGATAATTCTTCCACCGTCATTCCTCTGTATTGACGTGCCATTTTAAGGCGATTGCCATTAAATGATTTCATAACTATAAACTCTCTTCAAAATAAAAAATTATGCTTGTTTTTCACTCTCTTGTTCTTTTAAGACTACAAGTTCTTTTCCTTTCAAACGTTTTGTTGCTTTGGGCTTAAGGGAAAGCGCAGGACCGTCAGGACTATGTTCTAATGTTTCGATTGTATTGCTCATTACCGGCCTAACCGTATTAAGCCAATCTTGCTCGTAAACTACATCTAAATCTTTATCCAAAATATAGGCTTTAAGAGAGCTTAACCCTCCAAATTTTTCTGTAAAGCAGACAAGAGCATGGCGTACTTGTTTATGATTTACATGACAATCAAAATTAGCACATAAATCGTCAAGAATTTTCATAAGGTCAGATTCTTTTTGTAAAGGCTCTGTTTCCATGCCAGGAAGTGTATGTTGTTTATATGGAGCTTGAAGCTCTTCGTTAAGAACAATTAACGAACGAATATATTTCGGCTGTTTTTCCACTTTAGAACGCTTAATGTCGTCAAGGCGAGTGTCTCTCATAAAAGAAATCAGCAAACCACTTTTAACATCATATAGAAGTAATACTGTCCATATACCACGTATAGTAGCAGAATATTTAACATTTTCATCGCCGAAAGAATTTATGAGATTTCTATATATTAAGTCCCAATTCAAAAAGGGACCAGACACATGAGTTCGTAAATCCAAATGCGCATCGGCTGCTTGTCTATCTTCGCCAATTGCTTGCGAAATACACTCAAATATTTTTTGTTTCACATTCTGAGAAATGTTATCAAGTAAATTGTTCATTCGAAATGCAATGCCTCCAATTCAATATTTGTCTATATATTAGCATATTTTTTTGAATTTGTCAAGTTATAGTTGTAAATATTCTTGTTGCGTAAAGTGTCGGGCCAATGTGTTGTGGTCAAGCTTTTTTGTAACACTTATGGCTAAAAAAATCTATTGGATTGCTGCCGGAAGTTTATCGTGACTGACAAATCTTGCCAATGGTGTTTTACACCACTGAGCGGTTTTGACATTGACAAGATCCGGCAGACCCGATTTCGGGCAATCAAGCAGTCCGATCACGAAGCTTGCTCCGCCCCTTCTTATGCTGCTGTCCGCGCCTGATATGGTGTGCGGTACCCGTTATAGCTGTGTGGACGTACATGGTTATATGTGACATAGGCAAATTCCTCCACACTTCGGTACAGTTCTTCCTCCAATTGGAACTCATACAGATTGATACATTCATTCTTCAGAGTATTGAAATGTCTCTCCATCGGCGCATTGTCATAGGGATACTCCGCTTTGCTCATGCTTTGGGTTACATGGACGGATTCGCAGAATAGTGCTAGAATAAACCCCAGGCAACCTAAAGTGAACAAAAAAGTGATATAATAAGTAAAAAGAACACAGGAGGAAAAAGCAATGGAAAAACAGCAAAAACAGTACACACAGGAATTCAAGCAAGATGCGGTAAATTACCGC
>CANQNK010000010.1 GCA_947625195.1 uncultured Clostridia bacterium | reverse complement strand
TGCAAAGTGATGCAAAAAAGCTTCTATTCGTTTGATTTTATTATCTCTCTGGGCTGGGTTTTGCCGATGATGATTATAATTTTTTACAAAAAACAAAGCCCTCATTTGAGGACTTTGTAATCAGATTTGGCTATAAGATATTATATGTGTCTTTTCGCAGCACGTAGTGCGCAAAACGCTGCCACTAATATCGCTGATAGTGATAATGATGCGCCTGCTCCGGTATTCGGGTTTCCGCCGGAAGCGTTGGCGTTTGCCGAAGCTTTTGTAGTAGATACACCGCTACTGGAATCGTCTGTCTCAGACGTGTCTGTGTTAGTAATATCACTCTCGGGTGCATTACTCTCAGAAGCGTTTGCTTCGGTTTTGTCTTTCTCGGATGTATCTGTTTCGGACTTTTCAGTCTCAGATGTGTCGGTTTCGGGATCGTCGGTCTCCGTCGGTTTCTCATAAACAGGCAGATCGGCGGAAGCTGCAAAACCGAGTCGGAAATAGCCCTCAGCGGTAACGCTTATGCCAGAACCTGAATAGTTGTTCACATATACAGGCAGCTTGTCGACGGATTCCTCAAGATATAATGTATGAGGTCCCTTGGCAAGGGTCAGATTTATCATTCCGTTTTCGTCGGTGACATATTCCACTGCCATAGCGTCATCAATTCTTACGTTGACTGTACGTCCGGCAAGCGGCTTTGATTCTTCTGTTATCGTACCGCCTGGGGTAGCTGCCAAAGTCGATGCGTCATAGACAGGTACAGACAGCTCATAAGTGTCAGGAGATCTGTCATTAGATATCTTTATACGACCGCCGTCAGTGGGCACGCTTAAAGGCTTTGTGCCGTCCTCCGTAAGCTCAAGCAGATACCTCTCGACAATATAATCCTCGCCGCCAAGCTCGCCTAACTTATCCTCTGCGTCAAACCACGCCGCCACATAGCTGTTTGTAACAAGTATAAGCTTATGCTCGTTATCAGTGCGGTCTAGAACGGTACCGTCATTAAGCACCACGCTTGTTATCTTGCTGTTGCTCTCTCCGGCGGGATCATAGGTATAGGTGAGTCCGCTAACCTGTAAAAAGCTTCCGCTTACTTTCTCACGAATCAAAAGCCCCGTCTCGTCCTGTCCGGTCATTGCAAGGCCACTCTCCAGCGCCAGAAACAGCTCATACGGAGATACCTGCAATGCGGTCACAGTGTTGCCGTGGTTAAAAGCGTTGAGCACATCTCCCCTCGTTACGGTGCCGTAAGGCAATGTAGAAGATATACCGCCGCCGTTTTCCACTCCTATGACGGGCATATCAAGATTTTGCTTCTCGGCGAAAAGCCTGCCGTATTCTGCAAAGGCATCGGTTACAAAATCGCCGTAATTTGTCTCAACGATACGCGGCTCAGCGTAATCGTAATATACATATCCACCCCAAAGCGGTGTGTCGTTTTCACAGAGCTCTTCGCCGAGAATCTCCTGTTGCTTGCTGCTTATCTCTGCAAGAACTTCGTTAACCTCATCCGCCTTTGCCTTACCCTGCTCGGTAAGCGGATATTTTGCTACATCCTCAGCAGCAAGCACATCCACTTCAGAAGACGCCACTCCGTTTTCATCAAATGAAACAGTTACTTTTCCCAGATTTACAAAGCCCGTTCCCGTCTGTACCACAGGCACTTTTGCTCCGTCCTTTTCAAACACCGTTTCTTCTATGGTATGACTATGTCCATCAACAAACGCCGTTACCTCTGCAAGCGCTTCGGAAGACAGTCCGTTCAGCAGTTCTTCCGATGTATAAGAATCTATGGTACTGTCATTTCCCATATGACCTACTAAAATTATCGCGTCGGCCTTGTCGGCAAGCTCCATAATGGATTCTTCAGCCGCCTTTATCTCATCGGTAAACTCAACGCCCACAAGCTGAGTTGGATTTGTTGAGGTAGCAGTGTCAGCTGTGGTCAGCCCCACAAAGCCTACGGTATGACCGTTTACGTCAAACACCTTGTTTGAGGTAAACAACGGATTACCGTTATAGTTGACATTTGCCGAAATGAACTCAAAATCCGCAACATCATAGTTTGCCAGAAGCTGGTCGATGCCGTAATCAAACTCGTGATTTCCCGGCACCAACAGATCATAGCCCGTTGCGTTCATCATACGTATAACATCTTCGCCCAAAGATATTGTGGCAAAAGACGCACCCTGCGTTGCATCTCCTGCATCCACCAGTAAAGAATTCGGAGTAGATGCTTTAACAGCGGCAAGCGTATCCATACCCACCGTACCTTCTCCGCTAACGACGCCGTGTATATCGTTTGTGGTGAATACGGTAACAACATCGTCCTCCTGAGTTTCCGTCCCCTCGGCATAAGTGGTGCACATAAGTGATGATACCGCCATTGCCGAAGCAATTACTGCGGCAAGGATACCGCAAAAAGCTTTTGTTCTGAAAATTGACATAGTCTTATCCCTTCTTCTCAATAGTCAGTCGCCCCAGAACAGAGTGTATTTTCGCTGAAGCCTACGTAAACGGACTATATTGGGGCAATTATATACATATTATATCACTGCTGTGTCAAATTTTCAATATCGGGATTGAAAATTTTTATTTATATCCTGTAAGTTTGCCATGATCTTTTGAACATACAAAATTTGAACTTGAGCATTGAAACTTGACCAATTTTCTAATTTATGATAAAATATTACATAATCCGTCTAAAAATCATAAAGAAAAAAATTTGTATAAAGAAAAACACTTTACAAAAATTGTTGGCGTAAAACTTAAAAAAGTAATTACAAAATTGATATGGGGGTTTTGATAAATCAAATTCTATAAATTCCAAGTATCAGTCATTTTGTGAAAAAGATTAGTGTATTCTATATTTTATAATGATATTTGTGATAATACTTATTTAAGGAGTTTTAAAAATGCAGGACATTGGCGACAGGCTTAAATCATATGAACCGCTATGGGAAAACTGGTATAAAGACAGCTATATAGGAGGCGGAAGTTTTAGTAAGGTTTACAAGCTAAAACAAGATTTCTTTGGTTCAACAAGATATTCGGCAGTAAAGATTATTCCTATAAACCTCGAGCAAAAACTCGCAGTGAAAAAGTCAGACATGGAAAAGCATATTGAAGATACGAAAGCCGTTGTTATCGAAGAAATTAAAAATATGTATAAACTTGAAGGCAAGCCTTACTTAGTTTCTTGTAGTAATTATGCGATAAAAGACATATATGATGAAACAAATAAACAAATAGGCTTTGATGTGCTTATACATATGGGATACTACACACCTCTTTCAAAGCACATGAAAGAAAACGGTGAACTTAGCATATCAAAAATAGAAATGCTTGCAAAACAAATAGGTACGGCACTAAAATCCATGCATGACATAAATATGCTACACAGAGATGTAAAGATTGAGAATATTTATATAGACGACAATGGCGATTATCTTTTAGGTGATTTCGGCGTATCAAAGCAAATACAGTCAAGTAGTTACTCGACTCTGGCAGGAACACAGCCGTTTATTGCGCCTGAAGTGTGGAAGGTACAGCAAACAAGTAAACGTTATACAAAGACAGCTGATATATATTCACTTGGCATTACTTTATATTATTTACTTAACAATAATATGCTGCCGCTGGTTGATGAAAATTCATCACAGAATGATATTGATGGTGCTATATATGATAGATTGAATGGCAAAAGTTTTCCACCGCCTGAAAACGGTACAAAAAAATTCAAAGAAATTGTAATGAAATGTTGTGAATACGAACCTGATGACAGATATCAGAGTATGGATGAAATTCTTTGTGATTTAAAATCGCTGACAAACCAAACTGATGATGAAAAAGAGTCTTTGACGTCTGAGAAAACTGTAAAGGTTGATAAATCCAAAGCAACAGAAAAAAATACATATGCAACAATATATGCTGATGATGAGGTTTTTAAAGATAAAAAGAATTTACAAGAGCACGAAAAACAAAATTCTGATAACAATCAATCTTATATCGGTGCAAATTCTAAGTCTAATAAAAAAATTATTGTTTTGTTTGTCACTTTAACGGGAATTTTTGCAGCGTTGATTGCGGTAATAGCAATAGTGATTGAAATAAAGAGTACAAACGGCGTAAATTTATTTAAAAATGATACAACCAACAAATATTCTTATGTTAATTCTAAAACCGAACAACAGTCTGACACAAGTACAACTGTTGATTCATCACGAAACAGTGAAACAACAACAACTACTACTCCAACAATAATGACAACTACTACTGCACATAAATCAGTCGATGCAGTTAAAAACAATTATGAAGAATTGGATACTACTCTGATTGTAAAGGTTGACGAAGCTGATACCTTGCCGTTAAGGAGCACACCAGAAAAGATAGATAATATAATCACTAGAATTCCCGATGGGACTCAAGTTCATGTATTAGGGTATAAAGACATGGGTACTGAGGTGTGGTTCAGAGTAGAATATGAAATAGACAGGGGCTGGGTGCGAGGTGGAATGTTACAACCAGATAATCTTTCCATGATTAACGACCATAAATACAATTTACCTGGGCTTGAGAAATGGAAAAACAAATTTCAATTACAGACTCCTTCAACTACAGATTATAGTTCATATAGTGCTGTTTTTAAAGGTACTCTGTATTTTCAGCCTGATTTAAGCAGTGGAGTTCAAAAGCGTTTCAAGGAATCTACATACGTCAATGTAACTGCTGAATCTCCTGATAAATATTGGTATTTTGTTGAAATAGATTTAAATGGAACTTTTTATCAGGGGTGGGTACATACATCACAACTTAGTTGAATTTAAATAAAAGTAAATAAAGGTTTACATGATATGGAGAATAATATAATTAAATCTATACTGCCATTGTTAATAGTAGTTATTACATTGTCAGCATGTTCAGAACAATGCAGTAGAATAACAACTGCTGTCACTTCACCCCCCGACAATAAGTCATTAACTAATAATGTTGGAAGTATGACTACAACAGCTAACACAAAATTAGAACGTGAGCAATCAATTGAGACAACTACGCTCAATTCAAGCAAAAATTTCGACGAACCGTCATTATTTAATGAACGTTCAGTTTCACAAAGTTTAAAAAATGATAATGTTAACAAAAATGAAATTTCTGGAGAAGTAGAGAAAATATGTAGGCCTCTTTATGATTTAAGTTCAGAATATTCAATTGAAGTATTTTCTTTAAAAGATGATGCTATAATACTTACCGTTAGCAACACGGATAACAAGAGCATGGTTTCAGCCAGCCTCATTAAACTATTTGTGGCTGGAGCAGTTTATGAGAACATTGACATAATAAAAAGCTATGAGCATTATGCGGGTGAAACTGATTCCCTAATCAGTGCCATGATTTCGTTAAGTGATAACCAGTCCTGCAACACACTCATAACCCGTCTCGGCATGGGTAGCCCACAGACGGGAATGGACGCTGTAAACAGGTTTTGCTATGATCACAATTATTATGATACAAAAATAAACCGGCTTATGCTTGATTTTAATGGTCAGGAGAATTACACTTCCGTAAATGATTGCACAAAAATTCTTAAAGATTACTACTATGGCAATCTAAAAGGATCCGAAGATGTAATTTCATACATGAAAAATCAATCTATACGAACAAAAATCCCTGCGGGAATATCTGACAATACATTAGTTGCAAATAAAACAGGCGAGCTTGCAACAGTTGAAAACGACACGGCAATTGTATATGCTCCCTCTGGGGATTATATCATAAGCGTGATGACAGATAAGCTTTCTAACACTGAACTTGCAAGAGATGTCATCATAAATATTTCTTCAATGATTTATAATTATATGTGCTGATAAAATATCAAAAAACTATTAAAAATGCAGGATATTGGCGACAGGCTTAAATTCTATGAATTACCTTGGCAAAATAGGTGTTACAACGAATATAGACAACAGGAGCCTAGATCATAACCTCTGAAAACCTAATCTTTAATTAACAATTGTTGAATAAACGATATCAATGCCAGCTTAATAATAAACATTACAAATCGGATAAAAGTGCAGAATAGGTACTAAAATTAAATAATACTTGAGTTGCAACTGTAAATAACCAGGAAGGAATTGAATAAAGTGATTTCATATAATACGGTATATTATAAGCCAAAGCCTAAAAAAGCTGCTACATTATTGATTATTGACAAATCTCAAAAGCCTAAAATGATATTGCTCTCAGGAAACAGAACATTAGGAAGAGATTATCCTGATGCAAATTGTGACATCAGGGTTAATTCTAAGATAGTCGGCCGAAAGCACGGTGAATTTGTTTTCGATGATTCCGACGGTACATATTATTATATTGACAATAATAGTAAAAACGGTACTTATATAAATGGTGAAAAACTTGCGCCATACAACGAAAGAGGTTCAAAGGCTTACAGTCTGACTGATGGGGATATAATAAGAATTGACAGAAGCAACTTGAGAGCACCGCATCCAGAAGCTGTCATTATCATTTTTAGCACTACCTTTGATTTTAATATGAAGTGGCATGAGTATATAATCGGAAATACTGATAGAATTACAATCGGACGTGAGAATGATTGTTTATTAAAACTCGATGACCTTATGGCATCACGCTGCCATGCAATTTTGCAAAAGTATAACGAAAATTGGTATTTAAAAGATAATAATAGCACAAACGGTGTAGGGATTAACGGAACAGAGATTGAAAACGAAGTCACGGTATACGATCATGATATAATCAGAATAGCTAATACTACACTGATTTTTCTTGGAAACAAGATACTTTATAACTCAGAAAATACTTTTAACGCATCGCTGTTGGTTGAGATAAAAGAAAAGACTGTAGATTTAGGAAGAAAAACATTGCTGAAGAATATTCACGCAGAATTTAATAACGGTGATTTTGTTTTGATTCTAGGCGGTTCAGGCGCCGGAAAAACTACACTTATAAGAGCTATTTTGGGTGAAAGTAAAGCAAACGGAAAAATCATCCTCAACGGACAGGATTTATACAAAAACTTTAAAAACATGAAATCTCAAATTGGTTTAGTTCCGCAATTTTTAACGTTGAGAAAAAACGATACCTTAAGAAATACTTTAATTGACACGGCGGGCATTAAGCTTGGAAAGAAATATTCAAAACAAGAGCGCATTGATAGAGTTGAGAAGATTCTTGAGCATGTTGGAATTAAAGAACATGAAAACAAACTAATAGGACAGCTTAGCGGTGGTCAGCAAAAAAAAGCTGCGGTTGCTAATCAGCTTGTTGGATTTCAGAAAGTGTTTATTTGCGATGAACCTGATTCGGGACTTGATGCAGCGTCAAGAACGCAGCAGATGGAAATCCTTAAGGAAATTTCTCAGGAAAACAAAATTGTTATGGTTGTTACACATGAACCTGATGATGCGGTCAGAATTATAGATGGCGTAAGGAAAAGTCTATTTACAAAAGTGATTGTACTTGCAAGAAGTTCTGTTGACAAAGCAGGGCACCTTGCTTTCTTCGGAGATGTAAATGAAGCGATGCTTTTCTTTGGAGTTGAAAGATTACAAGATATAATGTTAGAAATCAATCCTGTGGAAGAAGGCGGAAAAGGTAAGGCAGACGAATATATAAATAAATATACGTTGTTGACTGGAGGAAATGAAATTGGATAACGCTTCTTTTTTCGATCAGACTATTATTTATTTAAATAAAATAAAAAGAATCGCCATTAAAGAAAGATTTTGGAAGTTTATCATTTTTGCAGTAATTATTTCTTTGCTTGTTGCGGCAGTTGTTGGTAAGAATATGTTTACCACATACGAAAGTACAAAATCCGGATTCTTTTCAATCGCATCAGCCGGAATATGGATTGGAATTTTCAATTCAATTCAGAGCATATGTAAAGAACACGATATCATAAAATCCGATTATAGATCCGGAATGAGGATATCATCTTATATTACCTCAAATGCATTATGGCAAATGTTTATATGTTTTGTTCAAAGCATTATTATAATAATAATTTGTCTTTTGTTTGTTGATTTCAACGATAACGGTATTATTATAAATTCGCTGCTTGAATATTTTATTACTATTTTTTTGATTACGTTTGGCGCAGATTTGATGGGTATCATGATTTCATCTCTGGCAGGCACGCCCACAACAGCAATGACCATAATGCCTTTTGTATTGATTTTACAATTGATCATGAGCGGCGCATTTTTTGATTTGAGCGGGTGGAGTGAGAAAATCTCGTATATTACCTTTAGTAAGTGGGGAATGTCTGCATTTGGCAGTATTGCAGATTTAAATAAATATCCTTTAGAGTTAAGCTCTGTTTTTGAAAATGTAAAAAAATTAGAAACAGAGTCATGCTATGGTCATACGTCAACAAATCTCATTACAGCGTGGTTGTGGTGCGTTGGAATAGGATTAGTTTGCTATATTGTAAGTATAATAAGCTTAAAAATCAAGAACCGAGGTTCTTGATGAGGAGACATTTAAATGAAAAAGTTAAAGAGTAAAATTTTCCAGCTAAGAAGCCGTTCAAAAATGAAAACAATTAAAGACAAGAAGTATTTAGTTTCTGTTTCTACTCATAATGGATTAAAACGGTCAAATAACGAAGACAACTTTGCAGTGAATGCTAAAATAAAAAAAGAATCGCTAATTGAACACTATCAAGGTGAATATAGCGACGGGTTACTATTGGGTGTCTTTGATGGTATGGGTGGAGAATCAAACGGTGATATAGCTTCGGAGATTTCTGCTAAATTGTGTGCGAAATTATCAAAAAACTTAAATGCCGATAACGATTTTCAGCAGATAAACAACTTTGTGACAAAAGCAAATTATGAGATTTGCAGAATGTTGAAAAATAATGAGTCAAATCGAGGAGGAAGTACGTTTGCTTTAGTGTTTATTAAAGGCAATATCGTTTATTCTTTTTCGCTGGGCGATAGCAGAATTTATTTATACAACGACGGTAAACTCGAACAGATTTCTGTCGACCATACGCTTGCGATGCAAAAATACATGGCAAATATTTATACGTTGGAGGAAGCAAAGCAAAGTCCTGATAGTCATAAATTAACATTGTTTTTAGGCGTAGATGTGAATCAAAATGGGCTTAATGCAGAGACGTATAAGCCATTTGAATTCACAAATCGCAGTAAAATACTGATGTGCAGCGACGGATTGTACGATATGGTGAGTCATGATGAGATCATAGAAATTCTTTCCAAAAAATCAGTTGATTACTCTCAGGCTCTGATGAACAAAGCACTTGAACACGGCGGAATTGATAATATAACCTGCCTGGTAGTAGAAGCGATTTGATTATTTAAAAATACAATACGAGTACATGACAATTTAAGGCATACGTCCATATAATACTTGATTTCAGGTTTTGTCTTTTGTAAGCTTTATCTGATTGAAAGTATTTTTTTATCAATATTTTAGAATCATTTGCAATATGTAAACAACTTAAATTAGTGGTGAAATTTTTTTAAAGACTATGTTAAAACGATACACTCCAAAAAATTACTTAATAACCATGCTGTTTAGACCCATATTATTATAAATAGTTTTGATTCTATCGTAATCATAATATGTGTTGCCAACTAACGGATCAGACACATATATCGTATTTTCTGGTTTATTATACCCTGTCAGTACAACACAATGCTCGCCGGCAATCCATTGAACTGTTTCTCCAGTTTGATCATTAATCCAAGTATCACCATTATATGGAGTCATAAGATTGTTGCTGGTTACCCAAATCAATACGGGGATATTACTATCAATATAATTTGTTAACAGTTCATCAAACGCCATACCGGTAGTATCATATGCTTGCAGTTTTGATCCTACGCTAGTAAGATAACTGTTCGCTGTAGTAGTAATGCACGGTGCATAACATCCATAACTATTATATTTTTTAGTAGGATCTCCTGCAAATGTTGTTATGAAGTTAGGACCGTGCCGTGCTCCGTTATTATCTTCTACAACGTCGCTTTTCGGTAAAAACTGAGTTGCCAATAAAAAAGCATCTACTTTATAGTTGTGATAGTTTAGCAACATTGCAAGAGATGTAACCTCGCACCCTGTCGGAAGCCCGCTGGATTCTTGTAATATATTTCTAACTTCTAGATTCTTTACACCTGTTTTATTTGTTACCTTCTGAATGCTTTCTTCTGTATTGTCTTCGTTACTGTTCTCATTTGACAAACTTACCGATTCCGAAAAATCACCATAATATTTTTTCTCACCAAGCGTTATAAATCCTCTGACTTTATATAATGTATTATTAGATAAATTATCGGTCTGATATTTAGAATCTGTCACAGTTGCAATAATAGAAAACTCATCCGGATAGTTACTTGAAAACACTTCGTAACCATCACAATTATCTAATTCATCCCAAGATAGGCCGATCATACCTTCTTCAGAGAGTTTTATACTAACATTTTTAACAGTATCCGGACAGGTCGTAGTTTGTATATTGTCTGATTGTTTACTTATATACTCTATTCCGTTTACTACTTTTACCGCTCTGACATTATAATTGTACTTTGTGGAAGGTTCTAAACCGCTTTGTGTATATGAAGTATTCTTAACATTAGTTTTAACAATTTCATCATTCTTGTCATTTTGATTTTCACAAGTAACATAATAGTAATCTGCTGAGTTGACTTCATCCCAACTAATTGTGATACTATCGCTTTTAGAAATAAAGTCACTTACTACGCTTACTCTAGTCGGAACTATTTTAAAATTAGCTGTTGCAGTTTTATTGATTTTATCACACTTTACTATAACGGTTGCAGTACCTATGTTAACATTATCATTATAGCTGATTGTGTACTCATCAAAGCTTATTATCTTTTTATTATATTTTACTAAAACATCTGGCTTTACTGCCATACCCGTATAATCATACTCAGAATCGGGCAACTGTATTAACAAAGTATCTTTACTAAAATCAACAATTCCTACCGGCTGATACCCCCATCCGATTGCATTTATAATTAATCCTAGTAATACGAACAATAAGATTACTGAAATGACGATTAATACTATAGTAAAATTATTTTTATTTTTTCGCTCCATTGTTGTCTTTCTCCTTGTACGCTATACGACTCTAATTTTATAATCTGTTAAATAATCACAAAAGCATATCTAACTAAGCATGCCTAATCAACATCGCATTCCCGTACCCAACCGTAGTTGCTTCCATATCTGATATAATACCATCCATCCTCAAATGAGAAAACATATATATCCGAATTTGATGGTATAATTTTGGGGCAAGACGGATATATTTTATTCACAAAGTCGCGTTTATCATTAGGTCCTAATCTGAATGGTGTTTCGTTCAATATTTTTGCTTCATACTTATATGTAGACTCATTCTTCGGCGATTGAACTCTTTCGACTAATTCGGAGTTGTTTTTTACCCATCCGATTTCGCCTGTGGAATTTTTGACTAAAAGCCAGGTTCCAACTGAATCAATACGTCCCTGCTCATTGAACAGTTCACCAGAGTCTATATATCCGCCCGTTCTATCATATTTAGATTCATCAGGACCAAACAGCAAATACTTCCTAACTCCGTCATTTACATATAAATCTCCTTCGTTTTCTCCCGGATAATAGTGCTTGGCATTAGGAATATACATTTCCGATAATTTTGCAGACGTTGTAGTTGTAGTTGTAGTAGTTGTTGTTGTCGATGAAGTAGTCGTTGTTGTTGTGGTGGACATTTTTGTTGTTTGAGACACTTGATTTGAATCAGTGGTTGTTTCCGCGTATTCAGCTGCTTCTGTTATAAGGGAATTGTTTACATTATTATCTGTATTATCATTTTTATTGATGATTATGTATACAATAAAAAACACTATTAAAACAGCAAGAACACAGATCGTAACAATTGAAATTATTAGTGGTATGTTCCTGGTTTTAAACTCATTAGGAGCTTCAAACCGTTTTCCGCAAAATTCGCAAAATATAGCATTATCTTCATTTTCTGTTCCGCAATTATTACAACGCATTTTCAATTCTCCTTATTTGCATCTGTAGTTTTGTATATATCAAGAGTACTAGTATCAGTTCTATTTGTGTCAGAAGTATTATTAGGTGGACTAACAATTAAATTCTTATTCTTTCTTGAATGGCCGGATTTATTATTTCTTTTGTTATAAAGCTTTTCTAATGCTATCCGAAAGTCAGAAGCACTGGAATACCGATTTTTTGAATCATATTCACAAGCTTTTAATATAACCTTTGCAATATCATCTTTTGCGTTTACCGGTTTTGGTATAGAAGCTCCCTGCATACGCTTTTGTATTGCTTGTTGTGAAGCAAGGTATGTTATTTCTTCTTGGGGAAAAAACGGCAACCGATTGTTATTTAAATACTTGTACAAAACTAACCCCAATGAGTATATGTCTACTGTAAAATTATAGTTTTCACCTTTAAAAACCTCCGGAGCCATATAGCTATATGTTCCTTTTTGAGACAAATTTGTCACTATCGCGTCTACATTTCTTGCGATTCCAAAATCCCCCAGTTTAAAATCTCCATTATTAGAAACGAAAATATTTTCAGGCTTTACATCTCGGTGCATTATATTTCTCTTGCTGCAAAGCTCTAACGCCTTGCAAATATCAATACCTAATCTCAAAACCGTAGATTCATCCATATCATGATTTTTTTCAAAATCTAAAAGTGAAGTCAAAAGCTCCATACGCACGAAAATGTCTGCACCAATTCCATCCGCGTGCTTTACGTATTCATGATCCTCATAGCTTACAATATTGCTATTGCCTTTAAATTCCGACATTATTTTTATTGTTTTAATAATATCACTAACGATATTATCAAAGTATTTTGATACGCTCAGTTGGTCCATTCCTTCACTCATGGCACTATGTATTTCGCTTTCATTTTTAGGAACTTTTATTACTTTCATCGCTGACGTAAATTTATTGTCACCAAAATCACGTTTAGATATTTTATAGACTTTTGCAAACCCACCTTCCCCAATTAACTCATCAATAGTCCAATTTCCAAAATATGTTTGAACATTAGGCTTAGATTTTGATTGAGACCTTTTTTTTATTTTACTTCCGCATCTTATGCAATAAAGTGCCGTGTCATTATTTTTGGCACCGCAAATAATACAAAACACAAAAACCGTCCTTTCCTATATTACTTCACAAAATACAACCGTTACATTATCGTTACTATTGTTTTTAATCGCCTTTTTTGCCAAAAGCTCCACTTTGCTAATAGCTGAACAATTTTGATTTACAATACTGAGTATATCAACGTCATTCATAAAATCCGAAAAACCATCGCTGCACAGAATCAAAATATCCTTTGATAATAGAGATATACTGTTTGCATATGGTTCTATAATCATTTCCTCCGTAGGAATTCCCAAATATTGAGTAAGATTATGCTTTTTATGCTTAATGTAATTTTCTCCATATAACTCCTTATATAGATCGCCGTCATTGTGATCTATGGTTAATTGTTTTATTTTATTATCTCGTATTAGCAACAGTGGACTATCACCTATATTGCAATAGTACAGCCTTGTTTTATAAAAAAAAACTGCCACTGCTGTTGTACCCGATTTTATTTTTTTATTTCCTATAATTTGACGGCATATTTCACTATTTGCTCTTTTACAAGCATCTATTAACGCTTTTTGAGGATGAAATTCTCTGCCGGTATCAAGTTCTTGAACAAAAATTTCTGATGCTAAATAAGCTGCTTTTTTTCCGTATTCATATCCTCCCATACCATCGAAAACAGCTAAATGATTGTTAGTGCAATTGACTGTGCTCATATTAAATTCATTACGATTATTGTTATTAGTACAATAAATTATCTTATTATTGCACATAATAATGTCTTGATTTGATTGCCTTACATTTCCAACGCATGTGATTCCTGCCGCATTTAACCTATACAAAGCTTTCCTCTTTTCTAACACAACTTTTTAATAGTCTTTTTAATTAAATATCCGCTAGTTTTTTATTTCTTTGACGCATATTGGATATACCATTTTGATTCTATTTTAATCAATTTGAATTCTAATTCATATTTATCATCATTTGACACGTTGACAAATTGCGTTAGTACTTTTGCACTGTTGTCATACACATCGGTAGAAATTATTTTACAATCGTATTCCGGCCATAATTCTAAATCCGTAAAATCAGATAAAAATGGAAGCCATGATTTTATAACAGATAAAGTGTTTCCTCCTATAGTATCATCAATTTTAGATATGGCTGCATTTATAATTTGCGCTTCAGTAGGCTCAATGTATTCCAACATTTCTTCAATATCCTTTTGATTTAACGCAACATTAAAACGCTTCACAACCGCCTCGGGTGAAATATTTTTATTACAAGATTTCAATAAAGCCATAAATATTACCACAGTGGCTATGCAGAAAACAGCAAAAAAAGCCGTAAAAAGAATTTTTTTCCTCACTTAACTACATCCTTATCTATTTATTAAAAACAAAACGATTTTTAAACCATATTTCATTTACCTAACTCTGAATTATCACTCAAAATATATTAAATTGTTTCATCATGCTATGATCTTATCCACTCGACATAACTGTTTTCAAAATCATAAGTCATTATCCATCCGTTCAAACCGTCATATTGAACATTTATCCATTCATCACCTTCTTTTGCATTACTGTCGATTACCTTTAATATAGTATTTTTCGGAATTACATCTCTTAAAATCTCCGAAGTTTGACTGGGTCCAGATCTAAACCTCAAACTGTCAACTATAACTCTGACATTCCACTTTGTATTATCATTTGGCACAATATTATCTACAGAGCTTGCATCTTTTAAGTATATATTCATACACCAACCTTCATATCCGTTGTAATAAATAAACGCCCATCTCTGACCGGTTGAATCTGTTTCATATGCATAAGCAGTTACTTTTGTTCCTTTAGGTATACCCTTATTAAATACGGCATTGTACTGTTTTCCCGGTCCGCATCTCATAATTAAATTGCTTTGTGCAGTATTAACATAGTAATTATCGTTATACTCTCTTGAAGACGGATATACCTTTTGCGCATAAGGATTCTCAGTTGTAACTACTGTTGTATTGACCGTAGTAGTTTGAGAACTAGATTTATTTAAAACGCTTTCTGCTGCACCTGTCGTAAGCGATGAATTAGTATTAGAAATACTCGAAGTACTTGACGCTTTGGAATAAACCGAATCGGGTCTTTTGCTTCTAAAGATTATAAATATAAATAACGTAACAAATATCACAACTAAAAGAGATATTATCACTGCTACCAAAATAGACATAGCCGTTAAGCTATCCGCCTTCGCTTTATTTTTAATTTTCGTGCCACATTGTTCACAAAAAATAGCTTTATTGCTATTTTCAAATCCGCATTTATTACACTTCGTGATAATCATCTCCCTACCATAATATTTAATCAATTGTTATTTTCAAATAAATGTATAAATATTCTAAATATATATCATCTATTTTACAGTATATCACTTTATGTTTTAAATTGCAACATAATTTTTTTTAATCTAAAAAATCTATACAAGTATCAACAATGTATAACATTATGCACTATATGATATACTAAAATGCTCAGCAGCTGAAAAAACCGATTTCAAAAAACAAAAGCACCTTGTGCAAACTGGCTATCTTAACATTTTCTCCTTTTAAAAACAAAAAAACAGGTTTATCAGCGCTAACTGATAAACCTGTTTTTTGTTCCAATAGTATTAAGTTTGCAAATAATCCATTACTAGATTTTGTTTATTATGTTTGTAATGTGCGTTTAAGTGCTTTCCTCATAAATAGTTAAATCATCTTATAAACTCAGAAAGATCACTCTTATCAGGTGAAACCGCAAACGCGTTTTCCCTGGAAATTTTACCCTCTGCAACAAGATGGGCAAGGTCGGCGTTTAATGTGTGCATACCGAAATTAGCACCCGACTGCATAACAGTCTGAAGCTGATGACACTTGTTCTCACGGATAAGGTTGCAAGCGGCATCTGTTCCAATAAGTATCTCTGTCGCGGCGATCCTTCCCCTTCCGTCGGCAGTCGGAATAAGCGACTGGGTTATTACGCCCTTTAAAACGCTTCCCAGCTGAGTTCTTATCTGATTCTGCTTTTCCGGCGGACAGGAGTCTATTATCCTGTCGATAGTCTGAGCCGCGCCGATCGTATGAAGCGTACTCATAACAAGGTGTCCCGTCTCGGCTGCGGTAACAGCGGCGGAGATGGTCTCGTAGTCACGCATCTCTCCAACCAGTATTATGTCGGGATCCTCACGCAGCGCCGATCTTAACGCTGCCGAAAAGCTTTTGACATCCCTTCCGACCTCTCTTTGATGAATCGTCGCCTTATCTAGAGTATACATATACTCTATTGGGTCCTCAATTGTCAGGATGTGCTCGGGACGGGAGTGATTTATGTGGTCTATCATCGCCGCTAGAGTGGTGGATTTTCCGCTTCCGGTAGGGCCGGTAACAAGTATAAGGCCCCTCGGCTCGTCTGCAAGCTTAGTTAAAACGCCCGGCAGGTTTAAAGAAGCCAGCGTCGGTATCCTGTCGTTTAGCAGTCTTATTGTAGCTGCAAGCTTTCCCATAAAACGGAAAACATTTACCCTCTGGCGGCAAAAATCGGGTGTTTCAAATGCAAAATCAAGGTCGTTTCCCGCCTCCAACTCATTAAGCTGCTCATCGCTCAACAGCGACATAATCATTTCTCTTGCATCCTTACTTGTTATAGTGTGTCCGCAGTCGTAAAGAGTTCCGTGAATTCTCCATGTTGTCGGAATGGATGCCGAGAGATGAATATCGCTTGCTCCCTTTGCTCTTGCCTCCATAACAAGCTCGTTTATGTTCATAAGCTTCTCTCGCTTTCGTTAATCAGAATAATATGTTACCTTTAAAACCTCTTCGGGAGTTGTTATTCCCTTTCTCACCAGGTCTATCGCGCTTTCGCCGAGCATCTTCATACCCTGCACCCTTTTGCAGTACTCAAGCATATCCTCCGTCTCGGCTGAGTTTGCGATCATTCTCTTAAGCTCCTTGTCAATAAGCACCATTTCGTGAATGGAAACCCTTCCCTTATAACCGGTGTTATTGCAAAGGTTACAGCCCCTGCCCTTTCGTATCTTGGGAATGTCGTCGCCGATAATTGCCTTTTCCTCGGCGGTTGGTTCACACTCATAAGAGCAGTTCGTGCATACTTTTCTTACAAGCCTCTGCGCAACTATCCCCACAAGCGAGTTTGCCACAAGGTATGGTGCAAGTCCCATATCCTCAAGCCGGACTATAGATGAAACGGCATCGTTTGTGTGAAGCGTTGACAGAACAAGGTGTCCGGTTATTGCGGCACGAACCGATATTGAAGCCGTTTCGGAATCGCGCGTTTCTCCAAGCATTATAACGTCGGGGTCCTGACGCAAAAGCGCTCTCAGCCCTGTTTCAAAGGTAAGCCCGGCCGCGGTGTTTACAGACATCTGGTTTATCCTCGGCAGAGCTTTTTCCACCGGATCTTCAATGGTAGAAATGTTTACCTGCTTCTGAGCTATTCTGTCAAGGATCATATAAAGCGTAGTGGTTTTTCCGCTTCCCGTAGGGCCGGTTATATAAATGATCCCGTTAGGCGCGGCAAGCATCTTCATTATCTTTTCATAGGCGTCCGGCTCCATTCCGAAATGACCCGCCTTGTCAATTACTGTGTTCGACGACAGAAAACGAAGAACCGCCTTCTCCCCGTGCACGGTCGGAATTACCGATACTCTGACTGAAATGTCGTAGCCCTCAATGACCGCACGGAAGTTTCCGTCCTGAGGAACTCTCCTTTCGGCAATGTCAAGGTTAGACATAATCTTGATCCTTGCAATAACAGACGCGTGAAGAGATTTCGAGAGCGTGACATAATCAATTATCATACCGTCTACTCTCATTCTCACCTGTGTAAAATCCTCAAACGGCTCAATGTGAATATCAGATACGTTCGTTGTATATCCTCTCGCCAGAAGACTGTTGATAAGGTTTATTACGGGAACATCGTCGTCTTCGTCCGTAGCGTCAAGATTTGGAATCTCAATATCCGCAGCCGAAATGTTGGCCTTCTTTGCCGCGATCTTTGCTCCGACCTCCGAATAATTGTGTTCTATTGCGCTGTCGATTTCCGCGCGCTCTGCCAGAACTATTTTAAGCGGCATTCCCGCGATTTGCTTTAAATCTTCCTGCGCATAAAAGTTAAGCGGATCGCTCATGACAACAGTCATTCTGCCGTCGTTTATATCAGTGGCAAGCGCATTGTACTTTATCGCAAGCTGTTTTGGAATCTTAGCTGTAACGTCGGTATCAACGTGCAGATTAGATATATTGACAAGCTCAATATCAAGCTTTTTTCCCAAAGCCTCCAGAACCTGTCTCTCAGATACAAAGCCCAGCTCCTTTAACAGGTCTCCTAAACGCTTTCCCTTTCCGGCCTCGGTCTTCTGATATTCCAGAGCTTCCTTTATATTATCCTCAGTGATATATCCGTACTCCTTAAGCACCTCACCTATTGGTACGTTTTTCAAGATTCATTCACTTCCCTTTTTGAAATGAGCGTTTACTGCGCAAGCGTATAATTTATATACAAATCGTTTTTGTTTGTATACAAGTTATTATCCATTTTAATATGGTCATCACTTTTTATATTTAAAAGCTCGATCAAGCATTTCCTTGAATACACCGGTTCACCCTCGCTTGAGAATACCTCGACTTCAAACGGCAAAACTGTCATTGGGTTTTTGCTGTTATTGGCATACGCTATTTCTTCCTTTTTACACGAAACAGTTATGTCAAAAGCTCCGGTGTCGCACACCTCGTCAAATTCATAGGTTCCGTCATCACTTTTTCGACCCTCACGGTTGATCGACACCGGGGGTTCTTCCGATTTTTTTGCTATTTTAATACACTCGCTGTAGCTGTCCGGAGATTTTAAAGCGCTTGATTTTGTAAAGTCTATTGACGTTGCAAAAGAAAGACGGTTGTTTAATACATCGTATACCCCGTCACAAACCTGAGCCGCTTTTACTGTGTTTGCGTTTTTAGCGTAGATATTTCCACCGGAAACTACTATTGAGCTTGCAAGTGCAACCAGAATTGCAAACACTGCAAGGGTAACGGTTACCTCTACCAATGTAAAACCCTTTTTATTAAGTTTTCTCACAGTAGGTTCACCTCCGCCGTAAAAAGTCTTTTCACTCTACCGTATAATAATAAAAGCTTCCGATTATGCTTTCGTCCCCGGAATCGGGAGATACCTCAATACGTTTGAGTGAAACATCTGCTAGTTGGGTCTTTGTTTCGCCTTCTACCTCAGAAACCGAAACAGTGGTCTTAGCAGCACTCTCGCCTCCGCTGTTAATCTGCTTCTGCATATTTGAAACGACTTCTGCGTACTCATACTTTACATCGCCCGCGCGGTTTATCAGCTTCATTGACATTGAAATTGCCGCAAATGTGACCGCAACCGTCAGCGCCAGAATCGACATAGACACCACTACCTCAACAAGTGTCATACCTTTACGGTTTTTTCCTGTCAACGAAAACACCCCTCTCTCATTATGCTAGTCGATATAGACAATATTTCCCCATGTGGGATAATTCTCCTCATCGCTCAAAACATTTCTCTGGACCCTTGCTATCAGCGTACAGCCCCGGGCTGAGGATTCGCTCTCCCCGGTAAGCGTTAAAGTTATATCACTGGTCTTTGTGACAGTAACAGTAGCATATTCGCCGTCTGTATCCGAAGAAAGCGAAAGCTTGATACTTTTGCCGTTTGAGCCTTCGGAAAGCTCCTTTATCTTATTATAAACCGAAATCTGCTCACTTTCAGTCTGTTTTTCGCTTATTAAAGAATACACCGTTTCTATTGCACTTTTAGCGTTGTAATAGCTTTGAGTCATATCAAGCGTATCGCTTTGAACATTGTTGTAATAATAGGAAGAAAGGGCAATAAGTCCCGCAGCCAGAACCGCAAGAATTGACGAAGCAAAAACCACCCACATTAAAGCCGCGCCCTTTTTGTTGCACCCTTTCATCATTTGTTCACCGCCCTATAAAGCAAATAATTTAGTTTATGACGCCTGTTGCGAAACAGGCTCTGAAGTTTCTTGTGCGTTTTCATACTCGGGCGCATATACAAAAGAAACTACCGAAAAATTCATTATGATATCCTCATCGTCGTCGCTGTCTACCTGCATAGTAAAGGTGAGGTCCTTTATATACATAGCCTTTTGCCGTTCGATCAGCTTAAGAAGCTTTGTAAGCTGATCGTAGCTTCCGGAAGTTGTTAACTCAGTTGTAACACTTTTAACTGCATCTGCACCTTCTGAAGCAGCATTATCCTTTTCGGTACCGCCGCTTTGGGTCTGGGTTTGTGCATCTGCCTGTACCTGTGACAGGGAGGTATCTGTTACGCTTTCAGCCTCTCCAACATTCAGAGAAATGGCCTCAAGTCCGCTTTGTCTTATTATTGAGCTTATAACGGAATCAATGTTGCTTGGCTTTATATCGCTCTGAAAGCTCTTTGAAACCTCAGAAATATCGGATAAAAGCTGTTCGTTTTGATCCTTGAAGGCCTTCGCCTGCTGACTTTCAAGCACTAGCATATCGTAGTCAGACATCTTTGCTAAAAGCTGAGTCTGCTTTTCGTCATTGCTCTCCATCATAGGAAGTATCAGATACTTGACGCCTACTACCATCGCCAAAACTGCAAGCATAACGTATAAAACGATTATCTGCCTTTGAGTTACTCCTTTTAGCATTACTGAGCCGCCTCGCTTTCCTGTTCGGGTGAATCAAAGGTACATACCACGCTGAACGAATAACCCTCTTCGCCAACCTTTGAATATCCAGTATATACAACCGTTTTAAAGTATGAAAGCTTTTCAATGCTCTGTACAATTCCTGAAATATCACCGTAATTCTGTGCGGTGGTCTGGAATGTAAAGGATATTCCGTCGTTTGAATAGTCCATAAGCTTTAACTCTGCTTTGCCGCCGCACGCGCCATTGACATCGGAAAGCAGCTTTGAACTTAAATAATCGTACTGTGTGGACTGAGACGAAGCCTTTTCCTCGGATCTTTTAAGTATCTCCAAGTCTGCCGTAAGTTTCTGATTGCTCTGCTGAAGCTTTATAACGTCGTTTACGGAGGCCTCAAGGCTTGCTATCTTTTTTTCGTAATGCGAAATATCATTATCAAGAGACATACCCTTGAAAAGATTTATAAGCACAAAAGCCGCCAATATCAGAATAAGCGACGCACCCGGAACAACGTAAGCAAGCGTTTTCATTTTCTTTTCGTGCTTAACAGGATCAAAAGAATACCTTGCAAGCAGATCTATTCCGGACTTTTTTGTTCCTAACAATGACATAGCTTATATTCCCTTTCTGACTAATTTAAATTTCCCAAAACGGTAAAAAGCTTGCTGTACATATTCTTATCAGGCATCTTTACAGACTCGGGCACCGGCATCTCCAAAACGCTAACTCCCAGAGCCGCCGATAGCTCCATACAAAGTGCCGATGCGGTTTCAGGAATGTCACCCGTAAAAAATATGTCGGTTATGTCAAAGCCCGTCTTTTGCGACTTGTTAAACTGTATGAGCGAGGACAGTATCCTATACATCTCGCTTACCGAGTCCTCACAGCCTACCTCCTCCAAAAGACGCGAGCGGGAGGAGTAATTGTAATCTCCGTTTACAAAAAGCGTGTTTGAAAGATTGTTTCCGTCTAAATTCGCGATAACATAAGTTTTGCGTGAAAGCGCCTTTGAAAACGCCGCCGCATCAATGATTGAGGACAGCGCCGTGTTAACTGACTCCAGCTTAAGCCCCGCTTTATCAAACAGACTTATATAGCCCTCTATAAACTCCCTCTCTACCGCACAGGAAAGGATATCCATTCCGCCGCCCTTAGCCTTAGGATTCAAAACGCGGTAATCGTACAGGAGCCTGTCGTAATTTTCAACCTCTGCGTATTCGTCCTTTATGATTTCAAGAAGCTTTTTATCGTTCGCAACAGGAACTCTCAGGCGCTTTGACAAAACCGAAGTTGAGTCAACGATCAGACTAATGTTTTTTGAAAGCTCTGTATTATCCGCCCATACGTTTTTTACCGCGTCTGAAAGCAGATCCTCGTTCATTATCATTCCGTTTATCAAAAGCCCCTCCTGAACAGGAACTTTTACAGAGCTTTTCACGATGACAGAGCCTTTTGCAGAACTGCCCTGAACAGCGTTTATATAATTGTTGGAAATATAAAGTGAAACAGCCATACATATACCTCTATTAAGTTTATTTCAGCCGTGACTCTCGTCATTTTATATTTTGATGCGCTAGTACTTTCCTGCCTGCTCAACCTGACTATACATAGAGAATATAGGCATAAGTACCGACAACATTATTACTACGACAAAGAATGCAAGAATAACTATCATAACAGGCTCTATCATTGTCATAAGCTTTTTTATAGCCATATTTGAATCGTAATCGTATGAGTCTGCAATTGATACCAAAAGTGTGTCAAGCTGTCCGGTTTCCTCTCCTACCGCTATCGTTTCAGAAAGCTTTTTGTCAAAGCCGTCAACCATCATAAGCGAACCGGATAACGGATTTCCCGCACGTACCGATCTTATAACATCCTCAAACTGTGCCGTAAGATACCTGTTTCCTATAGTGTCCTTTGATATCTGAAGAGCGTTTATAATAGACAATCCGCTTGAATAAAGCGAGGCAAGCGTTCTCGCAAACCTTGCTGTATAGATTATCTTTAAAAGCTTTCCAATAACAGGAGCTTTAAGCTTAACCTTATCCTTTGCATATTTTACCGCTTCTATCTGAAAAACAAAGTATATCACTATGCACACCACGGCAACAACTATTGCTATCTGCAAAAAATTTTCCGTTAAGCCATTTGAGATTGCCATTACTATCTGAGTGAGCACAGGAAGCTCCATTCCTTCAAAAACATCGGCGAACATCGGCACGACAAACGTCATAAGCCCAACCGCTACAAGAACCGTAAGAATACCCAGAATAATCGGATATGTAAGCGCGCCCCTTATGCTCTTAATAAGTCGGTTGTCCTTTTCATAGTAGTCCGCCATTTTTAGCATTGTTTCATCAAGTCGTCCTGAAGCTTCTCCCGCCCTTACCATATTTATAAGCATAGGCGGAAAGGTCCTTCCCAAAAGCTCCATAGCGTCTGACAGAGCTATTCCCCTTTTTATTGACGTGGACACCTCGGTAAAGGCGTATTTAAGCTTTGGCGTAAGATCCCTGTTGGTGATTATGTTCATGGCCCTGACCAGAGAAACTCCTGCGCTGAGCATACTCGAAATCTCACGGCAAAAGGTCGAAATCTCCGCCGACTTGAGCTTTTTATTTCTATTCTTGTCTATCTTTTCGGTAAAGCCTGAAAGGTAAAGCCCCGTGTCTCTTAGCGCCTTTTTCAGCGCCTCCGGGTTTGCTGCGTTCAACGCTCCGCGTTTTACTTTTCCTGTAATATCCTTGGCGGTGTATTTGTAAAGCGGCATACTGTTCTCCTTACAAAAATCAAGTAAGCATATTCTGACTTATTATAGTAATAGTATAGCATATTTAACAGACAAATGCAACAAAAATACAATCTTTTTGTCGGTTTAATCCGAAAAGCCTACGGCTTTTATTTCCGTTAAAACTAAAAAGGCCAAAGGAATTACCCCTTGACCTTTTAAGGCTTCTGCTTATTTAAAGTATCTGTCGTAAAGTCCCTTAAAGCCGCAGCCGTGACGCGCTTCGTCCTTGGCCATTTCGTGAACGGTGTCGTGAACTGCATCGTAGCCCAGCTCCTTAGCTCGCTTTGCAAGCTTAAGCTTACCCTCGCAAGCACCGTTTTCCGCCATATATCTCATCTCCAGATTCTTCTTGGTAGAATCGGTAACAACCTCTCCGAGAAGCTCTGCAAACTTAGCTGCGTGCTCAGCCTCTTCCCAAGCAGCCTTTTCATAGTAAAGGCCGACCTCGGGATATCCCTCTCTGTACGCTACTCTTGCCATAGCAAGATACATACCTACCTCTGAACACTCGCCGCTGAAGTTATCCTTGAGCCCCTGTACTACCTCTTCATCAAGTCCCTTTGCCGAGCCTACCTTGTGCTCATCTGCCCAGGTAATATCAGTTGCCTCGCTTTTTGTAAACTTCTCTCCCGGTACTCCGCACTGCGGGCACTTTTCAGGAGGAGTATCGCCTTCGTAAACGTATCCGCAAACCGGACAAACCCATTTTGCCATATTATTTACCTCCTTATTAAATTAACCTCTGTATGAGGAATTATATCCCCGATAAAATAATACCACAATAAGGAAATTTTCACTGTTGCATTTGCAACTTTAATGCTTTCGACTTTATCTGCATAAGAAACAAAAGCGCCTGAGATTCAGACGCTTTTACATATGACTTTTGAGTAAGGGTCGATTAAAGATCGATCTTTCCTGCTACCTTTGCATTAACAACATAGTAAGCAGCATTGTCTTCCGGCTTTACATAAACGTCGATAGACTTAACAGCAGCCTTGTTCTCAGCCTTGTAAGCAGCCTCACAAGCAGCAACTACGTCCGTTGCGATGATTTGCTTGCCGTAAAATTCAACAACTACGTTTGTCTTAACAGCAGCTTCCTTCTTCGCAGGAGCCGTCTTTGCAGCTGGCTTCTTAACCTCAGCCTTATTTGCCGGCGCTTTCTTTGCAGCAACCTTCTTTGCAGGAGCCTTTTTTGCAGCAGCCTTTGCCGATGCCTTTGGAGCCTGCGCCTCAATTGCCATTTTTTCTTCTGTCTTCTTAGTTGTAGCCATAATAAACCACCCTTTCCTGACGCAAGCTGCTATTCAGCTACAGCGTCCTTAAGTCCCTTTCCGGCCTTGAAAGTAGGAACCTTCTTTGCAGGAACATTGATTGTTTCCTTAGTTCTGGGGTTAATTGCAGTTTTTGCTGCTCTCTCCTTAACCTCAAAAGTGCCGAATCCTACCAGAGAAATCTTCTCACCCTTTGTGAGTGATGCTGTAATCGTATCTACAACAGTTTTAAGAGCCTTCTCTGCGTCTTTCTTTGAGTAATCGCCGTTTGCGGCAATTGCATCAATTAGTTCTGCCTTGGTCATAACTTATCCTCCATCTTCTTAAAATTTTATGCTTAAAGTATACTCCCAAACCCCCTAAAAGTCAAGGTTTAAGTAGCTAAATCAACCTTTTTTACATAGTTTGTCCAAATAAAAACGACAATATTATGCAAATGATACAAAAATTATAAAATCTTTACTGCTTATGGCGTTAAAAATCGTAGCAAACTGAGCCGTTCAGCGCCTGGGCGGGGTTGTTTACGCAAAAAAGCGTTAAAGTCTGATGCCTCAAATAATGATAACATATTTATACGGTTAATTTTCGCACTTTAATATCAATCCTGTATAAGCCGGCAATCTTGTTCCGCCGCCAAAATCAAATCTTTCACCCGTTATAAGGTCGACCGCCTCTTTGCAGCCTACGTGAAAGTGAGCCGTGTATCCCTCTGAATCCGCATTTATGCAGGCGAGTATTCTCTCTCCATCCGCCTTTCGCTCAATAATGCACTGCTTATTTGTAAGAACAGGAACCGACAGGCTTCCGTAATTAAGCGCTAAAGATTGCTTTTTTATTTTAGCAAGCCTTGATATATACTCGCTGAGTCCGTTAAACACAGGCTCTTCAAAGGATGCTCTTAACGCGGAATCCCCGTCCTTTTTATCTGCCTTTGCTCCCCACTCGCTTCCGTAATAGATGCAGGGTATTCCCGGCATTGCAAACATAAGCGTGTACAAGAGCGGAAGGTGCCGCTCGTTTGTCAGAACACTTGCTATTCTTGATACATCGTGATTGTCCGCAAAACATAAAAGGTGCATTCCGCGGTAGCGGCACCAGCTCTCCGGTCCGAACTGGTTTTTCAGCGAATGGCATATCTCAAACATATTCATACTGTTAAAGCTTGAATAAAGCCCCTTGTAGCATTCGTAATTAGTCGCGCTGTGCAGCATCGAGTCGTTTACTATCTGCGTGTAATCGCCGTGGATCATCTCTCCGATAAGTACAAACTCCTCCTTTAAACTGTCGCAAAAACCTCTTAAGCGGCGAAGGAATTCCCTATCTATCATATACGCCACATCAAGGCGCAGCCCGTCTATGTCAAACTCCTCCACCCAGGTTCTTACGCAGTCAAATATGTGGCTTATGACCTCTTCGTTTCTTAAGTTGAGCTTTACAAGGTCGTAATGGCCCTCCCAGCCCTCGTACCAAAGGCCGTCCGAGTAGGGAGAGTTACCGTTAAAATCTATGTTGAACCAATAGCGGTAAGGAGAGCTTTCTCTGTTTCGGAGCACGTCCTGAAACGCCCAGAAGCCTCTGCCCACATGGTTGAACACCCCGTCGAGCACTATCCTTATTCCCTCTTTGTGAAGCGCTTTGCATACAGATTTGAAATCGTCGTTCGTGCCAAGACGCGTGTCAATTTTTTTGTAATCTCTTGTGTTATAGCCGTGACTGTCAGATTCAAAGACCGGTGAAAAGTATATAGCATCTGCACCGAGCTTTTTTATATGAGGTATCCATTCCGATACCTTCTTTATCCTGTTTGTCAAAACTCCGTCATTTTCAAACGGCGCTGCGCAGAACCCCAGCGGATATATCTGATAAAATACGCTTTCATACGCCCACATTTTTATCTCTCCTAAACTCCATATTTTTTATCAAGTATACACTCTAACGGCATTTATGTCAAGCAAAATAATTGACTTTTACACCCGTAGGCGGTATAATTAAAAGCGTAGAATAATGGCGAAAATTGCGGAGGCTCATAATGGCTAAAGAAAAAAAATTGTTGTGTGAAAGCTGCAAAGAGGAAATTCCTTTAAGCGCTAAGATATGTCCGTTTTGCAACACTACCGTAAGCGAACAGAAAAAGGACAAGCCTAAAAAAAGAAAAAAAAGCGCGCTTGGAGTAATTGTAATTGCGATATGGATCGTTCTTGCTCTGGTAATAGTTGCGGTGGGGCTTTGGCTTACATACAGATATGCGTTTACTTCGTTTGACTGCAAGGAGCTTTTGTCAGTTCACTTTGACGGCAGCAACCACTCCGGCATAGGATATGTTACCTTCAACGAGGACCTGAATTTATTTACTGCTACCGAAAACGGAGAGGACGGCACGCCAAAGCTAAGCGAGGTTTTCGGCACCGACACCGAACGTGCAAAAGAGCTTCAAACACTTTTGAAAAAGTATATTTACATTGCGGACGACCCCAGAGACGAGACTTATAAAACCACTGTTGACGGAATAATCCACACCGGCACCACCCTTTCTAAAAAAGACAATATAAAAAACGGAGACGTTATTAAAGTAGATGTAAGCTACAACAGCTGGAAGTTTCTCAAAAAAGGCGTCAGACTTGAAAACACCGATTTTGACATAAAGGTAATAGGACTAACCGATTCTTCGACTCTTGACCCCTTCAAAGATCTCAACTACATATTCACAGGCGTTGAGGAATACGGTAAGGTATCTATAGATATGTCAAAGTGCTCGGATATTGTGCTTGACAACTTCGACTTCTCGGTTTCTCCGAATACTAATTTAAGTGAGGGAGACACATTAACCGTTACGGCAAAATACAAGGGCAACAGCTATGACGACGCATCCGGTACGATAGAGTACGGCGGACGGTTTTACTCCGTCAGTAAAGAATCCAGAAAAAATATCACGGTAGGCAGATTAAGCTCGGTAAACACGCTGGACCCGTTTGAAAACGTAGAGGTGCTTTTTGACGGCATAGACCCGTATCTGTATATTACCGGCTATGACACAAGCAAAGCCTTAAGAGCTGTCAACACCTACTTTAACTTTGAGGCGGACGTCAAGGAGAATCTGGCTTCAGGTCAGGTTATTCACGTTAAGGCGGTTTACAAAACTGCTGACGGCAGACAATACACGGACCAAGACCTTCAAAGCGCCGGTTACGTACTGCTGAAGGATGAAAGAACATATACCGTTCCCGACAACGTTTCAAAGTATGTGAAAAATTCCGGTGACTTCGACCAAAACAATGTTTCCGAAAGCTTTGCTGCCGCGCTGTCCCGGTTTATGACGGGGCAAAATAAAATACAGCTTATAAACTGCTATCTCGGCATAAAAAAAGACAAGGCCAAGGACATAGCTTATAACAAATACTACGAAGTTTATAAGATAAATACCGACAGCAATACACTATACATGGTATTTGTTTCGGAGAATATCTATAAAACCCCGGACGGAAAGCTTTACTTTACCACCCTCCCAACCGAGGATACAAATCAGGATAAGGATATACTTTTAGATAAGTACATACGCATTGACAAAACCGACTATAATATAAGCGAGCTTAAAACCTTGTCTTCCCCGGTAAATAACTTTAACGTAACTACCAAAACAACTACCACCGCCACTGCCGAAAAGGCGGAAAAAACAAACGGTGATGAGCGCTCTGAAGCCATCGGCGGGACAGAATAAACAAAAGATTTAAGCGGCAGGAGAAACTCCTGCCGCTTTCTTAATTGTCGTTTACATATAGCACGGGGTCTATCCACTCGTCGTTTTGCTTCATCGCAAAGTGAAGATGCGCACCCAGCTTGCTTTCAATTTCCGCAGTTTCTCCCACGGTACCTATCTTCTGCCCAGTTACGATTTCATCTCCTTCGGATACGTCTAGATCTTTGTTAAGCCCGAAGTAATAGCTTTTTACTCCGTTTTTGTGGTCGATCACTACGCACGTTCCCCAAAGCGGATCATCGTATACGTCTTCAACAACACCCTCTCCTGCGGATAATACCGCAGTTCCGTTTTCCGCCTTTATATCAACTCCGTCGTGAGTAAGCCAGTATCCCAGCGTTTCGCTTTTTACAAGATCTCCGTTTGAAAAACCGTTTGTAAGCTCTCCTTCAAGCGGCATCTCAAAGCCCATACTGTTAGACGGCTCTGTTGCCGGAGGCGCCTCGGTTGTAGATTCATGTGTGGGTTCATCGGTCACGTCCTCCTTGGCTATATCTGCTGCAACGTTGTTTACGTTTTGTCCCGTCAGTATTTCGTTGTTCAAAAGCTTTGTCATTGTCTTTTGGTAAGACCAGTAGCTTATAAGCCCTATCAGCAAAAACGCCGCTAAAACTATCAGTATTGCTCTTCTGGCCTTTACCGCATTTAGTATGCCCGTAAGTTTTCCGCTGTCCTTTTTCATGTATAAAACATCCCTTCGATTTATTTTCCTCAAGGATAGTTTTAACAGTTTTTTTAATTGTATTCACCTTTTCTATCAAATTTTTCTTTCAGCTTCATCAGGGCCTTTTTTTCAATTCGAGATACATAGCTTCTTGAAATCTTGAATTTTTTTGCCACCTCCCTCTGCGTAAGAGGAGTTTTTCCAAAAAGCCCGTAGCGCATTATTATTATCTCCCGCTCTCTGCTGTCAAGCGAATTCTCTATAAAGGTGTAAAGCTGTTTTGTGCGTATTGAAAGATCTATCCTGTCGATGATATTGTCATCGCCTGCAATGATGTCAATAAGCGTAAGTGTGTTACCGTCCTTGTCGGTGTCTATAGGATCGTCAAAATACACTTCCGACGCAGTCTTTTTAAGAGAACGGAAATACATAAGTATCTCATTTTCAACACACTTGCTGGCGTAAGTTGCAAATCTGGTTCCTTTAAGGTAATTGTAAGTAGCAACCGCTTTCATAAGACCTATCGTTCCTATGGAAATCAAGTCCTCGTTGTCTGATGTTGACGTCGAATATTTTTTTACTATGTGAGCTACAAGCCTCAAGTTGTGCTCTATTATTTTTATCCTTGCGTCTTTATCTCCCTGCGCCACCTTTTCAAAACATTCGCGCTCCTCCTTTTCGCTGAGCGGCTTTGGAAACGCCATGTTTTTGTCAAGGTGAAGCGCAAAAATTAAAATATTTGAAAAAATATACTGCAAAAAAGAAAGCATCAAAAAAGTCCTCCTCATACTCTTTTTAAAAGAATATGATTACGGACATTTTGTTCATTCTGAATTATTCCAAAATAACGGTAAACGGCCCGTCGTTTATCAGGGATACCTTCATATCCGCCCCGAAAATTCCCGTGCTGACCTTTCTGCCTGTCTTTTGCCGGCAAAGAGCTACGAAATGTTCATAAAGCTCATTTGCTCTGTCCGGCTTTTCCGCGTCAACAAAACTAGGTCGGTTGCCCTTTTTGCAGTCTGCGTACAGGGTAAACTGCGAAACTATCAGAAGCTCTCCATTAACGTCGTTTAACGACAGATTGATCTTGTCGTTTTCATCTGAAAATATTCGCAGATTTACAAGCTTATTTGAAAGGCGCTCGCAATCAGCCTCAGTATCTCCGGCACCTGCACCGATCAGAACCAGATACCCCTTATTTATCTCTCCGACAGTCTTTCCGTCTACCTCAACTGACGCCGACAGAACTCTTTGCACCACAAGCCTCAAGATGTTTTCCTCCGTTGTTTTTTATTATTGTAGCACAAATCAGCGGATAATGCAAACATGGCGTTTGTATGCAGATTTATAAACAGACAAAAGCTAGCCTCATTCGCAAAACCGTTGCAGTTTCAGAAAAAATATGTTAGAATGTAAATAAGGATTATTTATCTTGAGGAGAATAAAAATGGAAAACTTTAAAGAACAACTGGTAGCTAAAGGAAAAGATCCGTCAGACACTAGAAAAAGACTTCTTGTAACCGTTGCAGGAGTGGTGGCAGCTTCACTTCTGGTGTTTTTATCGATAAACTTTTTGGGCAATATTTTTGTCGGACTGATTCTTGCAGCAGTGGCTTTGTGGGGGACATACTATATACTCAGCGGCTTTTATACGGAGTATGAATACATTTTTACAAACGGCGAAATAGATGTTGATAAAATAATGGGACAAAGAAAAAGAAAACGTCTTATAACTATAGAGGTCAAAAGCGCAACCGCTTTCGGCAAATTGAATACCGCGGCAGACGCAAACTATTCCGTGGTTGATGTAAGCGATCGCGAAAGTAAGCTTAGCTATTATATGGATTTTCGTCACAATGAGCTTGGCGATACACGGCTTATTTTCACTCCCAACGAGGATATGCTTTCACTTGTTGAACGTTATATTCCCCGCACGGCAAAGAGGACTTAACGCATATGTACAGAATCGGAACGGATATAGTGGAGGTTGAGAGAATCAAAAAAAGCCTTTTATGCGAGCACTTTAAGGCTCGGGTATTCTCTCCCGACGAGATAGCACTGATTGACGCAAAGAAAAACCGCTTTGAGTCTTACGCCGGAAACTGGGCAGCCAAGGAGGCCTTTTCAAAAGCTCTTGGTACGGGAGTAAGGAACTTTTTGCTGACAGAAGTTGAAGTTTTGCGCAATTCATTGGGAAAGCCTTATATAAAGCTTTCCGGAAAGGCTGTCAAAGCGGCAGATGGCTTATGCTTTGACGTTAGCATAAGTCATACAAAAGCGCTAGCAATCGCAACGGTAATTGCATTTGAAAGGGAGAATAATGAAAATATTAACTAAAGAGCAAATGCTTAATGCAGAAAAGCGCTCCGAGCAGCTGGGTGTTTCATTAAAACAGCTTATGGATAACGCGGGCTTTGCACTTTTTGAGGAAATCAAAAGCTATGCTTATGAAAATATGATAACAAGCTGCCTTATTCTTGTCGGCTCAGGCAATAACGGCGGAGACGGTCTGGTAGCTGCAAATCTGCTTTTATGCTCAGGTATTACTCCTACGGTTTTGCTTATCGGAGAAGTAAAGGCAGTTCTTGCAAAGGCGGCATTCTGCGCTCTTGACAAGGACATTCCTATTGTCCGCCTAGGTGACCAAGGCTTTGAATCCGTAATAAATGATTCTGAAATAATCGTGGACTGCGTTTTCGGCACAGGGTTTCACGGTGAGTTTTCACAAAAGATTTCAGATTTATTTGCTGCGGTGAATAACTCTTGCGCTTATAAAATCGCCTGCGACCTGCCCAGTGGAGTGGATTGCATAAACGGCTTTGCGGCAAGCGGCACGGTCAAATATCACAAAACCGTGAGCTTTCACGCGGCAAAGCTTGGGTGTCTTATTTCCCCCGCAAGAGAGTTTTGCGGAGAGATAATCGTCAGGGACATCGGTATACCGGATGCCGCAGACAACTCCTTTAATACTCAAATATTTGACCTTAAAAATGCCAGAGAAGTTTTACCGCATCGCCCCGATAACTCGCACAAGGGTACCTTCGGCAGGGTATCGCTGATAGTCGGAAGCAACAAATACACCGGCGCAGCCGTGCTTTCTGCTGGTGCGGCTATGAGATGCGGCGTCGGACTTACTCAGGTGATAACGACAAGCGAAGTTGCAAAGACCGTTGCCGGAATAATTCCCGAGGCGACATTTTTGCCTCTTGAACCGTGCTATGACGGCACTATATCGGCTGAAAACACGGAAACAATCCTTAGTGAGTGTGAAAAATCCTCCTGTGTACTTATCGGCTGCGGACTTGGCAACACACCCAACACAACAGAGCTTGTAAGTAATATAGTTGAAAACGCAAAAGGCGTTTTAATTATTGACGCCGACGGAATAAACTCAATTTGCCCGAATATAGATATACTAAAGAACACTAAGGCAAGAGTTATTCTCACTCCTCACCCTGCCGAGCTTTCAAGGCTTGTAGGCAATAGTCTTGACAATACCCTGAAAGACAGGCTCGGCGAGACTGTACGGTTCTGCGATAAGTTTGGCGTAACCGTGATCTCGAAGTCGCGGGAGTCGTTTGTTTACGACGGCGAATGCGCATACCTTATCGCCGAGGGGAATTCCGCTCTTTCAAAAGGCGGAAGCGGAGATATGCTTGCGGGTATTATCGCAGCTCTGGCTGCACAGAGCGTAAAGCCCATAGAAGCGGCAGCGCTGGGGGCTTATATTCTCGGGCGGTGCGCCAAGGAGCTTTCAGAAAACTTTTCAAAACGAAGTATTCTGCCAAGGGATATTTTAAACTCAATGCCGGGTGTTCTATCAAAAATTGAGGACTGAACCGGAGATGATATTGTGTCCAGAAAAGCTTGGAAAATAATTTTGTGCGCGTCACTATCTATTCCACTGTTGGGATGCTCAAAGGCAGAGAAGGTTGAACTGAAAGCACCCTACACCTGCGAGGTGGAGATCAAAACCGAAAGCGACGAATACTTGGGCAGCCTTGAACGTGATGAGGCAAGGTGGACCTTTTCTTATACAGAGCCTGAAGAGATAAACGGGCTCGTAATAACATATGAGGGAGAAAACTATAACGTAAAGCTCGGCGACATAGAATTTACCGATGACAGGGATTCGCTTCCCGACAGCGCTATAAGCACCATGATTATTTCTGCGCTTGATTCAGCTACCCTTTCTGCGGATGTGAAATTCTCTACCAGTAACGACACTGTAATAGCTAAAGGCTCTGCCGGTGAAATGGATTATGAGATAACCTTTAAAGACGATATTCCGAAGCATATGGAGATAGGCGGGATAGAAGTATCGTTTAAAAATTTTAAATTAAAGTAAACAGTTGATTATATACATAAAAAAACCGATCGGATTAACCGATCGGTTTTTTATTATTTATTAAGATTACTTTCTCTTTCTTGAGATCACAAATCCTGCTGCAACAAGTACTGCCATAGATGCTGTTACTGCAACACCTGCGCCCGTACCCGGGTTTGCATCTGTAGAAGAATTTCCGTTGCCGCTACCGTTATTGCTTCCGCCGTTTGTGGTCTGTGGATTATTACTATTACCACCATCAGTGCCACCCGGAGTATTAGTCTGACCTCCAACAGCTATCGGTTCAAGAGCTGCAAGAGCGTTTCTGATTGCCTCTGTAGCTGCATCGATCTCTTCCTGAGTTACTTCTTCACCATTGTCAGCCTTAGCCTTTAAAGCCTTACCTGCTTCAACTGCTGCCATCAGAGCATCGTAAGAAGTAGTTGTATACTCGTCCTTGTTGATAGCCTCTGCATCTGCAATAGCAGAATCAAGTGCCGACCATACAAGTCCGCCTGCTTCTCTCATTGCTGTTGATACAGCCTCAAGAGAAGAATCAATTGCAGCCTGCATTCCGAATACCTCTGCATCGTCTACAGTAAACTCTACTTCAAGAGCATATTTAGGAAGCTGCATTGTGCATCCCGCATCGGAAAGGCTAACAAGTCCGCCGATACCGTCAAGCTGTCCATCTGAAAGAAGAACAGAACTGTCACCGGTCATATATCCGGTAGTGAGTCCGTTTTCAGTAGTTACACTGCCGATTCCACTTCCGTATGAAGTGAATCCCTTATCGCTGTAAGTATCAACAATGTTATACTCTGAGAAATTATAAGTTGTCGAGCCGTTAGTTGTGTTAAGCGGTGATCTTGTTGCAAAGCCCTTAACAGGAACTACTCTGTCCGGTGTACCCAGATCATAAGAATCCTTAGTATCATAGCAGTTTACATTCATGCTTGAAATCTTAAGAGAATAATCAGAAGCAAGTGCAGCTCCGTCGTTTGCAGCAGCTTCTTTACCGGAAGCTATCGCTGCCTCAAGCGCAGCAATGTTATTCTCTAATGTAGCAATCTGCTCATCAATAGAAACCTCGGACTCTGTTGCCTCTTCAGGAGCCGCCTCGGTTACTTCTTCAGTTAAAGCCTCAGTTACTTCCTCTGTAGAATCTTCGGTTGCAGGCTCTGCTGTCGGCTCTTGTGTAGCGGGCTCTTCTGCTAACTTCTTAAGCTCTTCAAGCTCTGTCTTAAGCGTAGGAAGAAATGCTTCTGCCTCTGCTACAGCTGTGCTGAGCTCGCTTGCGTCTACGGTATATGCCTTATCGGAAACCTTACCGTCAAAATATCCGATATTTGACGAAAGGTATAACATATTAAATCCCGGTTTGTCATTCATATCAGAAGCAAAGTCGTGATTTACGATCGCAGCCTTGAATGTTCCGTTACCTGTAATTACAGCGTCTTTAAGCTCTGATTCCTGGAAATACTGAATAGCTCCCTCAGGGATGTTGTTGGTATCAGGAACATCTACAACATTTCCGTTTGCATCCATGTATATGTTGGGTGCTCCGCCCGGCTGTGCAACGCCTATTGTAGTGTCTGCACCTCTTTTAGTTGTCAGCTTTTTGCCGTCCGAAGTCTTGTTTACCTGAGCAGCGTGAACATAGAAATGAGCCCACGGAGACAGTGTATATGTAAATGTAAGCTTTTCTCCGTCAACATAAACAGATGAATTTTCAGTTACATCCTTATCGGAAAATCCTCCCCTATAGTAATAAGTCTGTCCCATCTGGAAGCTGATTCCTACCGTCGGCTTATCTGGAAGCACCGTAGAGGTCGAATATACTTCATCCATCGAAAGATCAATTCCGTTTTTACGAAACTCTGGAGCCTCAGAAAAGTTTTTAGCAGTCACTTCTGAATCAGCACTTGCATATGTAGCCGTAAGCATTGTAGTAGCTACTGCAAGACTTGCTGTACAAGCTAAGATTCTCTTGCTTAACTTCATTTTAATTTCCTCCTTAAAAATGGTATAATAATTATAAATGAAATGCTTTTCTCAAAAGAGTATAGTACACCCATTTACATCATTGCTCTTATATTCTATCACATTAACACCCTGTTTGCAATATCAAATCTCACAAAATTATAAGCTTTTTTATGTCTAATTTGCACAAAAAAATCAAAAATCGTGGAAATTTAAATAATTACTTTTTTTGTTTTTTCCCTATTATCAACACAACTGAAGACGCCAGAACAAAAACAACCAAAACACCGCCACCGATATAAAAGCTGAGCGGTATTTCTTTATCATCGGTCTCAGAAAGCGGATCGCCGTCAGTTCTGACGGGCGTTATTGCGGATGCGTCAGATTCGGAAGGAGCCTGGGTGCCGCTCTGAGCCTGCGTCTGGGAAGCGGGCTGAGTCTCATCGGCAAAGCAGAAAAACGCCGAGGAAAATACTGACATTGTCGCAGCACATAAAACTGATAGAATAAACTTTTTCATAGTTAACCTCGTTTCTCAATGTCTCTGGGCGCTCTTTGCTTATTTTGTGCGCTCTTTTTTACATTGCTTTTATCTTCGTTCTTTTTGCTGTTTATATCTCTTCGTCTTTTTCCTGTAAGAAGTATTGCAGCAGTCATAAAACCGGCTCCTAAGAGTAAAAACAGCACCACAAGTATCCACACTATTCTTATTCCGAAAATCTGAGCGCTCAAAAAGTTAAACAGCCACGGCATTCTTCCGCTCATAATGCTCTCGGTTTTTGCCGATGTAGAACTTTGCGTATTTATTGTAACTGTTTCCGTTTGGCTTTGAGTGGCCGGCTCTTCATACTCAACGATATTAAAATCCGCAACCTTTCCTTTCCCCGGAACAAAACATCCACGGTCAGCAGATTTGATCTCACCCGTTTTGTTAAGAAGATTACCGTCCTTGTCAAGGTACGCTACGCCATATATTTTTGCAGTTCCCTGCCAGAGATTGAATTTTATATTATTCATCTCTCCAAGCTCTGAAACATCAAATTTTATGTTATAGCTTCCTTCACCGATGGGCTCTATGGGATCATTTACGACCCCATAACCCGAATCTACGGTAGCCCACTCATTAGTAGAAAGCGTAAGAAAATAGTAATCGTTTGAATCGGTCATATCGTTTACAACCATTTTAAGGGCAAAACCCTGCTCTTGGTTATACTTTTCAAGCTCAAAGCTCACTATCACTGAAGCTATATCAAGAGAAAAATCATAGCTTAAGTCGTCGTCGTAAACTATGGCGGGTTCTTCATCGTATCCGGTATAGCTGGTGTCAAGCGGCATCTGATTTTCGGCAGACACCGCTATTACCGGCATTACAGACATTATAAGTAACGATAATAAAACGGATAAGGCTTTTTTTAAAGTCATTTATACTTCCTCCGTAAATGGTATATGCTAATTTTACCACATTAAAGCTTTTTTTTCAACATTTTTGTTAAAGAATCATTTTATCGGAAAGAGAATCCGAAGCTGTCTTTGAATAAAGCTTCATAAGGCCTTCAACCGTCATATCTTTCCTTTCGTCACCTTTTATGTCCATCAGCTTTTGCCCCTGTGACAGCACAATGGTTTTGTTGCCGTACCTTAACGCCCCGTCTATGTTGTGGGTTATCATAAGAGTTGTTATCTTATCCTTTTTTACAATATCATCTGTTATCTCCATTACCTTTTTTGCAGTAACGGGATCAAGCGCCGCCGTGTGCTCGTCTAAAAGCAGAAGCTTCGGGGTGACAAAAGTCGCCATCAGAAGCGTAAGAGCCTGACGCTGTCCTCCAGAAAGAAGCCCTACGGGCGTCTTCATTCTGTCCTCAAGTCCAAGCCCCAGGGCCTTGAGCTTTTCTCTGAAAAGATTTATATCCCGCTTGTTTATACCAATATTAAGCGTTCTCTTTTTCCCTCTTGAGTAAGCAAGTCCCAGATTTTCCTCAATAGTCATATTAGGCGCCGTTCCCTTTAACGGGTCCTGAAAAAGCCTTCCGATAAACCTCGCCCTTTTATGCTCCTTAAACCTGGTTATGTCCTTGCCGTCGAGCAAAATTTTCCCCTCATCAAGCATCAGGCTTCCCGAAATGGCATTCATAAGAGTGGATTTTCCAGCGCCGTTTGAGCCGATTACTGTTATAAAATCGCCGTCCGATATATCGCATGAAAAATCCTTAAGGGCGACCTTTTCATTGACCGTCTTTGCATTAAAGATAACGGTAGCGTGTTCTATTTTAAGCAATGATCACTCGCCCCTTTCCTTTAATAGCTTTATTCCGCCCGAAACACTCTTTTTGATAACGGGGAGTGCGATCGCGATAACAACTATTACCGCCGACAAAAGCTTTGTGAACTTTGTGTCTATCCCGAGGCTAATTGCAAACGCCAGTATAAACCTGTACGAAACCGCGCCGAAAACAGCAGCCGCCAGTCCCGAAAAGATAGTGTGCCTTGAAAAGAAAATTTCGCCTATTATGATTGACGCAAGTCCCACTACGAGCATACCAGTTCCTGAGTTGGTGTCGCCAGTCTTTGTAATCTGAGCGTTCATTGCTCCCGCAAGAGACACCAATGCGTTTGCTATCATAAAGCCAATAATCTTCATAGTATCAGAATTTATAGACGACGCTCTTACCATAAACTCATTGTCGCCCGTCGCCCTCAAGCTCATTCCTATCTGTGTTTTCAAAAACCAGAACATTATTATAAATACTAAAAGCATTACCGCTGCCGAAAGAATTATATCGGTATAGTCTTTCAGCACACTCTGCATAAGTGTAAAGATGGTGTTGTTTTTCCAGAGTGAACGGCTTGGCGCCCCCAGAATAAGAAGGTTTATCGACAACAGCGCCGTCATAGTTATGATTCCGCCCAGTATCGGCTGAACTTTAAATTTTGTGATAAGAACTCCGGTAACACCGCCCGCGAGCGCTCCTGCGGCAAGGGATGCAAAAATTGCCAGAACCGGATGCCCGTTGTATGTAAGTAACGCCGAGACGGATGCTCCCAACGCAAAGGTTCCGTCTACCGAAAGGTCGGGAATGTCGAGTATCCTGAAGGAAATGAAAATACCCATAGCCAGAAGCGAAAAGACAAAGCCCATTTCAAGAGTATCTATTATCTGACTTTGGTATAGCTGCGTGTTTATTAGCACCAAAGCTGCCGCCAACACCAGAGCTCTGGGTATCCACGATATGATTTTTTTGCTGTTTGTGCTCATAGCTTTCTCCGTTAAATACTATAAAAATAATAAATATCAGAGTGGAAATAAATATCCACTCTGATATTATACATCATTTTATGCCGTTTTGCAACATTTATTCAACTATGATGGTTTTTTCGCCCTCTAAAATATCCTTTGGGATCTCAACGCCGATAGCGTCTGCGGTAGACTTATTTACATATGTGCTTAAGTCCTCGTTAAACACCTTAACAGCAATGTCTCCTGCCTTTTCACCCTTTAAGATCCTGTCAACCATATTAGCCGTTTCTTTTCCAAGGTCTGTGTACTCGATTCCGACTGTCGCAAAACCGCCGTCCTTTACCATAGAATCAGCACCTACGTACATCGGCTTTTTAGCGTCAATTGCAATTTTCGCAACCGTTCCCATAGCTCCCGCAACGGTGTTGTCGTTTGGAGAGAATACCGCGTCACACTTTGAGAAAAGCGTTGTTGCCGCCTCTGAAAGCTCAGTCGCGGTGGTAGCTGAAGCTTCAACCACCTCAATACTCTTGCCCTCGCAGTAGGTCTTTACCTCTTTAAGACAAGCAACCGAGTTTTGCTCTCCCGTATTGTAAAGGTATCCGAGCTTCTTTATATCCGGCGTGATCTCAAGCGCGGTGTCAAGAATACGTGTTATGTCAAGCTTATCAGACGTTCCTGTGAGGTTTTCGTCTCCCGAATTTTCCCAGTCCTTTACAAGTCCTGCCGAAACCGGGTCTGTTACAGCGGAAAATACAACCGGTATTTCGTCCGAATACGCAGCCGCCGCAGATGCACAAGGAGTTGTTATTGCTACTATAACGTCAGCTCCGTCAGCCTTGAACTTATCAAGTATTTGTGTGACCATAGAGGTATCGTTGTTTGCCTGCTGAAGATCGATAGTACAGTTTTCGCCGTCCTTGTAGCCAAGCTCTTCAAGCTGTGAAACAACGGCGTCTCTTATGGTGTTGAGCGACATATGCTCCATAATCTGAACTACGCCGATCTTGTAGTTCTTAGCGGCCTCGCTTGATGAATTGCCGCTATTTGTAGCGACCTCGCTTGATAAATTGCCGCTATTTGACGATTCTTCACTTTTTCCGCAGCCAGCCATTACGCCCGCCGCCAGAGCGCAGGCAGACACAACCGCAAGAATTCTTTTAAGCTTCATTGGTATCATCCTTTCGTGATAATCAATAATTTATATAAAAAGTATATCACATAAGTAAAAATCTGTCAACAAATATCCCTCAACGGTTTATGCAGATTTTATACTTTATTAAAATAAAGAATTTGCCGCAAATCCCGCAACGACTGCCGCGATATACAAAATTCCCAGAACGGCAAAATTCTGTTTCATATGCCGCTTGTTCGTTTTAAACAAAACGATAAGTCCCATTCCCGCTCCCGTGCAAAGCCCTGCCACGCACGAGCCGAACGAGAGCACACCGCTAAGATGCAGTTCGGTCAGAATAACGCTTGCGGCACAGTTTGGTATAAATCCGACAAGCGCCGCCACAAACGGCTGAAAAGCAGAGTCGGATATCAGAATGCTCTCAAGAAATTCCTGCCCAAGAAATTCTATTACAAACCCAAGCAATATATTTATTATCAGCACAAACACAAAAATGCTCACCGTGTGTTTTATTGCGGGAATCAGAACCGAATGACTTTGTCCGTCATCTTCGTGGTCGTGACATCCGCAGCTTTCGCAAAGCTCCTCAAAAGGCTTTTCACCGGTATTCTTTAAAATCGCCTTTGAAAATGCGTCAACGATAATTCCCGCCAAAACCGCCGTTATAAGCTTTATAAGGATAAGCTTCCACAAAACACCTATCTGATCGGGATGCGCCAGAATTATCGGGATCGCCTCGTCGCTGGTTGCAAGATAAACCGCAACGATAGTTCCGAGTGTTATGACGCGTCCAGCAAAAAGGTTTGTGGCCGCAACGGAAATACCGCACTGCGGAATGGTTCCCAGCACCGCTCCGCCCATAGGCCCGAAAAAGCCGAGACGTTTGAAAAAGCCTTCAAATCCCTTTGAATTTCTGTGCTCCATATATTCTATCAAGATATATACCCCGAACAAAAACGGAAGCATCTTGACAGCGTCCAGCAAAGCGTCTGCTATAACGCCTGTTATACTTTCCAAATTATAATCTATCCTTTCGTTTCCTCGCCGTCATACGGGTTTACATGAACCATACAATGCTTGACTTCAGGAAAGTTTTTTTCTACTATATTGTGAACCTCCTGCGCTGCTTCGTGCGCCGAAAAAAGAGGAAGACTGCCGTTTACGGAAATCTCAACGTCCACGTAAATTTTCGAGCCGAAAAGCCTTGTCTTAAGCTCATCTACGCTCTTTACGCTATCGCACTTTAAAATAAGATTTTTGATTCTCTGCGCGGTTTCCTTATCCGCCGCTCTGTCAGTAAGCTTTGAAACCGCATCCTTATAAATGTCAAATGCCGCTTTTATGATAAGCAGACTGATGGCCAAAGAGGCAATAGGGTCAAGAATCCTGACTCCTAAAATAGCGCCCAGAATTCCCACAAAGCTTCCGACAGATGATAACGCGTCACTTCTGTGATGCCACGCGTCAGCCATCAAAGCGTTACTGTTTATTTTTTTTGCTTTTGCTCTTGTAAACCAGAACATCCACTCCTTAACGGCTATAGACAAAGCCGCCGCAAACAGAGCTATTTTACCCGGGATCATAAGACTTAAATAATCTCCCTTTATGATTACCGATACTCCGCTCAGACCTATGCCTGTTCCGGTTGCCGCCAAAATGGACGCAAGAATAAGCGCCGCAATGCACTCAAGTCGCTCATGTCCGTACTGATGATCCTCGTCGTTCGCCTTTGCCGAGAGCTTTACTCCTATTATCACTATAAAAGTAGAAAACACATCGCTTGCGGAGTGAACCGCATCTGAAACCAATGCCGCGCTATGCGCAAAAATCCCTGTCAAAAGCTTTGCTAACGACAATAAAATGTTTACCACTATACTTATAACGGAAACCCTATAAGCTGTTTTTGAAAACTCGTTATCCCCATTCATAAAAACTCCGAAAAAAACTAATCTCTTTTCTTAAATACAAAAACCTTGCTTATAATATAATTTAAAATCAGTACAACCACGTTTGCAATGATCTTCACTGCCCAGTAGTTGAATTTTAAAAGTCCGTTTCCTATCCACATCATGAACGTTTCGACCACGAGCGTAAAAACTCTTCCGCCGTAAAACGAAACGCCCTCTTTGATTATTTCTTTTCCTTTTGCGGTTGAGCCAAACACCCATACGCGGTTAGTGACAAACGCAAAGGTCACCGCGCAAATCCACGAAAACACGGTGCTTATAACAGATACGTATTCTCTGCTTAGACCAACGCTCTCAAGCAGAACCTTTGCAGCCCCGGCGGCAACAAAGCTCACCACTGTTGTAAGCACACCGAAGAAAAGGTACAAAAGCACCGATTTGTTCTTTTTATAAAGCCCTTCAAAAGAATTCAGAACAGGAAACGACATTATTTTGTCGAAAATATCCTGTTTTTCCTCCTTAGCTTCATCCGTTGTTTTATTCTCTTCTATCATTCTATGCGCCATAAATTTTTCTGTACTCAATCATTTTATTAAGATATTCTTTTCCCTCAACAATTCCCGACTCGATAGCTGCTATTATGTCGTTTATCGTCACGATAGAATAAACCTTAACGCCGAATTCCTCATACGCATTCTCGACTGCGCTCTTGTCGCTGTCAAGAGCTTTTTCCATTCTGTCAACGGTGATCACCATTCCCGTGATATTGACATCTGCCGCACCCTTTAGCTTCGGAAGGCTTTCCCTCAACGCCTTGCCGCTTGTCATAACATCCTCGATTATAACGACCTTCTCTCCGTCGGTGAGGCTTTTTCCTACAAACATTCCGCCCTCTCCGTGATCCTTTGCCTCCTTTCTGTCAAAGGTGTAATTCACTTCTATACCGAACTTGTTATACAAAGCGACCGACGCCGCAACCGCTAAGGGTATTCCCTTATAAGCCGGACCATAAAGAGTTTCAGCCTCAATACCGTTTTCCCTTATGCACTGAGCATAAAATTCCCCGAGCCTTGCAAGCTGTGCGCCGGTCTTATAATTTCCCGTGTTTATGAAATACGGTGCTTTTCTTCCGCTTTTCAGCGTGAACTCACCAAATGTAAGAACTTTGCAGTCTACCATAAATCTGATAAATTCTTCCTTGTAGGTCATTTTTGATTCCTCCGTTTTAAGTATTTTGAAAAGCTTATATTCCAAGCAGCTTTTCTGCGTTTTTATGAAAGATCTTTTCCCTTTCCTCTTCGCTTAGACTTAGTCTGTTCATCATATCCGTTTCCGCTTTTCCCGAGCACCAAGGACAGTCGGTCGCAAACAAGATCCTGTCAGCGCCGTGTTTTAGTATTATCTCTTCTATCATACTGTCAGGACAGCGATCCGCAACAAAACTCGTATCAAAGTATATGCTGCCCTCAGTTCCCGCAAGGTACTTTAATACATCCTCAGCCAGTTCGTTTCCTCCCATATGCGCCAGAACCATCTTAAGTTCTGGCACCGCCTCGTGCGCTCTTCTTGACGCCTCCGGCCTTGCGTGAATGTAGCCGGGTGAAACACAGTCCCACCCCGCGTGAAACATAACTATAAGACCAAGATCCGCGCATTTTTGATAAAGCGGAAACACTTTTTTATCGTCGATCTCAAAGCCCTGATAATCCGGGTGCAGCTTTACGCCTTTAAGTCCGAGCTCTTTAATGCGCTCAAGCTCTGCTTCCCAGTTCTCAGCCATAAAGTGCACAGAGCCAAACGGGATTATCCTGTCGCTTTTGATTGAAGCAGCCCAGTTATTTATAACCGTCTGCTGAGTGGGCTTTGTCGCAATGGAAAGCACCACGCCCTTGTCTATTCCCCATTCGTCAAAACGTGATATAAGCGATTTTACCGTGCCGTCCGTCAGAGCCTTTTGGTTGGCAAGACCCTCAAGTTTAGTTATCGCCCTCTCAGCAATGCTGTCAGTAAAGGCGTGCGAGTGAAAATCGATCTTCATGTCTGTCATCTGCCTTTTCGGTGCGAACGTCTGAGATGAAAAAAGCTCACCGCACCAAGAATTATTATAAACGCTGCCGCGAATCCCATAAGCAGCCATCTGAAATGTACCGAATCAAGAAAAGCGTAATAGCTCTCCGCTGTTTCGCCGATTTGCTTAATTACAAAGCTTTCGTTTCCCGAGCCATAGGCATATACTGTATAAACCCACTTTACGTTTAACAGCAAAAATATGCAGGAAACCGTCATTAAAAGAGTGCTTACCATAAGATTTGCCGCGCCCGTTTTTTTCATGGATACCCAGCAAAGCAAAAGCGTAAGCAACGCCATGATAAGCAGCGCAAAGAAAATGCTTGACAGGATCGCCGCCGCACGTTTTACAGCGGGTTCGTTTCCCACTACAGACCTTGCCGTTATAAGACTGCCGATAATAAGAGCCAAAAAACCGACCGCCAAAAACATCACAAACAGCCGATAGCACATTTCAGCCGCGCTAATTTTTTCTTTTGCGTTTACGTCCGTCATTTTATATACCTAACCGTCGTTTTTATAGTGACACAATCCGCCGCCGTACTTTAGCATAAACGTCAGTCACCGTCTGTATCCTTAATCTCAACCGTTATCCGCTCTATCCACTGATCCTCGATCTTTGTAGCGGTGAAAACCATATTCTTGTACTCAACCGTATCGTTTATCTGCACGACCCTGTTGATAAGATCCATAAAAAGTCCTCCAAGAGAGTTGCAGTCTGTTTCAAAATCATCCTCATCGGCGCCTATTTTCTCCGCAAAATCGCTTATTGACAGGCTTGCCGAAACATCAAACTTATTGTCGGAAATCTTTACAAATGAAGTGTCCTCGCCGTCGCTCTCATCGTAAATCTCTCCGACCAGTTCTTCTATTATGTCCTCAAGCGTGACTATTCCGCTGGTTCCGCCGTACTCGTCGATAACGATCGCCATATGAACCTTTTCACGCTGAATTGCCTTGAGGGTATCGGAAATCTTCTGATACTCAGACACAAAAAGCGGCTTTTTCAAAAGCTTTGATATATCCTTTTGGCCGTTTAAATACATATTGAAAAAGTCGTTTTGATGAAGCGTTCCGATAATGTTGTCTATCGTCCCGTCATAAACCGGAAAGCGCGAATATGGGCTGTTTAAAAAGCAGTCCTTGATGTTTTCCATGCTGTCGTTTTTGTCGATCGCCGTCACGTTTACTCTTGGTATAAGGATTTCCTCAACCGTAGTTTCGTCAAACTCAAGCGCGCTTCTTACAAGGTCCGACTCCTGCTGTTCCAAAACTCCCTCTCCCTCGATCTCCTCGATCATGTGGATAAGCTCCTCCTCGGTAACGGTAGGCGTCTTTTTCTTGGAGCCCAGAAGCCTTACCAAACCGCTCTTGAGTTTTGTGAAAAGCCATATAAACGGGGTCATCACAATCATAAGCGCATTCAGAGGATACGCCATAACAAGACAAACGCGCTCGGCGTAGTCCTTTGCAAAGCTTTTGGGCAGGATCTCTCCGAATATCAGCACCAGAACCGTCATAACAAGCGTAGAAGCAGCAACGCTCTGAGGTCCGAACTTAGCCGTAAACACCACCGTTGCCAAAGACGCCGAAAAGATGTTTACAACATTGTTTCCAATGAGTATCGCCGTAAGAGCATTGTCATATTTATCTATTATTTTCACGGCTACCTTGGCGGTCTTTTTTCCGCCGTAAGCCAAGTTTTTAAGTCTTATTCTGCTTGCGCTTGAATAAGCGGTCTCGGTTCCCGAAAAAATTGCCGAAAGTATAATCAAAACAGCAATTATTCCAACTTTCATATAATAAAGCTTACCACCTTAAATCTTTTTTGCGTTTTATTGCTGCAAATCTAATAAAATAGTATACCACAACATCAAAAAAATGTAAATGCCTAATTTTATTTTGTAAATACGATACTGTTAAAAACAGTGACTTTCGGGCGCTATAACGCTTACATTTTTTGTAAAAAGCTCTTGTCAAAAATAACAATATGATGTATAATATAGGCGTATGAAAATACTATTATTTTTGAGAGGAGTTATCTAACTTATGATCTATTCACACGAAGTTGAAACAATGTGTCCGGTAGCTCAGGGCGTAGCGCACGGCGCAGCTCCGATACCGGAAGAAGCTAAGTGGGTAAAAGCTAAAGAAATCAAAGATATCTCGGGCTTTACGCATGGTATTGGCTGGTGCGCACCGCAGCAGGGTACCTGCAAGCTTACCCTTAATGTAAAAGAGGGCGTTATCCAGGAGGCTCTGGTAGAAACGATCGGCTGCTCGGGTATGACTCATTCCGCAGCTATGGCATCTGAAATACTTCCCGGAAGAACTATTCTTGAGGCACTCAACACAGACCTTGTCTGCGACGCTATCAACACCGCTATGAGAGAGCTTTTCCTCCAGATAGTTTACGGAAGAACTCAAAGCGCTTTTTCTGAGGACGGTCTTGCGATAGGCGCAGGCCTTGAAGACCTTGGTAAGGGACTTCGCTCTCAGGTCGGAACAATGTACGGAACACTAAAAAAAGGTCCTCGCTACCTTGAAATGACGGACGGATACGTTACGGGCATCGCCCTTAACGAAGACAATGAGATCATCGGATACAAATACGTTAATTTCGGCAAGATGATGGACTTTATCAAGTCCGGTGATGATGCAAACACCGCATTTGAAAAGGCTCAGGGTCAGTACGGCAGAGTCGGCGATGCAGTTAAGATCGTCGATCCGAGAAAGGAATAGGGAGGATTTTAAAATGGCTTTATTTGAATCATTCGAGAGAAGAGAAAAACAAATCCTTGCTGTTTTAGAGCAGTACGGTATCAAGTCTATTGAGGAGTGCGCTGAGATCACCAAGGAAAAAGGACTTGACATCTACAAGCAGGTTGAAAGCATTCAGCCGATATGTTTTGAGAACGCTAAGTGGGCTTACACGGTAGGCTGTGCGATAGCTATAAAGAAGGGCTGCACACGAGCTGCCGACGCTGCCGCAGCGATCGGAGAGGGCCTTCAGGCATTCTGCATTCCCGGCTCTGTTGCAGACCAGAGAAAGGTCGGTCTGGGCCACGGAAATCTCGGAAAGATGCTTCTTGAAGAGGATACCAAGTGCTTTGCATTTTTAGCAGGACACGAGTCGTTTGCCGCTGCTGAGGGTGCTATCGGTATCGCTGAAAAGGCTAACAAGGTACGAAAAGAACCGCTTAGGGTTATACTCAACGGTCTGGGAAAAGACGCCGCTCAGATAATCGCCCGCATAAACGGATTTACATATGTTGAAACCGAAATGGACTACTACACGGGTGAAGTCAAAGAGGTGTTCCGAAAGGCATACTCTGACGGACTTCGCGCCAAGGTAAACTGCTATGGTGCAAACGATGTTACAGAGGGCGTTGCTATAATGCACAAGGAGGGCGTTGATGTTTCCATCACAGGAAACTCCACTAACCCGACCCGTTTCCAGCATCCCGTTGCTGGAACCTACAAGAAAGAATGCAACGAGATGGGCAAAAAATATTTCTCTGTTGCTTCCGGCGGCGGAACGGGAAGAACTCTTCACCCTGACAATATGGCTGCTGGTCCCGCTTCTTACGGTATGACCGACACTATGGGAAGAATGCACTCTGACGCTCAGTTTGCAGGCTCCTCGTCAGTTCCGGCTCACGTTGAAATGATGGGACTTATCGGAATGGGCAACAACCCGATGGTCGGCGCTACCGTTGCGTGCGCAGTTGCTGTTGAAGAAGCTATGAAAAAGTAAAAGCTTATAATCACAAAAAATAAACCCCGGACTTGCGTAATAATACGTTTCTCCGGGGTTTTGTTGTGTCAACGACTTTATAAAAATGTGGTATAATGCCTTACTTGTCTTCATCTGCGGACAGCTCGCGATAATCAGACATAAGCAAGAAATTTGTCATACTTAGTAAAATTAACAAATAAAAAAGCAAATTTTGCAAAACATCTTGATTTTTTATGTATTATGTGATAGAATATAATGTGTAATATAAAGAGAATGACACAACATATTGTTGTAAAACCCCTATAATACTTTGTTTTGATATAAAATAAACGCTCAGCAAAATGTAAAAATACCTCATGGTGTTTTGCATATTTCTATTAAATTTGTAGAAATTTTCCAATACAATTGATTTAGAATTAAAAACGAGGTATAATAAGTATCAGTGTAATCACGATACAAAGCTTACATGACATAATATGTAAGTTGTTATTTTTATTCAGTGTAAAGATTTCAAGAAAAAAGACAAAGACAACAAAATGAATTTTAAGGGGCATAATAATGGATAAGTATGTTATTGAAGGGGGCAAACCCTTAAAGGGCGAGGTTGTTATCAGCGGAGCTAAAAACGCAGCAGTTGCCATAGTTGCAGCCACCATTTTGTGCGATGAGCCTTGTGTTTTGGAAAATGTACCTGAAATAAGCGACATTTCAATATGCTTGAAAATTTTAAGAGAAATGGGTGCAACGGTGCAGATCAAGGGAAAAAACACAGTATTTTTTGACACCTCAGGGATAATCAACCCGGTAGTTCCCTATGACCTGGCAAGAAGCATGAGAGCTTCAAGCTATTTTCTTGGAACCTTACTGGGAAGATTTCATGAAGCGTATGTGCCGATGCCCGGTGGCTGTGATCTGGGAGACAGACCAATAGATCAGCATCTCAAGGCATTTAAGTCTTTGGGTGCGTCAGACGATATGCATGCGGGAATCGTCCATGTGCAGTGTGAAGAGCTTTACGGCGGTCAGGTATATTTTGACTTTATCACTGTAGGCGCAACTATAAACGCAATTTTTGCGGGAGTAAAGGCAAAGGGCCTTACCGTAATAGAAAACGCGGCTAAAGAGCCGCATATAGTAGACCTTGCTAACTTTTTAAACTCAATGGGAGCGGATATCAGAGGTGCAGGAACCGACGTCATTAAGATCCGCGGAGTAAGCAGATTAAAGGGAATCACCTACGCAATAATTCCCGACCAGATTGAGGCGGGAACGTATATGGTTATGGCGGCGGCTACGAAAGGCGATGTGCTTGTTAAAAACGTGATTCCAAAGCACTTGGAGTCTATCACCGCAAAGCTTCGCAAAATAGGCGTTACGGTTGAGGAATTTGACGAAAGCGTGCGAGTATGCGTAAAGCCGGACGCCCAGTTTATAAAAACCAGTGTTAAAACAATGCCTCACCCGGGCTTTCCTACTGATATGCAGCCGCAGCTTTCAACACTGCTTACGCTTGCAGACGGAACAAGTATTGTAACAGACGATATTTTTGAAAACCGCTTTAGATACGTCGCAGAGCTTAGGCGTATGGGCGCAGACATCTCCGTAGACGGCAAGGTAGCTATAATTCAGGGAGTAGGAAAACTTACCGGAGCTCCGGTAAGAGCAACCGACCTCAGAGCAGGAGCCGCAATGGTAATCGCGGGGCTTGCAGCAGAAGGAGAAACCGTTATCGACGATATATTCCATATTGAGAGAGGCTATGAGAATATAGATTCAAAGGTCAGGGCTCTTGGCGGAAATATGATCAGAAAATATTTTCCAGATATAAATGCGCAGGCAATAACCGGATAACATAAATAAAAATGATACAAGGGCGGCGGGCGTAAATGCGCTTCCGCCTTTTTAATATGAAGAAAAGAGTGGTCAGATGTCAAAAATATATCCGCTTTACTCCTCAAGCTCAGGAAACTCTACTTATCTAGGAGATGAACGAGGCGGAATTTTAATAGATGCCGGGGTAAGTATGAAAAAGCTCGTCACCGCCTTGGAAAGCAAGGGCATTTCTCCGGAATGTGTTGAGGGAATTCTCATAACGCACGAGCATACAGATCATATCAAAGGCCTTTTAAATTTTACCAAAAAGTATCATACGCCGGTCTTTACGGGAATTGAAACGGCAAGATATTTAACAAGCCGTGACCTTATATCAACATCAAGCGTGATAAACGTATTTGAAAACGTATACAGCTTTTGCGTCGGAGATTATGAGGTACACCCTTTTAAAACTCCGCACGATTCAAGAGAAAGCTTTGGCTTTAGAATAAAAAACCCCGAAGGAAAGGTTGCAGTCACCTGCACGGATCTCGGCTATGTAACCGAGGAGGTACATAACAATCTGCTTTCGGCGTCAGTGTGTCTTATTGAGGCAAACTATGATGACAAAATGCTTGATAGCGGCAGATATCCCTATCCGCTTAAGCAGCGGATACGCTCTGACAGAGGTCATTTGTCAAACGCTAATTCAGCAGCCGAAATAGAGATTTTGATAAAGAACGGGGCTCAGAAGATAATTCTCGGACATCTCAGTCAGCAAAACAACACGCCATATGTTGCAAGACAAGCCGTTTTATCACAGCTTTGCGATATTAGCCCGGACGAGTATCAGCTTTTTGTCGCTCCCGCAAACGAGCCCGGAGAGGCAGTGAAAATATGACGGAGGTAAACATTATCGCTGTTGGAAAGATAAAGGAGCAATATCTGAAAGACGCCTGCGCGGAATATCGAAAACGCCTCGGCGCATTTTGCAGAATAAACATCTGCGAGGTATCCGAATACAGAATCCCCGATAAGCCTGCTGGAAAGGAAATAACGCTTGCGCTTGAAAACGAAGGCAAGCAGCTTCTTTCGCTTATAAAACCCAGAAGCTATACGTTTTCACTTTGTATTGAGGGGAATCAAATGAACTCCGAAAATCTTGCTCTTAAGCTAAGTGAAGCAGCCTTAAACGGAATTCCAGCAATCAATTTTATAATAGGCTCGTCTCACGGACTGTCTGAAGGTGTAAAAGAGCAATCGGATTACAAGCTATCAATGTCGCAAATGACATTTCCGCATCAGCTTGCACGAGTAATGCTTTTAGAGCAGATCTATCGAGCATATTCAATAATAAACAACAAAAAATACCACAAGTAAACGGTTCTTAAATCTCATTTTGAAAAGATTGACATAACGAAAAAGGCTGTTATAAAATCAGTTTTGATTTTATAACAGCCTTAATTTTTCTTTACTTACTTCTTTTGAGAATATTTCTCGGCAATTTCCTCCAGCTTTTCAGGAGTGTACTTATCCAGTGCGCTTTTATTTTTATCAATATTCATTTTATCAGCCAGATCGTCAAGAGTCTTATTAAACTCATCAGACTTCATAGTGTGAATTATATCTTGACGCTCGCTTCCGCCTGTAAGATAATCCTCCCTTTCAGCAGGATCAAGCTTAATAATCACATAGTAGTTGTTGTCGTCAGATTCCAAAGACGGCTTACCAATTTCAAGTTTCTTTATCTTTTTCTGAATATCGCTTGCGTTTTCTTCATCGTACTGAGTCAAAACCTCGTTTGTATCAAATCCGGAATATACCTTTGTGTCAGCTGAAACGGGCTCGTCAAAATCAAACTCGGTAGTGTTCGATGAGTCCGAATACCAGCCGGTAAACTGGTAGTATGGCTTCTCAGGATGGGTATCCGGCTTTTTAGCCTTATCTCCGCCCTTGACTGTCTGCGGAGGATAATCCGAATCCTCATCGTACTCCTTTCCGTCCGGGTCAACGAAAGTAACAGTATACTCAGCCGTCGTATCTATCTCAGGCTCCTCGCTCACAGCTTCAGTAGTAGCCTCGGCTGTCGCCTCCTCAGTCGTTTCCTCAGAAGCTTTCTCGGTATCCTCCTCATACTGCTTTATAACTTCGTCAAAGCCGTCAGAATCGGTTTTTTCTGCAAGGGCAAGATACTTGTCCGCCTGCTCCTTAGCCTTTGCGTCAGCTTCCTTCTTCTCCTCGTCGGTAGCCTCATCGCCAGAGGTTGAGGTTGGAGTTTTCGATATAGTTATCATTTTATATCTTAGATAGTTGTCGCTCATATAGGATTTGATATCGTCATCTGAAACGGCCTTTGTGCCGCCTTCGTCATAAAAATGATCGAATAAAAGCTCCTTTTGCTTTTCATATGTGTAAACGATTTTTACAGATTCCTCTGAAATTCCCTGAAGCTCAAGGTACTCATCGCCGAACTGATCGAACATAGAAGAAACACTATCTTCTATTTCCGCCTTATCGTCGTCCGAAAGCTCAAGCCCCTCGTCAGCAAACAGCTTGTCAGCGGCAACGCCTCTTATGGTCTGCTCCAAAGCGGTATTTTTAAAATGCTCAGAGTAGGTTTCGCCATCAGAATACTCCTTCTTCAAAAACTCGGTCTCATCATCCGAAGACTGAAAATACTGAGCGTAATAGCTTTGCATGGTATACTCATTAAGCATATAGTCGATGTACACACCTGCGTTGATCCCTTTTCCGTCAACTGTCATTATCTTTGACATATCCGCACAGCCTGCAAGTCCGACAGCCATAGCTCCGGCACAGGAAATTGCGGCTATTTTTTTCTTAAACATTAAACTGCCTCCCTGTATTTAATAATCTTAAATATTATACTATATTTACATTAAAATGTCAATACAACCGTGACAATATTTACAGATCAAAAAATTCTAGCAGCGGAAAGCATACCTGACATATGTATAATGAGGATCCAAGAACGCGTATCATTGTGATTAAACGTTCTTTGTTTGTACAAAATACGACATTTTTAACGATATTTTGTTTTCGCACTTGGGATAAATTTAATTAGTTTAATTTTAATACCGGTAATTTAATTCACCAGAGGAGGAAAATATGAAATTTAAAAATCTTGCAAATTTAATAACGATTGTTGTCAAATCTTTAATCCTCGGTTCAAAAGATGGAAATTTAGAGTAACGCAAAACTGAAAGAAATAGAATTGATTGAAAAGCAAAAAAGGAATGCAGAAGTTTTATTAGATCTAGAAAACAAAACGCACTCTATAAAGAAATAATTACAAGCTCTGCTATGCAGGGCTTTTTTATACCCAATCCAAAGAGGCTGTGAACCCTGAATGAAAAGAATTTGATACAATTTAACAAACAGAGAGCAAACAAATAGAAATAGCTTTTAAAAGCCTAACAATATTTTTTCTCTTTTTATTTTTGCGCGACATATTTCTACATTATTTTTATAATCTAAGTAATATAATTTAGATGAAAAAAGATTATATCTAACGCCTTTCGGTTTTGCACATGACAAATCACGTGCATAAAAGATACTATTGCGGGTTAGATAGAAATACCTATCTTAAAAACCTCTCGTGAGCAAAATCAGTCTCACGGGAGGTTTTCTTACTTGACTATATTCCTTCCAGATCAAATATCGGGGTGTATATGCTTTTTGCGGCTTCGCGCTTCTGCGAAAAGCCCTTAAGTTCCAGCTCCTCAGCAAAACTCAACACCTTTTTGTATTCAAAAACGGATAATCGCCTGTCAAGCTTTGTACCACTTACGTTTTCATTCGGCGTGTACTGATTCATAATGCTCACCAGAAATTCACCGCTTATGTTTTCCGATATCCACTTAAGCGCCGAGATGCTGTCCTTGTAACACCCCGGAAGTATAAGGTGTCGTATGATAAGCCCTTTCTGAAGGATCCCGTTTACATCAAATTGTAAATCTCCTGCCTGGCGATTCATCTCTAAAATAGCGGCTGAGGCATATTTGAAGTAATCTGAAGCTTTGGAGTATTTTTCAGAAAGGCAGGAGGAGACATACTTTAAATCGGGAAGGTATATGTCCGCATAGCCCTCCCACATTTTAAGCGTATGTGTTTTTTCATAGCCTGAGGAATTAAATACAACGGGAATTTTAAGATACGGCTTTGCAATATCAAGCGCCTTTAGGATCTGATAAGTAAAATGAGACGGAGTAACGAGATTTATGTTGTGAGCGCCTTTGTCCTCAAGCTCGTAAAAAATATCGGCAAGTCGCTCAAAAGTTATTTTATGCCCATATTTCTTGTGCGAAATTTTATCGTTTTGACAAAACACGCAGTTGAGATTGCAGCCTGAGAAAAACACCGTGCCGCTCCCCCTGTCCCCGCTTATGGGCGGCTCTTCAAAGCGATGCAGATAAGCCTTTGCAGCGGTTATTTCCTCACCCATACCGCAAAAGCCGACTGATACGCTTCGGTCAACGCCACATTCTCTGGGGCAAAGATTGCAGATCAATTCAGCTTTGCCCAGAACGACGCCGCGGGAAGTCCGTTTTTACCGAACAAATTCACCTCACCGTAATTTACCCACTGGTATCTTACATCGGTTATCATCTTATCCGTCTTGATTATTACATCGTCTGAGGATATCTCAGCGTCGGCAGGCGTAAAGCTTTCCCCGTCGTCAGAAATCTCAAAGCCTATTGGCTTATCGTTAAATTTTAGCACAAGCCCTCCGCAGGTATTTTTGAACGTGATCCTTACCTCGTTTCCCGATTGAGAAAATCCGCAAAATTCCGGTGCATCCGCATTTTTTGCAATTTTGTAAACCTTGTCTAGTGCCAGAAGCGCCAGACGTTGTCCAACAGGCAGCTTGTCGGTTGGGTGAATGTTATCAATCTCACCGCAGTCAAGCGCCACGGCAGTGTAAACTCCCTTGTTTTTCTTGGCTGCATTTTGCTGTGCCTGACGTACAACCGGCCAGGTCTTGTCGTCCGGAGCATCGTGATACCAGAACATCGGAAGAGATACGCATATAAACGGCAGACTCTCGTCCATAAAGTACCTGCGCCAAGCCTTTATAAGCATATTGAATACCGCGTCATACCGCTCGCATACGGCGGTGTCCTCCTCACCCTGATAGTATATAAAGCCTCTTATCGCAAACGGCGCAACACGAGACAGCATTATATCGTAAAGTCCGCTTAATCTGAAGGGATTTGTAAGCCCCATAGGTCCGGGCCAGCGGTTTTCTCCCGCGTATTTTAAAGCCTCGTCCCATGAGCCGCCTGGATTCTCAGCATAAAACTCACCAAGCTTTTTGTTCCATTCCTTTGAGTATTCCTTGTAGTCGTCATATTCCTTTTTCTGTTCCTCGGCGGTTTTACCGCCGACCTTATTATCATAGTCGATAACGTATCGGTTAGTAACGGGATCGCTTGAAAGAGTTTCTCTGTCCACCCATAAGCTTGCCGAGGTTCCGCCCAGATTGCAGCCGATTATTCCGATAGTAAGGTCAAGCTCCTCCTCAAGCATTTTTGCAAAGTGAAACGCAACCGCGCTCCACTCTCTCGCCTTTTCCTTTGAGTGAAAGGTCCACTCGCTGTTTTTCTCCGCCTCATAAAACTCGTCGTTTTTGTACTCCATTCTTGGTACGTTATAGTAACGAATATCGCTTTTTTCGGCAAGCTCCAGATACTTGTCTGCATCCTTGGCATTTGCTATAGAAAGCTCCATATTAGACTGTCCTCCTGCAAGCCATACCTCGCCGACAGCTATATTTTTTCTCGTTATCGTTTCAAGACCGTTAGTAACGTAAAGCTCTACTCCCGTCTGCTTTTCGATCGGCGGAAAAGCTACCAGAAATCTGCCGCCCTTGCTTTTTGTCTTTACCGTTACACCGGCAAGGGTCACAACTATTTCATCACCCTCGTTGCAGCTGCCGAAAATTCTTATTTCCTTATCTCTTTGCAAGACCATATTATCCTTGAATACAGCGGCAAGCCTCATAATCCTATCATTCCTTTCTATATATGCCGTTACACTTATTTTCTCGCATTCGCAAGCATTAGTTTGATTCTGTTTTCCTGATTTACCTTTGTAGCACCGGGATCGTAGTCGATCGCCACTATATTTGCGTCTGGATACGCCTGCTTAATTACTCTGCTCATTCCCTTTGCAACTATGTGATTTGGCAGACAGCCAAACGGCTGTGTGCAGATGATGTTCTGCGTTCCCGTTTCCGCAAGAGCAGCCATTTCAGCCGTTATCAGCCAGCCCTCTCCCATTTTCACGCCCTGATTTATATACTTATCGGCGTATTCTCTCAGCTGTTCAAAATCATGGGGCGGGAAAAACTCCCCATGCTCCTCAATGACTTTTATCTGCTGCTTTTGGAACTTATAAAGCACTTCGTATCCTATATCAAACATTAGTGTTCTTGCCGTAACAGAGTCGTACAGGCGCTTGTCGTTAAGAGAATCAGATGCACAGTACAAAACAAAGTCCAAAAGTCCGGGAACATAGGACTCACACCCCTCTGAGATCAAAAATTCGTTAAGGCCGTTGTTTGCCAGAGGAGAATACTTTACATAAATCTCACCTACAATTCCAACTCTCGGCTTTTTGTCCTTTGTTCTCGGTATTGCCTTAAAACCGTCAAGGATCTTTCTGTAAAGCTTTTTGGTGTTAAGATACTTGTTGTGCTTAAGAGCGTAAGAAAGCTTATCCTGCCAGTAAGCCAAAACCCTGTCGGTATCTCCCTCGTTTATTTCATAAGGGCGGCATTGGTTGTAAAGCAGCATAAGAAGATCGCCGTACATAACCGCATAAATAAGCTTAAGCGCAATAAAAGGGGTTATCTTAAATGACGCCTGCTTTTCAAGCCCTGAGAAGTTTAAGGATATCACGGGGACCTGAGGAAAATCCGCTGCAAGAGCCTTTCTTAAAAGGTGTATATAGTTTGAAGCTCTGCAACCGCCGCCCGTCTGTGTTATCATAAGCGCGGTTTTATTTACATCATACTTTCCGCTTTTAAGCGCCTCCATAAACTGCCCGATCACAAGCAGCGCAGGATAGCAGGTATCGTTGTGGACGTTTTTAAGTCCCTCGTCGATAACTGCTCTGGTTGATGTCTGCAAAAGCTCAAGCCTGTATCCGTACTCCTCCAAGATAGCAATGATAAGCTTAAAATGGATCGGAAGCATATCGGGAACTAAAATAGTGTATTCTTTTTTCATCTGATCGGTTAAAAACGGTTTCGGAACTCTTTTTGAACCTGCCATTTACTTTCCCTCTTTCTCCTCAATAGACGCAACCAGACTTCTGAGTCTTATTTTGGCAGCACCTAAGTTATTTATCTCATCAATTTTAAGCTGGGTATAAAGCTTTCCCTTTTCCTCAAGTATCGCCCTTATCTCGTCGGTGGTAACAGCGTCTATTCCGCAGCCGAAAGACACAAGCTGCACAAGCTGCATATCTGGCTGTGTGGTAACATACTCGGCGGCTCGGTACATTCTCGAGTGATAAGTCCACTGATTCAAGACATCAAGCGCAGGAACCTCCGACAAATTCGCTATGCTGTCTCCAGTAACAACCGCAAGTCCCAAGGACGCTATAAGCTTATGTATTCCGTGATTTATCTCCGGGTCTGTGTGGTACGGTCTGCCAACCAATACGATTATTTTCTTTCCTAGCTTTCTGGCCTCAAATATTATTTCCTGAGCCTTTGATTCTATCTTTTTACGGTATCTTACCTGTTCAGAATATGCCTTGTTCAAAACGCTGTACACCTGATCCTTTGTGACGCCGTATTTCTTGAGCGCCCTTGACAAGGCCTTTGCGGTGTGATTCTTTCTGTTTATATCAAGATACGGATATATGAAATTATCGTCGTTAAGCTGCGGCATATTTGCCTTTAAAAGCTCCGGATAATAGGCTACCACCGGGCAGTTGTAGTGATTATCCGAGCCGCCCTCATCAACGTTATAGCTCATACAAGGGTAGAAGATAAAATCCGCTCCCTTTTCAAGCAGGCTCATTATATGTCCGTGAGCAAGCTTTGCCGGATAGCACACCGTGTCAGACGGAATCGTCTGCTGACCCTTGTAATAGGTTTCTCTTGAGGATTCCTCGCTAAGCACTACCTCAAATCCCAGCGACGTAAACAACGTATGGAAAAACGGCAGCAGATCGTAATAAGAAAGCGTCATGGGCAGTCCTACCTTTGCGATAGGCTTGTCGGGCTTTATGCTTTCATATTCCCGCAAAAGGCCGTATTTATATTCAATAGTGTTTTCCATAACGTCTGTTCGCTTTATTCCCGCACCCTTTTCACAGCGGTTTCCGGAAATAAACCTTCGTCCATCGTTAAATTTTATAACAGTAAGATTGCAGTGCGCCCCGCATCCGCCGCATACGGCGGAAGAAGGCTTATATGAAAAGTTCTCTATCTGCTCTTTAGAAAGAATCGACGAGACAAACTCTTCGTCAGCCTTTTCCTTAGCGTAAAGCGCACAGCCGAATGCTCCCATAAGCCCTGCGATCGCAGGACGTATAACGTTTCTCTTCAGTTCCTTCTCAAACGCGCGCAAAACGGCATCGTTTAAGAAAGTTCCGCCTTGAACGACTATGTTTTTTCCAAGCTCGTCAACGCTCTTTGCCCTTATGACCTTGTAAATGGCATTTTTTATAATGCTTGACGAAAGTCCCGCAGAGATGTCCTCAACGCTTGCGCCGTCCTTCTGCGCCTGCTTTACTGAGCTGTTCATAAATACAGTGCAGCGTGAGCCGAGCTCTACCGGAGCCTTCGCAAAAAGCCCGATCCTTGCAAAGTCCGCTATTTCATAGCCCAGAGCCTTTGCAAATGTCTGTATGAAAGACCCGCACCCGGAGGAACAGGCCTCGTTTAACATAATGCTGTCTATGGCGTTGTTTTTTATCTTGAAGCATTTTATGTCCTGTCCTCCGATGTCTATAATAAAATCAACCTCGGGGCAAAAGTAAGATGCCGCCTTAAAATGAGCAACCGTCTCAACAATACCGAAATCAATGCCAAGCCCAGCCTTTATAAGATCCTCGCCGTAGCCGGTGACGGCGGACGCTTTTATCCTTATACGACCGCACGAAAGCGAGTATATCTCTTTTATCTTTTCTGTAATAACGTCTAGCGGCTGACCTTTGTTTGAGCAGTAGTGATTGTACAAAAGCTTCCCGTCCGGGGTTATAAGCACAAGCTTTGTCGTTGTAGAGCCTGCGTCGATCCCGAGATATGCTTCTCCTGTGTATTTGCTTATGTCCTCATACTTAAGATCACTTTCCTTATGGCGCTCTACAAATTCTATGTAGTCCTCCTGCGACTCAAATAGCGGATCGGAAACCACTATATTGTCGGAAGCTTTCGCGTTCATAATCTTCTCAAGGGCGTCCTTTACCGTCATAGGCTCGCTTACATCAGCAGCCTGTAAGGCAGAACCGTAAGCCATAAAGCACGGAGCAAGCTCCGGGAACACCGCGTGATCGTCATCAAGCTTAAGCGTATCTACAAATGCCTTTCTCAGCGCGCTCAAAAACGAAAGAGGTCCGCCTAAAAAAAGCACCTTACCACTTATTTTTCGTCCCTGCGCAAGTCCTGAAACAGTCTGGTCTACCACCGCCTGAAAAATTGACGCCGCGATATCCTCCTTTTTGGCACCCTGATTAAGAAGCGGCTGAATATCGCTTTTTGCAAAAACTCCGCACCTTGATGCTATAGGATAAAGCTTGGTGCTTTTTAACGCCATGTCGTTAAGCTCGTCAGGCGTTACTCCCAGAAGCGTTGCCATCTGGTCGATAAACGCGCCGGTTCCTCCTGCGCACGAGCCGTTCATTCTCTGCTCTACTCCGCCGGTAAGAAATATTATCTTTGCGTCCTCACCGCCGAGCTCTACCACAACGTCTGCATCAGGGTATGTCTTGTTTACGGCCACGAATGCCGCGTAAACCTCCTGCGTGAAATCTATCCCGCTCATATTTGCAATACCCAGTCCGGCAGATCCGGTGATCATTATTTTAAACTTATCGTCTGGATACTTTTCTCCGATTTCCTTAAGCTGATTTGCAACCGTTTCCTTTACCTTTGAAAAGTGACGCTCGTATTTACAGCTTCTGATCTCGTCGCCGTCAAGTATTACCGTTTTTACGGTCGTAGAGCCGACGTCTATTCCCAAACAATATGTTTTTTCCATAAAGCTATTAACCATTCCTTTCCAAATATATCCCGCATAATGCGATAAGAATGTATATTCCTTAAGCTGCGTGCTTTTCCGTAAGCCTTAAAAACCTGCTATTAAATAAGTTTCATTAACTAATAAGCCGTTTTCAGGCAACAATGCTTGAAACGTGCATAATATTAAATTTCTGATATTTATTCACAAAACATTTACAATATTCATACTGTATTCGCATAATGCACGCTAAATAATAATGTCACAACCTAGATAATTATAGCATATTAAATCGTAAAAATAAAGACTTTTCATGAAAATATATGATTTGAAATTCTGTAAAAAGTTTTGCTTGATTTTTGGTCAAAGGTATGTTATAATAAGTCCACTGACTGAACAAGTCGGTAATATTTGCAGAAGTGGCGGAATTGGCAGACGCGCAGGCTTCAGGTGCCTGTGGCAGCAATGTCGTGTGGGTTCAAGTCCCATCTTCTGCACCACCGGCGAGCCGCCGGAGGTAATTGTGCCTCCGATAAAGCTCGCTTTTATTTTTGCTTTTGTGTGTCGGTACATTTAAGTTAAGTGAAATATTATTTTTCTTGTATTTACAGGCAATTTGTGGTATACTATATTTGATTACACGAAATTCACTCAAAGGAGATATTTATGAAAGACGGCTTTATAAAAGTTGCGGCTGCGACCCCGAAAGTGAAGGTTGCAGACATTGATTATAATACAAAAAGCATTATTACCGTTCTTGAAAGCGCTTTTGTTCAGGGAGTAAAATGTCTGGTTTTTCCTGAACTATGTATAACGGCTTACACCTGTCAGGATCTGTTTTTTCAGCGCGCGCTTTTAGACGCGTCTGCCGAAGCATTGTTTAAAATTGCTGATGCAAGCCGTGACAAAAAAATTCTTTTTACCGTGGGGCTTCCTATACAAAAGGACGGAAGCATCTATAACTGCGCCGCCGTGATTTTCGACGGAGAGATACTCGGCATAATACCGAAGACAAGCCTTCCCAACTACAACGAGTTTTATGAAGCAAGGCATTTTTCTCCGGCACCTTGTAAAAACTCCGTTATAAGACTAAGGGCCAAGGACTATCCGTTCGGCAAAAATCTTATTTTCTGCTGTGAGCAGATGCCGGAATTTAAGTTTGCCGCAGAAATATGCGAGGACCTTTGGGCTCCCTGCCCCCAGTCAAACCGTCACGCTCTGGCAGGAGCTACAGTTATAGGAAATCTATCGGCGTCAGATGAGGTAATAGAAAAGGATAAATACCGTCTGTCGCTTGTCTCAAACCAGTCCGCAAGGCTTATCTGCGGATACATCTATTCAAGCGCTGGCGATGGCGAATCCACTCAGGACATGGTATTTTCAGGTCACAATATAATCGCCGAAAACGGAAGTATTTTAAAGCAAAGCGCTTTGTTTAAAAACGAGCTTACGGTATCTGAGCTTGATATGCAAAAGCTTGCAAGCGAACGTGCTAAAATGTCAACCTATTATACGTCACAGTACAGTGAATACGAATACATCTATTTTTCAATGCCGATGCAAAAAACCTCTCTTACCCGCTTTTACTCAAAGACACCGTTTATTCCGCTAAACGAAAAGGAACGAAATTATCGCTGTAATCTGATTTTACAGATGCAGGCACAGGGACTGAAAAAAAGAATTGAGCATACAAATTCAAAAACATTGGTTATTGGTATGTCAGGCGGACTTGACAGCTCGCTTGCGATGCTTGTGTGCATTATGGCTCTTGATCTGCTTGAGCGCCCTCACAGCGATATCATAGCGGTTACTATGCCCTGCTTCGGTACAACCAAGCGCACCAGATCAAACGCAGAGCTTTTGTGCCAGTCCCTTGGGGTCACCTTTAAGGAGGTTGACATAACCGCTTCTGTAAGACAGCATTTTAAGGACATAGGTCACGATGAAAACAACCACGATGTGGTATATGAAAACGGTCAGGCAAGAGAGCGCACAAAGGTGCTTATGGACATCGCAAACGGCACAGGCGGTCTTGTTATAGGAACGGGAGATCTGTCCGAGCTGGCGCTTGGGTGGGCAACCTACAACGGAGACCATATGTCTATGTACGGGATAAACGCTTCTGTTCCAAAGACGCTGGTGCGTCACATAGTAAAATACTATGCTGATACCTGCGGGTATCAGCCGCTTTCAAAGGTGCTTTATGATATTCTTGACACACCGGTGTCACCTGAGCTTTTGCCAACTGACGAAAAGGGCGAGGAGATCTCGCAGAAAACGGAAGATCTGGTAGGCCCTTATGAGCTTCACGATTTTTATCTTTACTACGCTATCCGTTTTGCTTTCAAGCCATCAAAGGTCAAGCGTCTTGCTTTATACGCTTTCAAAAACGAATACAGTCAGGACGAAATTACAAAGTGGCTTTACACCTTTTACAGAAGATTTTTCACTCAGCAGTTTAAACGCTCCTGCCTTCCGGACGGAGCGAAGATAGGTACGGTTACACTATCTCCCAGAGGGGACTGGAGAATGCCTTCCGACGCCGTATGGAATGTATGGAAAAAGGACCTTGAAAACACATAAAGAATATGACAAATGAAAGGAAACAGCATTATGAGTTCTGAGAGCAGATATAAAAAGCTCTTTTCAAATACGATAATTTTTGCCATAGGATCGTTCAGCTCGAAAATACTGGTGCTGTTCTTGGTGCCTATTTATACCAACGCGCTTACGCAGGACGAGCTTGGAATTGCAGACCTGCTCCAGCAAATTTCAAACTGGTTGGTGCCTATCGTATCTCTTACTGTGTCCGAAGCAATAACCCGTTTTGGCCTGGACAGAGCCTATAACAAAAATTCGGTATTTACCATAGGCACAGTTTTGAATCTGGCGGGACTTGCGGTTTTAGGACTTGTGATCTTAGGGCTGATAATTTTCGGCAATCCCGATCCTGCCGAAAATTCGCTTACAAGTGTAATAATTTTCGACAACGGACTTATACTTTTTGCGTATGTTTTTACCGCTTCGTTAAAGCTTTTGTTCTCATACTTTGTACGGGCGATTGAAATGGTAAAGCTGTACGCCTTTGTGGGAATACTCACAACATTTTTCACTCTGGCGTTTACGGTGCTTTTGCTTTTGGGTCTTAAAATCGGTGTAACAGGATATCTGCTTGCAATAATTCTGTCAGACCTAATAGCTATCGTATATATGTTTTTCAAAGCAAAACTCTGGAAATACTTTTCGTTTAAGGACTTTGACAAATCAGTTACAAAGCAGATGCTTGCATACTGCGTGCCGCTTATCCCAACTCAGATAATGTGGCTTATCACCAACACCTCTTCAAGTCTTATCGTTTCCGGCTTTATCGGTACAGACGCTAACGGAATACTGTCTGCGGCATATAAAATACCCAATCTCGTATCCACTGTTTATATGATATTTGCGCTTGCGTGGAATATGTCAGCAGTGCTTGAAAAGGATTCAGATAAGCAGGAGAGATTTTACGAAAATGTCTTTGATTGCAACCAGTCGGTTATATACATTCTTTCCGCATTTATCCTTTTGTTTTTGCATATAATAACGGGAATATGGATAGGCGCTGATTTCCGCTCATCAGTTTTATATGCGCCGATTCTTATTTATGCCACAATATTCACCTGCTTTGTGACCTTTTTGGGAACGATATATTCGGTACATAAAAAAAGCGTCAGAAGCCTTGTAACAGCTCTTATTTCCGGCGGACTGAATATAATCATAAACCTTGCGTTTGTAAAAATGATCGGCATATACTCTGCGGCTGTCGCTGCTCTTATTTCTTATCTTGCGGTGTTTATAATAAGAGCAGCGGACGCAAAGAAATATCAGCCTTTTAATCTTCACACGCGAAAGCTTGTTTTTAACTGCTCGGTGCTTGCGGTCATGTGCCTTGCGACATATCTTGTACCGCTTGAGATTCCTTTTAAAATTGCGGCGTACGCAATACTTATTATAGGCACCTGCGTTATCGTTGCAAGCAATTTCAGGTGCGTTATGAGAGTGGTAAAGATCATGATACCTGCAAAAATACTAAACAAAATACCTATAATAAACAAGTTTTAAAGGAGGGAGAAAATATGGCGGAGCTTAAATACGAAATCACCAAGCACATAGGAGTTTTATCGGAAAACGCAAAGGGCTGGACAAAAGAGCTTAATATGATAAGCTGGAATGACAGGGAGCCTAAATACGATCTGAGAGAGTGGAATCCCGATCACACGAGAATGGGTAAAGGTGTAACTCTTACAGACGAGGAAATTGAAAACCTGAGAAAGCTTCTTAACGGCGAAGAGCTTGAAGACGACATAAACGAAGATGATTTTGTCTGATTATTTCCAAAAAAACAAAACCTCACTCTTGTAACGCGCAAGAGTGAGGTTGTTTTTTACTGTTTACTTACTTTGCAAACGGATTTTCAGAAGGATAAGGCAGACATTTCGGCTGGTTATATCCGATCTCTGAAATTCCTAAATACTTAAACACCTCGAAGATAGCCTTTCCGAAATGACCGAAAGCTACTGCTCCGTGGTGCGGGAAGTTACCCTCAATAAGAACGTGGCGGTAAAATCTTCCCATTTCAGGGATTGCAAAAATTCCAATTGCTCCGAATGAACGCGTTGCAACAGGCAGAACCTCTCCCTGTGCAATGTATGCACGGAGCTCACAGTCTGAGGTGGACTGAAGTCTGAAAAATGTAATATCGCCCGGAATAATATCTCCCTCAAGCGTTCCCTGAGTTACCTCCTCAGGCAGACTTCTCGCCATTATCATCTGATACTTCATCGAGCAGGATGTGAGCTTTTTAGACGCGGTGTTTCCGCAATGGAAGCCCATAAATACATCCTTCAGCGTGTAATCGTGTTTACCCTTGATGTCCTCCTCGTAAAGGTCTGCGGGAACGGTGTTGTTGATGTCAAGCAGCGTTACGATATCGTCGCTTACGCAGGTTCCGATAAATTCCGAAAGCGCACCGTAAATATCGACCTCGCACGATACCGGGATCCCCCTTGAAGTGAGGCGGCTGTTTACATAACACGGTACAAAACCAAACTGCGTCTGGAATGCAGGCCAGCATTTTCCCGCAATAGCTACATACTCTCTGTATCCCTTGTGAGCCTCTATCCAGTCGAGAAGCGTAAGTTCGTACTGCGCAAGCTTGGGCAGTATCTCAGGCTTCATATTACCGGCACCGAGTTCCTCCTCCATATCCTTTACAACATCAGGGATCCTCTCATCGCCGTCGTGAAGCTTATACGCCTCAAAAAGATCAAGCTCTGAGTTTTCCTCTATCTCAACGCCGAGGTCAAACAGCGGCTTGATAGGTGCATTACACGCCATAAAGTTCAGCGGACGTGGGCCGAATGAAATGATCTTCAAATTCTTAAGTCCGATAATAGCTTTTGCAATAGGTACAAACTCGTTGATCATATCCGCACATTCTTCAGCAGTTCCAACCGGATACTCAGGAATATACGCCTTTATGCTGCGAAGCTTGAGGTTGTAGCTTGCATTTAACATTCCGCAGTAAGCATCTCCTCTTCCCTGACAGAGGTTTCCGCCCGTTTCCTCTGCTGCTGCAACAAACATTGCAGGACCGTCAAAGTGCTTTGCAAGCAGCGTTTCCGAAATTTCGGGACCGAAGTTTCCGAGATAAACGCAGAGTGCGTTACAGCCCGCCTTTTTTATGTCCTCAAGAGCCTGAACCATATGTATTTCACTCTCAACAATACAGATAGGACACTCGTAAATCTCCGACTCATCGTACTTTGACTTATACGCCGCAATAAGCGCTTCTCTTCTTGAAACGGAAAGAGATTCCGGGAAGCAGTCGCGGGATACCGCAACGATACCGATTTTTACTTTAGGTGTGTTGTTCATTTTCAAATTCTCCTTATCTTATGAATTATTTCTCCTCAATTACTTGAGTGATAAATTTTCCCCTTTAAGACCTATAAACGCTCCGTCCTTGTTAAGTCCCGAATCGGGATGCGCAATAAGCCACTTATTCTTTGCAAACAGAAGCTTTGCATCTCCGCCACCGATCTCAACAGGTTCGGAAAGATCATAGTTTGTGCCCTTTGGCAAAACTACAACGCACTTGAAGCCACCCTCATTTGCATTGCACGGAGCATAGTGCAGAGTTGTTGCGTATACCTCTATCATAGTTCCCTTGGGTATGAAAAAGCACTCAACCTTTTCGGTGTCATAGGTAAAATCATCATCTATGTCCTGCTGACTTCCAAGCATAAGAATAAGATCGGTCGCGGCTATGTTTATCTCGCTTGAGCGATGATATTCAAGCGCGTTTAGCTTATAGTTATTTCCGTTGCAGTATCCTATCTGAACAGGAAGGCCCCCGTAAATCTCATTTTCCAGATCCTTTTTAAACATCAGTGTTTCAAGACTGGATACCCCGGGAACGTAAATTACGTCCTTCGGACACGGAGCGGACTCCATTGCGTCTAAAATGTCGTTCAAATTGTATCCCTCAATGATTTTTCCGTATTTCTTAAACGACTTGTCTGTAACCTTTTTAATTTCCAATGCTGCCAAGTTTCATCCCTCCGTAACAAAGTGTAAAATCATCTAAAACTTACAAGTTGATTATATCACTTTTTGTATATTGTGTCAACCGCTATCATGCCCTTAAAACAGTTTTTTGGGCACCGGATTGCACATCTGACAAAGCAAGTTTTCAATGCGGATTTAAAACACACCGAAAAAGCGGCAAACTTCACAAAGAAGCCTGCCGCTTTTTCATATATAACTTATGCGGAAATATCTTATCTGTTTCTCTTCTTAAGCGCTACAAGACCGATTGCCGCCGCTGCCAGAAATGCTGAAAGTCCTACAGCTGTCTGCGCTCCGGTATTTACAGGCTTGTCCGTTGCAGATGTGCCTGTGCCGTTTGCTCCACCGTTGTTGCTATTATTGTTGTTGCCGCCATTGTTGCCGTTGTTGCTGTTGTTGTTATCTGCCGGCTTCTCTGTCGGCTTAGCTGTCGAACCACCATCTGAAGGTGCCTTTGTTGCATCGCCACCGTCCGAAGGTTCCTTAGTCGGCTCATCTGTCGGTTCATCTGTAGGATTCGGATCCTCTCCTACCGTTACAACTCCAGGTACTGCCGCGCTTATTACATCGGCTGGATTGAAATGGAGGTCCTTGCAGAACTCAAGGTATGT
>CANQNK010000009.1 GCA_947625195.1 uncultured Clostridia bacterium | reverse complement strand
GTCTGTCGACGGTTATAAATTTGATAAATTTGAAAGCCGAGAAAATTTAAATTTTGCGATCGCATACCGAGAAAATGGAAGTGCCGGAGATTGGATAGTTTGTAAAAGCTATCAATATAACTACGGTGATTTGATTGAGAATGTCATGGGTTCGTTCACTGTAAAAAAGGATTATGTAGATTTTCCTGATATGTCAGATTATATAGAAGATTTTGAATCTTGGGATGACGTTGCTGCAGATTGTGCTGATGAATACGGAGAATACAATATAATAGAAGTTGGGTTTAAGTGGATCGGGCGCAACGTTATGCATTTTGCTCACAATTTCGTTGGATTCTTCCAGTGGTTGTTTGATTGTGTTCCTATTTTGTGGGAAAACTTAACTATTGCTCTATACAATCTAGTTTGCGATTTGAAGGAGCTCGCATTGTATTTTGTTAATCCGAAAACAAAATCAATCTACGCCATGACCTGCGAACGTATTCCCAGTTTTTCTCTTTTAGTAGATTCTTTTAAAAATACTTCCGGAGCTGATCTTCCGAGCTTCAAAATTTTTGGAAGTAAGTTTTCTTTGGACTTTAATGATTATAGTATAGATTTTTCTTTTATACGTAGTATGAGTACTATTTTATTCTATATATTGTTTGGTTATCTTGTTTTTAAATTGATTTTTAAAATCTTCGGCTTCGGCGGTTCTGGTGGAGGTGATGAAGATTGATTGTATACTGGATCGTTAAGGGTGTCTTATCTTTGCCATTCTTTGATAATTTAGATTTGTCTAACGGTGTTGTTTCATCATTTGGTACAGTTATTTCATATGTAAACTCTTTTAATACAATTATAGATTTTAGGACATTCTTTTCGTTGCTTATTTCGTTTTTCGGCATATTGTTTCTAGCGTTATTTACAAAAATTATAGTTAAACTAATTACGAGGTGATTTTTATGATATGGATTTTACTTATAGTTGTAGGTGTAACTGCTCTACAAATATTCTTTGGCGGTTGCTTTATTTCTGGATTTGTGTTGTATTTAAAGGATAAAGTTAAGGATTTCTATCGATACAAAATCAAAAAGGAGGTCAAGCCGTATGACTATTACGGAGTATATCTTTTCTGTGGTCGAGTGGGTTGTGGTAAAACTATTTCAATGGTGGAAAAGGCTAAGAGGATAAAAGAACGATATCCAAATATAAAGATATATTCCAATTTTGATACCGACATATCAGACGGCATTATTACATACTGGGAGCAGATTAGAGACTTAACAAATAGAGATCAGTACGGGGAAGAGCAGGGGATATTGTTCCTCTTTGATGAAATTCACCTTACATTCAGTTCGCAAGGTTGGCAAGCTGCTCCGGAGGATCTATTAAGCTATGTATCTCTTCAGCGTAAAAATAAAAAGTGTATCTTCTGTTCATCCCAGGTCTGGACCAGGGTAAACAAGGTTATCCGGGAGCAGGCCGATTATGTAATTGAGTGTAAGAGTTTCTTCAAAAGTCGAATTGTTCGTAATAAGTATTACCTTCAGGAAGATTACGCTGTCAACGGTGAACAGAAAGACAGCGGAATGCGTAAACGCCAAGTAATGAAAAAGTATTGTTTTACTGCGACTGATAAGCTCAGAGGTATGTATGACACTAACGAGATAATACGAGGGTTAAAGAAACGAAAAGGCAAAACAGCTTAGCCGCGTAAGCGGCTAGCTGTTGCCTTTCGTATTACCCCCCGTAGCTAACAGGGGGGTACAACCATACATTTAGGTGATTTTGTGGAAAATTTGATACTTATAGACTGGTGTAGTTTTACTATACGATTGTATGACGAACAGAACGATTTTCGTTATAGCTTGACTGACGTTGTTGATTTACTAGGACTTTCTGATTATATTGAGCGCTTTGAGCATTTGAACGGATTTTACGGCTATAAAGACCGATTCTATTTCGGTGGCATAAACCTACATTGTAATAATGAAAACTCAAATACAATATGGGTTGAGATGTCCGGCTCGGGGTGTAGAACATTCGAGACTTACAGCACTACAGATTTTACATATTTATTTCACTTTTTCTATGTTAATAAGCATATTGTTAATATTACTCGTATTGATATAGCCTACGATGATTTTAATAATGTGTTAGAAAAAGATACTATAATTCATCACATTACAACAGGGTTTTATATTAGTCGGTTCAAGTCGATTTACAGCGAAATATCCTACACATCTGACGATTGGACATTGTATTTCGGTTCAAAAAAATCTGATGTTATGTTCAGGATCTATGATAAGTCAGCTGAAAGGGAAGTTAAGGATAAAATACCGCACTGGATCAGATTTGAGATACAGCTTCGTGATGATCGCGCTAGTGAGTTTATAAATAAAATTATTGATAATGATTTGAACATAGGATTGATTTTTAAAGGAGTGTGTCACAATTATGTTAGATTTTGCAAGGAAACAAAAGACAGTAATAAACAGCGTTGGAAGCTGGCTAAATGGTATGAAGATTTCCTTGACAATGCAGATAAAATTAAAATCTGGACAAAATGTGATATTGATTATAACTTTCAGCGATTGCAAAATTTCGTACAGGTTAATTGCGGGAATGCAATAGATGCATACATAAAAATAAAAGGTCTTGACGGATTGGATAAGGCAATTAAAGCCCGACCGACTCTTCCAAATCCAAAATACATAAGATTAGTAAACGAAATGTTAGGAAGTGATGATACAAATGCCTAAAACGGCATGTAATACTATTTGTCTTTGCAGTGCTTGTTCCAAGCGTTATTGCACTGAAGATATAAACTGTATGCGTAGGTGCTTTGCTAAAGGAAAAAGAAAACCTATAGTACATTGTGATAATTTCCAGAACCGTTTGATTTTACGTAGTCGTTACAAAATACGCAGAGTTAAGCCTACTGAAAGACTTATTGATATTACTTATTACTGATATTACTTATTACAACTTTCAGTTTCCAAACGGCTGCATACTTTATCATCTTACATATTCGCAGATAAAAAACCTAAAGCATTACTATCCGGAAGGGAAAGTGCTACCGTTCAGTTTCGAAGACGGCTATTGACAATCCCGCCATTTCGTTATATAATTAAATAGAAATATTCACTAAATAAAAATTTAGTGAATATTAGGAGAGGAGATTTATTGTGAAAAAAGAGTATATGGACGATTGTCCTGAATATGTCAAGGACTACCTTTTGAACCTCAAGCTTATTAAAGATCGTGCCGATCGTACTGAAGAAGCTTATTTTATTGATATACGCACGTTTCTGCGGTATCTTAAGCTCAAACACGGCGATGTTGACACAGATACGCCTTACTGTAAAATTTGTGTCAAAGACGTCCCATTTTCTTACCTGGAAAATCTTACACTTTATGACGCATACGAGTATTTGAATTACTTAAAAGAGATTCGTAGCAATTCAACAGCAACAAGAGCCAGAAAAACCTCTGCTCTAAAACAGCTTTATTCTTATCTGCACAATAAAGCTAAAATGCTTGACAAGAATCCGCTTGAAGATCTGGAAATGCCGAGAATCAAAAATAAACTGCCAAAGTATCTGTCGCTGGAACAATCTATAGAGCTTCTTAAAAACATTGATTCAAAGCATAAATCTCGCGATTACTGCATCATATGTTTGTTTTTAAACTGCGGAATGAGACTTAGTGAGCTTGTAGGTTTAAATATAAATGATTACAGTAAGGATAATCGCACGTTGCGGCTTTTCGGAAAAGGCTCAAAGGAACGAATAATATATCTCAATGACGCCTGCATTGACGCTTTAGAGACATATTTAAAGGATCGTCCGAGCAATTCAAAAGATCCCGACGCGCTGTTTATATCTCAGCAGCTCAGACGTATAAACAAAAGGCGTGTTCAGTTTATAGTTGAAGAGATGCTTAAAAAAGCCGGTTTATCAAATCTTGGCGTTACTACTCACAAGCTTCGACACACAGCGGCAACGCTTATGTATCAGCACGGCGGAGTCGACCCACTTGTATTGAAAGACATATTAGGTCATAAAAGCATAGCAACAACTGAGATTTACACGCATCTGTCTAACGAGAATCTTAAAAAAGCTGCTGAATCTTCCCCATTGGCAGATCAGAAACCGCCGAAAAAATAATTACAAAATGCCTTGCTTTTAAACTGGCAAGGCATTTATTATACGTTTATTTGAAGTATTATATTAAAACGTATGTTCGAGGTATTTATATTAAATATGCACTCTTTCATGCAGAAGTTAAAAAAGCTTTTCAGTAAGATTCGTTTCACAGCTTCTTCATTCTTACAATTGAATTTTTTGTAAACTTTATATCACAGTCGAGCGAAAACTTCATAGCAGCGTGGTTTGCCGTTTCAATCTCCAAACCGTTTTCGTCGTAAATTTTTTCTGCGACCAACCTGATCGGTTCTTTTCCCGGAGCTAAGATTTCAAGCTCGTCTCCGATACTGAACTTGTTTCGCTGCGTGCAATAGATCCTCTTGCCGTCGCAGTTATCCACAACCGCCACAACGTCGTACTCTCTGATGTATCCGTTGTCGCCGTAGTACTGATACTCCCCCGCCGGATCGTTCGGATGACCGAAGAAAAATCCCGTGCAGTAAGCTCTATGACTGACCTTATATACCTCTTCAAAGATCCACTTGGGGCAGCCCTCAAGAGTACCGTGAGAAAGGTAATAATCAACCGCCATTCTGTATGCGTTTGTTATCACAGAAACATAGTAAGAGGATTTAGCGCGTCCTTCGATTTTTAGGCTGTAAACGCCTGCTTTTGCAAGCTTGTCAATATGCTTGATCATGCACATATCCTTGGCGTTAAGTATAAACGTGCCCTTTTCATCCTCGAAGATCGGGAAAAACTGACCGTCACGCTTTTCTTCCATAAGGTGATAGCCCCACCTGCACGGCTGAGCGCATTCCCCTCGGTTTGCGTCACGGTTCACAAGGTACTGGGAAAGTAAACACCTGCCGGAAAAGCTTACGCACATTGCCCCGTGAACAAAGCATTCAAGCTGAAGCTTATTTGGTGTCTTGGCTCTTATCTCGGCAATCTCCTCCAAAGACAGCTCCCTTGCCAGCACTACACGCTTAGCGCCCATATTGTAAAGCTCGTTCGCAGTAGCATAATTTACGATTCCCGCCTGGGTCGAAATGTGTATCTCCATATCAGGGGCGTACTTTTTTACAAGTGAAAGCAAGCCCAGATCGCTTACAATAACAGCGTCAACATTAGCGTAATCGGCATTTTCAATAAACTCTTCAAACATTGAAATCTCGTCATTTCTAGGAAGAGTATTGCAGGTAAGAAAAACCTTAACTCCTCTTGAATGCGACCTGTCAACAGCCTTTTTTAAGCCCTCCTCGGAAAAGTTTTCAGGTCCCGCTCTCATTCCAAACATTTCGCCGCCCAGGTAAACGGCGTCCGCTCCGTAATCAAGAGCTGCCTCAAGACGTTCCACGTCACCGACAGGCGCTAAAATCTCAAGCTTGTTTAATGTGTTCAACTCAGAAAAACTCCTTATTGGCTGATTCCGGCAGTAACAAGATTTGCCTCGTGCTCGGAAAGAGTAGAGGCATAATACCCCTTCTTGGTATTTATATCATGGCAAAAATAGAAATAGTCCGTTTCAGCAGGATAAAGCACTGCGTTTATGGCGTCAAGTCCGGGATTACATATAGGGCCTACGGGAAGGCCTTCACGTTCATAGGTATCGTACCTTGTCTTGAATTCCGCAGCTTCTGTTGCGGTATAGTTGTTTAATTCTTCAACGGCAGAAGTTATGGTGTTGGTATAGTAATTAGCCGTCGGGTCTGACTGAAGTCTTGCTATATACTCACCGAAACGGTTGTATGGGCCGTCCTCAAGACGGTTTTTCAGAATAGAAGCGATAGTGGGCATTTCCTCTGCGTTTGCAGATTCAAGCTGAACTATCGACGCTATTGTGATAACCTCGTCAATTGAGTATCCCAAGTCCTCAGCGCGCTTTCTCATTTCGCCGTTTATTCTTGTGTTAAACACTTCGCGTATTGTTCTGATAACCGTTTCGTTGTCGGAATCCTTATAAAACTGATAGGTATCAGGATAGAAATACCCCTCCATTGCAAAGAATTTATCACCCTTAGCGTCTATAACATCCTCGTACTCGTAACCACCTACCTTAAGAGAGTTAAAGTCGTAAATAAAGTTCGTTATACTTGAGATAACATCGTTCTTCTTTAAAAGCTTAGCTGCTTCATAAAGGGTAGTGCCTTCCGGGAAAGTTATATCAACAGTTTCAAAATTCTGCCTTGACTGCATAAGAGCGTTTATCTTATCGTTATAGCTCATAGAAGGCTGAAGCTCAATATCTCCCGGAACTATTTTATCAGCTGCATCCTTGATGTTTACGCACAGCTTAAAGAGAAATTTGTTGTTGATTATACCTTTGTCGTAAAGTGCGTCAGTTATTTCCTCAACTCCGTAGTTTTCATCAATGTTGAGCTTTATAGTAGTTGAGCTTTTGCCGATCCCCAAAAACTCAAGCCCTACGGTTATTCCGGTAAAGGCAATAACTGTGGAAATAGTAAGTATGATTATGGTTATAATTATTCCCGTAAAAATAGAGCTGTTTACTTTGTTCTTTTGCTTGACCGTTCTTTTTTTGCCATTTGATAAGCCGTTCTTGCTCTTTTTTGTACTGTTTGGTACGGTTGACTTGCTTTTCGGCTTTTTTGAAGACACAGACGGCTTTTTTTGTTCGGTTTTAGCATCAACCGAAGCAGAAGCGGGCAATGAGGCATCAAGGTCCGTTTCAGATTGAGATTCATCTTCAGTCTCATTAGCATTATCATCCTGCTCTGACTTAATATCAACCTTTTCACTGTCGATATCTTCTTGTGAGATTTCTTTATCAGATGCACCGGTATTTTCGGTGTTTTCAAGCTTAGCGTCATTATGTATATTTTCAGGTGCAGAAGAAGATACGGTACTGTTGTTACCCGCATTAAGCGTAATATCAAGGCTGTCGGTAGTTGTGTGAGGCTCTATATAGGAAACAACACTTGATTTTTCATCATCAGAATCAGATTCAGACATATTTTCATCCGATTCAGAGAAACCGGTAGATCCCTCAGCGCCGATAAGAGAGCGCGATTCTTTGTTATAGCTCAGTGCATTAAGAGCGTCTGCTGCGGACGAACTGGAAGAAAGCAAGCTTTCAAGATCATCGTCAGATCCAAAACCGTTCTTTTTGTCACCGTCAACAACAAAATCCAGCTTGTTATCCTTGTTGTTTTCCATTTAATTCGCCTTCCTTTCAATAATACTTTTATCTGTAACTATTTTGTAAACGCTTACGTCTGTTTTTAATACAGGCAGCTTCTCTGTTATAAATTCGTCCATTACAATTCCTATGGTAAATCCGGAAAACCGGGACAGGAACCTGTCATAATAGCCTTTTCCGTAACCAAGCCGAAAGCCTCTTCTGTCAAAACAAACTGCCGGAACAATACAAACAGAGCTTTCACTGTTTACATATTTTTCTCCTCCGACAGGCTCCGGGATGCCGTACATACCATTCTTTAAGTCCGAAACGCAGTCAAGCTTATAAAACTCCATATTACGGCTGTCAATACATCTCGGAAGAAAAACTCTTTTATTGGTACAAAGCGAATGCTCTATTATTTTATCCGTATAAACCTCATTATTACATGATGAGTAAAGCAAGATGCTATAAGCTTTTATATATTCGTCAAGGCGGATAAGCTTTTTAAATATGATATCGCTGGCCCTTGATATAGATTCGCTTGAAAGCAATTTTCTCTTTGATAAGTATTTTCTTCTGAGCTCTTCCCTGCTGGACGTAAGTAAACCGTTTACCTGCATTGAAGCGACGCCTTAAGCTTATCGGCAGCGTTTCTGCCCTTTAAAATCGAAACAAGGCAAAGAGCAAATTCCAACGCAACGCCTGCTCCCTTAGCCGTGGTGATGCGACCGTCTCTTACAACAGATTCCCCTGTATATTCCGCACCCTCAAGCTCGCTCTCAAAGCCCGGAAAGCAGGTTGCCTTTTTCCCTTTTAAAAGCCCCATATGGCCGAGTATAGACGGAGCGGCACATATAGCTGAAATATACTTTCCGTTGTCATTACAGTAATCAATAAACTCAATTACCTTTTTGTCTGCCTCAAGATTCAGTGTTCCGGGCATTCCTCCCGGTAAAACAATCATATCTAAACTGTCGTCAGGCTCTATCTCGTTTATGTCGAGGTCTGTAATAACCGGAATTTTATGCGAACCTCTGATAATGTTTGAATTGATGCCTACTGTTTTAACCTCAACCTCTGCCCTTCTCAGAAGATCCACAGGGGTCAGTGCTTCTACCTCCTCAAAGCCCTCGGCTAAAAAAACATAAACCATAAACCAACACCTCAATAAAAAATATTACATATTGTTATTTCATTACGCTTGGCGGACACACATAGGATTGTGTGCAAAAGCAACCCTTGCGCCGATAAAGGTTAAAATTTACTTTCTATCTATAATTTCCATTATCCTGTCGGTTATTATTTCTCTCTTAAGCGGCTCACCGTTTCTGGCGCAAGAAACTATATTCCAGCCCCATTTATCAGCTGCATATAGTGCAGCTTCACGGCATCTGCCAAGATATTCCGTATCGACCTCATGAATATCCTTTTTATCATTGTCTCCCTCATACCTTTTGCTAAGAAGCTGTTGAGAAATCTCAACTGGCATATCAAGAAAAATCACCTTATCCGGTCTTGGAAGCGAGAGCCTTTCATACTCGTATTCGCAAAGCCAGTCAAGATATTCGTCCCACTCTTCCCTGTTGCATTTTACCATCTGATAAATTGCATTAGATGTAACATATCTGCTTGCAAGAATCAAAGCGCCGTCGCTATAATCCTGCTCCCAGAAAAGCTTAAAGCTTGCATAGCGGTCTACCGCGTAAAAGCTTGACGCCGCATATGCGTTTATGTCAGCGGCGTTTTTGGAAAACTCTCCGCTGAGATACATCCTTATCAACGTCGACGAAGGGTTATCGTAATCAGGAAAGCTTATGGATCTATGCCTTATCTGTCTGCTTGTCAGAAGCTTGTCTATAATTTCAAACTGTGTGGACTTTCCGCTGCCGTCAAGTCCTTCAATGACAATGATTTTTGCCCTGGACATCTGCATTGCTCCTTTAAGATAGATTATAGGCTTTTGTAATGATCGTTAACCTCTTTCAGTTTACCGCAGGACATCTTGCCCTCAGGACATCTCCCGGTCTTAACACAGGACGGTCCCGCATTCTTAAACACATTAGGTGCCGCATTTTTGCACAGGCGAAGCATCTCGTCCGCAACGGCTTTTATTTCCCACTGCGCTCTGTTGCAGCAGCGGTGTTTAAAAAAGTTAAAGAGACTTCTTACATTCATAGTTACCACTATTTTTGTCTCACACGCATTGGGCAGAACAAATCTTGCATCCTCATAAGCCTTTTTCTTTGCTTTCTTTAAGGCCTCTGCCTCGTCAACTCCATCATTTATAAAAGCCTTTGTATGCTCACAAGTTAAAATCTCTGCTATTTTATGATAGCTGTCAACAAGATTTGCCATCTGCCTGTCAAACTCCTCCTTAGCTTCCGGCACGGATGAAATAGCAGGAGGAGTTATAAATTCAAAGCCGTCCTCATTTACATAACGCTGACTTTTCTGAGAATACGAGGCGATCCTGTGACGGACAAGCTGATGCGTACAAGCGCGTGAAACTCCCTCAATTCCGAAGGTAAATGAAACGTGCTCAAAAGGGCTTTCATGTCCGATCGAGGCAAGCATATCTATAAAGCTTTCTGTCTTTTCCTGAGTAAGCCCTTCACGCAGAGATCCTATATCGCTCGCGGAATAGCACAGTTTTGCCGCCGTAGCGATCGTTTTCTCAGGCTCCGGTGTATATGTCAAAAGAGTAACCTTCATATTGAGAAAAAACCTCCTAATCAAAATACACTTTTTAAAGTATACCATTTTTAGCCGCAAAAGTCAAACCTGATCAATTCTTATTAAAGCCTTGAGCTTAACAAGAGGTCCTCAGCGCTTTTAAGTGTTGCGTTTGTTATCTTATCGCCGCTCATAATTCTGGCTATCTCAGCTTTTCTCGCCTCAAAATCAAGAGGTATAACGCTCGTTGAGGTGCTGTTATCCGACATTTTCTTCTCAATCAGAAAATGCATATCTGCGAACGCGGCGATCTGGGAGAGATGCGTAACGCACAAAACCTGTCTGTTTTTTGAAAGCTCCTTGAGTTTCTGACCTATACGCTGTGCGGCCTTTCCCGAAACACCAGTGTCTATCTCATCAAAAATCATCACCGGAGTGTTGTCCTTATGTGCGATAACGCACTTAAGCGCAAGCATAATTCTCGAAAGCTCACCGCCGGAGGCGATTTTTGAGATCGGCTTCGGCTCCTCTCCGGGATTTGCAGAAATCAAAAACTGCGCTTTTTCAAGTCCGTTTGAAGTTAGCTTTCCCTTCTCAAACTGAACGCTAAACTCTACTCTTTCCATATTTAAAAACTGAAGCTGAGAAACAACACTTTTAGTAAACTCCTTCGCTGTCGCCTCTCGCTTTTTAGTAATTTCCTTTGCTTTTTTGCTTACCTCCTTTAAAAGCTCGTCGCGTCTTACGGCAATCTTATCCAGCTGGTCATAGACACCTGAAAGCTCCAAAAGCTCATTTGAAAAGCTGTCAAGCCTTGATAAAACATCTTTAAGCGACGGACCGTACTTTTTCTTGATTTTTATAAGGTCATCGCGGCGGGAGGAAATATATGCAAACCTGTCAGAGTCTATATCGAGTCTGCCGGACAAGCGCAAAAGTTCGTCTCTTATGTCGCTTATTTCAATTATTGCCGAATCCAACCTTTGCGCAAGCGGCTCAAGGTCTGAAAACAGATCTGCGTTTGATCCAAGTATATCTTTTACGGTTGATAATGCCAAAAGTGCTCCGTCATTTGAGTCGTCACCCGAAAGGAAGCTGTCACTTACCCTGAGCGAATTTAACAGAGATACCGCGTTGTTTGCAAGGTTAAACTCGCTTTCTATCGCATCGTCTTCAGTTTCGCTTTCTATTTTTAACGAACCTATTTCATTGATAACATCGTTTAGATACGACATTCTTATATCTCTCTGGACGCTTTCATTACTGAGTTTTTTGATGCTGCGCGATGTCTCCTGAAGCTCCTTGAAAAGAGCTCTGTATTCAGATAAATCCTCCTCAAGCCCGCCGAACGAATCAAGTATCTCAAGGTGTTTTGCACTGTCAAGAAGCAAGATATTGTCGTGCTGTCCGTGAATATCGACAAGCATAAGGCCGATTTCACGAAGAGATGATGCCGAAACCGCTCTTCCGTTTACCCTGGCAACGCTTTTTCCGTCTGATGAAATCTCGCGCTCCAAAACTATGTTTCCGTCATCGCACTCTATACCTATTTCGTTGAGCAATACCTTAACGCCTTGGCTTACATCATCAAAAAGCGCGTTTATTATGGACTTTTTTGCTCCGCTTCTCACTATATCCTTAGAAACACGCTGCCCCAAAATCGCATTTATACCGTTTATCAGAATCGACTTTCCGGCACCGGTCTCACCCGTAAACACGTTAAAGCCGTCTGAAAAATTTATAGTCGCTTTTTCTATGACAACCAGGTTTTCTATGTATAATTCCTTAAGCATTCAATTCACCCTAAAAAAATCTATTAAGTTTGTTCACAAGCTCAATCGCGGATTGCTCGCTTTTTAACACAGCAAACACCGTGTCGTCACCCGCTATTGTTCCGACGACAAGGTCAAAATTTGCGTTATCAAGCTTTGCGCACACAGCCTGAGCCATTCCCGTATAGCACTTTATCACAACGGTATTCTGTGCAAAATCAACGGAAATCACAGCCTGAGAAAAAATTTCCTTCAAAAGCTCCTCGGGTGTCTTTCCTTTATCCTTTATTCTGCTTGGTATATCGTAACGATAACCGCCCTCAGGATCTGAGAGCTTTACTATTGAAAGCTCTTTTATGTCCCTTGAAACGGTAGCCTGTGTGACCGAAAATCCCAGAGCGTTAAGACTTTCAATAAGATCCTCCTGACTGCCGAGCTTTTGCTTTGAGATTATATCCAATATCGCCTTTTGTCGCAAAGCCTTTGACATGTTACTCTTCCTCCGATGACTTTAATGGTCTCATAAGCTTGTTTGTTACAGACATGAAAAAGTTTCCGCCCCGTATGTCTATAAGCTCAATAAACTTGTCCGACATTGATATATAAACCCTGTCGCTTGAGCTTATCGTATCAAGCTCATTTCCGTCTGCGATCAGACACAGCGACTGCTCCTTATTCTCATAATTATTTTCAAACGACACCTCTAAGGAGGTATTCTTTGAAAATATCATAGTTCTTGACAATAGCGTGTGTGGACAGATTGGCGTAAACTCAAAGCACTCCATATCGGGCTCTAAGATAGGGCCTCCCGCCGAAAGTGAGTAAGCCGTAGCTCCCGTGGGAGTTGAAAATATCAGCCCGTCCGCTCTCAGATGAGAAACGTAGCAATCGGATTTTTTTACTACAAAATCAGCTATTTTCATCTTTGCAGGTTTGGATATTACTATGTCGTTTAAAACGCTGATTCTGTCACTTGAATCCTTTCTCTTGATCAAAACGTCAAGCATATGACGCTTTTCTGTGTGATAGCTTCCGCTTAACAGATTCTCAAGCAAATAAAGCTCATCGTGTTCGAGGGTTGCCATAAACCCAAGCCTTCCGCAGTTGATTCCCAAAAGCTTTTTTTGATATTCACAGGCAAGGCTTGATGCGGAAAGTATCGTTCCGTCTCCGCCGATGGCGATTATGATGTCGCACCTTTCAGCGCATATGTTTTCGTCTTCAAATACTATCCCCTTGATATCCGAAAACCTGACCTCATAAAACTCCGACATATATATAGTAACATCACGCTGTGATAAAAACTCACAGGCAGAGCGAACGGTTTTGTCACAGTTTTTCTTATCGAGGTTCGGGAAAATAAAAACATACATAATTTAAACTTCTTTCTTAAAATTATCAAATGCGCCGAATACAACGCCGTTTATATCTATAAGTTTACTTTCACCTGACAAGGACAGATGCAGAAGATACTCAATATTTCCGTTTCCGCCTTTAATTGGTGAGAAACAAAGCCCTTTTACACTTAAACCCGATGCTTTGCTCATCGATATAATTTTATTCAAAACCGCTGTGTGGGCCTTTTTGCTTTTAACGATCCCGCTTTTGTTAAGCTCGCTTCTGCCCGCTTCAAATTGCGGTTTTACTAACGTGACAGCTTGTCCGCCGCTTTTTAAAATGCTTTTAATCGGCAAAAGTGCAAACCCTAAAGAAATAAAAGATAAGTCTGCGCTTACAAAGTCCATTTTCTCTTTAAAGGTTTCAGCCGTTATATCACGTACATTCACTTTTTCAATATTCACAATCCGTGGATCATCAGCAAGGCTTTTGTCAAGCTGATTATGTCCGACATCAACTGCGTAAATTTTCTTAGCTCCCCTTTGAAGCATACAATCTGTAAAGCCGCCGGTAGACGCGCCTAAATCTGCGCAAACAGTTCCTTCAAGCGATAAGCCAAAAGTGTCAAGCGCCGCTTTGAGCTTATATCCTCCCCTGCTTACAAACTCTCTTTTTTCTGATTTTATATCAAGCTTGTCCGCACTGTCAATTAAATAAGAAGCTTTTCTTACCTCTTTGCCGTTAATAAAAACTCCTCCCGACTCAATCATTTTTTTAGCGTCGGTGCGGCTTTTAGAGTAATTATTTGCGGCAAGAAAAATATCAAGCCTTGTTTTCATTAAAATCAGCCTTTATTTTTTCATATATTTTGTCGCCGGAAAGACCTAAGCTGTCAAGTGCTTCATTAACCGATGCCTGAGGCACAAAGTCGGTTATAGCACACACCTCGACATTCTTGCATACTGACGAGAGCTGCTGTCCGATAGAGCCGCTTAAAATACCCTCCTCAAAGAAGTATACTTTCTTATATCCCGAAATGATGCTTAATACCTGGGATTTTATCGGGTGTATCTGAATGAGCTTTAAAATATCGGTTAAGATTCCGCTGTCAGAGAGCTTTCTATGCGCTTTGTAAACTTCGTTAAAAAGTCTTCCGTAGGTTATTATAAGCGTGTCGCTTCCGACTTTTTCGTGTGTAAAAGAATTCGACACATAACTCGGCTCGTATTCTGATTTATCGTTTCCTCTGGGGTAGCGAACGCAGACAACGCCCGTGTCGGTATTTATGGCTCTGTCTGTGCATTTTCTGAGCTCCTCATAGCTGCTTGGGGAATATATCTTCACATTAGGAATTGAAGACAGAAACGAAACGTCAAATATTCCCTGATGTGTCTCTCCGTCCTCACCTACTATGCCCGCTCTGTCTATTCCTATGACAACGTGAGCGTTGGTTATAGCCAGGTCGTGTATTACCTGATCGTATCCTCTTTGCAAAAATGAAGAATATACGGCAAATACGGGAATCATTCCCGCAGCGGCAAGACCGCCCGCAAACGTGACGGCGTGCTGTTCTGCAATCCCGACATCAAAAAATCTTTTGGGATATCTGCGTGCAAATTTGTCAAGTCCCGTTCCGTATTTCATAGCCGCAGTAATGGCACAAATCTTTGTGCTCTTTGCAGCAAGGCGTGTAAGTGTTTCTCCGAACACGCAAGAAAAGCTGTCGGAGGATACGGCGTCGGGGTTTCCGGTCTCAAGGTCAAAAGCTCCCACACCGTGATATCCGCCGGGATTATGCTCAGCCGGAGCGTATCCCTTTCCTTTAACTGTATTTACGTGAATTATAACGGGCCCTCCAATTGTTTTTGCAGCTCTGAGCGCATAGTCGAGCTCGCTTATGTTATGACCGTCTACGGGTCCTACGAACGAAAAGCCAAGATCTTCAAACAGCGTCGGCGCGCTGTTTCTTAAAACAATATTTTTCACCGCGTTTTTTGACGCCTTTATTGTGTTTTTAAGTGAATTCCCCACAAGCGGCGTGCTGTCAAGAAGCTTTTCAACTTTGCCCTTTGTTTTGATGTACTTCTGCTTTGTTCTCAGAGTTGCGAGATACTTAGCAAGACCGCCTACATTTTTTGATATAGACATCTCGTTGTGATTGATTATAACGATTATGTTGGCATCGCTTTTTCCGGCGTTGTTAAGCCCTTCAAAAAACTCTCCGCCTGTGGCGGCACCGTCGCCCAAAATTGCAACAGCGTAGTTTGGGCTGCCTCTGAGTTTCATGGCATAGGCATATCCCAGCGCGGCGGATACAGATGTAGAGCTGTGTCCTGAAATAAACGCATCGTGAACAGATTCGCCAGGGCGGCAAAATCCGGATATGCCGTCCTTTTTCCTAAGCGTATCAAAGCCTTTATATCTTCCCGTCAGAAGCTTGTGATTATATGACTGGTGTCCCACATCCCATATTATCTTATCCTTTGGAGATTCAAACGCTCTGTGAACGGCTATGGAAAGCTCAACCGTGCCGAGATTTGAGGCTAAATGTCCGCCGTTGTTCGCAACGGTCTTCACCAAAACCTCTCTCATCTCTGCGGCAAGAGCCTTGCATTCATCAATACTGAGGTTTTTTAAATCCGCAGGCAGATTAAGGCTGCCAAGCATATTGTCAGAGTCCATATTCATTTTACAAGTCCTTACGTTTTATTTTTTTCTTGTCAAAAGCTCATTTGTCAGCGCTTTTAGGCAATCTGTATCTTCAAAGGCTTCTAAGCATTTTACAGCCATTTCGGTAAGATCTTTTGCCAGCGCCTTGGCTTTATCGATCCCGTAAACCGAAACAAAAGTAGTCTTTTGGTTTTTCTGATCGCTACCGATCGGCTTACCAAGCGACTCAAAGCTTCCCTCAACGTCCAAAATGTCGTCAGTTATCTGAAAGGCAAGACCGAGATTATCAGCAAATTTTCTTGCATACTCAAGCTTATCGTAAGCGCCTGCAAGTATGCAGCCCATTTCGCACGCAGCACTGATAAGGGCGCCGGTCTTTTTTCTCTGAAGCTCTTTTAATACACCGACCGGTATTTTTGTGTTTTCACTCTCAATATCAATGACCTGTCCGCCTATCATTCCGTATGCGCCGGACGCTGTGGACAACAGACTGATTATATCGGTGCAGGTATTTGCGTCAATCACCTTTTTTTCTGCTTCACGGCAGACAGTCTCAAACGCCAAAAACACCAGTGAATCTCCTGCTAAAAGAGCCTGAGCCTCTCCGAACTTTTTGTGACAAGAAGGTTTTCCTCTGCGAAAGTCATCGTTATCCATACACGGCAGGTCGTCGTGTATAAGCGAGAATGTATGTATCATCTCGACAGACGCAGCGACATTTACATAATCATCGCTCTTTTTGCCGCAAGCCTCGCAAAAAAGCAGTGCCAGCACCGGCCTTATTCTTTTTCCACCCGCAGTAAGGCTGTATTCCTCAGCTTTTATTACAGTGTCAATAAGCCCAGGCTTTTCCTTAACTGAATCTGAAAGCGAGCGGTTTATCCTGTCAATAAGACAGTTGATCTTATCGTTCATATCAGCTCTCCTGACTGTCAGTTATTCTTTCAATCTCAAGCTTTGCACTGTCAAGAGTTTTTTTACACTCATTTGCAAGAGTGATCCCCTTTTTATACTGCTCAAGAGATTCATCAAGAGATAATTCCCCGCTTTCAAGCGAGGTGACAATTTTCTCGAGCTCCTTAACGGTTTTTTCAAAGTCCATATACAGCCATTCCTTTTTAAATTATTTGAGCCTGCCGCCTGCCCTTTGAAAAGGTGATGTCAACAATATCGTCCTTAGCAAGCGAGTCGGCGTCAGAAATAATACTGCCGTCAATTTCTACAAGTGCATATCCTCTCGACAGCACCTTAAGCGGGCTAAGCGCCTCAAGCGATGCGCAAAGTGACAGAAGCTTTTCACTGCGCATGGTAAGCTTTGATTCAATCAGCGGGTGTAATCTTTTTTTTAACTCAAGAACGCGTTGCGTATTCATCTCAAGCTTTAATTTGGGAGATAACAGCAAGCATTTGTCATAAAGCACTGATACTTTATTTTCATTGCTTTTTATTGTTTCATGACAAACCGCAAAAATCCTGTTTTTATATCTTTCAAGCACTGAGTAAAGCGCATAAATCTCCGGTACGGCAATTTCCGCTGCCGCAGACGGAGTTGGCGCGCGGCGATCAGCCACCATGTCGCATACAGTTACGTCGGTTTCGTGTCCGACAGCGCTTATGCACGGTGTGTTAAGCGCAAAAATCGCATCTGCTACGGTTTCGGAGTTAAAACAGTTAAGATCCTCGGCAGATCCGCCGCCTCTGGCCAGAATTATAGTATCAACACCATATCGGTCAGCAGCCTTCAAAGCCTTTACAATGGACTCGGCTGCCGCATCGCCCTGCACGGTCGCATTAAAAACACATAGCTTAACTACCGGAAAACGCCGCGAAATCACGTTTATAATATCCTGCAGCGCCGCAGATGTTAATGATGCTACAACACCGATTTTTTTGGGAAGCTGAGGTATCTGCTTTTTACTCTCTGGTTTAAAATATCCTTTTTTTGAAAGCTTGTCCTTTAGCTCATCAAGCTGCCTGCTTAAAATTCCTTCTCCAACCGGCATTATATCCACCGCTATTATCTGATAAGCTCCCCCTCTTTCGTAAACATCAACAGAGCCCAGAACAACCACGGTCATACTGTCCTTCACATCGCACTTAAGAGCACGTGAGTTTGATGAAAACATAACGCATCTTATTGCACTGTTTTCATCCTTAAGTGAAAAATATATATGACCTGAGTTATAGTTCTGATTTAGGTTTGATATTTCGCCCTTAACTGATATGCTCTTTAAACGCATATCCCCTTTTATTTTGCTGGCAATATATCTGTTTATCTGAGAAACGCTCAATATAGCGCTCATTTACATCAGTCCTTTTTTATATGCCGCATAAAGGCAAACCCCATATGCGTTATCGCACGAAAATTCCCTTTGGGCAAAATGTGCGTTTTCTAAATCACATTCCATCCTCTTTCTGATTATGCCGTTTGACATAACTCCTCCCGCAAAGATAACAGGAAGATTTCCAAGAGACTTTTGCTGAAAGCACGCCATTTCAAAAACAGCCTTGTATATGCAGTCAAGACAGAATGCTGCTATATCCTCTTTCGGCTCATTACGCTTTAGCATATCCTTGCATTTATTCTCAATTCCCGATAACGAGCAATCAGGACCAATGAGCCTGACCACAGTGTTAAATTGCCTTTTGGAATCTGACGCAAGCTTTTCAAGGGCTAAGCCGCATGGAAAGTCAAGTCCGAGCATAACACCTACGCGATCAACTGCTTGTCCAGCCTTAAGGTCTTTAGATGAAGCTAAAAGTGTGAATGAAGGTTCTTTGTTTTCAAAAGATACCAACACACAGTCGGTAGTTCCTCCGCTTATATGAAATGACAAAAAGGGCTTGCCGTGGGTGATAAGCTCAAACATTCCCGCTGAGTAGCAGGCGGCAAAAATATGACCCGACTGATGATTTGTGCCGATATATTCCGCACCCGAAGCGCAGCTTATGCTCCTGGCTGTGCCGCAGCCGACGAGAAAACAGGGCATATAAGAGTCCTTACACCCTCTGGGAGCTTCAGAAGCACAAACAATGTCAACCGTTTTGTCACTATTTTCAAAGAGCCTGTCTAAAAGTTTCGGAAGATGGCGCGTATGATGAAAAACGGCGTCTGACTGCCTTAAGCCGCATTCGCCGCTTTTGACCGGCAAAAGCCGTTTTTCGCACTTTAAAACATTTTTATCTGTATCAAACAAAGCCGCAGAGGTTGTATAATTGCTTGTGTCAAGCCCTAAAATCAACGGCACGGCTACAAGCTCCGTGAAAAAGAACCCAAAACACCGTTTATAAACTTAACGTCGCTTTCAAGTCCGTATTTCTTTGAGATGTTTACCGCCTCTGAAATGGCAACATTAGCAGGCACTTTATCATTATACAATATCTCTGCAATGGCTATATAAAGTATTGCTTTGTTAAGCTTAGGTATTCTTGATAACGCTCTTTTTTCACTGAATGACGCTATTATCTTATCTATTTCGTCCTCGTTATCAATTACGCTGTTTACAAGCGCGATTGTCTTTTTAGAAAGCAAAATACCTTCGATTTGCGCTGCGATATCAAACAACTCGTCACTGCTTATATTTAAAAACATATTTTCAAATATAAGCAGAAAAGCTGATTCTCTGTAAGTCATTTTTTCTTCCATTATACACATCCTTTACGCTATACAGTCAACAAGCCTGATGTTTATCTTATTGACTACCGCGTTTGTCATTTCCTGAACAGCTTTTTTTATGCTGTTCTGCATAGTCTCACATACAAATGGGATATCCATTCCTTTTTTCATAAGGACAGATATGAAAACCTCTATAACGCCGTTTGCAAACTCAATCCTGACGCCTTTCTTGCTTCGGCGCGGTATAAGCTTATCTATCAGGTTATCTTCAACTCTGTAAAGTTCTGCGCCGTCGGTTTCTGATATTATCTTTTCAACTATGGTTATTAAGCTGCTTTTACTTATGTTAAACGATGAACCGCTGTCAAGCATTTTAAAACCTCCCCCTGTATGGATATTTATACAGTCTGTTGTATTACATAGCTACACTTATATATAGTATAACATTTAATTTATGCAATTACAACTATTTGACATCAAAAATTCTTATATTTTCCGATTTTATATCAACTTCGCTCAAAAGTATATCCTTAATCTGCGCGATAGTGTTGCTGTCCATATTTCCACTTTTAACCACAATGTTTGCTCCGTCGCCGTCAAGATACACTACTGCATCCTCAAATCCCGCAGCTTTAAGAAGGCTTTCTATGTTGCTTTCCTTTTCGATAAGCTCGCTTATCGATGCGGCATCTGTGCTGGCAACAGCCTGCTCTTCCTCTGTTGAATCTCCGCCGTTCATAATGCTTTTCAGCGTTTGCACCGCTTTGTCTCTGGACTCAAGCCTGTCAATTCTTGCCTGCTCAAAATAGTCTGCGTTTTCATCGCCTTTAGTTTGTGTTTCGCTTACAAACGCCGCAGTTCCGTACTTTTTCGATGCATTTTCAACAACCTCTGTTTCGGGAATTGAAGAATCTGAGACAACGTAATTCACATATATCGCCGCTCCCAGAATCAGCGTAAGGCAGGTTAGAATAATCTGCTTTTTTCCGATGATAAAATTGAACTTTTTCATAAGTTTTCTTCCTTTCTTTAACTACCCTTTAACAACGCAAACGCTGCTTGCAGGGATATTTAAAGCGGTGCTTACCGCTTTTTGTACTTTATTGATCGTTTCAAATCTGTCGCCGCCCGTACAGACTACCAATACTCCCGTTACGTTTGGTTCTATTATCTTTTTTATAAGCGGTTTTTGAACTCCGTTTTCGTCGACAATGACGATTTTGTTGTTGTAACCCTCTTTCTGTTCGTCATCACTTTCGTCGTGTGAGGTATCAAGCTCTTCTGCGTAAATATATTCGGTAGTTCCGTCAACCGTTACTAAAAGATCTACAGCTCCTATGCCGTCTATTTTTGAAATTACAGATAAAAGCTCTTTCTCAATTTTTTCCTTATATGTATTTCCAGTTACTATCTGCTCTGTTGAAGCAGCAGTATCTTCCTTAACCGTATCCTCGGTGTCAAACAGCTCAGAAAGAAGTATCAACAGCATTCCGGCCACTCCTATAACGACAATCAAAAACAGCTTTTTGTTTTTACTGATCTTTGACTTTGCCTGATCTATATATTCACTGACTAGTTGTTTTTTTAACTTCAATTTCAATATCCTCTGTTTCTAAGAATTCGCTTACCGCTTCTTTGATAAGCTTAGCTTTCTCGTCGCTATACACCGTTATCTTTTCTATCACTGTATTATTATATTCATCAGCTTTGGCTTTAATGTCAACCGATGAGATTTCATATCCATTTTCAGTAAGTATTTTTTTAAGCGATTCTTCAGTGTTTTTTTCAAAATCGGATATCAAAGCTTTGTTCACATTGTCCTCAAGCTTCTCAAGTTTATTAAGGTCTGGCTTTGACAGAATATTAGGGTTGAGCGACAGACCTTCCGATAAAAACGGGTTTATCACAGAAACTATAAAGATAAGTCCTACTATGAACCGTATACAGCGCTTTAATGCAAAATCCGGCAGCAGAAACTCTGTTATCGAAAGCGCTATAGCTATAACGCAGAACGCCTTAACTACTTCTTTTATAAGCTCCATAAATCACACCATATTTATACTAAGCATCATCATAACCGCCGTTGCTATGATAAAAACAATTGTAAAGCAGGCGATTATTCCCAATACGATGGTCAGCACGGAATTAATCCCCGACAAAAGCGCCGATACACTGTTTTGACCGAAAAAAGCACTTATTCCCTTTGCGACAGAAAAAACTAGCTTAAGGCAAAGCACGCTTATCGCAGGACTCAAAACAGTAAACAGTATTATCACTATGCCCACAGCACCTATCCCTGAGCGTATAAAGCTTACGCTTCCGTAAAAGGTTGAATATGCTTCGCTCATAGCTCCGCCGACTATAGGGATAAAGCTTGACGCCGCAAATTTTATCGCGCGTGAGGAGAGTGTATCTGTGGCCGTTCCAAGAATTCCCTGAATGGAAATAACTCCTATGAAAATAGTGGCTATAAAACCCAGTATCCACTTTGATACGTTTTTAAGTGCGTTTGATATATTTATGCCGGAAAGTGAAGGATTTATCGCCTCTGCCACAGAAGCCGCAATCGTAAAGCCCAGAAAGGGCAGCAGCATATTCTTTGTTATAAAGCCGATTATTTCGCATACAGCGATTATTATAACATAATAAGTAATGCCAGAGGTTGCACAGCCACCGGCAGCCAGAACGCTCGAATAAATAGGCACATATGTATACATAAACACCGAGGCGGAGGTAATCGTTTCTGTGACTATCGCTACACAATTGCTTAGTGATACATAAAGTATGCCGACTGAAGCAAGCGCGCCTATTACGCTTATCAGTGAGTCAAGCTCACTTTCTTCCAAAAGGCTTTTTACAATAGTAAGTGAAAGTATTACGATAAGCATTTCTCCCAACAAGCGTATAGGTTCTTTTATGTTTTCTAAAACCAAGTCCTTTACAAGATTTATCCAGTATGAAACCGACAGCTTGTTTACGTTTTGAGAATTCTCAATAGATATATCGTTTTGCTCCATCAGGTTCTTTGCATCGTCTGGAATCACTTCTGACAAAGACTTGTCTGTGTCCTTTATATAATTGTCAAGCTCGTCTGCAAACGCGCTTATCGGGTTTGAAAAAAAAGCAATCACGACCGCTATGAGAAATATTTTGACAATCTTCATTTTTATCTTTATCCCTGTGTTTTTATCCAAGCATTTCATCTATAAGAGAAATTACCGAGGAGTAAAGCGGCAGCGCCAGCATCAGAACCGTTATTCTCCCGAACATTTTTACATTTGAAGACATTGCTCTTTCGCCGCAGTCATTGCACAGATCGCTTGCAATTGTTGTAAGAAAACAGATACCTATGCTTTTGAAAAGGATTTCCGAGTAGCTTGAGTCTATACTGATTTTGTTCAAAAGCGAGCTTATCATATCTGTTATATCGGTAAGATCCGATATCAGCAGGGTCATAATAAGCACACATACTCCCACTGTTATAACAAAAGAAAACTCTCTTGTCTCCTTTTCCAAAAGCTTGCTTATTACGCACGCGGTTATACAAAGAGCAGCGATCAGAATAATATCCATTTACAAATCAAACACGCTTTGTATCGTATCAAACAGGCCGCTTATCTGATTTATTATCAGCACCAGAACAATTACAAGTCCCGCTATGGTTATCATCATTGCCTGCTCGTCACGCTCTGCTTTTTTCAGAAGAATATTAAGAACTGATACTATTATTCCGATTATTGCAATTTTAAAAATCAAATCAACTTCCATTTTTTACCTCTATACAAGCATTACTGCGGCAAACGCTCCTAAAATAACCCCTAAAGAGCTGTAAAGCTTTTTCTTTGCGTAAGATTTTTCCTCAAGCCTAATTAGTATGTTGTTAAGCCTTTCGCAGCAGCCGTCAAACAGTAAAAGCTGCCCCTCAAGCGAGGTAGTGCCTATCTTACTAATTAGTCCGTTCGTTATCAAAACGACCTCCTTGTTTTGAATGAACCTTAGCTTTTCTTTTATATCTGCTGTTATTTCGCATGATCGCTTGCGCTCGCTTTTAAGCAGGATTTTGTTGTCGATTACAGCGTCGATGAGGTCTTTTAAGGAATCCACCTCTTTTTTTACAGCCAGCGCCTTATACCTTCCAGCCATACTGAGGGTTATAAATATAAGCAGTATTCCTGCATATTTGATATTCATTTCTTTACGGGTTCTCCTCTTAGGCATTTTATCTCCGCTATTTTTCTGTCCTGAGATATGAACAGAGCATAGTCGAAAAAGCTTTGTCTTATCATCTTTTTTATAAGCGGCTTTTTAAGCGCGTCTTCTACCGAATCGGAATGTGTGGTGGCTATAAGCTTTACTCCTGAGTTTCTTGCGTATTCAAAGCTTTTATGTTCTTCGCTTAAACCTATCTCGTCACAAATAATAAACTGAGGGGACATAAGTCTGACAGCTCTTTTAATCCCCTCTTTTTTGGAAACCCCGCTTAAAACATCGGTAAAACGCCCCACATCGTTTTCAATCTCTCCGTCTGAAGCTGAGGCTATTTCATTTCGCTCATCTATTATAGTAACGGTGTATACATTTCCCAGCTCTCTTGCTATATCTCTAAGAAGCGTGGTTTTTCCACTAGCGGGAGGTCCGCATATTATAAGGCTTTTTGGTTTTTTAAAATCTATTTTTTCAAACACGGGCTTAGATATGTTTTTAATCTCCCTTGCAATTCTTATATTTATTCCAGTAACCTCGTGAATTCTTGATACTTTTCCGTTTTCATATATAAAAGATGATGAAAAGCCCACTCTGTTTCCGCCCTTTGTAGTTATAAAACCGTTTTTAAGCTCCTCCTCATAGCTGTAAAGCGAATTTTCAAAGGCTCTATGATAGGTATAGTCCACATCGTTTTTAAACACCGGCACTGCGTTTGCGGTGGATGTTGATAGATTTCCACCGTATGTTACAAATGCCTCTGACTGCTGTCTTTTTACCGTCAGAAAGCCGTTTGTTCTAAGTCTTATTTCGCTTATGCTCATAATGTCTGTCATGCTTAGCTTATCCACTGAGTTTTTGAGCCCCAGTGGCAAAAGGTCAAGCGCATAGAGATATTTGTTATTCATTTTTCTGCTCCTAATATTTTAACCATTACGGTCTTGTCTTACAAAATAATATGTTAGAAGTTGTCCCGTTATGACAACAAAAAAGCCTTTGGCTTTTTCACCAAAGGCATATGTAGTAATTTACTTTTCTAGAATTCGCTTCATCTGAAGCATTATCGCGCACTCAAGACGCTTTTTTTGAAGCTTGCATGAAAGCTTATGCACTTTTAAAATATCCCCTTCATACAAAAAGTTATTTGCGTTACAGCCGCCGGAGCAGTAAAATTTTGCCCAGCACTCTTTACAGTCCTCTTTGGCATACACATGAGTTTTTGCAAAACGCTCTTTGATACTCATATCAAATGTACCATCGTGAAGATTTCCCATCTTAAACTCGGGAATTCCGACAAACTGGTGGCAAGGATATATGTCGCCGTCAGGGGTTATGGCTACATATTCGTTTCCGCTGCCGCATCCTCTGAGACGCTTTATTGCACACGGCCCCTGATCAAGATCCAGCATAAAGTGGAAAAAGTTTAAAAATCCGCCATCTTCGCGTATTTTCTGAAGCTTATCCGCCAGTACCTCGTATTCCTTATATATACGCTCAACGTCATCATCTGTTATTGCGTAAGGCTCATCAGGGTCTGCCATTACAGGCTCTACCGAAACCTGATCAAAACCCAGATCATAAAGGTGCAAAACATCGTTTGAAAAATCAAGGTTGTACTTTGTGTATGTGCCGCGCACATAATAATCCTTGTCACCGCGCTTTGAAACAAGTTTCTTATAGCCGTCTACTATCTTATCATAACAACCGGTCCCGTCCGCTCTCACACGAAGCCTGTCATTTACTTCTTTTCTTCCGTCTATTGATAAAACAACATTGGACATCTCTTTGTTAATAAAGTCGATCTTATCTTCAGTCAGAAGCATTCCGTTTGTGGTTATTGTAAAGCGAAAGTTTTTATTGTGTTCCTTTTCCTTGCTCCGTGCATAGCTTACTATCTGCTTTACTACATCAAAGTTCATAAGCGGTTCTCCGCCGAAAAAGTCAAGCTCTAAATTTACGCGGTCGCCACTGTTTTTTATAAGAAAATCTATTGCCGCCTTTCCGGTTTCAAGATCCATAAGCTTTCTTCCCCCGCCAAAATCGCCGGTAGACGCAAAGCAGTATTTACATCTCAGATTACAGTCGTGCGCTATATGCAGACACATAGCCTTTATGGGAGAAACAACCGAATAATCTGCAAATTTTTCATAGTTATCTTCAGAGAACAGAATTTTATCTTCATATAGCTCTTTTATCTCATCATAGGCTTCATTGATCTCATTTTCGCTATATCTGTCCTTTAGGGTATCAACAGCTTCGCTTAACATATCGCTTTGAAAAGGCGGCTTGACATAGTCGAGCAAATCATAGGTAAGCTCATCCACACTGTGAACTCCGCCGGAATTTACATCCAACACGATAAAATATCCGCCGAGTTTGAATTTATGTATCATTTATAAAACTCCTTATTACTTTTAAATTTATCAGTAAACTCTTTAATTACATCAATATTCATAGGCGAAATGCCATAAGGCAGCTTCTCCAAGTCGAAAAATCGCTGACAGATTACCTCATCAGGCTGTATCTGCAACTTTCCTTTGTAGTTATCGCAGACGAAAACCACCTCGGTAATATAAACCTCGTCCTTGTTATAATACACATAGTGCCTGTCCTTACCCGAAAAAACTCCAAACAGCCTTAATTCGTTTACAATCAAACCGGTTTCTTCAAAGACCTCTCTTTTTGCGGTTTCCTCTACAGATTCACCAAGCTCCACAGCCCCTCCCGGATAGCCCCAGAAGCCGTTGTCCTTTCGCTTTTGCAGCAAGATCTGATTATCGCTGTTTAGTACAAGAACGCAAGCTGTAACCATTATTATAGGTTTATGCCCTACTGTTTTTCGCAAATCTGAAATGTACCCCATTTCTTTCACCCGGCCTATAAAATAAAAGGACGGAATACCGTCCTTTATTTATTCAACGATTTACAGTTACTTGATCATGCTTGCAACTTCGTCAGCGAAGTTGTCTTCCTTCTTCTCAATTCCCTCTCCGCGTTCGAAACGAACAAAGTCTACTACCTTAATAGAGCCGCCAAGCTCCTTTGCGGCAGATTCAACATACTTACCGACAGAAACCTTGTCGTCCTTTACAAAAGCCTGCTCAAGCAAGCAGTTCTCAGAATAGAACTTTCCGATCTTTCCGTCAACGATTTTTACCTTTACCTGCTCCGGCTTGTTAGCCATTTTAGGATCCTCAGCCATCTGAGCGAGCATTATCTTTTTCTCCTCCTCAAGAGCACTGTCAGGTACAGACGCTCTGTCAAGGTATGAAGGATTCATAGCGGCAACCTGAAGCGCACAGTCCTTACCGACCTCAAATACCTTATCGGCAGGAAGATCGGTATCAAGCTTTACCATTACGCCTATGCTTCCGCCGCCATGTACATAAGGAACCAAAACTCCTTCAAATCTCTTAAAACGACGAATAACGATATTTTCTCTTATCTTAATAAAAATGTCCTGAAGCGCTTCCTCAACACTCTTGTCGCCGCCACTGATCTTCTCAGCCTTAAGCGCGTCAACATCCTTAGGATCCTTTTCAATAACCGTCTTTGCTACATTTGCAACAAACTCCTTGAACTCCTCGTTGTTTGCCGCAAAGTCTGTTTCTATATTGACCTCTAAAACAGCGCCGACATTTCCCTCTACAACGCTTGTAACGATACCCTCTGCCGAAACTCTGCTGCTCTTCTTTGCCTGAGTTGCAAGTCCCTTTTCGCGAAGGATGACTACCGCCTGCTTAGCGTCGCCGTCTGCTGCTTCAAGAGCCTTTTTACAGTCCATCATACCGACACCGGTAGACTTCATAAGATCCTTAATCTCCTGTACGGATACCTTTCCCATTTTATATTCCTCCAAAGTAAAGTATATATGCTTTTTCTATTCTGCGCTTGCAGCCTCAGTTCCCTCTTCGGGCGTCTCCTGCGCCTCAGCAGCCTCATCAACGGACTCGGTTTCAGCCGATTGAGCTGCTTCCATCTGTGCCTCAGCAACGCCGGCTTCTCCCTGTCTGCCCTCAATAATAGCGTCAGCCATTGCGCCTGCGATAAGCTTTACTGCACGTATAGCGTCGTCATTACCCGGGATAACGTAATCGACCTCATCGGGATCACAGTTTGTGTCAACTATAGCTACGACCGGGATTCCAAGCTTTCTTGCTTCAGAAACTGCTATCTTTTCCTTTCTCGGGTCAACAATGAACAGAGCACCCGGAAGATCCTTCATATTCTTTATTCCGCCTAGGAATTTTTCAAGCTTTTCAATTTCAAGATTGAGCTTTGTAACTTCCTTCTTAGGAAGAAGATCAAAGGTTCCGTCCTCAGCCATTGTGTGAAGCTGCTCAAGTCTTCTGATTCTCTGCTTTATGGTTTTAAAGTTTGTCATCATACCGCCCAGCCATCTTGCGTTAACAAAATGGGCATCAGCTCTTAAAGCCTCTTCCTTAACGCTGTCGGCAGCTTGCTTCTTGGTACCTACAAACAATACCTCCTTGCCCTCAGCAGATACGTCTCTGATGAACATATAAGCTTCCTCAAGCTTTTTCACCGTCTTCTGAAGGTCGATGATGTAAATACCGTTTCTCTCTGTGAAAATGTACGGAGCCATTTTCGGGTTCCATCTTCTTGTCTGGTGTCCGAAATGTACACCTGCTTCAAGAAGCTGTTTCATTGATACTACTGACATTTGTAGTTCCTCCTGTTGGTTTATTTTCCTCCGCATTTCCTATATTGCGCACTACCCGAAAGCACGGGAACCATACGCAAAAGAAATGCGTGCGAATTGCTTAAATATTATACCACTTTCAAGTTTTTATTTCAACCATAACCTTACTGGCTATTTTAACAAATTTTTAAGCTCAAACTTCTTGTCTTTTATGCAGAATTTACTATTTGTGAGATTTACAAGTATTGTGTCCTCACCAATAAGGTCGATGTCGCAGAAGTCGATTATAAGATCGTCGTCCCTACCGAGAAGCCCGAATGCTTTTGGTCTGCCATAGACTACGATCGATTCAATTCCCCTGCCGTCAAAATTCATTACCACGTCATCCACAAAGCCCACTCTTGCGCCTGTTGATTTATCAATTACCTCTTTGTCCTTCAATTCGCTGAAACTAAAACGCATATTCTCACCTCGTAAGATTATATGCGTGAATTTATGCAGAATATGAAAAGACAGGCGCCAATTTACAGACACCTGTCTTAAATGATCAATACTTTCTCTTGCGGGCAGCTTCAGACTTTTTCTTACGTCTTACAGAAGGCTTTTCGTAGTGTTCTCTTTTACGAACCTCAGCGATAACGCCGTCCTTAGCACAGCTTCTCTTAAATCTTTTAAGAGCAGTATCAAGAGTTTCGTTTTTTCCGACACGAATTTCTGCCATAGTTAAATTCCCTCCCTTTGTCACCTATAACAGAGGACTTTAAAGATATAAGGCTTTTGCATAGAGTGAATAGTGAAGGCTGGGTTAAAACCCCATTGTCAGAGCAGTCTGCCCGTTCCTCTGCTTTTTCACAAAAGCTATAAATCTTAAAAGTTTTCAATTTATTATACAACAGAAAACAAACATTGTCAAGAATTTTTGCAAATAATTTTCCTGTGGCGTCTGCTGTCGATTATTAAATTACTTCACAACCAGATTTACAAGCTTTCCGCGAACGTAAATCTCTTTTATGATATTTTTGCCCTTAGTTGCCTCTATGATCTTTTCATCGCTCTTTACAAGCGCTATAACCTCGTCTTTAGTCGCGTCCTTGGAAATAACAGCCTTGCATTTCACTTTTCCGTTTATCTGCGCTACTATCTCTATCGTATCGTCGATACACATAGCCTCATCATATGACACCCACTCTGTACTGCTTAACGGTACTTCATATCCCATGAGCTCGTTTATTTCTTCGGTCATATGAGGAGCAAACGGATTTAAAAGCGTGATAAACGTCTTAAGCTCGCCTTTTGTTATGCTTTTTTTAGCGTATATCTCGTTTATAAGAGTCATCAAGGCTGCAATGGCAGTGTTGAACTTAAGGTTTTCGATATCGTTTGATACCTTCTTTATTGTTTTGTGGACGCTGCTCATTAAGTCATCGGAATACTCCTCGCCGCCGACAACCATATCCTGCAAGGCCCACACCCTGTCAAGAAACTTCTTACAGCCCTTTATCGACTGCTCCTGCCACGGAGCTGCCTTTTCATAGTCACCCATAAACAGCACATACAGCCTTAAAACATCCGCGCCGTATTCCAGAACAACATCGTTAGGATCAACTACGTTTCCCCTTGACTTGCTCATCTTTTCACCGTCAGAGCCGAGTATAAGTCCCTGAGCGGTTCTTTTGGCATATGGCTCTGAGGTTGGCACAAGCCCAAGATCATAAAGAAACTTATGCCAAAAACGAGAATAGATCATATGTCTGGTAACGTGCTCCATACCGCCGTTGTACCAATCTACCGGCATCCAGTAGTCAAGCGCCTCCTTAGAAGCAAACTCGCTGTTGTTGTGAGGATCGCAGTAGCGCAGGAAGTACCATGAGGATCCCGCCCACTGAGGCATGGTATCCGTTTCTCTTTTTGCGTCCTTGCCGCACTTGGGACACTTGCAGTTTACAAAGTCGTCTATCTTGGCAAGAGGGCTTTCTCCGTCCGTTCCCGGCTTAAAGTCCTCTACCTCAGGCAGCTTAAGCGGAAGCTGATCATAAGGCACCGCTACCATTCCGCAGTGAGGACAGTGTATGATCGGAATAGGCTCTCCCCAGTATCTCTGACGGTTAAACGCCCAGTCTTTCATTTTGTACTGAACACCCTTCTCACCACATCCGAGACGCTCTAATACGTTGAGCATTTTTGCTATAGCGTCCTTTTTATTGGTGATTCCGTCAAGCTCACCGGAGTTTATCATTTCGCCGTCCCCTGTGTAGGCTTCTTTAGAAATATCTCCGCCCTTTATAACCTCGATTATATCAATGCCGAATTTCTTTGCAAATTCATAGTCTCTTGTATCGTGTGCGGGAACTGCCATTATAGCACCCGTTCCGTATCCCATCATTACATAGTCGGATATGTAAATGGGTATCTCCCTGCCGGTGACGGGGTTTACTGCGGTAAGTCCTTCGATCTTTACTCCGGTCTTATCCTTTACAAGCTGTGTTCTTTCAAATTCGCTCTTTTTTGCGCACTCTGATTTATACTCGTCAAGGGCGTCGATATTTGAAATGCTGTCACGGTGCTTCTGAATTATAGGATGCTCCGGCGCTATGACCATAAAGGTAACTCCGTAAAGTGTGTCGGGACGGGTGGTATAGATCTTAAGGCTCTCGTCAAACTCCTTTATCTTGAAATCAACAAAAGCACCTGTTGATTTTCCTATCCAGTTTTCCTGCTGGAGCTTTATGTTTGGCAAATAGTCAACCTCGTTTAAGCCCTGAAGAAGTTTATCCGCATATTCGGTGATCCTTAAATACCACACCTCCTTGGTCTTCTGGATTATGTCGCTGTGGCATATATCGCACTTTCCGCCCTGAGAATCCTCATTGGAAAGAACTACCTTACAGCTCGGGCAGTAGTTTACCATTGTTTTGTCTCTGAAAACAAGTCCGTTTTCAAACATTTTAAGGAAGATCCACTGTGTCCACTTGTAGTAGTCTTCGTCGGTAGTATCCACTACCCTTGACCAGTCGAAAGAAAAGCCTACACTTTTAAGCTGGTTTGTAAATTTAACGATATTTTCATCTGTTATCTGTCTCGGGTGAACTCCAAACTTGATCGCTGAGTTTTCCGTCGGCAGACCGTAAGCGTCAAAGCCTATCGGGAAAAGAACGTTGTACCCCTGCATACGTCTTTTTCTGCATATCACCTCAAGGCCCGAATAAGCCTTTATGTGTCCTACATGCATTCCGTGACCCGAAGGATACGGAAACTCTACAAGTCCGTAAAACTTAGGCTTGGTGTGATCGTCCTCGGCACGAAAGGTTTTTTGATCATCCCATTTTTTCTGCCACTTCTTTTCCACAGAGGAAAAATCATACTTCATAAAAAATCAATCCTTTCATCAGTCTTGCATCAAAGAATCTATGTCGATCTCCTCACCGTCATTCCACAATCTTTCAAGATTGTAAAACGCTCTGGTTTCTTTATAAAAAATATGAACGACTACATCTGAGTAGTCAAGAACTATCCAGTTTGCACTCTGGTAGCCCTCTATTCTCAGCGGAGAAACTCCCGCTTCCTTCATTTTGAACTCAACCTCGTCTGCAATTGCCTTTACCTGCGTTGAAGAGTTGCCGTTCGCAATAATAAAGTAGTCGGATATTATTGTGAGATCGGATATTCTTATCGCCTTTATATCCTCTCCCCTTTTTGAAGAAATCGCTTTTACTATAATCTTTATTTTACTGCTTGTATTCATTAAAACCTCTCTTTCAGCACATATTCGTTATATGCCCGTACTGTTGAAGCAATAAGGAAATTTCCCTTTTGCGTATTGGAAACTATCTGAAAACTCAGTGCCTCAAGCATTCCCTTACTAAGACTCTTTAGGCACAGCCGCCTCATTTTCTCAACGCCTTCATACTCGCGGTCGGCTGAGATAAGATCTGCTAAATACACTATCTGCTCAAGTTTAGACATTTTATCCGTTGCCACCGTGTGAAATCTGACAGCGCGTATGATTTCTTCATCTTCGATTCCGAAATGCCGCCTTATAAATACGCTTCCCGCAATTGCGTGATACATACTCGGCGTTCTGAGCTCCGTCTGATCAATCTCAAGCTCATACTGCTTTATCAGCTCCAGCTGCTCTACTCCGCTCAACTCCTTGCACACATCGTGCAGAAGCCCCGCTGCATACGCCCTGTCGATATCGACATCGTTTTTCTTCGCAAGGCGCACCGCAGAATTTGCTACATTCAGCGAGTGCTTATACCTTTTTTGCGACAGGTTGTCCTTTAAGTATTTTTTGTACTGTGAAAACACACTTTTGTCAATCATCGTAAACTTTATTCTCCGTAATATATTTTACTACCAAATCATCCAAAAAGCAAGACAAATCTTTCCCGCTCTTTAAAAGCTCTCTTATTTCAGTGGAAGAAACCTCAAAAGGCTCGGTCTTGACGACACATACGTCGCCGCCCTCATTGGTAAGCTCTTCTGCGCAGACGCTTAGCCTTTGGGTGTCCCGGCTGCTCCTTGAAATGCATACAAGCGAACAAAGTGATAATATTTCCTTGTACTTGTACCACTTTTTAAAGCACAAAAGCATATCGCTTCCCATAATAAAATACAAACGATAAGAATCCTGAGGATAAAGCTTCACAAGCTCTCTTAATGTATAAACAGAATAGCTTTTACCCGGTTGCTTAATTTCTATATCGCTTACGGTCACTTTATTAATTCCCGCAGTTCCAAGTCTGCACATATTAAGCCTGTCAGTATCACCTGCAAGCTTAAAAGTAGGCTTGTGCGGAGGAAGCTTATCAGGGATAACGAGTATCTCATCAAAGCACAGGCTTTTATCTATCTCCTCAATACACCTTCTGTGTCCCTTGTGAAACGGGTTAAAGGTTCCACCGAATATTCCGATCTTTTTCATTTTGGCAAAACGATCTTAGGCTCTTTTAAATTTCTTTTGTAAAGAATAAAGACCGATCCTATTGCGGTGACCGCCTCAGCGTTTATTTTTTGCGCGATCTCCGCCATGGCCTCCTTTGCGGTGTAGAGAGAATTTTCAAGCACCTTGACTTTTATTATTTCATGAGCTCTTAAGTAGTCATCTATCTGATTTATCAAAGCATCTCCCGTTCCGCTTTTTCCTATCTGAAAAACAGGATCAATGGAATTTGCTATGCTCTTTAAATATGCTCGTTGCTTTGAAGATATCATTTATTTTTCTCCTTATTTTTTTAATGCGGCCATGAGAGCTTTTGCAGCATTTCCCCTATGAGAAACCGAATTCTTTTCGTCATCTGTCATCTGGGCGAGCGTTTTATCTCCGCACAGAAAAATGGGATCGTAACCAAATCCGTTTTCGCCCTTTTTCTCATAGCCTATTTTTCCCTCGCATCTGCCTTCGACCGACAAAACATCACCGTCCGGCTTTATAAGGCAAATACAGCACACAAACCGTGCTGTTCGCTTATCAAATGAAACGCCCTTAAGCTCGCTTAAAATCTTATCGCACCGCTTACCTGGCTCTGCATACCGTGCCGAGTATACTCCCGGTCTGCCGTCAAGTGAGTCTACAATAAGTCCGCTGTCGTCTGCCAAAACGTAAGTCTTTTTGATGTCATAGATCGCTTTTGCTTTGATATAAGCGTTTTCAGAGAAGGTTTTTCCGGTTTCCTCAGCTTCTATATCTATTCCCGCTTCACTTTGCGAGGTAACGCAAAATCCAAGCGGCTCTAAAATCTCTTTGTATTCTTTTACCTTACCCTTGTTGTTGGTCGCAAGTATAAGCTTCATCTGATACTCTCCTTAATCAAAAAGCGCTTCGACAAAGTCATGTGTGTTGAAAGGCTGGATATCCTCTATCTTCTCTCCGGTTGTAATAAGCTTTACCGGAATTTTCAAGTCCTCAGTTATGGTGATGACGATCCCGCCTTTTGCGGTTCCGTCAAGCTTTGTCAAAATTATTCCAGTGATGTCAGCCGCCTCATTAAACATGCTTGCCTGATTTACGGCATTCTGTCCTGTTGTTGCGTCAAGCGCAAGCAACACCTCAAGCGAACAGCCCTCTGCTTTTTCGTGAACGATCTTGGAAATCTTTTTAAGCTCATCCATGAGGTTTTTCTTGTTGTGAAGACGTCCCGCAGTGTCGCAGATGACAACGTCCACTCCCCTTGCCTTTGCCGCAGTAAGAGCGTCAAACACAACTGCCGCAGGATCTCCTCCCTCTTTGTGTTTTATGATGTCAACCCCTGCTCTTTGCGTCCATACCTCAAGCTGCTCTATCGCCGCCGCTCGGAAGGTGTCCGCCGCCGCGACCAATACCCTCTTGCCTTCGCATTTGAGCTTGTATGAAAGCTTTCCTATCGTTGTAGTCTTGCCTGCTCCGTTTACACCTATCACAAGTATAACTGACGGTGTGGTGGAAAGGTCAAGCGGCTGCTCATCTCCAAGCATTTCATAAATGACTTCCTTAAGCATTGTCTTGATCATTGCCGGGTCTTCAATTTTCCCGAGCTTTACACGCTCTCTGAGCTCATCGCATATTCTTACGGAGGTATTTACGCCCATATCGGACATAATAAGCGTTTCTTCAAGCTCCTCAAAAAGCTCTTCGTCGATTTTAGTAAATGCGCCGAGCAGCCTGTCTATTTTACCTAAAAAAGAATCCTTAGTTTTCTTTAAGGTTTCTTTAAGCTTCTGAAAAAGTCCCATATGCTCCTCCTTATTCCTTTTCAATCTGCGTCTGTCCTGCGTCGAGCCTCAAAAGCTTTGACACGCCTTTTTCCTGCATTGTAACACCGTATAAAACGTCTGCCTCCTCCATAGTTCCGCGTCTGTGAGAAATCAGGATAAACTGCGTTTTTTCTGTAAATCTTCTAAGATACTGCGCGTACTTAGTCACGTTCACATCGTCAAGAGCTGCCTCGATCTCGTCAAGAATACAAAACGGAGACGGCTTGACCATAAGAATCGAAAAGTATATCGCAATGGCCACAAACGCCTGCTCTCCTCCCGAAAGGCTGAGTAGGTTCTTTATTACCTTTCCCGGAGGCGCAACCTTTATTTCTATTCCCGACTCCAGAATATTCTCCGGATCTGTCAGCACAAGCTCTCCGCTTCCACCTCCGAAAAGTTCAGAGAATATCACCTTGAAGTTGTTGTTTATCTGCGTAAAGCTTTCACTGAAAATGGCTATCATCTCTTCGGTGAGATCGGCTATAAGCTTTTCAAGCTCTGACTTCGATTTAAGCACATCCTTAAGCTGGGATGACAAAAACTCATAGCGCTTTGATACCTCTTTATACTCCTCAATAGAGTTTACATTTACTGCGCCCAGCGCACGAATCTTATTCTTAAGCGAATTAAGCTCCCTGTTAGCCTCAGCTATGTTTTCGATAGGCTTTGCAAGCGCGCCGGCCTCACTTTTTGTAAGCTCATACTCCTCAAATAAAATAGAAAGTATTTTATCTATATCAGATGAAATCGTTATCTTTTTCTCCTTTGAGCGCTCAAGCTCAATAAGTACCTTTTCCTTTTCCGACATTTTGTTTTTCTGATACGATCTGAGCTTTGCGGTCTGTGCCTCAAGGCTCATATATCTTGACTGCTGCACCTTAATTTCAGCCTGCGCCGATTCAACGCTGTTTTCATTATCAGATATTTTCTTTGATATAGCTTCGATTTCCGACTTCTTATCGTCAATAGACTTTTTCTGCTCGATTATATTAAGCTCAAGCCTTACTCTGGCGTCGTTTGAATTTCGCTGGGCGTCAGAAAGCTGTTCAATTGCCGATATCACAGACTGCTCATCCTTTTCAAGAGAAATCGCTTCTATCTTAAGATCACTCAGCGCTTTTGAAAGCTCCTCCCGGCGCTGTTTAAAGCCTTCAAGCTTAGACTGGCTGGAAGCAGCAGCAATCTCTGCTTTTTTAATGCTGTCATCTGCTTTTTTCAGCTCCTCCTCAGATGATACAATCGCTTGCATCGACTTGCTTACCTTCTGCTCAAGCGATTCAAGCTGCGAATCAGCCTCATCAAGGCGCTTGTCATATTGACTTGCAAGGTCTGATAGGCGATTTAACTCCGCTTCAAATCTTACCTTGTCCGATTTATGCTCGCTTTGAAGCTCCCGCTTTGAATTGATATCAAACTCAAGCTTTGTGGTCTCCGCCTTAAGGCTTTCTATCTGAAGAATAAGCTGTTTGCTTTTTTCTTCTGCTGATTGTATCTGAGCACTAAGCTTATCTATCTCATTTTTTCTTGTAAGTATTCCCGCACTTCTGGAAGCGCTTCCTCCGGTAAACGAGCCTCCTGGGTTTATGACCTGACCGTCAAGAGTTACTATCTTAAATGCGAATCTGTTGTTCTTGGCAATAAGCGCCGCGCTGTCCAGATCCTCTGCTACAACAATTTTTCCCATAAGATTAAGCATTATGTTTTTAAATTTAAGGTCATACTTAACAAGATCTGCGGCAACAGCAACAAAGCCCTGTGATTTTGAAAAGCCGGTATCGTTAAGCTCTCGCGGCTTTATCGAGGTTAGCGGCAGAAAGGTCGCTCTGCCACCGTTTATTTCCTTTAAGTGACGAATACATCGTTTTGCGGTGTCCTCATTTTCAACGACAATATTCTGCATGGCAGCGCCCAATGCCGTTTCAATTGCAACGCTAAACTTAGGATCAACCGAGATCAGCTGCGCCACTGAGCCGTATATGCCGCTTATCCTGCCTACAGAAGACGCTTTTACAACATGCTTTACACTTGCAGCAAAGCCTTCCATTGAGTTTTCAAGATCTTTTAAAATTGACGCACGGTTTTTAAGCTCCCCGGTTTTTAGCCTTAACGCGTTAAGTTCGTCCGACTTGCTGTTAAGCTGCGCCTTTTTGGACTCATATAGCTTTGTATAACCGGCAATACGATTTTGATATTCACTGAGCTTTTCATCGACCGATGCGCAGGCGGCCGTGATTTCCGCACGCTCCTTTGCAATATTTTTCTGAGCGTCCTCGGCCTCCTTTATATATGCCTTGCCCTCGTTTATCTGACGCTTATATTCTGAAATATTTGATCGCTCGTTTGTCACCGTGAAATTAAGTTCGCTTTTTCTTATATAAAGCGCGTTTATGCTGTTAGAACTGTTTTGAATGTTTTTATCAAACTCGCTTTCACGGCTTTCAACTCCTTCAAGCTGCTCCTGAGTAGATTTGATTCTTTCGTAAAGTGAGTCAATCTTCTCTCTTATATTTGAAAGCTCCGTTTCCTTTGCTTCGCTCTTATACTTAAAGCTGTTCTCGTTTTCGTCAATGTCCTTTAATGATAAGGTGTCATCAACAATTGAAGAGTTTATATGCTCAATATCATTTTGCAAAACAGCTATTTTGGCATTAAGATCTCCTGTGTCTTGTTCAGACGAGTGAATTAGATCTCTTAAGCTGTCTATTGTATCGTTGCACTCAGCACGCTCAAGATTTCCCTTGTCGACAGATTCATCAATCTCGTCAAGTTCTCTTGAAAGAGCTTCAAATTCACTCTCGGCAACGAGCACCTTATCCTCAAACCCCTGAAGCTTATCATTTAAGTCGTTAAGCTTATAAACGCTGAGCGAAACATCAAGATCTTTTTTAGCGTCTCTCAGATCAAGGTACTTTTTTGCCTTTTCAGACTGAGTTTTAAGCGGGCCGACTCTGGCTTCAAGCTCAGCTAAAATATCGTTTAAACGCAGTATATTATCCTGCGCGTGCGAAAGCTTTCTTTCACTTTCCGCCTTTTTGTAGCGAAATTTCGATATTCCCGCAGCCTCTTCAAAAATCTCCCTTCGCTCGGTCGATTTGCTTGAAACTATGTCAGCTATTTTGCCTTGACCGATTATCGAATATCCGTCTCTGCCAAGACCCGTATCCATAAAAAGCTCCAAAACGTCTTTAAGACGCACCTGCTCTCCGTTTATTATGTACTCGCTGTCTCCGTTTGCGTAAAGCTTTCTTGAAACGGATACCTTATCCGCGTCATACTCAAGCGCACGGTCGGAGTTTTCGATATTCAGCGTCACCTGCGCAAATTTTCCTGCCTTGCGCGTCTGAGTACCGGAAAAAATGATGTCCTGCATATTCGAGCCTCTTAAGCTCTTCGACGACTGTTCTCCCAAAACCCAGCGAACCGCATCGCCTATGTTGCTTTTGCCGCTGCCGTTCGGCCCCACCACGCAGGTGAGTCCCTTGTCAAAATCAAGCGATATTTTATCCGGAAACGATTTGAATCCGTTAAGCTCGAGTGATTCTAAATACATCCTTTATTCGGCCTGAAAGCACCAAGCCTTCTCCTTTCAAAGTTTGCTTATATCCTTACTGCAATATATTTATTTATAGTCTTGTCCGAAACTAAGCTTACGCTTATTCCCCTTTTTTCAAAATACTTTATATTCTCGTTTTTCTGTCCTCGCGCCTTACTCATACACCTGTCGTTTACGGCGAATACAAACCTTTTGTCCTGACTTCCCAAAATGTCCTTATCCATCGCGTTTCGGTATATTCTGCCCTCGCATAAATCCCGAAACGCCGGGTGATAGTATCCGGCAACAAGCTCGTCCTCAACGCCGTTAGAGGCATGAAGTCCGCATTTGATTACTCTTATCCCCGCAGACTCAAACGCCAAAAGCAAGTCGGCACAAAGGTTTACCATATCGTCAAACGGCGAAAGCTCATATACCCCTTCGTTATAAAGCCGCGCAAGATGTGTGTTCTTCAAAACACAAACCGGATAGATCCGAACGGTATCCGGCTTTAATAAAATAATCTTTTGCGCCGTAAGCATATCCTTTCCGGCATCGGATTTATAAAGGCCCGTCATCATCTGAAGTCCCAGCTCAAAGCCGTATTCTCTTATAAGCCGGGAGGCATTTTCAACATCTTTTGCGGTGTGGCCACGATTATTTGCTGATAACACGTCATCGCACATACTCTGAGTGCCTATCTCAATAGAGGTAACTCCATAGCACTTTAGTGTATCCAATATCTTACTGTCAATACAATCCGGGCGGGTTGATATGCGAATGCCTGAAAATCCGTTTTTGCCTACAAACTCAAACGCGGTTTTTAACAGACTTAACATATAGTCTTTGTCAATTGCCGTAAAGCTTCCGCCGAAAAAGGCTATTTCCGTGTTTTTCTTATCTTTTATTCTGTTATATGCTTCACCTAACAGACGCCTGACTTCTCCTGTGCCGGGAGCGGTTTTTTCACCGCTTATTGTGTGTTGATTGCAAAAGCTGCATGCGTTAGGGCAGCCCAAATGCGGCACGAAAATCGATATATTACTATGTCTCATATCCCATCAGCTTAAGCGATTCCTTTGCCGCCATCTGCTCTGCATTCTTCTTGCTCTTGCCTGTTCCTTCGCCTATCACGTTTGAATTGAGCATGACCGCGACTGTAAATTTCTTGTCGTGATCAGGGCCGCTTTCATCCATCAATACGTACTCAACCTTTTCCTCGGGGTTTTTCTGAATTATCTCCTGAAGAACCGTCTTATAATCCGTTACCCCTGTTGCTCTGGGGTTTAAATTTTTTGGAATAAAGCGAAGTATGTGAGCTTTTGCGGCTTCTATTCCGCCGTCAAGGTAAACAGCAGCTATCACCGCCTCAAATGCGTCTGCCAGAATTGAGGGACGCTCTCTGCCGTGCGTATGCTCCTCGCCCTTGCCCAGCATTAGAAACTCCCCCAGCCTTATTCGCTTTGCAAATTCAAAAAGCGATTTTTCGCATACAAGAGATGCTCTGAGCTTTGTAAGCTCGCCTTCAGGAAGATGCGTGTAGTGCTCAAAAATAAAGTCTGATACAACCAAAGACAAAACACTGTCGCCTAAAAATTCAAGACGCTCGTTACTTCTTCTGTGCTTTTTATCCTCATTCGCAAACGACGAGTGAGAAAGAGCTGTGAATATAAGATTTTTATTTTTAAATGTGTATTTTATAACCTTTTCAAACTCAGTAATATTATCCATAATTTAACCCTTCATCTGCTCAAGTGACTGTGAAATTTCTCCTATAACATTTTCCTCGGCAAAACTTTTTGCCTGCAATATTGCGTGGTAAAAGGCGTTTGCGTTCGAGCTTCCGTGCGCTTTTATAACCGGCCTTGCCGTTCCCAAAAGCGGAGCGCCGCCGTATTCGGTATAGTCCATACGCTTTTTTAGCTTTTTTACTCCGCCTAGCATAAACAACGCTCCTATCTTTGAAGCAAAGTTATGCATCAAAACGCCCTTAAGCTCTCTTGACATAAACTTGCCCATGCCCTCGTACAGCTTTAAAAGCATATTTCCGGTAAATCCGTCGGCAACGCAGACATCAATATCACCTACCGGCAGATCCCTTGCTTCAATGTTTCCGGAAAAGTTTACGGGAGTTGACTTAAAGAGCTTGTAGGTTTCAAGCTCAAGCTCTCTGCCCTTGCTTTCCTCAGTACCGATGTTTATAAGATAAACAGAGGGGTTTGTGCGTTTCATTATTTTCTCCATATAAATGCTTCCCATTACGCCAAACTGAACAAGCATCTCCGGACGGCAGTCCTGATTAGCTCCTGCGTCAAGAAGCATAAAAGGCTTTTTTGAGGTGGGCAAAACGGTGGCCAAAGCGGCGCGCTTTATGCCCTTTATGCGCTTTACAATAAAGGTTGAGCCCACTACAAGAGCGCCCGTTGATCCGGCGGAAACAAATGCGTCCGCCTTGTTTTCCGCAAGCGTCTTAAGTCCAATCGCCATAGAGCAGTCGTTTCTTGACTTAAGTATCTCTGTGGGTTCTTCGCATATATCTATCACCGTTTCAGCGTGAATAATTTCAAGAGAAGATATATCTATCCTGTTTCTGTTGGCGCAGTCTTTTATCTTTTCCTCGTTTCCTACAAGCGCAACGTTAAGCCCCTCAATGTTTTCAACTGCCCTTTTGCTTCCGAGTATCACCTCAAGCGGAGCGTTATCACCGCCGAAAGCGTCGATCAAAATGTTCATATGTATTTTATCCTTACTTTTTTATTTTAGTCTGAAAGCGCTGATTTTAATGCTGCAATTCCTCTTTCAGCAATTAAAAGATAACGCTGAGACTTATTCTTTATCCTGTTTTCAAGCGGCGGAAGAATCCCCATATTTGCACCCATAGGCTGAAAATCCGCAATGCTCTCATCGCTTATATATCTGCAAAGCGCGCCTGTCATAGTCTCTTGCGGCAGTTCAAGCATTTTTCTGCCGATAAGCTTTCGTGACATATTCATTCCCGCAATGATACCCGATGCTGCGGATTCAATATAGCCCTCAACGCCGGTTATCTGTCCGGCAAAAAAGATATTGCGTCTTTTCTTCATGCAAAAATAGCAGTCAAGCAGCTTTGGCGAGTTTATAAATGTGTTTCTGTGCATTACTCCGTAGCGCACAAACTCAGCGTTTTTAAGCCCCGGAATCATAGAAAACACTCTCTTTTGCTCACCGAATTTGAGATTTGTCTGAAATCCCACAAGGTTATACAAAGTTCCCTCAGAGTTTTCCGCTCTGAGCTGAACCGCCGCGTACGGGCGTTTCCCCGTTTTCGGGTCTGTAAGTCCTACAGGCTTTAAGGGGCCGAACCGCATGGTGTCCTCTCCTCTTTTAGCAAGCACCTCTATGGGCATGCACCCCTCGTACACCTTGAAGTTGTCTTTATAGAAATGCTCCTTGTCAAACTCCTTAAGCGGTGCGGACTGGGCGTTTATAAGTTCGTTATAAAAATCAAGGTACTGCTGCTTGTCCATCGGGCAGTTAATATAGTCGGCATCTCCACGGTCGTATCTTGAAGCCTTGAAGACTTCCGATCTATCAAGGCTTTCATAGGTAACAATCGGTGCAGCGGCGTCGTGAAAATACAGATACTCCTCACCGCAAAGCCTTTTGATGTCTTCAGAAAGAGCATCGCTCGTAAGCGGCCCGGTGGCAATTATCACATTTTCATCAAGCGGAATACTAGTAACTTCAGCGTTTATAACCTCAATATTCTCATCCGACTTGATACACCTTGTAATGTAATCGGAAAAAGCTTTTCTGTCAACAGCCAGTGCGCCTCCCGCAGATACTGCCGTATTTTCCGCCGCCTCCATAGTAAGAGAGCCCAGCAGGCGCATTTCTTCCTTTAGCATTCCCGCAGCGGACTCAAGCCTGATAGCCTTAAGGGAATTGGAGCACACAAGCTCTGCAAAGCCGTCATACTTATGCGCTGGGGATTTCTTGCCTGGCTTCATCTCATAAAGACGTACCTTGATTCCGTGCCTGGAAAGCTGATAGCAGGCCTCAACACCTGCAAGCCCCGCTCCGATAACGGTAACCCTATTCATCATTCATATCCCTTGAGTATCCACAGCCCTCTTTATGACAAATCAAAATACCCTTCTTTCCGCCCTTGTTAAAAAGAGTAGAACCACACTCCGGACATTTTTCCTTGGTCGGCAGATCCCATGTCATAAACTTACATTCGGGGTTGTTCTCACAGCCGTAATAAACCCTGTTGCGCTTTGATTTTTTCTTCAAAACCTTTTTACCGCAGAAAGGACATATTCCGCCTGTGTCAACTACCAACGCTTTGGTATTGGTACAATCGGGAAATCCCGAGCAAGCCATAAACTTTCCGTATTTTCCAATCTTTATCACCATAGGCTTGCCGCAAACCTCGCAAACTTCGTCGGTCGCCTCATCAGGAACCTTTATGCGCTTGCCATCAAGCTCATTTTCGGCGATCTCCAGGTCTTTTTCAAAGCCGCCGTAAAACTCATTGAGTGTTTTTACCCAGTTTTTTTTACCGTTTTCTACCTCGTCAAGGCTGGTTTCCATGTTAGCGGTAAATTTAAGATCGACAATATGCTCAAAGTGACTGCTCATAACCTCGTTGGTTACTTCGCCCAGCTGCGTCGGCTTAAGCTGCTTGCCGTCTCTCTCAACGTAATTTCTGGAAATTATAGTTGTAATGGTCGGAACATAGGTAGAAGGTCTGCCGATTCCGGATTCCTCAAACGCCTTTACCAATGATGCCTCTGTATACCTCGCAGGCGGCTGAGTGAAATGCTGGTTGCCTTTAAGCTTATGAAGATGTAAAGCGTCTGACTTACTGAGATCGGGAATAACGCTTTTCTTGTCATCACCGTCGTCCCTGATATCCTCATATAAGACCGTAAAACCGTCAAACTTCACACTATATCCGGAAGCCCTGAATATGCAGCCGTTAGCCTCTATATCGACAGATACGGTGTTTAGCACACACTTTGCCATCTGGCTTGCCATAAATCGCTCCCAGATAAGCTTATAAAGCTTATACTGGTCGTTAGAAACCCCGCTTTGCTTGACCTCGGCCGGAGTAAGCTCCGGGTGGGTGGGGCGGATCGCCTCATGCGCGTCCTGAGCGTTGCCCTTCGACTTGTAAATATTCGGCTTTTCGGGAACATACTCGCTCCCGTAGCAATTTTTGATATAATCATATGCAGCTTTTCTTGCTTCGTCAGATACTCTTAAGCTGTCCGTTCTCATATAGGTTATAAGTCCCGTAAGACCAAGTCCCTGTATCTCAACTCCCTCGTACAGCTCCTGAGCTATCATCATCGTGCGCCTTGTCTGAAATGACAGACGTTTTGAAGCCTCCTGCTGTAATGTGGACGTTGTAAACGGAGCGGAAGGCGAACGACGGGTCGTTCCTTTTTTAACGCTTTTCACAATATACTCGGCACCGTCAAGGCGACTTAATATCTTGTCCGCGTCGGATTTGTCCTTGAGATCCGCTTTTTCACCGTCAACGAGAGCAAGCTTTGCCAAAAAACGCTTTCCATTCTCAGACGGCGAAAGCTCTGCATCTATTGACCAGTATTCGCTGGGAACAAACCTTCTTATTTCTTCTTCTCTGTCACAGATCATCTTTACCGCCGCTGACTGAACTCTTCCGGCAGAAAGACCTCTGCGAATCTTTCTCCACAAAAACGGCGAAAGCTTGTATCCGACTATTCTGTCAAGTACCCGCCTTGCCTGCTGCGCGTCAACGAGATTCATATCTATTTTGCGCGGATTTTTCATACCGTTTTTAACGCCTGTCTCAGTTATCTCGTTAAAGGTTACGCGGTTTTTGTCGTTTAGATCAAGACCAAGCAGCTGAGCCAAATGCCAGGAAATAGCCTCTCCCTCTCTGTCAGGGTCACCTGCAAGAAGCACTCTGTCGTATTTTTTTGCCTTTTTCCTTATCTCTTTGATAAGCGATTCCTTGCCCTTTATGTTTATATAATGCGGCTCAAAGTTGTGCTCTATATCGACCCCGAGCTTTGATTTTGGCAGATCCCTCAAGTGACCGTTTGAAGCTATAACTTCGCTGTCCTTATCAAGATATCTTTTTATTGTTCTGATTTTAGACGGAGACTCAACTATGATCAAATCAGACATTTTTATCTCTCCTTTGCCTGAGCAGGCGATATGTTCATATACTGCCGCCCGCAGATTTAATGGTACAGATTCCCTAATTTAATTTGTATCTTCTGCCCGGAAGCGACATAACCGCTCCCATTATCTCAAGCTCCATAAGCTCAAGCGTTACGGCAGATACGTCTTCACCCAAAGAATTTGCAATATCGTCCACAGAATCGATTCCGCTTTTGATAAGATTTATAATTTTTACCGCTGTATCGCTTAAGTCTGAAAACTCGTGCTTTAGTTCATTTATTTTTTCTTCACTCAAAGGTCGTGAGGAAGTTGCGGTTTTTCTTTTCGTTCTATCCTTTTCAAAAGGCTTTTTCTTTGAAAGAGAATATTCGTCGGTAAATCTATTTGAAAAGGTAAGACGGTGAGAGTAATTGTTTTTATATTCGTTTAAAATATCCTGCGCTCCGAAAACGGGTATCGCCCCATCGCGCAACAGCATAGCATTTCCCTTGTATACGTCCTCAAAAATATCATGAGGGCTGAGTGTAAAAATGTCCTTACCCTGATGAAGAGCAAACTCCGCAATACTTAGCGACCCGCTTTTAGGTGTCGCCTGAATTATAAAAGTACCTAAGCTGAGCGCGGATAGCAGCCTGTTTCGATAGTGAAAATCCCTTGTCCTAGGCTTATGATTAGGAAAATATTCCGTTATCACCGCACCGTTTTCTGAAATTTTCCTGTAAAGCTCCTTACTGCCTTTAGGATAGTCATATTCCAGCCCGCAGCCTAAAACCGCATAGGTCTTGGCATTGCGGTTTACTGCCTCAAAAGAAGCCTCCCTGTCAGCACCAACCTGTATTCCTGACACAATCACAACGCCCGATTTTACAAGGTCTGATACGATTTCTTTCTCCGCTTTCTTACTGTATTCTGTCAATTCTCTCGCACCTGCCACTGTCAACAAAACCTCAGAGTCTATTCCCTGAAGCCTGCCGTAGCAAAACAAAACGCTGGGCGGGTTATAAATATCTCTAAGCCGTCTTGGAAATTCATCGTCATCATAGCAGTATATATTTATTCCCTTAGCGCGGCAATAATTCATTATGTCAGAAATCTTATCACTCGTTATGCTGCGCATTCTGTCAGATTCTTCTTTCGATAAGCCCTTTACGTTTCCCCTGATAAAAGCGGTGTAGAATTCGCTTATCTCTGAAAAACCTGTCATAACCTCCCACTTTCTTACGTTTGAAGGCCCAAACGCAGCAGTTATCCAAATCCATAGCTCTCTGTCGGTCATAAGCATTCACCTATTTTGTCATTTCCCAAAGTATGATAGCACCCGCAACGGACGCGTTAAGCGACTGCGCATTTCCCTTCATTGAAATTGTAAGACGCCTGTCGCAAAGTCTTATATGCTCGTCCTTAAGCCCGTTGCCCTCGTTGCCGATAACTGCGGCGCATCTATCGCTGAAATCAATTTTGTCAACGCTTTCCGCGTCCCTGTCAACAACCGCCGCAAATAAAGTTATCCCATTCTCCTTAAGTACCTCAGCCACTCTCTCAAAGCTGTCGCAAACGGCGATACTAAGCCTGAACACGCTGCCCATGGTGCTTCTTATAACCTTGGGATTATAAAGCTCACAGCAGCTTTCGCACAGAATAACGCTTTTTATTCCGACCGCGTCAGCAGTTCTGAGTAAAGTGCCTACGTTTCCGGGATCCTGAAGATTATTGAGCACAAGCACTCTTCCTGCGCCAAGAACACCGCATATGTCTCTGTCAACATCAGTGACCACAGCAAAAACTCCCTGCGGGGTAACAGAATCCGAAGCTTTTTTTGCAAGCTCATCTGTGATGATAAAAAAGCCTCCGTGGTAAATATCACTGCAAAAAGCGTCAGGGTATTTATCATATGCCTCCTGCGTTAAATAAACACTTTTTATATCCGCGTTTTCCTTGACAGCCTCTTTAAAAGCCCTTATACCCTCAATTACAAAAAGCCCTTTTCTCTCACGCTCCTTTTTTGAGGACAAAAGGCGCGTGAGCTCTTTTATTTTAGGATTGTCCTTAGATGTGATCAGCATAAAACTGCCGCCTTTGCACGTATAATTTTCACTAAGCTATGTAAAATAACCCGTCGGATAAAGTTTCTCCTTGACAACAAAACACGCAGTAGAAAATTTCTCTGCGTGTTAAATGTCTATTAAAGAGCAGACTTTGCCTTATCAACGATTGCCGTAAATCCGGCAGGATCGCTGATCGCAATTTCAGACAACATCTTTCTATTGAGCGTGATCCCCGCCTTTTTAACGCCGTTCATAAACTGAGAATAGTTTATGCCGTTTAGCTTGCACGCAGCGGAAATTCTTGTGATCCAGAGCTTCCTGAAATCTCTTTTCTTTAATCTTCTTCCTATATACGCATACTGGCCGGATTTCATTACGGCTTCTTTCGCCATTTTGAAATGCTTGCTCTTTGCGCCCCAGTAGCCCTTAGCGAGCTTGAGGGTTTTATTTCTTCTCTTACGAGTCATCATTGCTCCCTTAACACGAGCCATAGTTAATTACCTCCTAAATTTTGAATGCTGATTAGTTTCCCTACTCTCGTTTATTTGTAAGGGATAAGCTGCTTTACGTTTTTGATATCCGCGCTGTCGGAATATGCGCCGTTGCGCAGAATTCTCTTTCTCTTATGAGCTTTCTGTGTAAGTCTGTGTCTCTTATTTGTGTGCTGATACTTTACCTTACCTGAACCGGTAACTCTGAAACGCTTTTTTGCGCCCGAATGTGTTTTTACCTTTGGCATGATATTTATCCTCCTTGTAATAAATTTACTTGCTTGATTTCGGCAGAACAAACATAACTAGGCTTCTGCCCTCCATTTTTGCAGGCTTGTCAACATTCCCGAACTCGAAAACAGCTTCCTTGAATCTGTTCATAAGCTCTTCACCGAGCTGCGGATGAGCTATACCTCTTTTGCGGAATCTCACAGAAACCTTTATCTTATCTCCCGATTTTAAAAACTTTACCGCCTGATTTACTTTTGTTTCAAAGTCGTGAGTATCAATGGTAGAAGACATCCTGACCTCCTTGACATCAACTACCTTCTGATTTTTTCTGGCTTCCTTCTCCTTTTTAGACTGCTCGAAAAGATACTTGCCGTAATCCATGATCTTGCAGACCGGCGGAGCAGCGTTAGGAGCAATTTCCACTAAATCCAAATCCCTGTCATAGGCAATCTCCAAAGCCTCTGATGCGCTCATCATACCAAGCTGACTTCCGTTGTTGTCGATAACACGAAACTCCTTACCTGTTATGGCTTCATTGATTCTGAGTTCACCCTTACTAATGTTTAAGCACCTCCAAAAAATAGTAAAAAATGAGTGCAGAAAATTCCGCACTCATACAATATCGGCGTATGCCGTTTAATACTGTATTGACCTTTTTGCTTGATCGCTTAAGGTGAGAACGGAGTTCTGCTTTATTTTCCAAAGTGTATTATATCAGATGATCTATTATTTGTCAAGCGTTTTTATCAAGTTTTTAAATCAAAGTCTCTGAGTTACGAAAATATCGTATATTGCCTTAGTAGCCTTTTCAAAGTCCTTCTCTTCAACGCCTATGATAATGTTAAGCTCGCTTGAGCCCTGATCTATCATCTTTACATTGACGTGGCTGTGTGCAAGAGATGAAAATATTCTTCCCGCGGTGCCGCGTGTTGCTTTCATACCTCTGCCGACAACTGCAATCAGCGCGAGATCTGTTTCTATTTCCACAGAGTCGGGGTCAACATTCCTGTGCAGACCCGCCAGAATCTCCTGTTCCTTTTGAGCAAATTCTGCAAGATGAACTATAACGCTCATAGTGTCAATTCCGGAAGGCATATGCTCAAAGGATATGCCGTTTTTCTCAAACACCTCTAAAACTCTCCTGCCAAAGCCAAGCTCGGAGTTCATCATATCCTTTTCGATGTTCACAACGGCAAATCCGGTTTTGCCGGCTATTCCTGTAATGGTATACTCAGGCTTCTGAGAAGTAGATTCCACTATCATTGTACCCGAATCGTCCGGAGAATTCGTGTTTTTGATGTTTATCGGTATGCCCGCTTTTCTGACAGGAAATATAGCCTCCTCGTGCAAGACGGTAGCACCCATATAAGCAAGCTCTCTGAGTTCCTTATATGTTATGGTCGTTATCGGCTTAGGGTCTTCTATTATTCTGGGGTCTGCAATCAAAAATCCGGATACGTCAGTCCAGTTTTCATACAAGTCAGCAGAAACCGCAGAAGCTACTATCGAACCGGTGATATCAGAGCCGCCCCTTGAAAACGTCTTTATCGTGTCGTTCGGCATAGAGCCGTAAAAGCCGGGAATAACCGCATACTCAACATTCTGAAGCCTCTTCTTCAGTGCCAAAGCAGTGCTTTCGCTGTCGTAAACGCCGCTGTTATTAAAGAAAATGACGTCAGCGGAATCTATAAACTCAAAGCCCAGATAATCTGCAAGAATAATGCCGTTTAAGTATTCCCCGCGTGAGGCGGCATAGTCCCTGCCGGCTCTCGCCTCAAAGCAGGCTTTTATTTTAGCATACTCGTCTTCAAGCGAAATATCAAGACCAAGCTCGTCTATTATCTCGTTATATCTGTTTCTTATCGGCGAAAAAGCCTCGGCAAAATCATCCCCTCTGGATACCCTGTCATAGCAATCGTAAAGAAGGTCCGTTACCTTTTTATCGTCAGAAAATCTCTTTCCCGGCGCGGACGGAACCACATATCTTCTTGAATCCTCCGCCTTTATAATATCGTACACCTTTTTAAACTGATTTGCATCGGCAAGGCTGCTCCCTCCGAACTTTACGACCTTGATCATATTTATGTCCCCTTTTAAATTACTCACTTGTATATTATATAAAAAAAATAAAATATCGTCAATCGTTATTAGCAACAAATAAACTCATTTTTCTCAATGCTTTTTGTACAAAAACAACTGTGCTTATCTCACATACATATATTTGTTTTATATAGGCCGTTAGAAAACCGGATAAAGTCTTCCATCTTCATCTGCTCCGGGCGAATATTTGCATTAAATCCCGCGTCAAGAATTATTTCGGCAACCATCTCTTTAGGGATCCCGAAAGCTGAGGAAACAGAATTAGCAAGAGTTTTTCGGCGCTGTGAAAAAGCTCCTCTTACAGTCTTGAAAAAGAAAGCCTCGTTTAAGACGCCCTCGGGAGTTTTTTCTCTTAAATCAAGCCTTATCACACAGCTGTCAACATTGGGCTTAGGCATAAAGCTGCCTCTGCTGACGTTAAAGAGCATTCTAGCCTTTGCAAAATAGTTTATCGCAACGCTGACTGCTCCCACCTCTCTGGTGCCGAGGTTTGCACACAGCCTTTGACCAGCCTCCTTCTGAACCATGACGGTGATAGATTTTACAGGGAGACGCTGCTCTAAAAGATACATTATAATCGGAGAGGTGAGATTATACGGAAGATTTGCGCAAACCGCAACTGACAATCCGGCAAACTCTTCTCTTATAATCCGGTGAAGATCGACCTTTAGCACATCTTTGTTTATTATTCTGACATTATGATATTCAGCAAGCGTTTCGTCAAGCACGGGAACAAGCCTTGGGTCTATCTCAATGGCAACAACCTTTTTTGATCTTTTTGCAAGCTCTGCCGTCAAAACACCGAAGCCCGTCCCGATCTCGATTATGCCAAAGTTTTCGTTTGCGTTTCCAAGCTCGGCAATTCTCGGACAAACAGAAGGATTTATAAGAAAATTCTGTCCAAGGCTTTTTGAAAAGCTAAATCCATAGCGGTTTATAATATCCTTTATAAAGCCGACATCGGTAAGATTTCTCATTATAACCCTCCTTGACAAGAATGATACGTTGCGTAAAGATTATCCCTGATTCATACAAAAACTGCCGCCCTCAGTTTCAGACCAAAGGCGGCAATAGCAGAGATAAATCTGCTGGGGTGGGTAGTGGGATTCGAACCCACGGTCTTCAGTGCCACAAACTGACGCGTTAACCAACTACGCTATACCCACCGTATCTGGCACGCCAGGAGGGATTCGAACCCCCGACCTACTGCTTAGAAGGCAGTTGCTCTATCCAACTGAGCTACTGGCGCAGGTGAAGCATTATTACAAAAAAATTGCACCGATATGGTGCATGGAGCGGGTGATGGGAATCGAACCCACACGACCAGCTTGGAAGGCTGGGATTCTACCATTGAACTACACCCGCAAGATGTTTACTCTTGACGACGAAATTTATTTTAGCATATCATAAATTATTTGTCAAGAGTTTTTTTAAAAAATTTCCTGACTGTCTGAAAAATTATAAGATAAGTCGTTCTGTACTACAAGAATAAAGACAGAACGTTCAACAGCGGCTTGCGAAAGAATTGAATTTCATCTTATCATACCAATTAAAATTCTATGTCCTCATCTTCTTTGATAAAGCTCTTCTTTGGATTAGACCCGTCTGCACTCTTGATTCCAAGCGTTTCTAAGTGCTTTTCAAAGTTGTGCGCACGGATAAGTCCCGAAAGAATAGAAACTGCCCCCACGACCACAAGTGACATAAAGAAGTATTTTCCATAATTGAGTATAAAATAAAACACCTTGTCAAAAGTATCAAGCGCAGCATTTTGCAAAAACTCCGCCCTGCCATGCTGATATGCACTAAAACCAGACATTACAAATATAGCCGCAATGCAAAACGCTGATAAAACGCTTAAAACCACTCCGGTCTTTATCATACCGTTTATGTTCTTTCTGTGCTTTGTAATATCGTCAGCAGGCTTTACGCCCTTTATGCTTGAAAGAATCTTATCTCTGAAAAGAATTCCCAGTATGGCAAGATCTATCATTATAATGCAAAGAATAACAGCAAAGGTGTATTCCTGATTTCTAACCGCCGAACCGAAAACCGCCGCTAATATCATAAGCGGGAATCTTGCCGGCAGAACAAACAGAAAATAGTTTCTTGTCTTAACGCCGGTAAGCGGTGCAACGAATGAAAGCGTGTCCTTTGGCATTCCCGGGATAAAGTACAGAATAAAAAATATCAGCTCCGCTTTTGAGGAATTTTGTAAAAACCCAAACTTCTTTAAATCCTTTCCGTCTATCATAGCTTCAACTATCGGGTAGCCGAAAAGCCTTACCAGCACGTAAACGATACTCATTCCGAGATAAATTCCGATGCAGGAATATACTGAGCCGAGAAAAGAGCCGTAAAGTACGCCTCCTATGATCTGAATGGGGGGTATCAGCGGAATAACCACCTGCAAAGCCTGTATCCCAATATAAATCAGTATTCCCAAAGCACCTTTGTCAGAGATATAGTTTAACAGCTTGTCCATTCCCTCTTCGGTTCTGAGGGTTGAAATTACAGGAATAAGCGCAACGGTTGCGGCTATCATAACGGCTATCATAACGCCGAAAACGATTCCCTTTGTAATAAGCTTTGTTCTCTCTTCCTTTGACCGCACCTTCTTATCGCTCATTGCTCTTATCCCCCTTTCTAACCGAAAGCCTCAGTATCTTTGCCCTGAGCCAGTCGATGTAAATATACATAAGTCTGCCTATCGCAACATCGTAAATAACAAACACGACGTTTGTTATCGCCCAGAATATATAAACACCGTACCTCCCGAAATCAGTCATGTCCTCCTGAAGCGAAGAATCGGATATTATCCTTATTGTTATGTTATAATACAAAACAATAAGTACGTTATAAATCAAAAGCTTTATGATGAAACGAACGGCCAGAGGCTTTAATTTATTCAAACTCAGCCTTAGGGTAGGATAAAACCCCATAAGAAAAATATATAAAAGCGCCGCTTCCTTGTCGGGCACAAGCAGAGCAGTCAGTACGGAGACAGCTGCATAGGTTATATATGCCCACTTTTTGCTCACTTCAATCGCGATGATAAGAAGCATTGCTCCGCATACCGCCGGCAAAACGTATACAAGCGGAGGCAGAAGCCCGGTCATAAACATCAAAACAACAGAGAGTGCCGACAAAATTCCGCCGAGAGATACTTTAAAACTCAAGCTTTTCAATAAAACGCCCCCTGTGCACTGTCAATATGTTTTATATTAACACATTTTTTATATATTGTCCAGTATACGACCTTTTACACTTAGAAATCTCTTCCGGAGTGCCCTGCGCTACTATCCTTCCGCCGCCGTTACCGCCCTCGGGACCTATGTCTATAATATAGTCGGCGGTTTTTATCACGTCGAGATTATGTTCGATAACTAGCACTGTGTTTCCACCGTCGCACAGCTTTTGCAAAACCTTTATCAGCATATGAACATCAGCCGTGTGCAGTCCTGTTGTCGGTTCGTCAAGAATGTATATTGTCCTGCCAGTAGAGCGTTTTGAAAGCTCTGCGGCGAGCTTTATTCTTTGTGCCTCACCGCCTGACAGCGTAGTCGCCGGCTGACCTATTTTTATATATCCAAGTCCCACGTCGAACAGTGTCTGAAGCTTTCTTGAGATCTTGGGGTGATTTTTGAAAAACTCACAACCCTCCTCAACCGTCATCTCAAGCACATCGTGTATGCTCTTTCCCTTGTAAAGCACATCAAGCGTCTCACGGTTATAGCGCTTGCCCTTGCAAACCTCACAGGGTACGTAAATATCCGGCAGAAAGTGCATTTCTATCTTTAAAATTCCGTCACCCTCACAGGCCTCGCATCTTCCTCCCTTTACGTTAAAGGAAAACCTGCCCGCGTTGTAGCCCTTGATCTTGGCGTCGTTGGTCGAGGCAAACAGTTCCCTGATGTCAGTAAATACTCCGGTATAAGTCGCAGGATTAGACCTCGGCGTTCTTCCGATAGGCGACTGATCGATGTTTATCACCTTGTCAAGATTCTCAAGCCCCAGCATTTTATCAAACTTTCCGGGACGTATGCGCGCTCTGTTGAGCCTTCCCGCAAGCTCCTTGTATATTATCTCGTTTACGAGCGAGGACTTTCCGGAACCGGAAACTCCCGTTACGCAGGTAAATGTCGCCAGAGGTATCTTTACATCTATGTTTTTCAGATTGTTCTGCTTGGCGCCGATAACCTCCAAAAACAAGCCGTTCCCTTTCCTTCGCTCCTTGGGGACAGGGATTTTTTTCTTACCTGAAAGGTACTGACCGGTTATGGACTTTTTGCATTTCATTATCTTATCCACAGTTCCGGCGCACACTACTTCTCCGCCGTGGATGCCCGCTCCCGGGCCGATGTCAACAATGTAATCGGCGTTAAGCATAGTGTCTGCGTCGTGCTCAACCACGATCAGTGTGTTTCCAAGGTCTCTGAGCCTTTTAAGCGTTGCTATAAGCTTGTCGTTGTCGCGCTGGTGAAGTCCGATTGAGGGCTCGTCAAGTATATATAAAACTCCCATAAGATATGAGCCTATCTGAGTTGCAAGCCGTATACGTTGGCTTTCTCCTCCCGAAAGCGTTCCGCTTGATCTCGCAAGCGTAAGATATTCAAGTCCGACGCTTTTTAAAAAGCCCAGCCGTTCCTTTATTTCCTTGATAATTCGCTCTCCTATCAGAAGCTCACGCTCACTTAAGGTTTTGTCAAGCTCATTAAAGAAATCAAGCGCCTCAACGACTGATTTTTTACAAAGATCAGCTATGTTTATTCCGCCGACAGTAACGAATAAAATCTCCTTTTTCAGCCTGTCGCCGTGGCAGACCGGGCATTCCTCCTCAGACATACACGATTCTATATCCTTTTTTGTATAGTCGCTTGCTCCCTCACGATATCGCCGCTGAAGATTGTTTATTATTCCCTCAAAGGCGGATTCGAATGTTCCGCTCCAGCCGCTTGAGGAATTTCTTGTAAGCTTTAGTTTTTCACCGCCGTTACCGTACAAAAGAATGTTGATATGCTCCTTCGAAAGCTCCTTTATCGGCTTGTCAAGCGGTATTCCGTACTTCTTGTTAAGGGCACGAAAATAGGTCATCGCAAACGAATCCTCAGTAAGCGAGTTCCAGCCGCTTGCCTTTATGGCGCCTTCCAAAATACTTAACTCCTTATTGGGAAGTATAAGCTCAGGATCTATCACCTCAAAAACACCCAGCCCCGTACAGTGCTCGCAAGCGCCGTATGGATTGTTGAACGAAAACATTCTCGGAGTAAGCTCACTAATTGAAAAGTCGTGGTCGGGGCAGGCATAGTTTTGCGAAAACAAAAGCTCCTCCTTGCCGATAACGTCACACGCGGCAAGTCCGCCTGTTATATGCATTATAGTTTCAATACTGTCGGTAAGACGCGACTTTATACCGTCCTTTATCACAAGGCGGTCTACAACAATCTCAATATTGTGCTTTTTATTCTTTTCAAGGGTTATTTTTTCCGACAGATCATATATGATCCCATCCACACGGACACGAACATAACCCGCTTTTTTTGCCCTCTCAAACTCCTTCTGGTGCTCGCCCTTACGCCCTCTTATAACAGGCGCTAAAAGCTGGATCTTCGTCCCCTTTGGCAGTTCGGATATTTTGTCAACTATCTGATCCACCGTCTGCTGTCTTATCTCCTTACCGCAGACAGGGCAATGAGGTATGCCTATTCTGGCATACAAAAGCCTTAAATAATCGTATATCTCCGTTACCGTTCCTACCGTTGAACGGGGATTTTTTGACGTAGTTTTCTGGTCGATAGAAATCGCCGGAGAAAGCCCGGTTATAGAGTCGACATCGGGTTTCTCCATCTGTCCCAAAAACTGTCTCGCATAGGATGAAAGAGACTCCATATATCGCCTCTGACCGTCGGCAAAAATCGTATCAAACGCCAAGGACGATTTTCCCGACCCCGAAAGCCCCGTCATAACGATAAGCTTGTCACGTGGCAGAGTAAGGCTTATGTTTTTTAGATTATGCTCTCTTGCGCCCTTTATTACGATCTCATTTTTCTGCATTGATTTTCTACTTCCCTTTTATTATTATAATTAAATAAGACATCAACTTTCGTTCTCAGTCCAATTATAGCAAACATTAGTTCTTTTGTCAAGACCTTGATATCTATTTTTCGCCTTTGAGTTCGGCTATCTTATCACGCAAAAACGCAGCGTGCTCAAACTCAAGCATTTTAGCCGCTTCTTTCATCTGACGTGTAAGCTTGTCAACAAGCTTTGCGGTCTCCGCCTTTGAAAGTTTACTTTTCTGCCTTGCCGTATACTCTACCTCTTCCTTGGTGGATATCTCAATAACATCACGAATATCCTTTATGATAGTCTTTGGCGTAATACCGTGATCCTCGTTATATTTCATCTGAATATTTCTTCTTCGCTCAGTTTCAAATATAGCTCTCTCCATAGAACCTGTAACGCTGTCGGCGTACATTATAACCTTGCCGTTTGCATTTCTTGCGGCTCTTCCGATCGTCTGTACAAGAGAGCTTTCGCTCCTCAAAAAGCCCTCCTTATCCGCATCCAATATAGCAACAAGCGAAACCTCGGGAATGTCAAGGCCCTCTCTTAAAAGATTTATTCCGACCAGAACATCAAACTCACCCAAGCGCAAATCTCTCATTATCTCCATACGCTCGATCGTATCTATATCGTGGTGCATATATCTTACCTTTATATTATAGCCCTTGAGATATTCGGTGAGATCCTCAGCCATTTTCTTAGTTAAGGTTGTAACAAGTACACGCTCGTTATTCTCAACCCTTCCGTTTATTTCAGATAAAAGGTCGTCGATCTGCCCCGATGTTGGTCTTACATCTATTAGGGGATCTAAAAGTCCTGTCGGACGGATGACCTGCTCTACAATCTGACTTGACTTTTCCCGTTCAAAATCGCCCGGTGTTGCGGAGACAAAAACTATCTGATTAAGGCGCTCGTAAAACTCATCAAATTTAAGCGGACGGTTGTCGGCAGCGGACGGCAATCTGAAGCCGTAGTCAATGAGCGTTGTCTTTCTCGCCCTGTCGCCTGCATACATTCCCCTTACCTGAGGAACGGATACGTGTGATTCATCTACAAACAGCAAAAAATCCTTCGGAAAGTGATCGAGCAGCGTATACGGGACCGCGCCCGGCTCTCTTCCTGCCAGGACCCTCGAATAGTTTTCTATTCCCGAGCAAAAGCCTATTTCCTGAAGCATTTCTATATCATAATTCGTACGCTGGGCTATCCTCTGGGCTTCAATAAGAAGGTTTTTGTCAGTAAAATACTTCACTCTCTCATCAAGCTCTCTTTTAAGCTCCTCTATCGCGCCCGACATTTTATCCTGCCCTACAATATAATGCGACGCAGGGAAAATCGCCGCATGGCTCAAAGTATTTATTATATCTCCCGTTATTATGTCGATCTCGCTTATCCTGTCGACCTCATCACCGAAAAACTCTACCCTTATCGCTTTATCGGTATAGCTTACCGGATATATCTCGACAACATCACCGCGAACTCTGAACTTATTACGCTCAAACGCTATGTCATTCCGCTCGTACTGCAATGACACAAGCTTTGTAAGCAGAGCGTCACGAGAAAGCTCCATTCCCTGTCTTATCGACACTACCATAGACTTATACTCCTCAGGATCGCCCAGAGAGTATATGCATGAAACAGACGCGACTATTATTACATCTCTCCTCTCTGCAAGCGCAGAGGTTGCCGAGTGGCGCAGCTTATCTATCTCGTTATTTATAGAAGCGTCCTTTTCAATATACACGTCTTTGCTGGGGATATACGCCTCCGGCTGGTAATAGTCATAATACGAAACAAAATACTCAACGGCGTTTTCCGGGAAAAACTCCTTAAACTCCGAGCAAAGCTGTGCGGCAAGTATCTTATTATGTGCCAGAACAAGTGTTGGCTTATTTACCCTTTCTATAACGTTTGCCATCGTAAAAGTTTTTCCTGAGCCGGTAACGCCAAGCAAGGTCTGCTCCTTATACCCCTTGTTTATGCCTTCGACAAGGGCATCTATTGCCTCAGGCTGATCGCCTGTGGGCTTATATGGGGCGTGCAGTTTGAAATGGTCCAATAATAAATTGTCTCCTCTCTAAAAAATAAAACTATGTTAATACTCAACAAAGAAATTTTATCTTAAGTTAAATAAAAAATTATCTGATTAATTTCGCCATTAGACTAAATTTTATATCTTTGCAAGCGCCTGCTCAATATCGGCAATAAGGTCGGCGGAATTTTCCAGTCCGCAGGACATACGCACAAGGTCCGGTGTTATCCCGGCAGCTACAAGCTCACTGTCATTCATCTGTCTGTGAGTCGCCGACGCAGGGTGCAGACAGCAGGTTCTGGCATCAGCCACATGAGTTTCGATCGCCGCAAGCTTAAGATGCTTCATGAAAGTCTCCGCTGCGGTACGCCCGCCTACAAAGCCGAAGGATACTACTCCGCAGGTGCCTGACGGCATATATTTTTTAGCTAAGCTATAGTATTTGTCTCCCTCAAGGCCAGGATAGGTAACAAACGAAATCTTAGGGTGGTTTTTTAAATATCTTGCAACCGCCAAACCGTTTTCACAGTGACGGGGCATACGCACATGAAGGCTCTCAAGTCCGAGATTTAAGATAAAAGCATTTTGCGGTGACTGAATAGAACCGAAATCACGCATAAGCTGTGCTATGCATTTTGTGATAAACGCACCTCCAAGGCCGAACTTTTCAGCATAGGTAACGCCGTGATAGCTGTCATCCGGCGTGGTAAGTCCGGGGAATTTATCCGCGTGAGTCATCCAGTCGAATTTTCCGCTGTCAACTATACAGCCGCCCACCCCGGCGCCGTGTCCGTCCATATACTTAGTGGTGGAGTGAGTAACAATATCGCAGCCCCACTCAAACGGACGGCAGTTGACAGGCGTTGCAAATGTGTTGTCTACTATGAGAGGTACTCCGTGGCTGTGAGCTGCTTTTGCGAACTTTTCAATATCAAGCACCGTAAGTGCGGGATTTGCTATGGTTTCTCCAAAGACAGCCTTAGTATTAGGTTTAAATGCAGCACAAAGCTCCTCCTCAGTGCAGTCGGGATCGACAAACGTGAAATCAATTCCCATTTTTCTCATGGTCACGTGAAACAGATTATAGGTACCTCCATATATAGTAGAGCTTGCTACAACATGATCGCCGCAGTTGGCAATGTTGAATATCGCATAGAAATTAGCCGCTTGTCCCGACGAGGTAAGCATTGCGGCTGAACCGCCCTCAAGCTCGCATATCTTTGCGGCTACCATATCGTTTGTGGGGTTTTGCAGGCGGGTGTAAAAATAACCGCTTGCCTCAAGATCAAATAGCTTGCCCATCTCCTCACTGGTAGCATACTTAAATGTAGTGGACTGAATGATCGGGATCTGGCGAGGTTCGCCGTTTCCCGGTGTGTAACCTCCCTGTACGCATTTCGTTTCGATGTTGTAATCTTTCATAAAATAGCCTTCTTTCTCAAAATATATATTGTCAGTCTTGATGACATAAATAACTCTCTATGCAAGCACGCTTATTGCTCCGCATTTGCGCATTGAAAGCACCTCGCCCTTTCCCACAATTATGTGGTCAAGAACCTGTATGCCTATTGGCCTTAAGCCCGTAATTATCTCAGTAGTCAGCTTTACGTCCTCTTTTGACGGCTTAGGGTATGTATCCGGGTGATTGTGGGATAGTATAACAAAATTTGAATTTGCGTCAAACGCCGCCTTTGCAACCATTCTGGCATTTACAGACACCTCGCACGAGTTTCCGACTGAAAGAGTGTTGCAGGAAATTACCTGAAGATTATTGTCAAGACAGCAGACCCGAAACTCCTCATTCTTAACGCCGATATAAAGAGAGCTGAAATATTTTAATACAAAATCGTAGTTGTCCATTGACAGCTTGTCGTCAGGCGTCACCTGATAGTATCTAAGCATCTGAGGTATAAGCTTTAAAAGTACCGCTGCGTTTTCGCTGATGTTTTTGACCTCACAAAGAGATTTTACCGGCGCATCAAGAACCGCCGTGAGACTTCCGAACCGATTTATAAGATCGTGTGCAATATCATTCGTATTTCTTTGAGGTATTGTGTAAAACAGTAAAAGCTCAAGCGCCTCGTGCGGCTCAAGCGCTTCTATCCCCTTTTGCAAAAACCGTTCCTTCAGTCTTTGTCGGTGCCCCTTGTGAAGCTCTGACAGCGAGTTGTTTTTACTTTCCATATTCCCTCCGGATAAACTTTTGTTCTTTGATTTATATTATACTACATAAAATTCATAAAGTAAAGTGCAATTTTGATAAAAATGTGTTATACTGTAAAAAAGCAATGCTGAGGTGTATTTAATGAGAGAGTTTACCATAAATAACAACGACGCCGGACAAAGGGTGGACAAGTTTCTGACAAAGGCGGTCAAAAGGCTTCCCACTTCGCTTATGTATAAGTATATCCGGCTTAAGCGCATTAAGCTAAACGGAAAAAGGTGCGATATTAAAACAAAGCTTCGTGAAGGGGATGTTTTATCTCTTTACATAAACGATGAGTTCTTTGACGAGGTTAAGGAAACAGACTTTCTCTGCGCACCTTCGTCCTTAGACATTGTATATGAGGACGAGAACATAATAATAGCCGACAAAAAAGTTGGCCTTGTAGTTCACGAGGGCAACGACTGCAATGCCGATACGCTGATAAATCGCATAAAAAAGTATCTTTTTGAAAAGGGCGAATACAACCCTAACGGTGAAAACAGCTTTTCTCCCGCGCTTTGCAACAGAATAGACCGGAACACTCAGGGCCTTGTCATATGCGCTAAAAATGCGGAAAGTTTGAGGATCTTAAACGAGAAGATCAAAAACCGTGAAGTAAAGAAAAAATATCTTTGCGTTTGTATTGGAAAATTTAAGAAAAAAGCCGACACAATATCTGCATATCTATTAAAAGATGAAAAAAACAATACGGTCAAAATCATGTCAGAGCCGACTAAAAATGCTAAAATTATTGTTACCGGATACCGGATAATAAAAGAAAACGACGAGCTTTCGCTTGCGGAAATAGATCTCATTACGGGGCGGACACACCAGATAAGAGCGCATATGGCTTTTATCGGACATCCGCTTCTCGGTGACGGCAAATACGGAAGAAACATTGACAACAAAAAGTATCACGTTAAAACTCAAGCTTTGTGTGCTCACCGAATAAAATTTGATTTTTTAAGCGACAGCGGGATACTTGAGTACCTTAACGGCAAAGAGTTTTTGTCAAAACAGCCTTGGTTTGTGAAAAAATTGTTCATAAAATAAACAGTTGATTTTATTTAGCAATTGTGATATAATTATCTCCATATAGAGTGCTGGTAAGCATCTGTATACAATTTTTAGTGTAACGCAGGAGTTTATTATGAGTGTAACTGGAGATTTACATTGTCACACTACCCTCTCAGACGGTTCCCTCGGAATAGAGGAGGTTATTATTCAGGCAAAAAGAATGGGGCTTGACTACCTTTCATTAACCGATCACGACACCCTGTCATCATCAAACCGCGCGCACATTCTCGGAGAGCGATACGGTGTGAAAATCATTCCCGGCGTCGAGCTTTCCGCTTGGGACGAGGAGAGAAACTGCAAGGTTCATATTCTCTGCTATGCGCCGCAAAAGCCCGACAGACTCGAGGGGCTTTGTTTAAAGTCTTGCGAGATAAGAAAACTTTGCGCATACGATATGATCGAAAAGGTAAAAGCGATCTATCCGATAACCACCGAGGCTGTTTTAAAATACACCAAAAGCTGCAAGAGCATATTTAAACAGCACATTATGCGAGCGCTGATAAATTACGGCTACGCGACCGAATTTTACGGCGAGGTGAACGACAGGCTGTTCGACAGAAAAAAAGGCACCTGCTCCGTTATAAGACGTTATCCCAGCGTAAACTTTGTTCTCGACCTGATACACTCTTCACGTGGAATTGCCGTTATGGCCCACCCTTGTCTTTACGACAACACAGAGCTTTGTGAAGAGCTTGCCGAACAGGGAAAGCTTGATGGAATTGAGGTGCATCATTTTTCGGCTGATAAAAAACAGGAAGAACGACTTAATGACATCGCCAAAAGATACGATCTAATAGTAACGGGCGGCTCTGACTTTCACGGCCTTTACAACATGCAGCCCACATACATAGGAAGTAAAACAACAAACGAGGAAAACATAAACAGAATTTTGGAACTTATCAGTAAAAACTCTGCGAAATAGAGGTTTAAATATGGACATAATGCAAAAAGCGCTTGAATTTCACAAGCGGATAAACGGAAAAATCGAAGTAGTTTCAAGGACAAAAATTAACGATAGAGAATCTTTGAGCGTTGCCTATACACCGGGAGTAGCCGAGCCTTGCTTAAAAATAAAGGAAGATCCAAATCTTTCATATGAGCTTACGCGGCGCGCTAATCTTGTAGCGGTAATCACAGACGGAACGGCGGTTCTGGGACTTGGCGACATCGGCGGCCTTGCAGGTATGCCTGTTATGGAGGGCAAGTGCGCTCTTTTTAAAGAATTTGCCGACGTTGACGCTTTTCCGCTTTGTATAAAATCCAAAGATACCGATGAGATAGTCAGAACCATTGAGCTTATCTCAGACAGCTTCGGCGGAATTAACCTCGAGGACATTGCCGCGCCAAGATGCTTTGAAATTGAAAAAAAACTGAAGGAGCGGCTTGATATTCCCGTATTTCACGACGATCAGCACGGTACAGCAATAGTCGTAGGCGCTGCACTCATTAACGCTTGTAAAGTAGCAGATAAAAAACTTGGCGATTTAACTCTTGTAATAAACGGGGCGGGCGCTGCCGGAACGGCAATAGGAAAATTTCTGATATCTCTCGGGGTCGGAAATATTATTATGGTCGACATTAACGGAATAATCTGCGAGGGCGATGAAAATCTAAGCGATGCGCACAAAGAGATATCAAAGATCACAAACAAAAATCACATAAAAGGCTCGCTTGCAGACGCCCTAAAAGGCGCAGACGCTTTTGTGGGTGTTTCAAAACCCGGTCTAGTAAATGCCGATATGATTAAAAGCATGAACGACAAGCCTATTGTTTTTGCTATGGCAAATCCTACTCCGGAGATTATGCCCGATAAAGCTAAACAGGCTGGAGCTTTTATCGTCGGCACGGGCAGAAGCGATTTTCCGAATCAGATAAACAACGTCGTTGCCTTTCCGGGAATTTTTAAGGGCGCTCTGGCTGTAAGAGCAAAGGATATCAACGAAGAAATGAAGCTTGCGGCATCGTTTGCGATAGCCTCTTGCGTCACGGACAACGAGCTTTGTGCGGACTACATTCTTCCTGACTCATTTGACAGAAAGATCCCAAAGGCGGTTTCAAAAGCTGTGGCAGAGGCTGCTATCAAAAGCGGCGCTGCAAAAATCAAGGAGGTTTAATTATGACAATAAATTACACACCAAAAGGCGTATGTTCCAGACAAATAACCGTTGAGATAGACGGTGATACCATCAAAGAGGTTAAATTTACCGGAGGCTGCAACGGAAACACTCAGGGAGTGGCATCACTTGCGAAGGACCGAAAGGTAAGCGAGGTCATAAAGCTTTTAGAGGGTATTAACTGTAACGGACGTGGAACCTCCTGTCCTGATCAGCTCGCCAAGGCTCTTAAAGAGGCGATAAAAGACTAAGTAAGCGAATATGTAATAAATCAGCCTTTGAGGTCAGTGATGACTTCAAAGGCTGATTATTTATATTATTTACTTTTGATGTTGTATCCGTTAAAATCGACTTTGGTGATTTCATGTCGGTTACCTCTTTTGTCCGGTGCAGGTGGTGTCATAAAATCTCCATACCATTGTTTTAAAACTTTACTTGAGTTAGATAATATAGGAAATAATTGATTTTCAAATTTGCAAAGTTCAAATGAATTAAAACAAACCTTTGGTATGCATTCACCTAATTTATATGGTCCGGCAAAACTACAAACAAACTCACTGTTTTTTCTTTTTAAAGCAATTTTATTCATTTTTTTAATCAATGATTCAGATGATATAAAACGACAAAGTACTTTAATAATTTTAATCAACATGTGATGCTTGTTTATATTATAGCCTTTTTTTGTCATTAATGCGATTCTTAATGACTTAAAAAGTGTGATTTCTATAAGTTGAATTATTTTATTTTCAGAGCAGTAATCATAAGGATATATATCAATAAAAATGCCCTTTTCAGTATTAGTATTTTCACTTATTTTTTGACTATAGAGCGTGTTTTTTATTCTTATCTGTGCAAAGTAATTCCCATAATTTTTATCTGTGTTATATGTACATAGAATATATTTCTTATCTAATTCTGTTTTACAAATGTTAAGAAACTTCTCATAATCAGTTCTTAACATAGCTATGTCAAGATCATCATCCCAAGGGATAAATCCGTTATGTCTGACCGCTCCTAATAACGAGCCATAAACCAAAGTGAATCTTAACTTGTGTTTTTCACATATTCGCTTTACTTCAATAGCTAGATCTAATTGACATAATTGAACCTTATGTAATTCTTCTTGTGTCATTTTGCTACCCTACTCTCATATTAAAAGTTAAAAGAATTCTTCTATAAAATACTCACTTTAAATTTTCTGACTAATATAATTACTCTATTACATCTAGTTTAAACTTTTGTTTGCCACACCTGTCACTGTAAACTGCACAGATACTCAATAAACTTTTCCTTATTCTCCAAAGCAGTAGTAGTAGGTCTACCCAAATCTGCTCTGGCTCCGATAGCGCACTTTACTTCTATAAAGCTTAGTTGATTTCGTACCTTTGCCGATTTAAGCTCCTTATCCAAAGCGTCAAAGGTGTCCACGCATACCGCATTAGGATAACCGCAAGCTTTTGCAATTTTTACAAGATCTATTTTTCCCGCAACCGTCGGCATACCGCCGACTGTCTCGTGCGAGCTATTGTTGATAACAATGTGGATCATGTTCTTCGGTGCATTTGCTCCCAAAACAGCCATAGCCCCCATGTGCATAAGAACTGCACCGTCGCCGTCGATGCACCAAACTTTAGCATCAGGTTTATTTACCGCTACTCCCAGCGCAATTGAAGAACTGTGCCCCATAGAGCCAACTGTTAAAAAATCATATTTGTGACTCTGTCCATTGACTTCACGAATTTCAAACAGTTCTCTGCTTGCCTTTCCTGTGGTCGAAATTATAGGGTCATCGCCGGTAAACTCTACAATGTGCTTTATTATTTCCTCTCTAATCATACTATTGTTGTTTTCATATTTGACCTTGCCGTCAAACTCCAATGCGCCTTTTTTGACGACAAACGCAACCTGCTTACCCTTTGCGAGAATTCCTACGAATTCTGCCATCTTTTCAGCAAGCTCGTTATCGGTCGTTTCATTTGAGATGACAAAGTAGGCGATATCCATATCCTCAAGAAGTTTTAGCGTTACTTCACCCTGGTAGATATGCTGTGGTTCATCGTGAACTCCAGGTTCTCCTCTCCAACCGATTATAAAAATTATCGGTATGCCGTAAACCTTTTCGTTAAGAAGTGATGCAACCGGATTTATGATATTTCCCTCACCGCTGTTTTGCATATAAACGACAGGTGTTTTTCCTGTCGCCAGATGATAACCTGCTGCCAATGCTGCGGCATTGCCTTCATTCGCTGCTATCAAATGATGGTAGCATCAATCCCATAAGTATTCATTAAATAATCACACAGAGCTTTGAGTTGAGAATCTGGTACGCCTGTATAAAAATCAGCACCTATGATTTCTGCAAATTTCTCAGATTTCATAATCCTAAAATCCTCCTATACATATCTTTCAGTACCTCGGGCTCCAAAGCCACCGGGTTGTTTTTTAACCTCACAGGATTAACTGCCTGTGTGAGAATATCAAGGTCGTTCTCCTTGTCATTTGTGCAAGGAGAAATTATTTCCATCTTTTTCATCATATCCGTGAAATAATCTATATCAATCATTTTAGCAAGCTGAGCCATATTATCCTTTAGATATTGAACTCCTCTTTTATCAATGCAATCCTCTATATGCTCCGATATATATTCCCATACCTCCGGCAGGCAAACCGCCACGGCATGACCGTGTGGGAATCCGTAAAGGCTTGTGAGCTTGTAGCTCATTGCATGTGGGGCTGTTGTTGCAGTAATATTTATAGCACGTCCCGCAAGGTTTGCAGCTTCCATGATTTTTTCATTAGCCTCCGGCATGTTTTCAAATATGTACTCAATCCAATTCTCCTTAATAGCTATAATAGCTTTCTGTGAATACTTTTTGCTTTCATCTGTTGAATTAACCGACCAGAAAGACTCAATAGCCTGACATAAAGCATCCAGCATCGTACATTTCTTTTGATAAACAGGCAGAGTCTCTAAAACTGACGGTTCCAAAACAGCAAAATCAGGCACTATACTCTTATGTGAAACAGACTGCTTTACACCATTATAGTAAATCACAGCATGCTGCGTTGATTCACTTCCCGTTCCTGCTGTAGTCGGAATTGCGATTAGCTGAACACCGGAATCAAATGCTTTTTGCTTTAGAAAATTTATACTGCTGTCCATCTTGCAATAAAGCTTAATGCACTTTGCAACATCTATAGTGCTCCCTCCGCCTACAGCAACAATCTGTTCACATTGTTCACGATTGAAAAGCTCTATTCCTTTGCATACCTGCTCATACAATGGATTTGGAGTGATCTCAGAAAACTCCAAATGAGGAATAACATCAAAAAATTCCTTTATCTTCAAATGATCATATGCATCATCTCTGACAAGAAGAAATTTTTTGCCTTGAATGACCGACTTTATGGACTCTAATCCTCTTAAGATCTTTTGACTCATCAATCATTCCTCCGGAATCAATCGAATGATATCCTTAAATGGCATACATATATCGTCACATTCTTTGGCTCTGTGATTTTCAAGAATCATTTTTGCTGCATTCTGCATTGCAGGAAATCCCGTTCTGGTAAGCTGATTAGCATAAATGACAACATTAACTCCCCGTTCCTTAAATTCCTCTTCAGTTACAGTGTTAAACGAAGTTGGAACAACTACCACCGGCGTTATTCTGTCCTCATTACGGAATTTTTCTACAAATTCAAAAATCTCCGAAGGATCCTTCTTTCTGCTGTGTATCATTATTGCATCTGCTCCCGCTTTCACAAATGCAAATGCTCTTTTCAGCGCATCGCCCATGCCTTTTTCCAGAATCAAACTCTCTATTCTTGCACATATCATAAAGTCCTTGGTCTTTTGCGCCTTTTTCCCTGCCATGATCTTTTCGCAAAACTCAGGTATATCTGCCTGTGTTTGTTTTACTTCAGTGCCAAACAGTGAATTCTTTTTAAGTCCCGTTTTATCCTCTATTATCACCATTGACACGCCCATACGCTCAAGTGTTCTTACAGTATATACAAAGTGCTCTGTAAGCCCGCCTGTATCTCCGTCAAAAATAATCGGTTTTGTCGTAACCTCCATTATATCGTCTATGGTTCTGAACCTTGACGTCATATCCACAAGCTCTATATCTGGCTTTCCTTTAGCAGTAGAATCACACAGTGAGCTTATCCACATTGCATCAAACTGTCTTGCTTTGCCATCCTGATAAACTACCGTATTTTCTGCTATAAGGCCTGTTAAGCCGCTGTGTGCCTCTATTGCTGTTACAGTACCTTTCATGGAAATCGTTTTCTTAAGTCTTGACCGTCTTACGTCAGATGTTGACAAGTCAGCCCTTGCGCGTTTTTCCATCTCTTTATATTTTTCATCGTTTGAATATGGAAATTCAACAAGCCTTCCCCCATATTCCGCTAACACAGAAACCACTTCGTCTCTTATCGGCTTTTGAAAGCTTGTCCTCCAGTCATCGCCATGAACTACGCAGTAAGGATGAAATTTCTCGATATTTTCACGATAACTCAATGTTTTCTGCTCCACAACCTTATACACGCCGCTTATATTCTCAAACATCGTTTTGCGTTCTGAAAACGGTAGCAACGGAAACCTTTTGTAGCTTACCACTGCCTCATCTGACAAAACGCCTATGATAAGCTTACCGAGGCGCGCTGCTTTTTTAATTATCGAAATATGACCGCTGTGAAGAATATCTGTAGAAAAGCACATATATACCAGTCGGTTTTCTATCTCCTTTACCTTAGAGGAAACCACTGCCAGATCCTTTGGAGTATCAATCTCGCTGCAAAGCAACTCCTTTATATCCAAGGGATATATTTTGCATTTATCTGTGATCTCATTAAGTGCATTTTCAGCATAGCATTTTGTATTGCCGGATTCACAATAATCACATATTTTATCAAGCCATACCTTCCAGTCGTCGTGTTTCAGCTTATATAAAGGCTGAGCGGCTACCGCATCATTAAAAAATTCAATACCAACCTTTGATATACTACCATCCTTAACCACTGCCTTAAAATCCTTTTCCGGAAGCGGCACGGAAGAACTAACTGTCATACAGCTAGCTTCAATGACCATTACCTTATCAAGCACTTCGTTTTCAAATACCAGATCTCCATGCATCAGTATTACATCATCATCTAAGTATTCTCTGGCACAATAAATCGAATATATATAGTTCGTTTCTTCATACAACGCATTATTTACAAAAGTGATATGTATAGGTAAATTAAGACTGTTGCAGTAATTTACCAGAACGCTGTCAAACTTTCCTGTGGTGATAACTACTTCATTTATTCCCACATCACACAGCTGTTTTAACTGACGGCTAAGTATTGTTCCTTTTGATGTGATTTCCGTCATACACTTTGGATGCTCAGTTGTCAGCACGCCCATACGGCTTCCTGTTCCTGAATTTAAAATTAGGGATTTCATAGTATATTTCCTTTCAGATAACACAGTATAACTTTACATATCTCCATACATTTTTCTGTAATAACTCACATACTCACCCGAGATTATCTCCTCCCACCAATCGCGGTTATCAAGATACCACCGTATAGTTTTCTTTATTCCGTCCTCAAACCTTGTCTCAGGCAGCCAGCCAAGCTCATTATGAATCTTTGTCGGGTCTATAGCATATCTCAGATCGTGTCCCTTTCTGTCTGTGACATATGTTATAAGACTTTCGGGCTTGTTGAGCTCCTTACAGATAAGCTTTACAATGTCAATATTTCTCATCTCGTTGTGTCCGCCGACATTGTATATCTCTCCCACTCGTCCCTTGTGGATAATCAGATCTATCGCCTTGCAGTGGTCTTCAACATACAGCCAGTCTCTCACATTCTCTCCCTTTCCGTATACCGGAAGAGGCTTGTCATTTAAGGCATTCGCTATCATAAGCGGTATTAGCTTTTCCGGAAAATGATAGGGACCGTAGTTGTTTGAGCATCGGCTTATCGTCACAGGTAAGCCGTATGTCCTGTGGTACGCAAGAACAAGCAAATCAGCGCTTGCCTTTGATGCGCTGTACGGTGAGCTTGTATGGATAGGCGTCTCCTCTGTGAAAAACATATCCGGCCTGTCAAGCGGAAGATCTCCGTATACCTCATCTGTTGAAACCTGATGATATCTTGTGATTCCGTACTCCCTGCAAGCATCCATAAGAACTTGTGTGCCAAGGATATTTGTCTGCAAAAATACCTCGGGATTTTCAATAGAGCGGTCAACGTGACTTTCTGCCGCAAAATTCACCACTATATCCGGGTGCTCTTCTTCAAAAAGCTTGTACATTCCCGCTCTGTCGCATATGTCAAGCTTTACAAATCGGAAGTTGGGAGCATCCATTACCGAAGCAAGCGTTGACAGATTTCCCGCATATGTCAGCTTGTCAAGACAAATTATACGGTAGCCAGGATGCT
>CANQNK010000008.1 GCA_947625195.1 uncultured Clostridia bacterium | reverse complement strand
GACAGATGAGCCGACGAAGGAACCTTCGGACGGTGGCGATGCAACAAAGGCACCTTCAGATGGTGGTTCGACAGCTACGCCGACAGAGAAGCCGGCAGATAACAACAACAGCAACAACGGCAACAACGGCAACAATGGCGGCAACAACAACAATAGCAACAACGGTGGAGCAAATGCAAACACACCGTCTGACGCGACACCTAACACAGGAGCTACAACAGCAGTTGGTCTTTCGATCTTTATGGCAGCAGGTCTTGTAGGCGCAGTTGCTATCAAGAAGAGAAGAAAGTAAGATTCAACTAAACGATAAATGTAAGTATTAGATCAAAGGGGACAGTCTATATGGCTGTCCCCTATTTTTTGTGATTTTGACCGATAGACTTAATGCAAAAGGCAATTACGCTGTGCTGTGGATTGCAAAGTTCGGGGAATCAAGCGCATATAGGAATCAGTGTAATCTCAGGCGTGAAGGCAAATACGTGCATAGGTCACACATTGGCGTAAAGCAAAAAAGCTCCCTTAATGGGAGCTTTTGAAATTTGTCAAATCTGTTTTAGTACCATGGCGCATATCGAAGGGACGGGTACAAAGTCAACAAGCTCAGTACCTTGCGATTTGCCGTCCTTGTTAAAGAGTATATGAAATTTTCCGCCTATACGAACGGTGTGCTCTTGTGTGTAGGGGTTTATTACCAGAAACAGCGTTTCTGTCGCATCGCTCAGTCGCTCGATGATTACGTTTAAATCGCCCGAATCGGGAAAGGTGATCTTTCCGGCGATTTCCGATTTGGAGGTAAGCCTGAAAAGAGAATGTTCTTGCCGTAGCCTTATGAGAGCCTTGTAATAGCGAAAGATATGTCTATACTCGTATTTCCTGTCCCACTTTATGCTGTTTGTGAAGTCGGGCTTGTTGTAGCTGTCCCACTCGTATGCCCCGGCAGGGCTTTCGGGGACTTCACCGCTTGCGAATAACCTCGGCTTGGTGCGGAGAAAATCCTGCCCGAGCTGTATAAACGGAACGCCCTGAGAGAGCAGGGTTATCGCCGCGGAAAGCTTATCCATATCAAGGCGCTGTGACTCGGTGAAATCCTGCGCGCTTACGGCAAGCTTATCCCAAAGGGTGAGATTATCGTGCGCCTCAACGTAGTTTATCGCTTGAGAAGGCTCAAACGCCCAGCAGCCCTCGTTATTTCCGTTTATCTGAGGGTGTGGCACCGATCCGACAAGCCCTCGCTTTACAGAGTTGGTTTCGTAATAATTTCCGCTGACATATCCCCTGTTTAAGGCGTCGAACGCGCTGCCCTTTACTGCATCGCGCAGGTTGTCGTTAAACAGCCCCACTCTGCCGAAATCATAACTGTTGAATTTATACGCCAGACGGGTCGAGTTGAGTGCGGATTCTCCGCCCGTCCAGCCTTCTCCGTACATAAGAATACGGGGGTCGATCTCGTTTAGCTTGTCGCGTATCAGGTTTACCGTTTCAATGTCTATAAGTCCCATCAAGTCAAAGCGAAAGCCGTCGAGCTTATATTCCTTTGCCCAAAATGCAACAGAATCGACAATGTATTTCTGCATCATTTTGTGCTCGCTCGCGGTTTCGTTTCCGCATCCTGAGCCGTTTGTGAAATGACCCATTTTCGTGCGGTGGTAATACCCCGGCTGAGCTATCTGAAACGGCGATTCCAGCGTGTGGTAGGTATGGTTGTAAACGACATCCATTATAACGCCGATTCCCGCCTCGTGAAGGGACATAACAAGGCGCTTGAATTCCCGGATCCTGCACTTGGGGTCATATGGGTCTGTCGAGTAAGAGCCCTCTAAGCAGTTGAAGTTTTTGGGATCATATCCCCAGTTGTATTCCTTTCGCTCCGGGTGGGCTTCGTCTATGGTGCAGAAATCAAAAACCGGCAGAAGTTGGACGTGGGTAATTCCAAGCTCCTTTAAGTGAGAAAGACAGGTGTATTCGCTTTCGCACTTTGTTCCTTTTTGGCAAAAGGCAAGAAATTTTCCACGGTATTCTTTATCTATACCGCTAGACGCGTCTATTGAAAAATCCCTGACGTGAGTTTCGTATATGACAGCATCTACCGCGTTATTGCAAACGGGTCGGCTGTGGGTTTCCCACCCTACGGGGTTGGTGTCAGAAAAATCTACTATCGCACCCCTTATGCCGTTTATTCCACAGGCCTTTGCATAAACGTCAATCGTTTCAAAACGCTTCATATCGTACTCAAAGGTGTAGGTGTAAAAATATCCGTCAAAATTTCTGTTAAGCTGTATATACCATACGCCGTTCTCAATTTTTTGCATGGGAAGTGTTTCGACGAGGTTTTGTCCCTCGCCGTCAGCATAGATATTTATAAAAACACAGTAGGAATAAGGACTCCACACCTTGAAACGGGTCACATCACCGTCGATTACTGCGCCGAGATCGTTTCCGTGGTAGGTGTATTGTCGGTCAAATTCTTCAAAATCAGTTATTGCTTGCAATGAAACCTCTCCCGTTAATCTTCAGTTATTGCCTCGCCCTGTCTGACAAGTGTTTCCAGACCGAGCTGCGTGTTTTCAATAAAACTGCGGCGCACCGCCACTCCCTTTTCAAGCAGCAGTATTATTGTAGAGCCGCCAAACTCAAAATATCCCTTTTCTTCTCCCTGCAAAACGCGGGCCGGGAAAATATCGTTGTTTGAAATTTTTCCTACCATAAGCGCGCCGACCTCCATCTGCAGCACACAGGTGCGTGGGTTTTTGATAAGGCAATATTCGCGGGTGTTTTCCGAAAACACCCTGACGCTTTCAAACGCCGCCGGGTTTACCGTATGAAAAAAGCCCGGAAGCTTTATATTACAGGACTTTTTCCCCGATATGCTGTAGCAGTAGCGGTGGTAGTCCTCAGGGCAAAGGCGGATCACTACCGCAGTTCCGCCGCAAAAGCGCTTTTCCAAAGACCTGCTCCTTGTGAGAGAAAAAAGGCTGTATCCGGAGCCTTTTACTCGAAATACCGAGTTTTTGTTTATCTCATACACGCTTACTTTGCCGTCGCTCGGAGATATTACCCTTGCCTTTTGCACCGGGCGCTTGCCTCTGCACACACGGCGTGTAAAAAAGTCGTTAAAGGATTTGTAACGCTTTTTTTCATAGTCGCGCATATCTATTTTATTCGCCCTTATAAACGGCTTTATGAGAAAGCGCGAGGCGCTTGAATCAAGAGCTGTACCTGCCGCCTTAGACACTGTCGGAAGAGTGAGGGGCTTTATAAGAAGCCGTAATAAAGCACTTGAATATACCGCCTTTAAAAGCTTGTCCTGTGAGGAGCTGTTTTTGTGTATAACGCCTTTTTTATCTATATACATATCAGTTTAGCTGTCCTTTCATAAAGCCTATAACTATCAGAAAGCCTATCAGTATAAGCAGGATAACACCTAAAAGCTGCGGCTTTCTTACACGAAACTTCTTTATCAAGAACAACAGGCCTATAATGATCAGGCATACCTGAAATATAAACGGAAACAGGTCTTTTCCGACAAGCCCCTTTGCGATATAGATTATAGGCAGGATTATCGCTACCGTGGTTACCGGCAGACCTCTGTACTCGTGCCGCTTTTCGTTGGTCGCTTGCTGACGTTCCTGCTCAACCGTGTTGAAGTACCCGAGTCTTATCACTGCTGCAAGCACTATCACTATCGCCGATATCAGTCCAAGACCGTAATTAAAGCCGAAAGAATATCCCAGGATGCCGGGAAAAACTCCGAAGCAGACAAGATCGCACAGAGAATCTATCTGTATTCCGAAAATCTTTTCTCTTTCGGTGCGGTTCTTTTTCATTCTGGCTACTCTGCCGTCAAACAGATCGCACAGGCCCGATAACAACAGACATAAAAACGCTATTGAGTAGTTTCCCTGCCCCTTGTACACCTCTATAACCTGAGTAATTCCGAAAACCGACGAGGCCAGCCCCAGATACGTGAGTATTACGGAGTAATTGTAAAAGCCAAGCATCGTTTATCCTCCCCTTTTGTCAATACGCAACGCTAAGCAAAAAGCCTATCAGCGCAAGGGAAATTATCCCCTGTATGATCGAAAAGCGCACCACTACCTGCGTATCGCTGTATCCTCTGTTCTTTCTCATATGGTCGTGTATCGGCGTCCGTATGTTCTTCATAAAGCCGTTCATCTTCAAAAACTTTATGCAGGATATCTTAAACAGACTAAGTCCGCCGTCGATTATAAGCATAAACGCAAAGAATATAAACAGTATCGGATCGCCCAGCTTCATTGCGCTTATTGCGAGAAGCACGCCGATTGCCCTTGAGCCTGCGTCTCCCATAAGCATAAGGCTCGGCGAGGTGTTGTACCAGAGGTACGCTGTGAGCATCAATATCGCCGAGAGTATTATAAGCCGGAATTCGTCGTCTGCGTCCATATTAAGCATCAGCACAAATACCGTTGCAAGCGAGATAATGCTAAGACTTCCGCAAAGTCCGTCTACGCCGTCCGAGCAGTTTGTGACGTTTATTGCTCCCCACACGAGCGCCGTTGCAAGCACAATATAAACCGCTATCGGCAAATCATATGAAACGCCGAACAGCATAAGTGTAATCCTGCCTGAATTATACAGACAGTATGCGGTGGAAATTCCTACTGAGACGACGAGGTCTATCAACCCCTTTTTAAGACGTCCCCACGAGGAGGTGGAGATGTCGTCAAGATAGCCGCTCATCATCTCAAGATATATAAACCCGAGGTATATTATAAGCTCAAGCGTCATCGGCACAAAAAGCGCCGCGACAAACACAAGTGAGGTCATCATCAAAAGCCCGGCGCCTCGCGGCTTGCCCTCTGAAAGCTTGCCGTTTAAGGCGAATTCTCTGCCCTTGTCCCGGGGCAGTATGTTTTTGAAAATCCTGAGTAATAAAAACGGAATTAAGAACCCCACAAGCATAAAAAGTCCGTAATATATGCCCTCATATGCGGCGGGAATGATGTGCTTGAGCATTTTATGTCCTCCCTAAAGGTATTTTTGCGCCTTATGATATCATACTAAATATTGTAGCATATTTATGTGCGCATTGCAAGAAAAAACTGCTAGTCGGCGTATTCTCTTACCCTTAGTGGAATTTCGAGCTTTTCACACAGGCTTTTGCATTTTTCTATTTCACTTTCACTGATAACGTTCACTACGGTGAGTATAACCTCCGGGAAAAGCTCTTTGGCCTTTTTTGCAAAGGAAAGCATACTGTAAAAAGCTTCTTCCCCGAATTTGGGCTGCGTTACACGGCAGTATTCCTTTGCGTCTGACCCGTTCAGCGAAATGGATACGGTGTCAAAAAGCCCCTTGAGCTCGCTTGCGGTTTCCCTTCCGTTTATAAGGTCGGACAGCCCGTTTGTGTTTATCCTCAGCTTTGCGTTCGTTTTTGAGCGGATATACTTCGCTGCAGACTTTAAAATTTCAAGCTCTGAGGTTGGCTCTCCGAAGCCGCAGAAGATGATCTCTTTATACTTATTTAGATCCTCCTTTGACAAAGCTTCCAGAACCTCTTCCTCTGAGGGTTGGTGATCAAGCCACAGCGAGTCGGAGCCATATGCACCTTCGCCGTTTTTTCTTATGCAGAAGGTGCAGGCGCACGGGCATTTGTTTGTGATGTTGAGATAAAGCTTTCCGTCAATCACATAGGTTATGTTCATCATATGATATCACCCTTTTTCTATTTTTTCGTGTTAAAACAAGCGCAGAAACATTTTGCACACTATTTATTATAGTATCACGAATTACATAATAATTCAAGTATGCAGTTTTTTTCTCGTAACTTCCACCGCTTATTTGTTTTTTTGTTACATTTTTATCATATGGTTTTCACAAATAAAGGTATAATAATAGTCAGTAAATATAAGTATTCAAATACTTTCGGAGGTATGTTATATGATAGATAATGAAAAAAACATTCAAAACACTGAAGAAAATAACACTGACAGCTCACAGCTTCAGGATCAGAGCTTTTCAGGCAGACGGTATCAGGAGGATCCCAACTCAAACGGTTATAGCTCGGCTTATGTTGTGAACGAACAGCAGCCCAATCAGGGATCGCAGAGAGCTTATCCCAACAACTATTCCCCCTATGATGGCAACGTGAACAGAATGTCATATGACCCGAATGCCGATAAAAAGCGCAAAAAACGCAAAACCGCATTGACGGCTGTGATATCGGTTTTGTGCGCGGCAGCGATCGTCGCTACCGGTGTGCTTGGATATAACCTGATCACCACCGGCAACGTCGGAACCTTCAGCACAAACAGTCAGAACCAAAACGCTGGCAAGAAGGATCAGAATGCTACCGAAGCCGAAGAGGTTAAAAACAAGGACAGAGACCTTCCTACCATTTATCAATTATCAGCTCCCGAGGACGCTCTGACTATACCGCAGATAGTTGAGAAGGTTTCTGGCTCTGTCGTGGGCATTACCTGTCTTACGTCAAGCGGTTCAGGCGTTATGGGAACCGGAGTTGTTATGAGTGAGGACGGCTATATTATCACCAACGCTCATGTCGTGAGCGGTGCTGCCGACATAACGGTTGTGTTTACCGACGATCCGGAAAACGGCATTAAAGCCGAGCTTGTAGGAATAGATGTACAGACCGACCTAGCTGTTGTTAAAATAGACAAGACCGGTCTTACCGCCGCTGAGTTCGGAAAATCCTCAGAGCTTCAGGTGGGAGAGGCTGCTATCGCTATCGGCAACCCTATCAGCATGAACCTCGCAGGATCGGTTACTTCCGGCATTATTTCAGCACTTAACAGAGAGCTCACGATAGAGGATAAAAAGTTCAACCTTATTCAGACCGACGCCGCCATAAATAACGGAAACTCCGGAGGCGCTCTGATAAACGCTTACGGCCAGGTAATAGGTATCACTTCGGCTAAGGTAAACTCCGCAGTGGCTTCTAACCTTGGATTCGCTATCCCGATCGATGACGCTATGCCTATTATCAACGACCTGCTTAAGTACGGATACGTTAAGGGCAGACCGCTTCTGGGTATTTCGGGAAATAATATTTCATCATTTTACTCAGAGTATTACGGTATTCCGCAGGGATTCAGAGTCGAGCAGGTGGAGAGCGGTTCTGCCGCAGAAGCCGCCGGCATCAAGGTGGGCGACATTATAGTCGGCATTGAGGGAACCCTCATCACATCAATAGATGAATTCAACGACATTAAAAATGAGCACTCCGCCGGAGATACCGTTACTATCTCTCTTTACAGAAACGGTCAGAGAACCGACGTGAAGGCTACTCTCGGCGAGGCCACACAAGAGCAGACTGAGCCTCAGACACAGCCGACCACAAGCATTTTTGATATGTTCGGCTTTTAACAGATAATTGAATATGTTTTCAGGCCGGCAGGGGTTTCTCCCTTCCGGCCTTTTATATATAAGCCCGCATAATCTATGCAGACCTTATTTGTTTATGTTGTCTATCAGCGTTATTAAAAGCTTTCTCTGATCACTGATGAAAATATGCTTTTATCTGTTAAAGCATGTATTTTATTTTTGCCGGAATATCCACAGATTGTACCGCCCTATTTATGTAAATACCTGATATATATAAATCTATAAATCATTTTTTTCCTGAAAATATATTACCCATATGTATTGACATTATAACTCATTTGAGGTATAATAATGTTGTAATGTAAGCTATTGATACGAAAAATGTCAAAATTTGTTGAGCGAAAAGGAGGTTTTTTGTAAGGTCAATTGTGTAGCAGGACAAAATGTGTAACTTTAAAGTAAGATGTGTAGCTTAATTCAAAAGGCGTAACATGGAAAGGAAGGTTTATTGACAAGGTAAATGCGTAACTTATTTTTTAATGCGTAACTTTATTTTTAATGCGTAACTTTGAAAGGAAGGTTTATTTAATGAAAATCAAAAGATTTTTAAGTGGAGCTCTTGCAGCGGCTGTCGCTGTGACTTCGCTGGGCTTATCATCGCTTACGGCGTATGGTGAGACTACACCGAGCGATGTTATCACGCCTGACAGCGGTGCTTGGAAAAATACCACAGCAAGCAATTCCGCAAAATTGGAGCTTGTATCTAATTTTGCAGCGGGCGATGTCATTTCTGCACTTGCAGGAAAAACAGAGATTTATATTACTTTTGAGGTAACGGGCGTTGATGATGATACAGAGGCATTTATGCCGATGCAGATCAAGAGTGGCGCAATGCATTGGGATTCAGACGCTAGCTGTCCGTTTGTAGAAACTCCTACTGACGGTACATATACCGTAAAGTATTCGGGAGACGCAATTCCCAGTGCCGCGACATTTAACTATCTTGGAGTAAACTTCAAGACGAAAGCAAGTAAAGGAAAAACAGATAAAAAGGTAACAAGCATAAAGCTTAAGTATGTAACTTTAACTGCTCCGAGCATATCACAAGACCCGAACTTGGACGCAGAGCCAACCCCCGGAATTTTTAGGTTTAGCTACTATAGTATGGGTGGTGATAATCATGGTTATCAATTGAGCTTAGCTTCGGATTATGTTGCGACTATGCAGGCAGCCGGAACAACGCAAATAGTGTGTCCTGAAGAGTATGACGACGGAACGAACGGGGTGCAACCAGTAAATAAACTGAGTTCGTTTACCATGAATGACTCATATGTAACTTCAGTTATCTTCGGCAGTCAAATCAACACTTTTAATGATAGTTTCAGTGGATTTTTTGAAAAAGCAAAGGCATTAACTAAAGTAGTGTTTAAATATGATGGCGACAGCTTTACCCTTAATCGATTAAGCCCCAGAGATGGCACCTCAAGTATCAAGGAGGTATATATTTATGCGTCTGGAATGAGCTCGTGCCACAGAAATGCATTTCAAGGAATGGGCGAGGACCTGAAAATTTATGTTAAATCTGCGATTGTAAAGAAAGCAATACTTGACGCAACGGAAGATAGCACCAGATATAAGGTTAAGTCGGAGCAGGTAATTATTATGGGTAAAGATGAGAGCGGACCGCTTGATTGGACAAATCTGGACAAAGTTATTACCAAGGCTGATGACATTGTAAATAATCACAGCGGCGAATATACTGAGACAACATTAAATGCACTCAAAACCGCGCTTGAAAGTGTAAAGGCTGTAAGAGCAAAAGATGATGGTTCTGTTACGATGTTTGATGCTATGGTAAACGAAGAGATATTGCAGAACGCGATCGAAGGGCTTGTTACAAAGACTTATGATGAACTTAGAACGCAGCTTAAGTCAAAGATTGATGAAGCAAATCCTCTTTTAAAGGGTTCTTATACAGTTCCCTCTATTGAAGCACTGCAAGCGGCTATTGATACAGCACAAAGCGTATACAGCAAATCTATGGCAACAAAAAACCGTCCTGCGGATGCAGAGGTAAAATCAACGCTTGATGCACTTACAAAAGCAATGACAATTGATGAAACCGAAGAGGCTGAAACCGGATTAAAGAAGATTGTTGATACCGGTACGTGGAGCAATTTCAAAAATGCGAACAACAGCTTCCCGAAAGAAAATGTAAAAGACAATTATACTGAAGATTCCTGGGCTAAGTATTGGGCGGCTTATCAAACGTATCTTGATACAATAAGCAAAGGTCAACGATACTTTACCACTAAGCAGGTGACGGCAATCCGTGACGCTGTTAATAAGGCAAAGAGTGAGCTTAAGCCGATACCACTTGATACAAAAGCATTTGAAGAAGTAAAGAAAAAGGCCCTGGATATAATTAACGCAGAAAATTCGCCGTACACTAAAAACTCGCTTGAGATGTTAAAAGGTTTTTACAATCAAAATTTAGTAAACCTGGAAGATGAAAACGGAGAGATTAAAGAGGGAGTTGCTCAGCATACCATAGATAATTTTGTTCAATTGCTTGAAGCGCGTATTAAAGATCTTGTTGAAAAAGGCGATGTAACCGAGCTTAAGAAGATTACAGAGGAAAGCGAGACGCTTATAGAGAGCGACTATACATCAGACTCTTGGAAGCTTCTTAAGAGTAAGATCAAGGCGGCAAAGGCGCTTGTAAACGATCCCGACAACGCAGGTAAGGAAGCGGTTGCAACAGCAACTGAGGAGCTGAACGCTGCTAAGGAGGCTCTTGTTATCAACTACAGCGATGGAGAAAGCGATACCGCAAAGCTTGATAACTTCAAGAAGGCTATTGAAGACGCAAAAGCTCTTATTGAGAGCGGATACTATACAGATGACAGTGTAACCGCTCTTCAGGCGGCAGTAGATGCAGCGGAGGCAGTTTTGAAGGATACTGACAAGCCGTTGCCGTCACAGATGGAAGCTCCTAAGGCAGCGCTTGACAGCGCAATAGAGGCGGTGGAGTATCTCCCGGCTGATTACACAGCAGTTGATGAGGCAATAGCAAAGGTACCTGCTGACCTGAGCATCTATACAGATGAATCCGTAAAGGCTCTAAACGATGCTATTGAGGCAGTTGTAGAGGGCAAGAACATAACCGAGCAGGAGACTGTTGACGGATATGCAAAGGCAATCGAGGACGCAATTGCGGCATTGGTAGAAAATCCGAAGGGATCTATCGGCGGAACACTTGCAATACCGGGAGCAGACGTAGAGGTTGCGGTAACTGTAGCAACAGCAGACGGCGAAGTGGTTGCTGAAGCAACGGCAGCAAACGGAGAGTATTCGATACTGGATCTTGAGGACGGAGATTATGTAATAACATTCGCAGCTGATGGCTTTGTTGCAAGAAGCTACGCGGTAACAGTAGCGGGCGGCAATGTATCGCTTGAAGCAGAGATTCATCTCTACGGCGATGTCAACGGCGACGGAGAGATAACCACAGCGGACGCGGGAATTGCAAACGCGCACGCAAGACAGGTAGCAATACTTGAGGGTTATGACTTTGACGTAGCAGAGGTAACAGGCGACGGCAAGGTTACAACTGCGGACTTCGGTGCTATTAACGCACAGGCGCAGGGATTATAAAGTCTTATTAAGATAAAGCATTTACGATTTCTTCCAAATTAGTGTTACACATATGGGGAAACGGCAGACTGTTTTGCAGTCTGCCGTTTTTCGCTTCGGCCGAAATATGCGGCATATGACAGAGAATAGCGTAATAAGCTTTAACAGAAAGAGTGTATGCTTTTGAGCCCTTATGGGTTGCCAAATAAGGATATTTGTGGTATCATAATGAAAGCGACGAATTTTATCAATAAGGAGATAACTATGAAAAGTATTATGACATCAATAGGCGGATTTTTAATGGCGTTAGCCGACAGCGTTCCCGGGGTTTCCGGCGGTACGATAGCCTTTATTATGGGCTTTTACGACGAGTTTATCGGCTCGATAGACGCGCTTATATCGGGAAGCCGTCAGGAAAAAATCAAGGCTGTCAAGTTTCTGATCAAGCTGGCAGTGGGCTGGATAATAGGATTTGCTTCGGCAGTACTCGTGCTAACGAGCGTTTTTGAATCGCATATATATGTCATTTCTTCGCTGTTTATCGGGTTTATCGTTTTCGCAATCCCCATTATCATCAAAGAGGAAAAGGATACCCTGAAAAACGGTATGGTGTGGCACGCGGTATTCGTTATTATCGGAATTGCGGTTGTTGCTCTTATTACCTACTTTAATCCAACCTCAGGAGACGGCGGTATCGACACAAGCTCTTTTAGTATCGCACTGGGCGGATATTCTCTCATCGCCGGCGCAATAGCAATCTCAGCTATGGTGCTGCCCGGTATATCCGGATCTACGCTTATGCTGATCTTCGGGCTGTATGTTCCTATCATAACCGGCATAAAGGACCTTATTAAGCTTGATCTTCATGCGGCGCCGATGCTCATCTGCTTTGCGGTCGGTATAATTATCGGTTTTGTGGCAGTGGTAAAAATTATCAAAAAATGTCTGTCAAGATTTCGTTCGCAGACAATTTACTTAGTGCTGGGACTTATGCTGGGCTCGCTTTACGCCATTGTTATGGGACCCACAACGCTCGATAATCCGCAGGAGATGATGACCTTCGATAAAATCACTTTCGGCTGCTTAGCGGCGTTTGTTATCGGCGGAGTGGTGATTTTCGGGCTTCAGTTGCTTAAAAAGGCGCTTGAGGTTCATGATTTAAAAAATTAAATCGCGCAATTATGCCAGATTTTAACTTAATATCAAAATTTTTGGATAATAAAACCCTCTCTTCGTAATGCCGAGGAGAGGGTTTTTTCAATTTTTGTCAATTATCATGCCCCGCAATTAAGAAATTCCGCCAGCTTGAGTTGCTGATCCTTCGTAAGCTCTCTTATAGATTTAAGCAACGCCGGAGAAATATCTGAGCTGAGCGATTCTTCAAAAAAGTCTGACAGAGTTATGTCCAGTGAATCACAAAAATAAGATAAGGTTTCGACCGTAGGATTTTTATTGCCAAGCTCGATTTCGCGCAGGTGGCTTTGCGATATACCCGACAAGTTAGCAAGCTTGTTTACGGTGAGACCTTTGCTTTCTCTTATTTCTTTCAACCTTAAGCCAACATTCATCTTTCTTCACCTCTTAAGTTGGGAGTTTCCCACTTTTCATTTTTTAAGTATCACTAATATGACTCCCGGATTTCTGAACAGATATACATATTTTTCCATTATGAAAAAATATGTAAAAAAATTATTTTTGCCCTATATTTTAATAACACATTAAATATTATACACTTTAAAGATATAAAATGTTATAACTAAAGTGTTGACAAATTATATTTTTAGTGATATAATGATGATATTATAGAGATAAACTAAAAATCGATCGAAGTTTATCAAAAGGAGGATGTGTACTTATCATGAAAATCAAAAAACTTTTAAGTGGACTTACGGCAATGCTGATGATAGTCAGTATGACTGTCTATTTGCCGATTTCTGCCAGTGCAGCCAGCAGCGGCAGCTGCGGAGATACCGCGACGTATGAGTTTGACGACAACGGTGTGCTTACCATCAGCGGTACAGGAGAAGTCGACGCTTTTTCTCTGGGCTTGTATAGAAGCAGTGCAAAAAAGATAATTGTTAATGAGGGAATTACTTCTATTGCGGATAGTACTTTTAGTAATTTTACTAGCCTTACAGAGGTTACACTACCAACCTCGCTTACATCTATAGGAGACAGTGCTTTTTCAACGTGTAGCGAATTAACAAGTGTAATAATTTCTGGAAACGTAAAAATAGGCTCCATGGCATTTGGTAGCTGCAAAAAGGAAGATCTTGTAATTGATATCAGAGGAGTTTTGACAAGCTTAGAAGCAAATCCGAGGCTTGAAAGAAATGATGCGTTTAGGAATGTTAAGGGAACTATCAAGGTTCACGATCAGGCATCATTTGACCTTATAAAGGAATATGATCCAGCAGTTAATGTTGTTCTTGTTTCCAGTGTTGACGTTGACACCAATGCATTGGACAAGGTTATTGAAAGCGCAAGGAAATATACTTCATCAAGCAGTTTTACAGCAGAGAGCTATACCGCGCTTACCGAAGCAATTAAAGCAGGAGAGGCCGCTAAGGAGGAAGGCAACGCAAATCAAACAAATATCGATAATGCTGCAAAGGCTATCAGAGATGCAGTTGCAGGACTTGTAAAGGCGGATGATTCATCTAATACTCCGATCAAGTCAAAGATTGATGAAGCAAATGGCCTTTTAATGGGTTCTTATACAACTCCCTCTATTGAAGCACTGAAAGCGGCTATCAAGACAGCTCAGGAAGTATATGACAAAATTACATCAGAAGACCTTCCGGAAGAGTCAGAATTGATCTCAGCGTTGGATACACTAACAAAAGCAATGACAATTGATGAAACCGGAGAGGCTGAAACCGGACTTAAGAAAACGGCTACATCTGTAGAATGGGCAAATTTCCAAAATGCGAACAACGGCTTCCCGAAAGAAAACAACAATACTTATACCGAGGATTCGTGGGCTAAGTATATGGAGGCTTATCAAGCGTATCTGGATGCTAAAGCTAAAGGAGCAGGCAATTTCACCGGCAAGCAGCTGACAGAGATCCTTGACGCTGTTAATAAGGCAAAGAGTGAACTTAAGGCGCTACCTCCGAAGACCGAAGCTTTTGAAGCGGAAAAGAAAAAGTATGAAGATATTATTAATGCAAAGGATTCACCGTATACCAAGGATTCACTTGAAGATCTGAAGGAATTCTGTGATATTCAAATCAATGGTATTCTAGATGAAAACGGGGACCTCAAAGAAGGGGTTAATCAGGCTGATGTAGATAGTGCAACAAGGGCGATTGAAAACTATATTAACCGGCTTCTTGTAGAAAAAGGCGATATAACAGAGCTTGAGAAACTTGCAGAGGAGTGCAAGCCGCTTATTGAATCTGATTATACTTTAGATTCATGGACAACATTAGCTGAAAAGCTTGCGACAGCGCAGGCGCTTGTAGACGATCCCGACAACGCAGGCAAGGAAGCGGTTGCAACAGCAACTGAGGAGTTGAAAGTTGCTAAAGACCATCTTGTTATCGACTACAGCGAGGGAGAAAAGACCCCCGGAATAGTAACGGTAAAGACAGGCGGTACCTCAGCAATTATTGACAAAGGCACAGCAGATGAGAGCATGGCAGGAGCAACAAAGGTAAGGGTAACTTTTGATTGTGCACCAACTGTAAGCTTTAACGCATATGCTTCTATTGAGATAACAGCGCTTGTAGGCGGAGATAATAACTTCAATAAGTTTATAGGTGCCAACAGCAACCCAACAGGAGCAAAAGACTGCTCAGTAACACTTGACCTTGCAAATGCAATCAAGGCAGGAGACAGCTATACTGTATCAGCGAGTACATACGCATGGGAAAGTGTAACAGATTATGTATACGCTGTAACGAAAGTAGAGTATCTTGACGCATCTGGAAAGGTACTCAAGACCTTCACAGGCGGCGGCGATACCGCAAAGCTTGATAACTTCAAGACGGCTATTGAAGATGCAAAAGCTCTTATTGATAGCGGCAACTGCACTAAAGACAGTGTAACCGCTCTTCAGGCGGCAGTAGATGCAGCGGAGGCAGTTTTGAAGGATACTGACAAGCCGTTGCCGTCACAGATGGAAGCTCCTAAGGCAGCGCTTGACAGCGCAATAGAGGCGGTGGAGTATCTCCCGGCTGATTACACAGCAGTTGATGAGGCAATAGCAAAGGTACCTGCTGACCTGAGCATCTATACAGATGAATCCGTAAAGGCTCTAAACGATGCTATTGAGGCAGTTGTAGAGGGCAAGAACATAACCGAGCAGGAGACTGTTGACGGATATGCAAAGGCAATCGAGGACGCAATTGCGGCATTGGTAGAAAATCCGAAGGGATCTATCGGCGGAACACTTGCAATACCGGGAGCAGACGTAGAGGTTGCGGTAACTGTAGCAACAGCAGACGGCGAAGTGGTTGCTGAAGCAACGGCAGCAAACGGAGAGTATTCGATACTGGATCTTGAGGACGGAGATTATGTAATAACATTCGCAGCTGATGGCTTTGTTGCAAGAAGCTACGCGGTAACAGTAGCGGGCGGCAATGTATCGCTTGAAGCAGAGATTCATCTCTACGGCGATGTCAACGGCGACGGAGAGATAACCACAGCGGACGCGGGAATTGCAAACGCGCACGCAAGACAGGTAGCAATACTTGAGGGTTATGACTTTGACGTAGCAGAGGTAACAGGCGACGGCAAGGTTACAACTGCGGACTTCGGTGCTATTAACGCACAGGCGCAGGGTATTAAATAAGATTTCTTCCAAAAAAGTTACGCATATGGAAAGGCGGCAGGCTTGAAAGGCATGCCGCCTTTTCACTTTCTGTCGGGTATTTTTAGTTGACATATCGGCAAAATTACTATATAATAGTAATTTGATAAGTTATCAAGAATTTTCACTATAAGGAGTTATGAAAAATGGCTGTAAAAAAAGTAAATGTCTCTAGAGAAGGATATAAAAAGCTTGAAGAAGAGCTTGACTATCTTGTCACCGTAAAAAGAAGCGAGGTGGCTCAACAGCTTAAAGAGGCCAGAAGCTACGGAGACCTTTCCGAAAACGCCGAGTACGATGAGGCGAAAAACGCTCAGGCGCTTCTTGAAGCGAGAATAAACGAGCTGGAAACCCAGATTTCAAACGCCGTTATCGTGGAATCGGCTAACGCTGACGAAATTTCGATAGGCTCAAAGATAAAAATTTTAGACCTTGAGACAAACGAGATGGAAACTCTTGAGATAGTAGGTGCTACCGAATCGGATCCCGACAACGGAAAAATCTCAGACGAGTCTCCTATCGGCAAGGCCGCGCTTAAAAAGAGAATAGGAGATACCTTTGAGGTGCAGGCGCCTGTCGGTATTTTAAAATTCGAGGTAGTTGAGATTTCTAATTAAAGGAGAGTTTATATTTATATGAGCGAGGAAATGCTTTCGGATATATCAAACGAAGAGGAAATATCCGCTGAGGAAATGAACAGCCTGAAAAAAATACGGCTTGATAAGCTGAACGAGCTTAGAAAAAACGGCAAAGATCCCTTTTTAATAACAAAGTTTGACGTGACCTCAAACACAAAGGAGCTTAAGCGGACCTACGAGCAGGACGAGGCAATGGCTAAGGAACTCGCCGGCGAGGACGAGGAAAAGCTTAAAGACGGACTTGACAAGCTTAAGGAGAAAATTGTCACCGTTGCCGGCAGGATCATGAGCCGTAGGGATATGGGCAAGGCCAACTTTATTGATATTAGAGACGTCGCAGACCGTATGCAGGTTTATGTTCGTATGAACGACATCGGCGAGGATGAGTTTTACGAATTTAAAAAATGGGATATCGGTGACATTGTCGGAATAAAAGGATTTGTTTTCAGAACAAGGCGGGGAGAGATATCTATTCACGCGCAAGAGATAACTTTGCTTTCAAAGTCACTTTTGCCGCTTCCGGAAAAATGGCACGGTCTCAAGGACAGGGACCAGAGATACCGCCAGAGATATACCGACCTTATATGTAATCCGGAAGTAAGAGAGACATTCATAAACCGCTCAAAGATAATTTCATCGATCCGCCGTTATCTTGATAACAAGGACTTTGTTGAGGTCGAAACGCCTATGCTGGTTTCAAATGCGGGAGGTGCTGCCGCAAGACCTTTTGAAACTCACTACAACGCGCTAGACGAGGACGTTAAGCTGAGAATTTCTCTTGAGCTTTACCTCAAAAGGCTTATTGTCGGCGGTATGGACAGAGTTTATGAAATAGGCAGAGTTTTCAGAAACGAGGGAGTGGACACCCGCCACAATCCCGAATTTACCCTCATGGAGCTTTATCAGGCGTACACCGATTACCACGGAATGATGGAGCTTACCGAGGATATGTTCAAGCATATCGCGAACGAGGTTCTCGGCACAACAAACATAGTTTACGGCGAACACGAGATAGATCTCGGCAAACCGTTTGAAAGAATGACTATGGTGGATGCTGTCAAAAAATACTCGGGCGTGGACTTTGACGCCATCAAATCTGACGATGAAGCTAAGGCGGCTGCAAAGGCTAATAACATTGAGTTTGAGGACAGGCACAAAAAGGGCGATATTCTGAACCTGTTTTTTGAGGAGTTTGTTGAGGCGCACCTTATTCAGCCCACCTTTATTATGGATCATCCGATAGAGATATCCCCTCTTACAAAGAAAAAGCCGGATAATCCAGAGTATGTGGAGAGGTTTGAGCTTTTCATAAACGGCTGGGAAATGTGCAACGCCTATTCGGAGCTTAACGACCCGATCGACCAGAGAGAGCGCTTTATCGAGCAGGAAAAGCTTCTTTCTCAGGGCGATGAGGAGGCCAACCGCATCGACGAGGACTTTTTAAGGGCTCTGGAAATCGGTATGCCCCCAACAGGAGGAATCGGCTACGGAATCGACAGGCTGTGTATGCTTTTGACAAACTCCGGCTCGATAAGAGATGTTTTGCTGTTCCCGACGATGAAATCCCTTTCGGACTGAATTTCACGAAATTCAGGTGGTTTGATAGGAAATTCGAGGATTTATTAACCCGATTTTTTGCCGAAAAACGAGGGCTACGACAAATGACAGAGCGAGTTTGCAGAAAATTTACGACAAACTGGCGTCGCAAACCCCGAAAAGTGAAAATCGTTAATCCAATGGTTTCATTATAGTATCTACGTTGTAAAAACGGAAAAAAGCTTTATGGAATCGGCACTTACACTCGTTTATAACAGGAAAATTAGAGCTATATACGACAATTAGAACCAAACTTCAATATTATCAGAATGGCTAATATTTTTAATTACTTACTCATATATTTTTAATGTTAGGATAAAATATATGAGGGGGTAATAATATATGGAAAGGATAAAGGTGTATGTAATGAGTGTTAAATTTTCAGAAGAAGAAATGCAACAAATGGAAAAAGTAGTTGAGGAATTTTTTAAGATAATGAAAATACAATGTGCTCTACCTATTGATATTTTTAAAGTTGCAACCGATTTGGGGTTTGATGTTCGTGGGGCAGAGTTTGAAGAAAAACTCGAGGGACTTATTGTAGTTAATGAGAATATAGACAAAATTGATGGTTTTAATTCAAATAAAATTATAGCATATAATTGTTCCAAAGATATCAATACTAAGAAATTCATTGTTGCTCACGAATTGGCACATTATATTAGTGAAAAAACAAATGCATGTGATAAAAAAATAGTTTTTGCTACAAGAGACCGTGAAGCTAATTATTCCGAAAATAAAGGTGAACAGAAAATGGATTATATTGCTGCAAGTTTACTAATTCCAAAAAATGATTTATGTCAGTTTTTGAAGAAAACTTCTAATGTAACCGTTTCACAAGTTGCAGAGAAATATAAAGTTTCAGAAGAATTAGCACAAAGGCGTATAAGCGAGGTACAGTATGAGTAATGACAATCAATCATTTAGAAGTGTGCTAAGGGATTTACTAATATCCAATTTTGATAGCAATCCGACAAAAAATGAAGAATATGCAGAACAACTTATGAATGTTCATGCCCAATTTGTAAAACGGAATGGAAAGCTAACCGATTTATTAGATGATTATATTAAGCAACGTAGAGATAGAGTTAAAATAAATAATTTTCTTAAAAAGTTTATATTTTGGTTTTTTATTGCATTGCTTGGTATTTTGACGATAGCAATTGCTATATTTATTATATGCTATAGAAACAATGATTCTATTCCATCTATGGTATCTTTACTTTCCGTTTTAGTTACATATTTGACAAGTTTGATTGCTGTCTTTGAAATTATGTCCAAATATTTATTCCCTATAAATGAAGAAAAAGATACTATTAGTATGATTCAAGCAGTAATCAATAATGATGTTAATGTAGAAGAACTGATGTCAAATGCTATTAATAAGAGTCATATTGAAGTGATTGAAAGATTAAAAACGTTGAAGCAGTTACATGATGATGAGGTTTTAACAAATGATGAGTTTAACGAAATCAAAAAAAATCTTATTGAAAAGATTAAAGATAAATAATTTTTTACAACACTTTTAGGAAGTTTGGTGGTGGCGATTTAAGAGGTTCAAGATAATACAGAAACATTTTCCACAAATAAGCCCTTAAATTGAGCGATGTGTCAAAAAGATCAATTTACATCCTTACACTAATTGATGTAGAAATAAGTGCAGAGGCAAAAAAATCGCAGATTTTCAAAGTGTGAACGGACGATTCCCTTTCGGGGTTGCCCAATTTTCAGAAAAGGAAAAATATATTATTCTGTTTTATAGGAGGTAGCAGAGATGAGAAAGTGCATTCGTTGTGGAGAGGAAATGGAGGAAGACTTCAAGTTCACCGGTGGTTACGGCAACGTGATTCGCAAAAAAGGCTTAACCGGTAAAGCCGTTTATCCAAAAGCGGCAGTGTGCCCGAAGTGCGGCGAGGTCTCCATTTATGTAGACGATGAGCAGCTCGAAAAACTGATGAAGTAATTCCGCTTTACATTAAACTTACATCAAACGATGCTAAAAAAGATGCAGAGATGAAAAAATCGCAGATTTTCTAAGCGAGAATGGGTGATTCCTTTTCGGGGTCGCCCATTTTTAGAAAAAACAAATTAACAAATCGGGATTTGAGGTGGAATAATGGCATCAAGTAAAGAATATTTAGAATTTATTTTAGGGCAATTATCCGAATTGGATGAAATTACATATCGGGCTATGATGGGAGAATTTATCATCTATTATCGTGGCAAAATCGTAGGCGGTATCTATGATGACAGGTTGCTTGTAAAACCAATAAAAGCAGCAATCAGCTATATGCCAACAGCTTCGTATGAATTACCCTATGAGGGAGCAAAAGAGATGTTGTTGGTAGATGAAGTTGACAATAGAGAGTTTTTGACAGGTTTATTTAACGCCATGTATGAGGAACTGCCAGCACCAAAACCGAAAAAGAAGAAATAGGCAACTTCCAGTTTGCCGAACAACCCTGAGAGAGAAATGCTTTCTCAGGGGGCTTTTTTGCGTTTTAGCGGCAAATCGCAAACTTCATTGAACATCTCATTTTCTGTATAATGAGCGCAGAAAAAGCCAAGCTTTTGCTTGGCTTTTTCGACAGGCTGAGCAGATGCACGCAAATGTGTATCTGCTTTTTTTTATTTTGAACCCTTAACTGCGCTTAGCTCCTTGTCAAATTCGTCCTGACTCAGCTTTGAGTACGTCACGGCGTCTCCGATTAGTCCTAAAGCATCATAAGTGCACCACTCAGAGCCGATTTTAAGCACCGTCAGGGTTTTGGTTTCGTCGGGAATGTTGTCCTTTGAAAACGACTGGGTCACGTCTACAAAATATCCCGAAGTCGCATTGATAGCATAGCCTTGCCCGTACGAATCCGCCTTCGAGCGCTTATAGGCCAGCAGGTCTATTTCATCAAGCTCCGTTATGTCTTTCACGATAACAGTAAAGTCATTTGACTGCTTTGACGCGGCGCTTATACTGACAAGGCGGTTTATACCCGTCTTTACTTTTGAAAGATCAGAACCGTAATATTCCTTTACCGCACTGTTTAAAAGGTCCTCACCGACGGCGTTTTTCAAATCCTTGTAGCCGCCTTTTCCGTTTAAAATATTCAGATACGAAGTAATTGCAGCCTGATAGGTGTTGCTTTTTATGTAGTTTACGGTAATAAATACCACAAAAATGGTCATTATTGCTATTGCGACTACCCCTATTGCGGCGTCGCGAAAGCGTGATACCTTGAATTTTCCTACACTTTTTCCGAAAAGGGCAAAGGCTTTTTTTCTGTCCGATAACTCAGAGGTGATTTCGGATGAGAAATCGTATATCTGCTCTCCGCACCAGGGGCAGAACTGCTCATTTATTGAAAGCTTTTTTCCGCATTTATGACAAAATTCCTGCAAAGCCGAATATCCCCCCTTATCCTCTTTGATTTAAGTTAATCTACTCCACGCCGATTTCTTTTCCGTCTTTTAGTATAACCCTGGGAACGCGTTTGGTTATGCCACAGGTTATCTCGTATCCAATGGTATGGCACAAGTCGGCAATATCGTCTGCCGTTATTTCCGCGCTTCCGCTTTGCCCGATAAGCGTTACGCTGTCGCCCGGCTTTACATCAAGGCCGGTAACGTCCGCCATAAACTGATCCATGCAAACGTTTCCGACTATTCTGCACCGCCTGCCGTTTATAAGCACCTCTCCCTTGTTTGAAAGAAGCCGCGGAAAGCCGTCGGCATATCCGGCCGCGACCGTGGCTATGCGCATATCCCCGTTTGCCGTAAAGGTTCTTCCATAGCCGATATCACTGCCCTTTTTCACCGTCTTTACCATAGACACGGTGGAAATAAGCTCCATAACCGGCTTCATCTTAACGGGCACCGCAATAGAGTGGTTGGGGTAAAGTCCGTAAAGGATAATTCCAAGCCGTGCAAGCGCGGAGCCGTCTGATTTTGTGTAAATGCCTCCGGCTGAATTGAGCCAGTGACAGACGCCCGGATCGCAGCCCTGAGCTTTAAGAGCGGCACAGACGGACTTTATCTTTTTTATCTGCAAATCTGTAAAGCTTATGTTGTCAGCTTTTTCGGAATCAGCGGCGCAAAGATGTGTAAATACACCCTCTACCGACAGGTTATCAAGCTCGTATATTTTTTTAGCCTCACATACGGCAGAGCTTGTATCATCGCACAAAATGCCTATTCTTGACATTCCCGTATCAAGCTTTATGTGAACTCTTACCTTTCCTGACGCGGCCTTGTCTAACGCTTCGGCATAATCAAGATCAAGGCACGCCTGAATGATATTATATTTTATAAGGCGGTCCGCCTGAGAGGGCGGAGTGCACCCCAGAATAAGTATTTCGCCTGAGATGCCGTTTTCACGAAGCTCTACCGCCTCATCGATATTTGACACGCCAAACCATTTAACGCCAAGATCGTTTTGAAGGCACTTAGTTACCGCCTTTACTCCGTGACCGTAGGCGTTTGCCTTTACCACGCACATAAGCTGTGTTCCATTTGGCAGAGCCGATTGGTAGCTTCTGGCGTTATATATCAGGTTATTAAGATTTATTCTTGCAAATGTTCTCTTTAAATAGTACATAAAATCATTCCTAAGCTATTGAAAATTTTTAAGAATTGTGGTATTCTTAACATATATTAGTTTTAATTTTGGAAAAAGGAAGTGTTAACTGATGACCGGGTCTTTGCAAAGACCGCTTTGTGTGTGTTTTTCCGGGCACAGGCCGGAAAGGCTTCCCGGAAACGGGGATTTTTCAGATCTGGGATTTAGACATCTTCTGAGCATTCTTTACCTTGAAATCGAGGATTCTATAAACGCAGGCTACACCGTGTTTTATACCGGAATGGCACGAGGTATAGATATGTGGGCCGCAAAAATAGTGCTTGAGAAGCGTATACATCATCCGGAAATAAAGCTTGTCTGCGTGATTCCGTACAAGACGCAGAACGAAAGTCTTACGGGTGCCGATAAGTGGGACTATTCCTACATAACCGATCTTGCGGACGAGGTTATTTGTCTTAGTGACAAGTACCATCCTGACTGTATGCGAAAAAGAAATATGTATATGGTAGATCACTCCGACAAGCTGATAGCTGTTATGGGAAACCCAAGAAGCGGCACAGGTATGACTGTAAACCTTGCCAAAAAGAAAGGCATTGCGGCAAGGGTGATCAATCTGAACAGTCTTAAGCCCCTGCTGTGATTCATATACATATTAGTTTACACCTAAACGACAAAAGATTCAAGTGCTTTTTGCTTATTTAGTTTTAACGAGGCATTATAACAGATTGAAAGGATCGTAAAAAATGGTCAACGATAACAACAACATAAAAAAAACCAACAAAAGAAAAAGCCACGCAAGCGTTGCATTTGTATATTTTATTACGCTTGCCGTGGTGTTGCTCGTGATAGGCGGCATTTCATTTTTTGTGATGGAAAAATTCGTTTTCACAGACGAAAGCTCTGTTACCTCCTCTGAGCAGGATCTTACGCCTACTAAAAGCGATAATGCCACGCACCTTTATATGATGGTGGATGACAAGAAAAATCTTGAAACGATCCTGGTGGAAAGATTTCTGCCCGGGTCTGCAAAAATAGTATTGCTTCCGCTGTCAGAAAAGACCGTTGCTGCCGACTCGAGTCAGACGCTGGCAAAGGCTTACGCTTCCGGCGGGTCCTCTGAAGTAACCGAAAACATTGAAAAGCTGCTCGACATTGAGATCGACAACTTTATAGTGCTTAATCACTCAAACTTTGAAAACGTGATAGATAATCTTGCAACAATAAACTACACCGTCCCTGAGACAGTGTACTATATCGACGATGACTCGGACGACGTTTTAAACTATGAGCAGGGAGAGGAGCTTACGCTTTTCGGCTCGGAGATGAGACTGTTTTTGACCTACCCCGATTATAATGACGGTCCGGGACATAATCAAAAGGTTTTTGGAGAGTTATTGTCAAAGGTTATAAATCAGGGGCTTTCTACCTCTCTTACCGTGCAGAATCTGGGCTCTACCTTCAAAACGCTTGTAAAAGGATCTGACGACAAGAACTTTTCTTTGAACGACTTTAACGACGAAATGAAAAACAACATAGATTATATAATCGATAATTCAAACGAACCTGCGCAATATATTACTGCGACAGGCGTATGGAATGCCGAGGGTACACAGTTTACCGTTGAGGAGAGCTTTAAAACACAGCTTAAAAATTTATTTGAGCTTTAAGCTAAGATCACGCCGGTCAGGGGTGCATACACTATAATAAGGATGTTTAAATTATGAAGCTTATGGTGTTTATATTAAATAGAACTGAAAAGCTGGACAGCCTGCTTGAGGGATTTTCCGCAGCGGGAATAGGCGGGGCAACTATAATCGAATCCTCCGGACTGGCACAGACGCTTAACCGGATAGGATCTTCGATTTTAACGGCGGCTATAAAGGACATTATCGGCGCTGCTGATGATGACAACCGTACGGTGCTTTCGGTAATAAAGGACGATCAGCTTGAAACGGTAAGAAAGGTTATCTACGCAACAGTCGGAGATCTTTCTCTTCCTAATACAGGAATATTATTTACCGTTCCTATAGACTTTGCGGAGGGAATTCCCGCAGGAAAGTAAAAAACTTAAACGGGGTAAGCCCCTTTTTGAAAGGAGAAGCTTTATGCTTAAAAACACAGAAAAAAATATGGACACAATTGTAAATCTCTGCAAGCACAGAGGATTTATTTTTCCGGGAAGTGAGATTTACGGCGGCCTTGCAAACACATGGGATTACGGCCCGCTGGGGGCAAGACTGAAAAACAACGTAAAGGATACCTGGAGAAAAAGATTTATTCAGGAGCGCCCCAACAGCTATGAGGTCGATGCCGATATTCTTATGAATCCCAGAGTGTGGGAGGCAAGCGGTCACGTTGCAAGCTTTTCTGACCCGCTTCTTGACTGTAAGGAGTGCAAAATGCGTCACCGTGCAGATAACCTTATCGACGACTTTGACCCTGACGCGCACGCGGACGGTATGACAAAGGAGGAGATGTTTGAATACATAAAGGCTCATTCTATCCCCTGTCCGAACTGCGGAAAACACAACTTTACCGATATTCGTGAGTTTAATCTGATGTTCCAGACCTTCAGGGGTGTTACCAACGATTCTAAAAGCATCATATACCTGCGCCCCGAAAACGCTCAGGGCGAGTATGTTAACTTTTTAAATGTACAGCGCACGATGAGAGCTAAGCTTCCGTTTTCGATAGGTCAGATAGGCAAGGCGTTCAGAAACGAAATTACCCCGGGAAACTTTACCTTCAGAACGATTGAATTCGAGCAGATGGAGTTTCAGACATTCTGCAAGGAGGGCGATGATTCGGATCTTTACGACTACTTCAAAGAATACGGTATGAAATATTACACAGATCTCGGTATTGATCCTTCTCACCTGCGCTATCATGACCACGAAAAGCTTGCGCATTATGCCAAGGCTGCCTGCGATATAGAGTTTTTGTTCCCGTTCGGCTGGGGAGAGATAAACGGAACCCACAACCGCACGAATTTTGACCTTACACGGCATCAGGAATACAGCGGAACAAAGCAGGAGTACCTTGACCCTGACACCAACGAAAAGTTTATTCCGTACATTATTGAATCGACCTACGGACTTGACAGAACGGTTCTTGCGCTTATATGCGACGCTTACGACGAGGAAAAGATAAGCGATTCAGACGAAACAAGAGTCGTTCTGCACTTAAGTCCTGCGATTGCGCCATATAAGGCGGCTGTTCTTCCGCTTTCAAAAAAGCTTTCCGAAAATGCGGTTAAGCTTCACGAACAGCTTTCAAAGGCGTTTATGACCGACTACGATGCTGCGGGCTCTATCGGAAAGAGATACCGCCGTCAGGACGAGATTGGAACTCCGTTTTGCATTACCTACGATTTTGATTCTCTTGAGGACGGCTGTGTGACCGTAAGAGACAGAGACACTATGGATCAGGAGCGAGTAAATACGGAAAATCTTATAAACTATATTGAAAGTAAGATAAAGTTTTAATTATAAAAAGCCCCAAACATCGGGGCTTTTACTATGACTTACCATAGGCTGTTTTGGTCAGGTGCTTGCAGGAAAATCTATTAAACAAAGCTCAAAGCTTTGTTTTAATAACCTTTTAGACACGGATATATAAAAAGATTTGTCTTTTTATCAAAATATTTGAATCTTGGGAAACATATACATCAAACTCATGCCCATATGAATATTGACATAGCCGGAATGGTATTGTATAATAATAATAATCTACGTCCGAAAGGAAACAGCCTATGAATTTACAGCATCTTAAATATATCGTGGAGGTGGAGCATACCGGTTCTATTACTAAGGCGGCGGAAAACCTTTTTATGGGTCAGCCAAACCTTAGCAAGGATATTAAGGATATGGAAAACGAGATAGGCTTTAAGATTTTTAAGCGCAGTGCAAAGGGAGTAGTTCCGACCGACAGAGGGCTTGAGTTTTTGCAGTACGCAAAAAGTATTCTCGTGCAGATAAACAAGATAGAGTCGCTTTACAAAGACAAGCGCAAGGACAGCGTAAACTTCAGCATTATTCTTCCGAGAGCGACATACCTTAGCTATGCCGTTACTGAGTTTGTGAAAAAAATAAACGGTGAGCAGGGACTTAACATCAACATTAAGGAAACAAATTCCATTGAAGTGATAAATTCAATAACCATAGGCGAATTTAATCTGGGTATTATCAGGTTTGAAAATAACTACGACCAGTTTTTTATGTCGCTTGTAAACGAGAAAAATCTCAAAAGCGAGGTTTTGTGGGACTACGAATACCGCGTGATACTTTCTGTGGATAACAGGCTGAGAGACAGAGAAACGGTCACCCGGCGAGAGCTTGAGCAGATGATCGAGATAGTTCACGGAGATACCTCTGTGCCGTATCTTTCGTCTGCCTATTACAGCAAGGAAAACAAACGCTCTTTAAGACAGATCTCCGTTCACGAGAGGGGAAGTCAGTTTGATATTCTCACCCGTGTACCGGATACTTATATGTGGGTGTCGGCAATTCCGGACGAGATATTGCAAAAGACCGGGTGCAAACAGGTAAGGTGCTCTGATGCAAGAAGAAAGGTTAAGGACGTTTTGATATACAGAAAGGACTATAAGCTTACACAGTATGACCGGGAGTTCGTTTCAGAGCTTAACAAACTTATAGATGAATTAAAATCTTCTTTGTCCTTGCAGGATGCGGGCAATACACAAATTTGAATACAATAAAGGGAGGAAATCTTTGAATGTATAGAATAGTCATGAAAAAAAATCTCAATCCTACCGTCACAATGATGAAAATAGACGCTGAGGCGGTCGCAAAAAAAGCAGAGCCGGGGCAGTTTATAATTCTGCGTGTGGACGAAAACGGCGAGAGAATTCCTCTGACTGTTGCAGACTTTGACAGAGAAGCCGGAACGGTTACTATAATATTTCAGATAGTAGGCGCGGCAACGCAAAAGCTAAATCAGAAAAAAGAGGGAGAGTACATATGCGATTTCGTTGGCCCGTTAGGTGTGGCTTCGCACACAGAAGGGCTTAAAAAGGTTGCAGTAGTAGGCGGCGGAGTGGGCTGCGCCATTGCATTCCCCATTGCGAAAAAGCTTCACCTTCAGGGCTGTGAGGTACACTCTGTAGTGGGCTTCAGAAACAAGGATCTGGTGATTTTGGAAGATGAATTCAAGGGCGTTTCCGACAAGCTTAAGATGATGACCGACGACGGAAGCTACGGCGAAAAGGGACTTGTTACAAACGCCTTGAAGGAGCTTATAGATTCGGGCGAGAAGTATGACGAGGTCATTGCAATAGGACCGCTCATTATGATGAAATTTGTGTGCGCTTTGACAAAGGAATACGGAATAAAAACGGTAGTTTCAATGAACCCCATAATGATCGACGGAACGGGAATGTGCGGCGGCTGCCGCCTTACCGTAGGCGGTCAGACAAAGTTTGCCTGCGTTGACGGCCCCGATTTTGACGGACATCAGGTGGATTTTGACGAGGCGATGGAAAGATCCAATATGTATAAGGACTTTGAGAGAAGAAGACATGAGGAAATATGCAATCTTTTAAATAAGGAGGTAAACTGAAAATGGCAAATATGAGCCTTTTGAAAAATCCTATGCCCGTTCAGGAGCCTCTTGTGAGAAACGGAAACTTTAAAGAGGTAGCTTTGGGATACACTGAGGAGCAGGCTGTGGACGAGGCTAACAGATGCCTTGGCTGCAAGAACCGTCCCTGCATGGGTGGCTGTCCGGTAGCAGTGGATATTCCCGGTTTTATTGCCAAGATAAAAGAGGGAGATTTTGAAGGTGCGTATCAGATCATCTCAAAATCTTCGGCTCTGCCCGCAGTCTGCGGAAGAGTTTGCCCGCAGGAAACACAGTGCGAAAGCAGGTGCGTAAGAGGCATCAAGGGAGAGCCGGTAGCCATAGGCAGGCTTGAGAGATTTGTCGCCGACTGGCATATGGCAAACTTCAAGGGAGTGCCTCAGAAGCCAGAGCAAAACGGACATAAGGCGGCTGTTATCGGTGCGGGACCCTCAGGGCTTACCTGTGCGGGTGACCTTGCGAGAATGGGATATAAGGTAACGGTGTTTGAGGCTTTGCATCTCGCGGGCGGAGTATTGGTTTACGGAATCCCGGAATTTCGTCTGCCTAAGGCAATCGTTCAAAAGGAAATAGAAAACCTGAAGGCTCTTGGAGTTGAGATAAACACAAACATCGTTATCGGAAAGACGATAACGGTAGATGAGCTTTTTGCTGAGGGATATGAGGCGATATTTATTGGCTCGGGTGCGGGGCTTCCGAGATTTATGAACATTCCGGGAGAAAACCTGAAAGGAGTTTATTCCGCAAACGAGTACCTCACAAGAACAAATCTTATGAAAGCATACCTTTCCGACAGCGATACGCCGATCATGAGCGCAAAAAATGTTGCGGTGGTTGGCGGCGGAAATGTTGCCATGGATGCGGCACGGTGCGCGAAAAGACTTGGCGCAGAAAATGTGTACATAGTTTATCGCAGGGGCAAGGAGGAAATGCCTGCGAGAAATGAGGAGATCGAGCACGCAGAGGAAGAGGGGATAATCTTCAAGACTCTTAACAACCCTGTCGAGATACTCGGTGACGAGCACAAGTGCGTAAAGGGAATAAAATGCGTTGAGATGGAGCTCGGCGAGCCGGACGAATCCGGAAGACGACGCCCGGTTGTAAAAGAGGGAAGCGAGTTTGTTATAGATGTTGACTGTGTTATAATGTCGATAGGAACATCTCCAAATCCGCTTATAAGAAATACCACAGAAGGGCTTGACACCCAGAAGTGGGGCGGAATAATCGCGGACGAGAACGGTCAGACCTCAAGAGAGGGCGTTTTTGCAGGAGGAGACGCCGTAACGGGCGCCGCGACGGTAATTCTCGCAATGGGCGCAGGAAAGACCGCCGCCAAGGCAATGGATGAATATATCAGATCAAAGAATGCTTAAACGGTAATATAAAACATACTGGGGCGGTTTAAACCATCGCCCCGGTAATTTTTTATTGGTACAGTAACAAAAGACGTTTTTATATGTGAAAAAAGCGTTAATATTAAAACGTTTTGCAAGCAAAGATATGATATCTCTTATAATGCAGGTTCCGTGAAATTTTTGACCGCAAACAGACTGTTTTCTGATGAAGGCTGAAAATAAAACGGGCAGAATATCGTCTCGGAATTGTGTGACCTGCATTTATGATAAAAATCATTTTTTACGAATATTTACAATAATTCTTGACTTTAACATAATTAAATGATAAAATTATCTTATGTTATTTATTTGTAAGGAGGATGCTTTTATGGCAAGGGTTTATAATTTTTCGGCAGGCCCTGCGGTTTTGCCGGAAGAGGTATTAAAAGAAGCCGCTGACGAAATGCTCGATTACAGGGGCTGCGGAATGAGCGTTATGGAGATGAGCCATCGCTCAAAGGTGTACGATACGATAATCAAGGAGGCGGAGGCTGATCTTCGCACACTTATGAAAATACCGGACAACTATAAGGTTATGTTTTTGCAGGGAGGAGCGTCGCTTCAGTTTGCCGCTGTGCCGATGAATCTTATGAAAAACCGTAAGGCGGGTTACATACTTACCGGTCAGTGGTCTAAAAAAGCTTTCGCAGAGGCTAAGATCTTCGGAGAGGCGGTTGAGCTTGCTTCTAGCGCCGATAAAACTTTTTCTTATATTCCCGATTGCAGCGATCTGCCGATAACCGACGACATGGATTATGTTTATATCTGTGAGAACAACACCATTTACGGAACTAAGTTTAAGCAGCTTCCGAATACAAAAGGTAAGCTTCTGGTCGCAGACCAATCGTCATGCTTTTTGTCAGAGCCTGTAGATGTTACAAAGTACGGGGTTATTTACGCGGGAGTTCAGAAAAACGTAGGCCCTGCCGGAGTTGTTGTGGCTATCGTAAGAGACGACCTTATCACAGACGATGTGCTTGAGGGAACTCCCACAATGGTAAAATGGAAAACTCAGGCTGATGCCGATTCGCTTTACAATACCCCTCCGTGTTACGGAATTTATATCTGCGGAAAGGTGTTTAAATGGCTTTTAAAAACCGGCGGTCTTGAAGAAAGAAAGAAGATAAACGAGGAAAAGGCAAAGATCCTTTACGACTATCTTGATGAGAGCAAGCTGTTTAAGGGAACGGTAGAAAAGGAAAGCCGTTCGCTTATGAACGTGCCGTTTATTACCGGAGACGACGAGCTTGACGCTAAGTTTATCAAAGAGGCTAAGCAGGCCGGCTTTGAAAACCTGAAGGGTCACAGAACGGTTGGCGGTATGAGAGCTTCCATCTACAACGCGATGCCTGTTGAGGGCGTTAAAAAGCTTGTTGAATTTATGAAGGATTTTGAGTTTAAAAACAGCTGACAGCGAGCTTTATGTCGGCAAACACCGACCTTTTACTTGAATATGAAAGGATATGAGCTAATGTATAATATAAAAACGCTTAATAAAATAGCTGCCTGTGGAACTGATCTTTTTGACAGATCAAAGTATACCGTGGCTGACGATATAGAGGCGCCCGATGCTGTGCTTGTCCGCTCGGCCTCAATGCACGATATGGAGTTTAAAGATAATCTTCTCGCGATAGCAAGAGCGGGCGCGGGAGTAAACAACATTCCCGTTGCGGCTTGCGCCGAAAAAGGAATATGCGTATTCAATACTCCCGGAGCTAACGCTAACGCCGTAAAGGAGCTTGCCGTTCTTGGCCTTTTGCTCGCTTCAAGAAAGGTTTCAGAGGCTATAGACTGGGCCAAGGGACTTAAGGGCAAGGGCGATGAGGTAGGAAAGCTTGTTGAAAAAGGAAAGAGCCAATTTGCAGGCCCTGAGATCATGGGCAAAACCCTCGGTCTTGTAGGTCTTGGAGCGATCGGCGGTAAGCTTGCGAACATTGCGGTATCTCTCGGTATGAATGTTATCGGCTATGACCCGTTTTTGTCGGTTTCGGCAGCGCTTCACCTAAAGCCGCAGGTCGAGGTGGTAAGCGATGTTTCCGAGGTTTACAAAAATTCTGATTATATTTCTCTTCATCTTCCGTTTAACGCCGAAACAAAAGGTTCTGTAAGCGCAGAGGTTTTTGAGCAGATGAAGGACGGCGCAAGACTTTTAAACTTTGCAAGAGGAGAGCTTGTTGATACGGCGGCGCTTATCAGGGCGCTTGATAACGGAAAGATAGCATCTTATGTTACCGACTTCCCGAATGACGAAATTATCGGTCTGCCGGGTGTTGTGGCTATTCCTCACCTCGGAGCGTCAACGCCTGAGAGCGAGGATAACTGTGCTGTAATGGCGGCCAAGGAGATCATCGACTACATTGAAAACGGAAATATCGTAAACAGCGTAAATTACCCAAATGTTGAGCTTAAAAAGACCGGCGACGTTATGATCTGCATCATGCATAAAAACATTGCTGAGTTTATCACCAAGATAACGGCGGTTATCTCCGCCGGCGGCGCAAATATTGAAAACTTTGTTCACAAGTCAAAGGGTGAGTATGCTTACTCAATGATCGATATAACCGGCTCGGCTGACGCAGAGGCACTGAAGGCTATAGACGGCGTCATTAAGATAAGGCTTCTGTAAGGCAGTTTTTTCCGAGCGGCAAAGGGTTATTCTTTGCTGAAGGTTAGTAAAAGAAACAAAAAATCTCTCAGCATAACCTGAGAGATTTTTTATTTCTGTCTGGTTTTCTATTTAGGGTTGCTCATAATGATTCCGCGTCCGTTTGTTGACAGGTATACTCTTCCATAAACCTTGGGGTCGGCTTCTATCGTATCCTTGTTAACATTGCCCCAGCGCTGGTTTTCATTGTTCATCTTTACCCATGTTTTGCCCTTGTCCTTAGACTGGTAAACTCCGTTGCCTTTGCCGTCTACCGAACCGTAGATGTAAAGCGCTCCGTAGTCGCCCTCCTTTTCGGGAGCGCCAAGAGACACCGAGTAAGTGTAGTCGATATTTCCCTCGGCAGGCACCATTTCGCAGCCGACCGCGGCATTTTCTATATGATAAAGCGGACCTGCATTAAGGCTAAGCCATATATCTCCCTCGACATTTTTGTTTGCCTCAAGTTTCATGTTTGTAACAAGAGTTGTGAGGATTACCTCAAAGGTCTTTCCTTTGTCTTCTGACATATAAATTTCACTTGACGCGTTTGCGTAAAACTTGTTCGGATTTACTTCGTCCGCGATTATCGTCGGGTTTACGCCAATGCCTTCTACCGTAGACCACGTTTCTCCCCAGTTGTCTGTCACATAGCAGTTTTCAGCGCCCGTTTTGGGATTGTAAATAAGCGTTTGTCCGTCCGCGGAAAGCGTAGCCTCGCCGCCCGCGAATCTGTCAACTCCGTCCGGCATGGTTTTTACAAACTGCCACGTTTTTGTGCCGTCGGTCGAATAGCAGATAGAATTCTTTGCCGCAGAGGAATCCTTGGTCGTTCTAACCACGATGTCGGGATCGTTCGCAGCAACTGCAAGCGAGTCCGCCTTAAAGCCGTATGCGCCCCAGTGCTCCTTTGGCGCCTTTGTGACATCGTCGTGCCTGAAGCCGTAGAGATCTCCTAAGGTAGAGTAAAGCTCGGGGGTTCCTTCGCCGCAGTCCTTGGGAGAATAAAGGTCAAAGATCGCTGTTTCTTCAATGCCCTGAGCCATAACCTTGATGTTTATCTTTTCTTCGCCTATTTTTGTGAGGTTGTCGGTGCCGAACAGGGTAGCTCCCGTTCCGTAAAGAAGCTCATCCGGGTTGAAAGGATTTATCGCAACACCCGATGTCCACCAGCCAAGCTTTAACTGTCCCTGCCAGTCAAGCCACGGGGATGCTGAGATATCAAGATTATAGTCCTTGCTTTCGACAAAATTTTCACCTTGGTTCCAAAGCCCCGTCCATGTTTTGCCGCCGTCCTTGGTGACGAGGATGTTGTCCTCAGTCGCCCAGTGGCAGATCGTAGTAACGGCTACCATTTCGTCTTTGTAAAGTGCTATTCCGCAGTATCCTTGTCCGGCGTCTCCCGTAAACGGAGTTATATCGCTCCACTCCTTGCTTTTGATGTTGTATTTGCAGACAATTCCGGAGCTGGGGTTTTTCTCTTGTGTTACATTTGAGGAATAGGTTACGTAAAGATTGCCGTCTTGTGATACCCTTCCCTGATTGGGAAAATAGGTTTTACGCTTAAGTTCGTCGGCATACGGATTTTTTACCTTATCCCATGTTTTACCGCCGTCTTCGGTAATGTATATCTTTTCGCCCTTGCTTTCGGCTACGCCGCAGAATAATCTCTTGGTTGCTTCGCCCTTTTTAGAGCTTGACTTATCTGCGCTTATCCACAGAATTCCGTAGGTGTACGAGTCTTCTGTATAGCTGCCCTTGGTCGGAAATGACTCAAGGTTGCTCCAAGTCTGGCCGTAGTCCTTTGATATAAATAAGCCGTTTGCGTGTGAGGCATAATAAATTATGCTGTTGTCGTTGGGGTCTATCATCAGACGCTCTCCGCAGTTTCTTCCCCAGTCGTTTCCGCCCATGGAAAAATCAAAGTCAACCTTTGTCCAGTGGTCGCCGTAATCGTAGGAATACATAATACATCCGTCGCCGCCGTATGATGTTCCGCACGACATATAGACCCTCTGTGGCTGTATGGGGTCGGTAGCTATGCTTTCAATGCAGTTGTAGTTCCAGTCTCCTGAGTTGTCGTCCTCGCTTCCGAAGCTGTCGGTGATGCACGTCCAGGAATCCTCTCCCTTTTTCTTTCGGTAAGCGCCGCCGATGTCGGTCTTTACGTATGCAAGCCCCTCCTCTCCCTCGTTATAGACCATTCCAGGGATATAGCCGCCGCCAACAATTGTGGCGTTGCTCCACTCAAAGCCCGTTTCTGTAACCTTTTCAGAGTTGTAAAGGTTCTTTTGCTCAAATGTGTCCGAGTCACTGTCGTCGCTTGAACAGCCCGCAAGAGCGCCTGCGGCAATGAAGGCCGCCGACAAAGCGGCAAAAGTTCTTTTTACTTTCATATTTTTTCTCCTTATCAGATTAAGCGTTATACTATAATTTAGTATACCATACGCTTAGCAGATATTTCAAGTTTTTTTAAACCGTCATAATATACAAGGAATAAACGGTTGAATTATGCAATATGAATGAAAAGAGATATTATTTTGTACGGAGGCGGCAAAAATGACTCAGCAAAAACCTGTGGCTTCTTCAAACCTGAAGCTTGAAAACAGAGAGCGGCTTAATATTACCGGAGTGACGGACATAGACAGCTTTAACGAGGAACAGATAGTTTTGTTTACCACTCTCGGAGAGCTCATCATAAAAGGCAAGCTTTTGCACGTTAATTCAGTAAATGTGGACACTGGCGCGGCGGAAGTTGTCGGAGAGATAAAAACAATTTCCTACACAAACAGAAAGTTTACCAAAAAACCCGGCAGACTAAGGAGAATTTTAAGATGACCCCGACTTATATGTTCGGGCTTTCGTATGAGCTTGTTTTGTTCTTGCAGTCGGTGGGGATAGGTATTATTTTCGGCGTTGTGTTTGACGCTCTGAGAGTGGTGCGTATCATCTTTCCGCATAAGTCGTGGATGGTCTTTACAGAGGACCTTTTGTTTATGCTCTTTTGCGGGTTCTGGTTTTTCGTCTTTTCAATGACTTCGGCAAGAGGGCAGTTAAGGGCGTTTTTGATTATAGGCGCAGCAGCTGGGTTTTTTCTGTATATTTATACAGTAGGCGAAATAGTGAAGCGCTTTATAACAAAGACAAGAGACGTGATAAGAGCGGCGCTAAAAAAAATGTACAACAGGATAAAGGTGCGTTTGATATACCCGGTTTACCGCGTTTTTAAACGTCGGTTCGGCGGCATATTTGTCGAAAAAATAAAATTAAGAAAAAAATCAAAGAAAAGTGTTAAAAAAGTCTTGAAAGTTTAGGATTTTACCGCTATAATATATATCAGTAATTCTGCTGCATACGGGGGATTGGTTTCCGCATTTTGGAGCAGTACGGTAATTTTGAGAGGACGTGAGCAGTTATGTCGATTTTTAAAAGTGCATCGGACGCTTTGAAAAAAAGAACCGGCAAAAAAGCAACTATCGCTTCGCGCATAGGCGTAATAGCTGTCATCGCATTTATAATTTACGCCGTTATCGTCATTATCTCCACAGAGGCGGAAATGAACGAGCAGGAGGCTGTTCTGGAGAATATAAAACAGCAGATAACTCTGGCTCGTCAGGAAAACGATGAGTACGAAAGAATTTTAGGATCACCGGACAAAAACGCTTATATGGAAATGATAGCCATTGAAAAGCTGGGCTATGCGTATCCTAACGAGAAGCGCTTTTATATAAAGGAAAGCTCGGCTGACGATTCGTCAAAATAGCTTTCATTCTGTTTTGTAAGGAAGGTACAAAAAGTTTTTATGCAGATCGAAGTAGGGAAGATATACGAGGGTAAGGTAACCGGAATAACTAATTTCGGGGCATTTGTTGAGGTTGACGGGAAAACTACCGGCATGGTGCATATATCGGAGGTTTCAAATACATACGTTACCGACATTAACGACTGTCTCAAAAAGGGTCAGGAGGTAAAGGTCAAGGTTTTAAAGATAGACGAAAACGGAAAAATAAGTATGTCTATCAAAAAGGCTGAGGAGCGTCCCTCGCAGGAGCGCAGACAGCAGGGCTATGATAAGGACAAGGAGCATTCCTTTCAAAAAAGCTTTTCACAGAGAAAGCCCAAACCCAAGCCGAAAGAGTCCGGGGAGGTCTTTTACGGCGACGGATATGTCGCTAAGCCGAGCGGAAATGCGGATTTTGAGGATATGCTCAGTAAATTCAAAGCCTTAAGCGAGGAGAGAATGTCTGAGCTTAAACGCTCCGGCGACGGCAGGCGCAGATCCGGCTCAAGAAGAAAGTAAAAAGGGACCGGGAGTCCCTTTTTTAATTACCGGGGTGTAAAGCTTTTCTTAAAGCTGTCCCTTAACACAAGGAGTGAAAATATGAAGGCCACAAAAAAAACAACCGTGTTATTTATCTGTTCAGCGGTGCTTGTTTCTCTTTCAGGCTGCCAGATAGGCGAGCCTCTTGAGGGTGAGGATCTGGTCATGGCCGCAAGGGAAAAGTATGAGTCTTATGATTCCGCAGAGGTGATCATAACTAATGCCGATACCGCAAAGGTAGAGCAGACTTTTATTTTCAAGTACGACGAAAAGGATAGCCTTACCTATTTATATACCGGTGGATATGAAAACGAAAGCTATATTCAGTACAACAACGGCTTTGAATGCTTTACCGAGGAAAACGGTGAGTTCACATTTGCTCAGCGCGGAGATACGGACTTTGAGGCGTACAACCGTGACTCAAAGCACCCGCAGGCAAGCGGAGCGTACCTTCCGTTTGACAGGAGCTCTATAATAAAAACAGAAAAGATAGACGAGGACGGCGGTACGGCCTATATCTACACCTATGACCCGGACAGCTTTGAAGAAGAATCGAACGTAGAGGCGTTTGAGGCAGAGTATCACTTCGATGAGAACGGAGATCTTATTTACTTTGTGGAAACATCTGAAATCAAAGACGGGGATAAGTCCGCACGGCACGAATATAAAATAGAAATAACAAACGTAAATAGCGTAAAGGAGATCGAAAATCCGCTTAAGGACAGAGAAAAATAGTTTAGAGCACAACTTGAATACGCGTCTCAGATACTAAATATGGTATATGAATCGAACAAAGCCACACCTGATTGATATGTCAGGGGCGGCTTTGTGCATTTTATACAGAAATCAAGCGGAAATACGGCAAAATTTCTACGCATAACTTTTGCGGGTTGCCCTTGATTTTTCTACATATAAATGGTAAAATAAGTCTTGCACTGCGGTCAGAAACCGCAGTTGACTGCAACAAGATATGCGTTGAAGCGGGAGGTTGCGCACTTTTTGTGCGGTAATTCTCGTGGAGTATGTCCGATTTTAAACCGGGCGACCGTAATACCTCAAGACCTTGGTGCTTATTATGCTTCTTGCGAATGGCGCGCTGTGCGTCACTGGCGTTTTGGCACTCTGGTTTGTGTGTTCCGTCAGCCGAAGTTTACAAGAAGCTTCGGGTTTTTTATTGACATCTCACAGGGAACGCACGGACGCGTTGAGAACTTGCGGATACCTATTGTACAAAGCTTCCTGCTTTGTCCGAGCTTTTGGGAAACGGGCAGGGGTTTATTGAGGATGATAGGCAGGCCCCCACTATTTATACATTTTTAAGGAGGCGATTTAAGTGGCAGTCAATGAAAAGCTCAGAATCAAAATCAAGGGTTATGAACACGCTGTTGTAGACGCGGCGGCGGCTAAGATTGTTGAGGCGGCAAAGCGTACCGGCGCAAAGGTTTCGGGTCCTATCCCGCTTCCTACAAACAAGGAGATCATTACTATTCTCCGTGCCGTACACAAGTACAAGGACAGCCGTGAGCAGTTTGAGATGAGAACTCACAAGAGACTCATCGACGTGCTTCGTCCGACCGATGAAACAACTGCGGCTCTTCAGAACCTTGAGCTCCCTGCGGGCGTTGACATCGTAATGGAAATCAAGTAACCGATTTTCATTGAAAATCTTTAGTAAGCTTTAAGGATTGAGATGCCGACGGGCAGGTCATGTCGGGCAGCCGACCAATAACCAAAGGAGGAAAAATATGCAAAAGGGAATCATCGCAAAGAAAATCGGTATGACACAGATTTTCGATGAGGCAGGAAAGGTAATTCCTGTAACTGTAGTTGAAGCGGGTCCCTGCGTTGTAGTTCAGAAGAAAACCGTTGAGAACGACGGCTATAACGCAGTGCAGCTCGGATTCGGCGACATCAGGCCCAAGAGGGTGAACAAGCCCCTTACAGGTCATTTCAAAAAAGCGGACGTTGCTTTAAAGAGAACTTTAAAGGAGTTTCGCTTTGACGACACAGAGTCTCTCAACGTGGGAGATATAGTTAAGGCCGATACCTTTGCCGAGGGCGACATTGTTGACGTCAGCGGAAAGAGCAAGGGTCACGGTTTTTCAGGAACAATCAAGCGTCACAATTTCGCAAGACTTAAGGAAACTCACGGTACGGGTCCTGTTCACAGACACGCAGGCTCTATGGGAGCTTGCTCCTCTCCGTCGAGAATCTTTAAGGGCAAGGGTATGCCGGGTCAGTACGGTAACACTAAGGTGACCGTTCAGAACCTCACCGTTGTAAAGGTTGACGCAGAGAATAATCTTATCGCAATCAAGGGCGCTGTTCCCGGTCCTAAGAACGGAACGGTAACGATCGTTGACTGTGTTAAGAAGGCTTAGTGGAAGGAGGAAGTTAATATGCCAAAGGTTTCAGTTTATGATATGAAGGGCGTAGAGGTTTCTACCACAGAGCTTTCCGACGCTGTTTTCGGAATCAAGCCCAACGAGGCTGTTATGCACGCAATGGTAGTTAATTATCTTGCAAATCAGAGACAGGGCACACAGTCCACTCTTACAAGAACAGAGGTAAGAGGCGGCGGAAAGAAGCCCTGGAGGCAGAAGGGAACAGGCCGCGCAAGACAGGGTTCTATCCGCGCCCCACAGTGGACCCACGGAGGAGTTGCGCTTGGTCCAAAGCCCAGAGATTACAGCTATTCTTTGAATAAAAAGGAAAAAAGACTTGCGCTGAAGTCTGCTCTTTCTTCAAAGGTTCTGGAAAACGAAATGATTGTTGTTGACAGCATCGACATCACGGAGTTTAAGACAAAAACGATAATTGATATGCTCAAGGCTTTAAAGGTTGAGGGCAAGGCTCTTATCGTTACGCCGGAGGCTGACCTAAAGGTAGTAAAGAGCGCAAGCAATATAAAGGGCGTTAAGACGGCTACCGTAAATACGCTTAACGTATACGACATTCTCAACTACGAAAAGTTCGTTGTAGCAAAGAGTGCGGTAGAAAAGATTGAGGAGGTTTATGCATAATGGAAAAGACCGCTCAAGATATTATTTTAAAGCCGATAATCACAGAGGCTTCTATGAAAAACCTCGAAAAGAACAAGTATACCTTTGAGGTTGCCAAGAACGCAAACAAGTACGAGATCAAGTCTGCCGTTGAAAAGCTCTTTAACGTAAAGGTTGCTAAGGTAAACACCTTAAACGTAAGAGGCAGAAAAAGAAGAATGGGCAGATATGAGGGATATACCTCGTCAAGAAAAAAGGCGGTAGTAACCCTTAAGGACGGCGAAAAGACAATAGAGTTCTTTAATAACCTCGTATAATTTTAAAAGGTAAACGGCTTTTAGCCGAGGCAAAAAGCCTTGGTGTATGTATGGGAAGAAGCATTAAGCTTCCCGCAAAACAAACTCAAAAGGAGTGAACTTAATATGGCAATAAAGAGCTACAAGCCTACGACTCCGGGAAGAAGAGGTATGACTGTTACCGATTATTCCGGTCTCTCAAAGGTGGCTCCGGAAAGAAGTCTGCTTGAGCCTATGAAGAAAAAATCAGGCAGAAACAGCTACGGTAGAATAACTGTTCGCCACAGAGGCGGCGGCGTAAGAAGAAAATACCGTGTAATTGATTTTAAGAGAAACAAGCCGGGTATGAACGCAGAGGTTCTTACCATTGAGTACGATCCGAACCGTTCGGCATTTATCGCACTTATTAAGTACGAGGACGGCGAAAAGAGATACATTCTCGCGCCGAACGGACTGAATGTGGGCGATACGGTGAGAAGCGGCGCAGACGCCGACGTCAAGCCGGGAAATGCGCTTCAGATGATCAATATTCCGGTTGGTACGTTTATCCACAATATTGAGCTTTATCCCGGCAAGGGCGCACAGCTTGTAAGAAGTGCCGGAAATATGGCTCAGCTTATGGGCAAGGAGAATGACTACGCATTGGTAAGACTTCCCTCAGGAGAGATGAGAAGAATTCCTGTAAAGTGTATGGCTACGATAGGTCAGGTTTCAAACATCGATCACAACAACGTAAACTATGGTAAAGCAGGAAGAAGACGTCATATGGGCATAAGACCTACAGTAAGAGGTTCGGTTATGAACCCGAACGATCACCCCCACGGCGGTGGTGAAGGTAAGTCGCCGGTCGGACGTCCGGGCCCTGTTACCCCGTGGGGTAAGCCGGCTCTTGGATACAAGACACGTAAAAAGCATCATCGCTCTGATAAGTTTATCGTAAAACGCAGAAACGGTAAGTAATTGAAGGGAGGCAGATGAATAATGGGTAGAAGTATTAAAAAAGGACCTTTCGTCCAGGAGGCTCTCCTTAAAAGAGTTATTGCTATGAACGAGGCGGGAGAAAAGAAGGTTTTAAAAACCTGGAGCAGATCGTCTACTATTTTCCCTGACTTCGTTGGCCATACATTCGCTGTTCACGACGGACGCAAGCACGTTCCCGTTTATGTGACTGAGGATATGGTAGGTCATAAGCTGGGTGAGTTCGCGCCGACGCGAACATACAGAGGCCACGCAGGCTCCAAGACATCGAATAACGGTAAGAAGTAGCCGAAGGGAGGATATTTGAATGGAAGCAAGAGCAATTTTAAAAGACGCTCGCATTTCTCCCCGAAAGGTGAAGATCGTTCTTGATCTTATAAGAGGGAAGAATTACGATGTTGCATTGGCGACAGTAAAGCATACACCGAAGGCTGCAAGCGAATATCTTATTAAGCTTCTTGAATCGGCTGCGGCAAACGCTGAAAACAACCACAATATGGATAAGAACAATCTGTATGTTTCACAGTGCTTTGTCACTCCCGGCAGAACGCTTAAAAGAATTATACCGGTGTCACGCGGAAGAGCAAACAGAATTCTCAAGAGAACATCACACATCACCATTGTTCTCGGAGAAAAGGAATAGTCGAAAGAGGAGGTAAACTATGGGTCAGAAAGTAAACCCGCATGGACTTCGTGTCGGAGTAATTAAGGATTGGGATTCCCGTTGGTTTGCAAATAAATCAACTTTCGGCAATACGCTTGTTGAGGACTACAAGATAAGAGAGTACATCAAAAAGACCCTCTACAACGCAGGCGTTCCGAGAATAGAGATTGAAAGATTTGCAGATAAGGTTAAGATCCACATTAACTGTGCTAAGCCGGGAATGGTAATCGGACAAAAGGGAGCTACCGTTGAAAAGCTCCGTGCAAAGCTTGAAAAGATGATAAACAAGCCGGTGTCGTTAAACATTGTTGAGGTAAGACAGCCGGATCTAAACGCACAGCTTATTGCTGAGAAGATAGCGCTTGATCTTGAAAACAGAATTTCTTTCAGAAGAGCTATGAAGCAGTCTATCGGCAGAGCAATGAAGATGGGCGCTAAGGGTATAAAGACAAGATGCTCGGGCCGTTTGGGCGGCGCTGAGATCGCAAGAGCAGAAAGCTATCACGAGGGAACTATTCCGCTTCAGACGATTCGTGCGGATATCGACTACGGTACCGCTGAAGCGCACACCACCTACGGAAGAATCGGCGTAAAAGTATGGGTATACCGCGGCGAGGTTTTAAAGGGTGAGATCCCGAGCTCTCAGAAGAGAGATTTCAAGGATAGCAAGGATAAGCCGAGACGCCGCAGAAACGACGACAGACCAAGACGTCGTTCGGGCGGCAGACCGAGAAAAGAAAATGCAGAAGGAGGTAACGAATAATGCTACTTCCAAAGAGAGTAAAGTATCGTAAGCAGCACAGAGGCCGTATGACAGGAAAGGCGCTGCGCGGAAACAAGGTTACTAACGGTGAGTACGGACTTCAGGCTCTTCAGTGCGGGTGGATAACCTCTAACCAGATCGAGGCAGCCAGAATCGCGATGACAAGATATATCAAGCGTGGCGGTCAGGTTTGGATCAAGATATTCCCCGACAAGCCGATTACAAAGAAGCCGCTCGGCACCCGTATGGGTAAAGGTAAGGGCGCTCCTGAGTTTTGGGTTGCTGTTGTCAAGCCGGGAAGAGTCATGTTTGAGATCCAGGGCGTAAGCGAGGATATTGCCAGAGAGGCTATGCGTCTTGCAGCGCACAAGCTGCCGGTAAAGTGTAAGTTTGTTAAAAGAGAAACTCTAGAAACGGGTGGTGAGCAATAATGAAGGCAAGTGAAATCAAAGAGATGACGGCTAACGAGCTTCAGGAGAAGCTTAAGGACTTAAAGCAGGAGCTATTCAACCTTCGTTTTCAGCATGCTGTAAACCAACTTGACAACCCGATGAGACTGAAGGCTGTAAAAAGGGATATTGCTCGTGTTAAGACATTCATTCGTAAGCAAGAGTCCGGCGCTGAATAAGAAAAGGAGGATTTACTGTGAGCGAAAGAAATCTTAGAAAAACCAGAGTGGGTAAGGTAGTATCCAACAAAATGGATAAGACTATAGTCGTCGCTATTGAGGATAACGTTTCTCACCCGCTTTATAAAAAGATAATCAAGAGAACCTACAAGCTGAAGGCACACGACGAGAAAAATGTTTGCGGCATCGGCGATAAGGTTGAGGTTATGGAAACCCGCCCTCTCTCCAAGGATAAGAGATGGCGCCTTGTAAGAGTTATCGAGCAGGCTAAGTAATTATAAAAAGTATTAGGTTTGTTAAAAGAGGAACCTTATCCTCTTTTAAAACCGGTCTTGTAAGTTTTTGAAAGGAGGAACGCACTGTGATTCAAATGCAAACTTACCTGAAGGTTGCCGACAATACCGGAGCCAAGGAGCTTATGTGTATTAGAGTATTGGGCGGATCCCGCAGAAGGTATGCAAACATCGGTGATGTAATAGTTGCTTCGGTTAAAAAAGCAACACCGGGCGGCGTTGTTAAAAAAGGCGATGTTGTTAAAGCAGTAATCGTTCGTTCGGCAAGTGGTCTCAGAAGAGAAGACGGAACGTATATCCGTTTTGATGAAAACGCTGCCGTTATCATAAGAGAAGATAAAAACCCAAGGGGAACCCGTATTTTCGGGCCCGTTGCAAGGGAGCTTCGCGAGAAGGAATATATGAAGATACTTTCTCTGGCTCCGGAAGTTCTTTGATTCGGAGGTGTCGTTAAGATGAATAAATTACATGTGAAAACCGGCGACACCGTTGTTGTTCTCTCAGGCAAGGAGAAGGGCAAGAAGGGCAAGATACTCGAGGTATCTCCCAAGGAGCGCAAGGTTATCATTGAGGGCGTTAATATGTGCACTAAGCACGTTAAGCCAAGAAGAAGAGGCGAAGCGGGCGGTATCGTTAAGGCAGAGGCCGCTATGTATGCAAGCAAGGTAATGCCCGTTTGCCCCAAGTGCGGAAAGCCCACGAGAGTCGGTCACAAGATCCTCGAGGACGGCAAAAAGGTTCGCGTTTGCAAAAACGCAAGCTGCGGCGAAGAGTTTTAATCAGGAGGAGTTAAGATGTCTGCAAATTTAAAAGAACTATATGTTAGCAGCGTAGCTCCTGCTATGATGAAAAAATTTGGCTACAAAAACGTAATGCAGATTCCAAAGCTTGATAAGGTAGTAGTAAACGTTGCCTGCGGAGAGGCAAAGGACAATTCCAAAATAGTTGACGCTATTATGTCTGATCTTGCCGCTATCACAGGTCAGAAGCCGATTGCCTGCAAGGCTAAAAAGTCGGTCGCTAACTTCAAGCTTCGTGACGGACAGATCATCGGCGTTAAGGTAACGCTGAGAGCGGAGAGAATGTATGAGTTTGTTGACAGGCTCTTTAACGTCGCTTTCCCTCGTGTCCGTGACTTCAGAGGCATCAACCCGAACTCATTCGACGGAAGGGGAAATTACTCAACCGGAATTAAGGAACAGCTGATTTTCCCAGAAATAGCGTACGATAAGATCGATAAGGTTCGCGGTATGGACATTAACTTTATCACCACCGCCAAAACTGACGAAGAGGCAAAGGAGCTACTTTCTCTGATGGGTGCGCCTTTCGCTGATAAGTAAGAAATAAAGGGGAGGAAATAAGTATGGCTAAGAAGGCTATGATAAACAAGCAGCAGGCGGCGCCTAAATTTTCGACTCGTTCTTACAACAGATGTAAGATCTGCGGAAGACCGCACGCTTATCTCAGAAAATTCGGTATCTGCCGTATATGCTTCAGAGAGCTCGCACATAACGGTCAGATCCCGGGCGTTAAGAAGGCAAGCTGGTAAAGAGATTTATTTTAAAAAGGAGGTTAACTAGCATGCAAATTACTGATACAATAGCTGATTTATTGACCAGAATTCGTAATGCAAGTTCTGCAAAGCACGCAACAGTTGACGTTCCTGCATCTAATATGAAAAAGTCCATAACGCAGATTCTTGTTGACGAGGGTTACGTAAAGGACTATCAGTTCATTGAAGACGGAAAGCAGGGTATCATTAGAATTACTCTAAAATATGACGAGAACAACTCGCCGATAATTTCAGGACTTAGAAGAGTTTCCAAGCCGGGACTCAGAATTTACTCAAGCTGTGAGGAAATGCCTAAGGTAATGAAAGGGCTCGGCGTAGCAATCATCTCTACTTCAAAGGGTGTTGTTACCGACAAAAAGGCAAGAGAGCTTAATGTCGGAGGAGAAGTTCTTGCATTTGTCTGGTAAGGAGGACTAAGATTATGTCGAGAATCGGTAATAAGCCAATTAGTGTTCCCGCCGGAGTGGATGTGAGCATTTCTGATGGTAACGCAGTTACTGTTAAAGGCCCTAAGGGAACGCTTACTAAGAATTTTCACAGTGATATCATAATCACCTGTGAGGGAGGAGAGGTAAAGGTTGCCCGTCCTTCCGAGGATAAGTTTCACAAGTCGCTTCACGGATTGACAAGAACGCTTGTAAGCAATATGATCGAGGGTGTGACAAACGGTTATTCCAAGACTCTTGAGATAGAGGGTGTGGGATACAGAGCCGCGAAACAGGGCAAGAACCTTGTTATGAACCTGGGATTTTCACACCAGGTAGTTATGTCGGAGACGGACGGAATTACAATAGATGTTCCTGCTCCGAACAAGATCGTTGTGAACGGAATCGACAAGCAAAGAGTAGGTCAGTACGCAAGCGAGATCCGCGAAAAGCGCCCGCCGGAGCCTTATAAAGGTAAGGGTATTCGTTACGAAGGTGAGAGGATCATTCGTAAAGAAGGAAAAGCCGGTAAGGGTAAATAAGAGAAGGGAGTGTAAAATACTATGGTTAAAAAGGCTGATAAAGCATTGGCTAGAGCTAAAAGACATGCTAAGGTCCGCAAGAAAATTGCAGGAACGGCACAGTGTCCCCGTTTGAGTGTATTTCGCTCCGCTAAGCATATATACGCACAGATAATCGATGACGAAAACGGCGCAACGCTTGCATCTGCTTCTTCACTCTCTTTAAAGCTTGAGGATGGCGGAAACAAGGAGGGCGCCAAGAAGGTCGGCGAGGCAATCGCAAAGGCTTGCTCCGATAAGGGTATTGATACTGTCATATTTGACAGGGGAGGATATCTCTATCACGGAAGAGTTAAAGAGCTCGCTGACGGCGCTCGTGAGGGCGGACTCAAGTTCTGAGAAATAATTTGTGCAGCACAGTTAAGCTGTGAGAGTTTATAAGGAGGTAATATTTTGGCTTTAATAGATGCTTCTAATATGGAACTTACAGAAAAGGTAGTCGCTATTAACATGGTATCTAAAACCGTTAAGGGCGGACGCATCAGAAAGTTCTCAGCTCTTATTGTAGTCGGCGATGGAAACGGAGTAGTAGGCTTTGGACTTGGAAAGTCCAGCGAAGTTCCGGACGCTATACGCAAGGGAATTGAGGATGCTAAGAAAAACCTTATCAGGGTTTCATTAAAGGGTACAACTATCCCCCACGAAGTAGTAGGCGCTTTTGGCGCAGGCAGAGTTTTGATGAGACCTGCTGCGCCCGGTACCGGTGTAATCGCCGGCGGACCTGTAAGAGCGGTTGTTGAAATGGCGGGAATCAAGGATATCAGAACAAAGTCTCTTCGTTCAAACAATCCTTGCAATGTAGTAAGAGCTACGATAAACGGTCTTGCATCTGTAAACTCTGCTGAGGAGGTTGCAGCAAAAAGAGGTAAGACGGTCAGAGAAATACTTGGCTAAGGAGGACTTTAAAATGGCAAATCTAAAAATCACATTGGTTAAGAGTCTTAACTCTAAAACCGAGAACCAGATTGCTACTGCCCGTTCTCTTGGCCTTAAGAAAATAGGTGCGGTAACAATTCAACCTGATAACGCACAGACACAAGGTAAGATTAAGAAGATCGCGCATCTGATTAAGGTTACCGAAGCGTGATTAGGGAGGTGCAGATTTTATGAAATTACATGAACTTTCGCCCGCCGCAGGCTCTGTGAAGGAAACCAAGAGAATCGGCAGAGGCCACGGCTCGGGGCAGGGTAAGACCGCAGGTAAAGGACACAAGGGTCAGAAGGCCCGTTCCGGCGGCGGTATCAGACCCGGATTTGAAGGAGGACAGACTTCTCTTGCAAGAAGAACCCCTAAAAGAGGGTTTAACAACATCTTTGCAAAGAAGTTTGCGACAGTAAACGTAAGCGACCTTGAGAAATTCAATGACGGAATCACAGTTGACGAGGAGCTTCTGAAGGCGTCCGGCCTTGTAAAAGGCAGATACGACGCCGTAAAGATTCTGGGTAATGGATCTTTTTCCAAGAAAATTACCGTTAAAGCGGACGCCTTTACAAAGACGGCCGTGGAAAAGATTGAAAAGGCAGGCGGAAAGGCTGAGGTGATTTAAAAGTGTTACAGACTTTAAGAAACGCATGGAAAGTTGCGGACCTTAGAAAGAAAATATTATTTACACTTTTGATAATCATTATTTTCCGTATTGGATCGGCTATTCCCGTACCGTATCTTGAACAGGGTACAATCCAGGACTGGTTCAACTCAACCGGTGATACGGGTAACTTCTTTAATTACCTTAATATGTTATCCGGTGGAGCTTTTTCAAAGGCAACGCTTTTGTGTCTGTCGATATCGCCGTATATCAACGCTTCGATTATCATTCAGCTTCTGACTTATGCTATTCCTCCGCTGGAGAGAATGTCAAAAGAAGGTCAGGAGGGCAGAAAGAAGATCAACAGGATAACCCGTTACACCGCTTTCGGCATTGCGCTGTTCCAGGGCTGGGCATATTATCTCACCCTTAAAAATTCAGCGCATGCTGTCAAGTATACATCGGGATTTTTCGGAATCTTTGCCGCAGTAGTTATAATCGCCTGCTTTGTCGCCGGCTCGGCGCTTATTATATGGCTGGGTGATCAGATAAACGACAAGGGTATCGGAAACGGTATCTCGATGATCCTTTTTGCCGGAATCATTGCAAGAGGTCCCGAGGCTATTCTCTATATGATCGAGCTTCTGAGAACGGGAGAAATGAGGTATATCATTTTTGTACCGGTAGTTATAATCATATTTATCTTGATGATTGCATTTATTATCTTTATGGATAATGCAGAGAGAAGAATTCCCATTCAGTACGCTAAAAGAGTTGTTGGAAGAAAAATGTACGGCGGACAGAATTCATACATCCCCGTAAAGGTTGCAATGAGCGGCGTTTTGCCTATCATCTTTGCAATGTCGTTTATGTCTCTTCCGTCTACTCTTGAGCTGTTTATCGCAAGACCGGCAAATCCTACGGGATTCTGGCAAAACTTCTACGTTGGATTGCTTAACTGGTTCAGCACTGACAGCATTTTCTATGCGGTGCTGTACTTCCTGCTTATCATAGGATTTAACTACTTCTATGTTTCAATGCAGTACAATCCTATTGAGATAGCTAACAATCTGCGTCAGAACAACGGAGGTATTCCGGGAATCCGTCCCGGTAAGCCGACCAGCGACTTTATCAAGAGAGTTCTTTCAAAGGTAACGCTTGTAGGAGCTATATTCCTCGGAATTATCGCTATATTCCCGATATTCTTCGCAAGGTTCTCGGGAATCAACGGAATCGCTATGGGAGGTACTTCTATCCTCATTATCGTAAGCGTATCGCTTGAAACCGTTCGCACGCTTGAGTCTCAGATGATGATGCGTCATCACAAGGGATTTTTGGAATAACGACCGAAAGGAATGTTAATATGAATCTTATTCTTTTAGGAGCGCCCGGCGCAGGAAAGGGTACGCAGGCAGAGGTCATATGTGAAGCGCTTAATATTCCTACCATATCGACCGGAAACATGCTGAGAGCTGCCGTTAAAAACGGAACCGAGAGCGGTCTTGAGGCCAAAAGCTATATGGACAGCGGAAAGCTTGTTCCCGACGAGGTCGTTATCGGCATTCTCAAGGACAGGATCGCTGAGGACGACTGCAAAAACGGCTTTATCCTAGACGGCTTTCCGAGAACGGTTGCGCAGGCTGAGGCGCTTGACAATATGGGCGTTACGATCGACAAGGTCATAGAGATTTACGTTCCCGATGAAAAGATCAAGCAGAGACTTTCGGGAAGAAGAGTTTGCGAGGGCTGCGGAAATTCCTATCACGTTGACTTTAAGCCGACAAAGGTTGAGGGCATTTGCGACGCATGCGGCGCTAAGACGGTGATCCGCAAGGACGACGAGCCCGCAACGGTTGAGTCCAGACTTAAGGTATACCACGAGCAGACCGCTCCGCTTAAGGGATATTACGAGGCGCAGGGAAAGCTTGTAACGGTAGAGGGACAGCAAGAGGTAAAGGAAACCTCACGCCTTACGCTTGAAGCTATTAACAGCTAGAGGAAGCATTTTAATGATCTCTATAAAATCAGATAAAGAAATCGAAATGATGAAAAAAGCGGGAAGGATCACCGGCGGCGCGCTGAAGCACGCGGGAGAGATGATCACCCCCGGTATGACCACCTATGAGCTTGACAAGATCATTCACAGATATATAGTGTCGCACGGGGCGGTGCCATCCTTTCTTGGCTACGGCGGCTTTCCGGGAAGCGCTTGTATATCGGTAAACGATGAGGTCATACACGGGATCCCCGGACCAAGAAAGCTTGAGGAGGGGGACATCGTTTCGGTTGACGTGGGAGCTTATATCGAAGGCTTCCACGGGGATAGCTGTAAAACCTTTGCGGTAGGAAAAATAAGCAGCGAGGCAAAGGCTTTGATGAAATCTACCGAGGAGAGCCTGTATATGGCTATTGCTATGGCAAAGCCGGGAGTGAGGCTCGGAGATATAGGATACGCTATCCAGAAGTATAATGAGGACAACGGATATTCCGTGGTAAGGCAGTTTGTAGGACACGGAGTGGGCAGAGACCTTCATGAGGACCCTGAGGTTCCGAATTTCGGGAAACAGGGCAGAGGTATTCGCCTTATCCCGGGCATGGTTATCGCTATTGAGCCTATGATAAATATGGGCACGGAGAAGATTTACGTTATGCCCGACGAGTGGACGGTAAGAACCACGGACGGTAAGATGTCGGCTCATTTTGAGCATACAATCGCCATCACTGAGGAAGGAGCGGTTATACTGACCGATCCCGATATAGATTAGGCGTTGTTGTATAAGTAAGATCCGGCTTTGTATTTTACGGCAGGTCGTAACAAAAGCCTTGCTTCGTTGCAGTAAGGGCTTACGACGGCTTTGCGGATCCCGCAAGGAACATTTCACCCTGGCCGAAAATCAGATTACGGGTCTTTAGCTAAAAGGGTGTTGAGTGAGTTTATAACCCGAAACAGAACTCAATCAGACCACCAACCTAAAAGGGGTGTGTAATCAAATATGTCAAAAAGCGATGCTATTGAGGTTGAAGGTGTTGTCAAGGAGGCTTTAAGAAACACAACGTTTCGTGTTGAGCTCCAAAACGGTCATGAGATTCTTGCTCATATTTCCGGAAAACTGAGAACAAATTACATCCGTATCGTTCCCGGTGATAAGGTAACGGTCGAGATGTCGCCTTATGATTTGACTAAGGGAAGAATTACCTGGCGTTCCAAGGAATAAAAGGTACACACGTATAAGAAAGCGCATTTATGCTTTCGGGTATATTAAAAGGAGGTATTTCAATGAAAGTAAGACCTTCAGTTAAGCCGATCTGCGAAAAGTGCAAGATCATCAAGAGAAAGGGTAAAGTAATGGTTATTTGCCCGAACCCTAAGCACAAGCAAAGACAAGGCTAACTTAAAAAAATGGAGGTGCAGCTAATTTATGGCTCGTATTGCTGGTATTGACCTTCCGAGAGATAAGAGAGTTGAGGCAGGACTAACTTACATCTACGGAATCGGTCCGAACATTGCAAAGAAGATCTTAAAGGAAACGGGCGTTAATCCTGATATCAGAGTTAAAGACCTTTCCGAGGACGATGTTGCTAAGCTTCGTGATTATATTGACAAGAATCTCACTGTTGAGGGCGATCTGAGAAGAAACGTTGCTCTTAATATCAAGAGACTTGTTGAAATCGGTTGCTATAGGGGAGTTCGCCACAGAAAGGGACTTCCTGTAAGAGGACAGAGAACAAAAACTAATGCAAGAACACGCAAGGGTCCTAAGAAGACCATTGCCAACAAGAAGAAGTAAGGAGGGATATAGAACATGGCTCAGCCAAAGAAAAAGGTTATTCGCCGTCGTAAGGACAGAAAGAATATTGAACAGGGACAGGTTCATATCCAGTCTACTTTCAATAACACAATAGTTACAATCACAGATATGCAGGGAAATGCTATTTCGTGGGCTTCCGCCGGCGGACTGGGCTTCAGAGGTTCTAAAAAGTCTACGCCGTTTGCTGCGCAGACTGCGGCTGAAACTGCTGCAAGAGCTGCTAAGGAGCACGGACTAAAATCTGTTGAGGTTTACGTAAAGGGACCGGGCGCAGGAAGAGAAGCAGCTATCAGAGCACTTCAGACAGAAGAGCTTGAGGTAAGACTGATCAAGGACGTTACGCCTATTCCTCACAACGGATGCCGTCCGCCAAAGAGAAGAAGAGTATAACAACAAAACCAAGTTTTAAGTTTACTTGGCGTCCGATAAAAGAATAAAGATCGGATATTTTTTAGAAAACGGAGGATTTTACTATGGCAGTAAACAGAGAACCAATTTTAAAGAAGTGCAAATCTTTGGGAATCAGCCCTATGGTAATGGGCGTTGGAAAGGAAACGAAAAGAGATCCTAACGCGAACAAGAGAAGAAAGGTTTCCGATTACGGAATGCAGCTTAAGGAAAAGCAGAAGCTGAAGTTTATTTACGGAATGCTTGAAAAGCAGTTTTCTCACTACTTTGACCTCGCTGAAAAGCAGGAGGGCCAGGCAGGTGCAAACCTTCTTACAATGCTTGAATCGCGTCTTGATAATGTCGTTTTCAGAATGGGTCTTTCAATGACAAGAAGAGAAGCAAGACAGCTTGTAACTCACGGACATTTCAATGTAAACGGTCAGAGAGTCGATATTCCGTCTTACAGAGTTAAGCCGGGAGACGAGATTTCTTTAAGAGAAAAGAGCAAGTCAAGCGTTAAATTCAAGGAGATCATTGAGGCTACTAAGGGAAGAGTTGTTCCTAAATGGCTTGATATGAACAAGGATGCTTCGTCAGCAAAGGTTGTTCGCCTGGCTGAAAAGGAAGATCTCGATTACGAGGTTGAAGAGCACCTTATCGTCGAGCTGTATTCTAAGTAATATTTATGTATTGCTTATTTACGGCAAGCGATTATTATTCATACGCTGATAAACACGGTTTTAATGAACAGGAGGGTTTATAATGCTTGAAAAGATTGAAAAGCCAGAAATCGAAGTAGCAAAGCTTGAAGGTAACGGAACTTACGGAAGGTTTGTTCTTGAACCGTTAGAGCGTGGCTATGGTACTACCCTTGGGAACAGCTTAAGAAGGGTATTACTCTCCTCTTTACCCGGTGTGGCTGTAAATTCAGTAAAGATCGACGGAGTTCACCACGAGTTTTCGACGATACCAGGCGTTAAGGAAGACGTGACCGAAATCATTCTTAACCTCAAGGGACTTATCGCAAAGCTTCACGGTGACGGCCCTAAGACGATCTATATTGAAGCTGAGGGCAAGTGCGAGGTCACTGCCGGAGATATTAAGACTGATTCTGAGGTCGATATTTTGGTTCCGGATATGCACATTGCAACTCTCGGTGAGGACGCAAAGCTGTATATGGAAATCGTAATTGACAGAGGCAGGGGTTATGTTTCTGCCGAAAAGAACAAGTCGTATATGCCGGGCGCACCCATCGGGGTAATTGCGGTTGACAGCATATATACACCGGTATTAAAGGTGAATTATACAGTCGAGAACACCCGTGTGGGACAGATAACCGACTATGACAAGCTTACGCTTGAGGTTTGGACGGACGGAACTATTTCCGCAAAGGAAGCTGTTTCGCTTGCCGCAAAGCTTTTGACAGAACATCTTAATTTGTTCGTAGAGCTGTCTGAGGACACAAGCGTGGTTGAGATAATGGCTGAAAAGGATGACAAGGGTAAGGAAAAGGTTCTGGAAATGACTATTGAGGAGCTCGATTTGTCGGTAAGAAGCTTCAACTGCCTTAAAAGAGCCGGTATCAACACGGTAAACGATCTGATCGAAAAGTCAGAGGAAGAAATGATGAAGGTTAGAAACCTCGGCAAAAAGTCGTTTGAAGAGGTCAAGGGAAAGCTTAACAGCTTAGGCTATGAGCTGAGCTCTGAAGAGGACTAACCGAAAATTTACTAATAAAGAGTAAGGAGTGAATATCAAATGCCGGGAACCAGAAAGCTTGGAAGAGCAAGCGACCACAGAACGTCGATGCTCAGAGGAATGGTAACCTATCTGCTGGAAAACGGTCAGATTGAAACAACAGTTGCCAGAGCTAAGGAAGTTCAGTCGATGGCCGAAAAGATGATTACCCTGGGTAAAACAAGCGATCTTCACAACAAGCGTCAGGTAATGTCTTACGTTACCAAGGAAAGCGTTGTCAAGAAGCTTTTTGATGAGATTTCACCGAAGTACGCTGAGCGTAACGGAGGCTATACAAAAATAATCAAGACAGGTCCTCGCCGCGGCGACGCAGCAGAGATGGCTATTATCCAGTTGGTTTGATTTGTTTTTATGATTTTTTGCAGCTTGCGGTTTTGCCGCAGGCTGTTTTGTCTTTATGATATTTTACATATTATTTACAATACTGTGGCATTATTTTTACAAATGTAGTTTATAATAGTGACTAAAGTTTGCATCGCATATTTAAGCGGGGCATTGTCGGCACAAAAAGGTTAAGGAATGTTATAAAAAAATTAAAGCCGACGCTTTTAACGGTGTGTTCAGTCGCCGTTTGGGAAAAGGATTAAAATGGGAGAAAACTTAATATGGATATTTTTTCAGTGCTGACTCTTATCGGAGGGCTTGCTCTGTTTCTTTACGGAATGAACGTAATGGGGCAGGGACTTGAACGTCTTGCCGGCGGAAGGCTTGAAAAGCTTTTTGACAGGCTTACCTCAAGCACCATAAAGGGCGTGTTGATAGGCGTTGCCGTTACGGCGATCATTCAGTCGTCCTCTGCGACTACCGTAATGCTCGTAGGCTTTGTAAACTCGGGCATTATGAAGCTAAGGCAGTCTATCGGAATAATTATGGGAGCTAACATCGGCACTACCGTTACAGCGTGGATTTTATCGCTTATGGGAATTGAGGGAGATACCGTTTGGCTCAGGCTTTTACAGCCGTCGTCGTTTACGCCCGTTCTGGCGCTTATAGGAATTATTCTCTTTATGTTTCTTAAAAACGAGAAGTACAAGCACATAGGAATGATACTTCTTGGTTTTGCCGTTCTCATGTACGGAATGGAAACTATGACCGGCGCTGTTGAGCCTCTTGCAGAAATACCGGAGTTTACAAACATTCTCGTTATGTTTGATAACCCGATCCTCGGAATTTTGGCAGGAACCGTCTTGACCGCCATAATTCAGTCGTCTTCGGCGTCTGTCGGAATTTTGCAGGCTATTTCCGCAACCGGAGCGGTAACGTTCGGTTCGGCGCTTCCCATTATAATGGGACAGCATATCGGCACCTGTATCACGGCTATAATATCGTCAGTCGGAACCAACAAAAACGCAAAGAGAGTGGCGGTTATTCACCTTTTGTTCAACATTATCCCTACTATTCTGGTCGTGGCGATATACTATCCTATAAACGCCTTAGTTGACTTTGCGTTTGCAGATTCAGTCGTTAATGCGTTTGACATAGCGGTGATCCACACTATTTTCCAAGTGGTGACGACTATTGTTCTTCTTCCATTCAGCAACCTTTTGGAAAAGCTTTCGTACATTTTTGTAAGGGACAAGGGTGCAAACGGTTCCTTATCGTCGGACGAGCCTGTGATCGATTCAAGATTTATGTCAACCCCTTCCTTTGCGGTTGCTCAGTGTAAGTCTCAGACCATCAGAATGGCAGAGCTTGCAAAGAGAAACATCACAGACGCAATATCCCTTTTGCAAAAGTGGGACAAAACGGTTGCAAACAGAGTGTCCGAGACTGAGAAAAACGTTGATAAGTATGAGGACGTTATAGGAACATATTTGGTCAAGCTTTCAAGTCAGGAAATGTCTTTGCAGGATTCCAAGACCGTGTCTACGATACTTCACACCATAAGCGACTATGAACGGATCTCAGACCATGCAAAAAACATATACGCATCAATTAAAGAGCTTCACAGCAAGAAAATTGAGCTGAGTAAAAAAGCCCAATCGGAGCTTGACGTTATGTGCAGGGCGGTGGAGGAGATAATCGATCTGTCTATTACGGCGCTTCGCGATAACGACCTTTACAGTGCGTATCTGGTTGAGCCGCTTGAAGAGGTGATCGACCAGATAAGAACAAAGCTTAAGAGCAGGCATATAAAAAGGCTTCAAAAGGGCACCTGCTCTATGGAGACGGGCTTTGTATTTCTTGATCTTCTGACAAGCCTTGAAAGGGTTTCTGACCACTGCTCAAACGTTGCGGTTTGCCTTATTCAGGTAAACGATGACAACTTTGAAACGCACGAGTATCTTAGAACGGTAAAGACCTCGGGTGAAGAATTTGATTCGTATGTTGAAAAATATCTGGTTAAGTATGCACTGCCTAAAAAGGGTTAGTAAATTTACAGCAGAGGGATATTAAAATGCCGATGATATATTGTGTTGAGGACGATGACGGTATAAGAGAGCTTATTTCCTGCGCTCTTAAATCCGGCGGCTTTGAGGTAAGGTCGTTTCCTAAGGCACGACTTTTCCGCAAACGTGACTCACGAGCTTAAAACTCCGCTTACCACTATAAAGGGCTTTGGAGAAATGCTCGAAAACGGTATAATAACCGGTGCGGACGATGTTAAAAAGTACGGCGGAACTATTTTCCGTGAAAGCGAGCGGCTTCTTTTGCTGATAAATGACATAATCAGACTTTCTGAAATAGAGGAACAGACTATTGAGCTTGAGAGCGTAAGGCTTGATGAGGTCGCATATGAGGTTTCGGATATACTTTCCCACAAGGCACAGCAGCACGGTGTTGAGATTATACTGGATGTTCAGCGCGTAACCGTTATGGAAAATCGCAGCTATGCAAACGAGCTTTTGATAAACTTCGCGGATAACTCGATAAAATACAATACCAGGGGCGGTTATGTAAAAATAATTGTAAAGGATACAGGCGCAAGGGCGCTTATCGTTGTGGAGGACAACGGAATAGGGATCCCAAAGGAATCTCAGGAGAGAATTTTCGAGCGGTTTTACAGGGTGGATAAATCTCGTTCAAAGCAGACCGGCGGCACTGGACTGGGGCTTTCGATCGTAAAGCATATAGTAACCTATCACAGCGGAACCATAAGCTTAAAAAGCAGCGTGGGCAAGGGAACCAAAATCGTTATCACTCTGCCTAAGATTTAGTAAGAGCGGAGTTTACCTGTAAAATGTATCAAAATGATGTACTATAGAATTATCACGTTAAAAGGAGAGCTTATATGTCTGAGTACGGCAAAACTCTGATGAAATGTGTAGACAGAATAAGAGAAAAAACCGATTTCATTCCGCAGATAGCACTGGTGTTGGGCTCAGGGCTTGGAGGATTTGCGGAATTGATAGAAAAAACTGCGGAAATACCCTACGGCGATATCGAAGGCTTTCCTGTATCTACCGTTTCGGGCCATGAGGGAAAATTTATCTTCGGCAGCATAAACGGGATAAGGCTTGTGTGTATGCAGGGCAGAGTGCATTACTACGAGGGGTATGACATAAAAAACGTAGTGCTCCCCATAAGGATAATGGGGCTGCTGGGTGCAAAGGTACTGTTTTTGACAAACGCCTCGGGCGGAATAAACGAAAGCTTTAAGGCCGGAGATTTTATGCTTATTACCGATCATATATCATCGCTTGTTAAAAGTCCGCTAATCGGTGAGAATGTCGATGAGCTGGGTACTCGGTTTCCCGATATGAGCTGCGTTTATGATAAAGACTTAGCGGACATTATAAGAAACTGTGCCAAGGACATAGGAATTGAACTTAAAGAGGGAGTTTATATCCAGACAACAGGGCCTAACTATGAGACCCCCGCGGAGATAAGAGCGTATAAGGCTATGGGAGCTGACGCTGTGGGAATGAGCACAGCCTGTGAGGCTGCGGCGGCAAATCATATGGGTTTGAGGGTATGCGCCGTGTCTTGCATTTCAAATCTTGCGGCAGGCATAAGCAAACATCCTCTCACTCATCAGGAGGTAAAGGAGACTGCCGACAGGGTGGCGCCCGTATTTAAAAAGCTGCTTGTTGAATGTATAGAAAGCATTTCGGACTATATAAATCAAACTGAGCGATAACAGCTTTCATCAAAAAGAATATATAACAAGAAAGGAAGGCTGTATGAAAAAAATTACTAACGCAAAAATACTGACTCTTGACGGTAACTGCGATATAACCGACGGGGAAATCCACATAAAAGGTGACAGCATTTATTATATCGGAAAACCCAAGGACGGGGAGTTTGATGAGGTTATAGACGTCGGAGGAAGTCTTGTTATGCCGAGCTTTAAAAATGCACACACCCACAGCGCAATGACGTTTCTGCGCTCTTATGCCGATGATCTTTCTTTGAGCGAATGGCTTAACAATCAGGTGTTTCCTATGGAGGCAAAGCTTTCAGGAGAGGATATTTATGCGTTTACAAAGCTTGCTGTTTTAGAATACCTTTCAAGCGGCGTTACCGCTTGCTTTGATATGTATTTTTACCTTGACGATTTTGTTCGCGCCGTAACTGACTGCGGTTTCAAAAGCGTTATTTGCTCGTCGATAAACGATTTCGGCGGAACTCCCCAAAGCGTTGAGGAAGAGTATCTTAAGTACCGTGACATAAGTCCGCTTGTTTCATACAGGCTGGGAATACACGCCGAATACACCACCAGACTTGAAACCATAAAGGCGATAGCAAGTCTCTGCCGCAAATACGGCGAAGGCTTTTGGTCGCACAACAGCGAGACCGGGGACGAAGTAAAAGGCTGCATAAAACGTTACGGAAAAACACCGACCGAGCTTTTTGATTCACTTGGCGCATATGAGTACGGAGGCGGTGGTTTTCACTGTGTGCATCTGTCAGATAATGATGTTGAGATTTTTAAACGCAGGGGTCTTTGGGCAGTGACCAACGCCGGCTCTAACACAAAGCTTGCAAGCGGTGTTGCGGATATCTGCCGCCTTTTAAAAAGCGGCGTAAAGCTTGCGGTGGGAACCGACGGAGCGGCTTCTAACAACGCGCTTGATATGTTCAGGGAAATGTTTCTGATAACCGGACTTCAAAAGCTAAAATACGGCGACGCCTCCGCCTGTGCCGCAGACGAGGTTTTGAAAGCAGCGACCGTGGGCAGCGCAAGGGCTATGGGACTTTTTGACTGCGATGTACTTGCTGTGGGTAAAAAGGCGGACATCGTTGTGATTGACCTTGATAAGCCCAATATGCGCCCGTTAAACAACATTTTAAAAAACATAGTATACTCAGGCTCTAAGCAAAATATAAAGCTTACTATGATAAACGGCAGGGTTTTATACCGTGAAGGAAAGTATTATTTATCCGAAAGTGAATCGAATATTTATGCCCGTGCCGAAGAGCTTGCACAAAGACTTAAGTCAAAGTAAACAGCCCGCAAGAATATCCTGCGGGCTGTTTGTGTGTAAAATACACAAAAATTGGTGCTAATTTTCTACAAAATGACGATGCGATTTAATAGACTTTTAAGTTAAAAAATAGTATAATTAACTTACATACATACTTAGTTAAACTATTATTGTGAGGAATGAATGATGATAAAAAAGACTGTTTCATTTATTATAGCGTCAGTTATTCTGACATCACTTTTGAGCGGATGCTATTTTCTTCCGGATGAGGAGGAGGTTTTGGATGCTCCTACCGTAAAAGCGAGCGAGGTGAAATACACCACGGTTGACGCAAAAAGAAAGGATATAGTTAAGAAGCTGACAAACTCGGGAACGGTTATGTCTAAGTCCACAAGCGTGCTTTCCTTTGAGGATCAGGGGGGAAAGATCAAAAAGCTTTATGTCAAGGCCGGCGATATGGTAAGCGAGGGCGATCTTATTTGCGAACTTGATGTGGGCGACCTTGAGTTTGAAATAAAGGACAAGGAGCTTAAAATTCAGCAGGCGCAGCTAAATGTAACGATAACTGCTGAAAACGGAGGAAGTCAGTCTGAGGTGGATAACGCTCAGGTTACCGTGGATATTCTCAAAAACGAGCTTGATGCGCTGAATCGTCAAAAGGAGAAATCATCACTTTATGCCACTAAGGCGGGAACGGTATCTTCCGTTACAGAGCGCGCCGCTGGTGAGGAGGTTACCTCAGGAGAGATGATCGCCACAATAGTTGACAAAAGCTCTTTATATATTCCCATTGAGCCGAGCGATATAGGACGCTTTAAAGTAGGTCAGGCGGTAACAATAAGCTACAGCCGCAAGGATTATAAGGGAGAGATCTTCGCAACTCCGAACAACTATCCGCAAGACTCCGGAATCACCTTTGAGGAGACCAAGGTTTACGCACAGTTTTCGGGAGATACCCCGACAAATGCAATAGGAAATATTGCAGATGTTACACTTGTGATCGACAGCAGGAAGAATGTAATCGTAGTTGCCAAAAAGCTTGTAAAGACCGTAAACGGCAAGAGGGTGGTTTACGTGCTTAACGACAAGAACGAAAAAGAATCAAGAGAAGTAGAGGTAGGTCTTGAAACCGGGTCTGAGTCTGAGATAGTTTCAGGACTTAAAGAGGGAGAAAAGGTTATCGTAAGATAGACCCGTTTCACACTATACTACACGAGGGAAAGGAAAAAGAGAATGCTTACTCTGCTTTTTCGTAAAATGATAAATACCAAGTGGATGGTTATATGCCTTTTGATAGGCTTTGTTATGGCTTCTGCCATGATGAGCACCATTCCGCTTTATATGAACGCTTCGCTTCAGAGAATGCTTGTCAAGGATATGCAGTCGTATCAGGTGGATAACGGTGAGTACCCGGGAATTTATTCGGCTTCGTACAACTTAAATCTAGACCTTGAATCTGATAAGCAGCTTAAAATAATAGATGATATGTATAAGTCGTTTGAGGACAATTTTGATTCTTTGTCCGTTCCTTATGAAAATTCAAAGAAGATCCTGACCGACAGCTATCTTATGGTGATAGCTGAGGCGAACTCAAGCGACGACAGTATCTCAAGAGTCAATGTCACGGGTATGTCCGACATTGAGAACCACATAAAGATAACTCAGGGAAAAATGTATACCCCCGGAATAAACGACGGGGTAATAGAGTGCATACTCACAAATGAAAGTTTGCGCACAACAGGGCTGGTGGTCGGTCAGTCGTATACGATATCCAATGTTTTCAATGCCGACAAGACAATAAAAATAAAGATAACCGGTGCGTTTGACGTAAAGTCTGTAAACGATTCCTACTGGTCTGAGGGACTTGACGACGCATATGTTGCCACTGCTTTTGCGGATTACGGCACAGTGCTCAGTGCAGTTGAAACAGGCGCTATAAATATTGTCAATATGTCAACACGTTATGCGATAGACTATCCTAACCTTGATATGACCTCACTGGACGGAGTTCTTAAGGACTTAAGAGAGCAGGACAAGGTGTATTCGGAAAACTCAATAACGCTTGACGTTCCCGCTATGGGAATTTTTGAGGAGTATGCAGAGCGTTCGTCTATGCTTCAGCTTCTTTTATGGCTGGTGCAGATACCCGTAATGCTTATGATAGTTTTCTATCTGTTTATGGTTTCTCAGCTTAATGTCGAGCAGGAGAAAAACGAGATCGCCGTTTTCAAATCAAGAGGAGCTTCAAGTCTACAGATCATGCTTATCTATGCGCTTGAATCCCTTGTGCTGGGAATAGTTACCGCTATAATAGGACCGTTTATAGGATATGGACTCTGCCACGTGCTTGGTGCATCAAACGGATTTTTGGAGTTTGTAAACAGAACGGCGCTTCCGATAAAGTTTTCGATAGAAGCGGTGCTTTATTCGCTTTTGGCGGTAGGCGTGTTCTTTGTGACCACAATGGTGCCTATCGTTCCCGCAACGAGAACTACAATAGTAGCGCACAAGGCTTCAAAGGCGAGAAAGGCAAAGCGCCCGCTCTGGGACAAGGCGTTTTTAGATGTTATACTGATAGCTGGCTCGGTGGCTTGGCTTTATTACTATAATAAAACTCAGGAAAACCTTGCGGCTCAGGGAGTTACGGACGCCTCCGCTACGGTAAATCCGCTTTTGTTTGTGGCATCTACCGCGTTTATACTCGGCGCGGCCTTGCTTGTGGTGCGGCTTTATCCGTTTGTAATAAGGCTGGTCTATATGCTGGGCAAGCGAGTGTGGACTCCTGCGCAGTACATATCACTAAACAACATAGGAAGATCTTCAACCGGGCGTGAACGCTTTATTATGATATTTTTGATGCTCACGGTAGCTCTCGGACTTTTCTTTGCAAATACCGCCCGCGCGCTTAACAGAAACGCCGAGCAGACGGCTGCGTACACAGTCGGGTGCGATGCGGTGATCGCCGAGCAGTGGGAAAGCGACAGCGGCGCTTCAAGCTCTTCTCAGGCTGAAGCAGAAGAGGCGGAGGAAGACGAATCTACTCAAACGGGCGGTTCGGTTTCGTACATAGAGCCGGTGTTTGAGCGGTTTGAAAAGCTTGACGGGGTAAAGGCGGCAACCGCCGTTTATAAAAACGATTCCGCAAGCATTAAAAGCTCAAGGAAGATTACTATTGAAGCTCCAAAGAATCAGGAGGAAGAGGAAGGCGAAAACAGAAGATGGGAAAATGCCCGCGGCGGACAGTCAGAGACCACTGATACCGTGCCGAATGTGCACCTTATGACGGTCAACCCGAGCGAGTTTGCCAATATATGTTGGTTTAAGGACGAGCTCTTGCCGGTTCACATAAACGCTTATCTGAACGCCCTCAGCGAGTGCAACTACGGTGTTATCCTTTCCTCGTCGTTTAAAGACAACTACGGCTATGAGTTGGGCGACAATATAGAGGTTGCATGGGGGCAAAACGACTATTTCGGAGCGACGGTTATTGCCTTTGTGGACTACTGGCCGAGCATTGATCCCACAGAGCAGAACGAAAACGGAACCTATATAGACTTTGCTGTTATGAACTTTAACTACGTTCAGGTACAGACACCGATCGAGCCGTATGAAGTGTGGCTTGACCTTGAGGACGACGCAAAGGTTGCGGATTTTTACAAATCCATTGAGAAATCCGACATAGTGCCTACAACGCTTGAGGTAGCAAGCCAGAACATAGTTAAAGAGAAGAACGACCCGATGCTTCAGGGCTTAAACGGAGCTCTTACCCTTGGCTTTATAATCATTATGATAATGTGCGTAATAGGATTTTTGATCTACTGGATACTGTCGATAAAATCACGCACGCTTCAGTTCGGAATATTGCGCGCAATGGGTATGAGCTATCGGGAAATCATATCAATGATAATTTATGAACAGCTTTTGGTTTCCGGGGTAGCGGTAATATTCTCGGTCCTCATAGGCGGAATTGCAAGCGACCTGTTCGTTCCGCTGTTTAGATCGATGTTTACTGCGCAGAGCAAGATGCTGCCGTTCAGCGTTACGGCGCTGAGAAGCGACTATATAAAAATTTACATTATTATTCTGCTGATGCTGGGAGTAGGCTTTGCGGTTCTGGGAAGAATAATATCAAAGATAAAAATTTCTCAGGCGTTAAAGCTCGGCGAGGATTAAAGGCACTGTTTCACAATATTAAACAAAAAGGGCGAATTATGTTTCGCCCTTTTTTGAGAGGTAAGTATGAACACATTTGAAAAAATCTATGAGGTGGTTAAAAAAATCCCAAGGGGAAAGGTAGCTACCTACGGACAGGTTGCATTTCTTGCCGGAAACAGACGCTGGTCGCAGGTCGTTGGATATGCGCTTCATGTCAACCCCGACCCCGAAAACATTCCCTGCTATCGTGTGGTAAACCGATTCGGTATGGTGTCAAAGGCGTTTGCCTTCGGAGGTGAAAACAAGCAGATCTCACTTTTGCGCGCAGACGGTATCAAAGTATCCGATGAAGGAAGGATCGAAAATTTAAAAAAGTATATCTGGAACGGGGAAGAATAAAATTAAAAGGCTTACCAAAATCGGTAAGCCTTTTATTGCAAGTTGTTTATTAGTACATTCCGCCTGCCGGCATTGCCGGTTGTGCCGGTTCCGGCTCAGGAATGTCAGCTACAAGGCTCTCTGTTGTAAGAACCATTGAAGCGACAGATGCCGCATTCTGAAGTGCTGAACGAGTAACCTTTGTCGGGTCTACGATTCCCGCTGGAATCATATCAACATACTCTTCCTTGTATGCGTCAAAGCCGTAGCCTTCCTTGTTTGCGGAGGTTATCTTGTCAACGATGACGCTTCCCTCAAGACCTGCGTTTATGGCAATCTGACGAACGGGCTCCTCAAGAGCCTTGAGAACTATCATGGCACCTGTTTTTTCATCGCCGTCAAGAGTATCGGTGATCGCCTTTACAGCCGGTATAGCGTTAAGAAGTGCGGTTCCGCCTCCTGCAACGATACCCTCCTCAACAGCCGCCTTGGTAGCAGCAAGAGCGTCCTCTATTCTGAGTTTCTTTTCTTTCATTTCGACTTCCGTTGCCGCTCCTACCTTTATAACGGCAACTCCGCCGGAAAGCTTTGCAAGTCTTTCCTGAAGCTTTTCTCTGTCAAAGTCAGAGGTTGTTGTTTCGATCTGGTTTCTTATCTCCTTTACTCTGCCCTTGATATCTTCAGCATCGCCTGCGCCGTCAACGATTATCGTGTTTTCCTTCTGAACTACGACTTGTCTTGCACGGCCGAGATTTTCGATAGTTGCGTCCTTAAGCTCAAAGCCGAGCTCTTCCGTGATAACATCTCCGCCTGTGAGTATTGCAATATCGCGGAGCATTTCCTTTCTTCTGTCGCCAAAGCCAGGAGCCTTAACGCCTACGCAGGTAAAGGTTCCTCTGAGCTTGTTTACGATGATAGTCGAAAGAGCCTCTCCCTCGATATCCTCTGCGATGATAAGAAGCTTTTTGCCCGACTTAACGATCTCCTCAAGAAGCGGAAGAATCTCCTGAATGTTAGTGATCTTCTTGTCTGTGATGAGAATGTAAGCGTCATCTATTACCGCTTCCATCTTGTCGGTATCGGTAACCATATAAGGTGTGATGTAACCTCTGTCAAACTGCATACCCTCAACTACCTCGCTGTAAGTCTCAGCAGTCTTTGATTCTTCTATTGTGATAACTCCGTCGCTTGTGACCTTTTCCATAGCCTCTGCGATAAGCTTTCCTACGCTCTCATCGGATGAAGAAACAGTTCCTACCCTTGCAATGTCGTCGCTGCCCTCAACCTTTTTGGAGTTCTTTACGATAGCGTCAACCGCAGTGTCAACAGCTTTCTGCATACCCTTCTTGACCACCATCGGATTCGCGCCGGAAGCTATGTTCTTCATACCCTCTCTTACCAGAGCCTGAGCAAGAAGTGTGGCGGTAGTGGTTCCGTCACCGGCAGCGTCGTTTGTCTTTGTGGAAACCTCTTTTACAAGCTGAGCGCCCATATTCTCAAAAGCGTCCTCAAGCTCTATTTCCTTAGCGATAGTCACGCCATCGTTTGTAATGAGCGGAGCGCCGAACTTTTTGTCTAGCACTACGTTTCTTCCCTTAGGTCCGAGTGTGATTTTCACTGTATCGGCCAGCTTGTCGATACCTGTCTGAAGCGACTTTCTTGCTTCCTCTCCGTAAATGATCTGCTTTGCCATAATTTATTTCCTCCTTTAATACTAAGGTCTTAGCCTACTACTGCGAGAATATCGTCCATCTTTAAAATGGTGTACTCCTCGCCGTCAACCTTTACTTCGGTTCCCGAATACTTGCTCGTCAGAACCTTATCTCCTACGCTTACGGTCATAGTAACATCAGTCTTTCCGGGTCCCACCGCAACAACCTCGGCAATCTGTGGCTTTTCTTTAGCGCTTCCAGCCAGGATGATACCGCTTTTGGTTGTTTCCTCGGCTTCAACCATCTTGATTACTACTCTGTCCTGTAATGGTTTGATAGTCATAATAAATACCTCCTATATAATATAAAAATTGACTGCATTTAGCACTCTTATTCGTTGAGTGCTAAATATTATTTTATCATCTTTTTTTTAAATTACAAGGGGGTAAAAGGTGATTTCTTCTATTTTTTATAATTTTTGGCAACTATGCACAAAAACGGCGTATGATAATGCTTTTTAAATGTAAAATTTAACAAACAGAAAAAATTCAGACTTAATTCAATGAAAAAACACTAAATATAGTGGTGAATGGCATAATACATACATCTTACAGTAGCAAATTATGAACAAAAAGAAACTAAATTGCGTACAGATTATAAAATTAACATTTATGACATATTGAGTTAATAGTTTGGACACAAAAGATTTCGCATATTTGATATAATAAATTTGGATTTGGTAAAAGTTTCGTAACAATTTTTAAACATAGCGTTAAAAATTCGTTTTCTTTTACTTAATATTTTTGTTCGGAGGATAAAGTTATGTCGCTCGGAAAAGTTTTGGTCATCGACGATGATAAAAACACCTGTGAATTGCTTAGACTGTATCTTGAAAAGGAAGGCTACAATGTAATGCTTTCATACGACGGTGAGGAGGCGGTTGTAAAGTTTAACGCCCTTAAGCCGGATATAGTGCTGCTGGATATTATGCTGCCCACACTGGACGGCTGGCAGGTTTGCAGGGAGATCAGAAAGAAGTCTAACGTACCTATTATAATGATAACCGGAAAGGGAGAGACATTTGACAAGGTGCTGGGACTTGAGCTGGGCGCGGACGATTACGTTGTAAAACCATTTGACGTAAAAGAGGTCGTTGCGAGGGTGAAGGCGGTTTACCGCCGCGCGGGGCAGTCATCCGGAGAGGTTGAGATCAAGGAAGTAAAGTATGATAAGCTTGTTGTGAATATGACAAGGTATGAGCTTAAGGTTGACGGAAAGGTGCTTGATACCCCTCCTAAGGAGCTGGAGCTTTTGTTTCACCTTGCATCGAATCCCAACAGAGTATACACGAGAGATCAGCTTTTGGACGAGGTGTGGGGCTTTGAATACTATGGAGATTCCAGAACAATAGACGTTCACGTAAAAAGGCTTCGCGAAAAGCTTGACGGCATTTCAAAAAAGTGGGAGCTAAAAACCGTTTGGGGAGTGGGCTATAAATTTGAGGTTGAAGAGGAAGCAAACAGTAAATAAACTTTTGCCTTATAACTGTTTAACTTTTTCCGCGTGACTGTCTTTATTACCCGGGGAGGCATAAAAATGGACAGAGAGATCATACTTATATTTGTGTCGGTTTTTTTTATACTTTTACTTATTATGTTTCTGCTTTGGGAAATCTCTGCCTCAAGACATAGGACTGATAATAAATTAAGAGACGAAGAGATGTCTTATTTAATGCACGACATAAAGACTCCGCTTAATTCAATAAAGGGTTTTGCAGAGGGTATTTTAGACGGAACCATACCCGAAGATGAAGAGGAAAAATATCTGCGTGTCATAAAAAGCGAGTCGGAGAGAGTTGCAAAAATAGCGGAGGATTATGCGGTATACAAAAAGCTTGACAGTGCCCGTATTGTCAAAAAAGAGGTAAAGGTATATGATGTTATATGCGAGATACTTCTTACGTTTGAAAAGAAAATAACCCAAAAGAATATAATTCTCAAGGGTATTGAGGATATTGAAAACAGCAAGGAAAAATCTGTTTTTGTGAAGGGCAATAAGGATCTGCTGCACAGGGCGTTTTACAATCTTATAGATAACTGTGTGAAATACACACCCTATGGAGGAATTATCCGGCTGTACATTACATCTGACGACAAAAAGGTTGAGGTTACACTTATAAATTCGGGGGAGATAGAAAAGGCAGACATAGAAAAAATTTTTGCGGCGGGTTATAGAGCGGATAATTCAAACGACAAAAAGGGAACCGGTCTGGGACTTAGCATCGTAAAGAAAATTTCTCAGCTTCACAAGGGAGATGTTTTCGCTCAGACGGGAAACGGAAAGACTTCCGTGACTGTAACGCTTTCTGTAAAATAAGCAAGAGGATTTGGCATGAGTTTTTTTGATGAAGAAATAGAAGAAGATATAAATAAGCGCGATGAGATATCTCGAGAGCTTTTTTGGGCAAAGGCAAAGCCTCCTAAAAGCCGCAGAAGCGGCGCGGCGGTTTTTGCTGCTGTTTTTGCAATACTGCTTTGTCTGTTTGCAGCGTCAGTGATAACGCTTAATTTTGTTCTCGGAAACGGCTGGTTTTCAAACGCAATAAAGAACGACAACGGGGTAAAGCTAACGATAACCGAACATCAGAAGCCTGAAATCTCAGGTGAATACAAGACTGCGGACGGAAGATACACCGTTGAGGGCGTTGCACAGCTTGCGTCGCAGTCGATAGTTTCTATAACCGGGTATAAGGAAAACGACAGCAGTGAAGCCCCCTATACTTACGCCGGCCAGGGAAGCGGGGTTATATTCACCTCTGACGGATATATCATAACAAATGCTCACGTTGTTGCTTCCGCCACCAAGGGATTAAGGGTGACAACTTTCGACGGCAGTGATTACGAGGCAAAGGTGATAGGTGCTGACGACGATTCCGACATTGCGGTAATAAAGGTATCGGGCAAGTTCACCCCGATAGAAATTGGCGATTCTACCCAGACGAATCTCGGAGAAGAGGTCGTAGCTATAGGAAATCCCGGAGGGTACGGCGGAACGGTGACCTCCGGAATAGTGTCGGGTATTGACCGTATGGTGCGAGGGGGAAGTCAGGGAATAAAAATGAGCTGTCTGCAGATTGATGCTGCCATAAATCCGGGAAGCTCCGGAGGGGCGCTTTTAAATATGTGGGGGCAGCTTATAGGAATAACCTCTTCAAAGCTCAGCAACACCAAGTACGAGGGTATAGGCTTTGCAATTTCAACCAACGCCGCGATACCCATTGTAGAGAGCATAATCGAAAACGGCTACGTTGCCGACAGAGCAAAGCTGGGAATAACCTATTACGCAGTTTCTGAGTCTCAGGCGGAGATATACGATATCAAAGCAGGGTTAGTGGTTCAGAATGTGGATGAGTCCTGTGACGCTGCAAAGTATCTTAAATCGGGCGACATAATTCTGGAGCTTGACGGAAAAACTGTGGATCGGACGGACGATGTTGTAAAGATAATGGAGGCTAAAAAAGCCGGGCAGACAATAAAGATAAAGTATTTCAGATATTCTGATGACGGCGCAGACGGAGAAACGCTTGAGGCTGAATGTGTGCTTATGAATGACATAGGCGCATCGTTTACGGAAGAATAAACAAACCCTATCGGAATTTCTTATCCGGTAGGGTTTTGCGTTTTTTATGTCAATCTTCAAGAAGTTTTTCTGCGCTTGCAAGCCTTACTGCGGTGCAGAATATTTTAACTGCGGTTTTAAGCTCTTCAATGCTCGGGAAGGTAGGTGCAATTCTTATATTCTTGTCGTCCGGGTCGTTGCCGTATGGATAAGTAGCTCCCGCGGCGGTCAGAACTACGCCTGCTTCCTTACAAAGCGAAACTATTCTTTTTGCACAGCCGTTCAAAGAATCAAAGCTTATAAAATATCCGCCGTTCGGAGTGTGCCAAGAGCCTATCCCGAGCGGCTTTATATATTTTTCAAGAGCGTCGGTTACCGCTCTGAACCGGGGGGCTATTACTTCTGTGTGCTTTTTCATATGCTCGGTAAGACCGTCGTATCCGCCGAAAAATTTTACGTGCCGAAGCTGATTTATCTTGTCGGGACCTATGGTCTGTATTGTCATTTTTGACAGTATATAGTCTATATTCTTTTTGCTCGCGGCCATTGCGGCAACTCCGGCGCCGGGGAAGGAGATTTTTGAGGTTGAGGCAAAAATATATATCATATCCTCCTTGCCGTTTGCCTTAAGCTCGTCAAAGATATTTAAAAGCTTGTCGGGCGTATCTGTAAGGTGGTGAATGCAGTATGCGTTATCCCAGAAAATTCTGAAGTCCTTAGCGCGCGGATTCAAAGCCGCAAAGCGCCTTACCGTTTCATCGCTGTAGGTAATGCCGGTAGGATTAGAGTACATCGGTACACACCATATTCCTTTTATTGCGTCATCGCTTTCGACCAGACTTTCTACCATATCCATATCCGGACCGGTAGAGAGCATCGGAACGGTTATCATTTCAATTCCCAATGACTGACATATTGCGAAGTGACGGTCATATCCGGGCGACGGACAGAGCCATTTTATCCTGTCTAATTTGCCCCAGGGCAGGCTTTCACCGTCAGAGCCGAACAGTATGTTTCTCACAACGGTGTCGTACATCATATTAAGAGACGAGTTTCCGCCAACTATTACTTCGCTAGGATCGACACCGAGCATTTGTGCAAACATCTTCTTTGCTCTTGGAAGTCCGTCTAAAACCCCGTAATTTCTCACGTCCGTTCCGTCTGATGCCAAAAGGGAGGAGTCCGAGTGAACAGCGTCCAGCAGGCCGAGAGTAAGGTCAAGCTGCTCTGAGCAGGGCTTTCCTCTCGCCATATTAAGGCTAAGCCCCATAGCCTTGTACTCATTAAATTTTTTTTGTTCGGTTTTTTTAAACTCACAAAGCTGTGGTTTAGACATATCGCTCAAAAGCATTTTATTTTCCTCCGTTGTGTTAATTCATTATTAAATATTGTATTACAAATTTTTTAAAAATGCAAGCACAAAAAATAAATCCTGCAAAAAATCTGTATAGTACACTATTTTATAGCTTGATTTATCTTAAAAATGGGCAATGAATACAAAAGTAATTCGTAAATGTGTTCCGAGGTGTTTATGTTGGATTGGCGGCGTCAAAAGACAAAAAGGTAATTTTTTCGACAAATTTTTTATTTTCTATTGACAAGTTATAATTAAGATGTTATTATATACTTACTTCTAAAGCGTAGAAAAGCTTTTAAAATTCAGTTGTGAGGTGAAAATTAATGTACAGAACGTTTTTTGTTAAA
>CANQNK010000007.1 GCA_947625195.1 uncultured Clostridia bacterium | reverse complement strand
CCGGATTCTCTGCCGGAGAAAAGTATGCTTCCGGGATTTCGGAAAGTTCTTCGGGGATGGTAGCCTCGCGCACATTTTCCGTATTCTCTGCGGATAAACCGGGTGTTTGCTGACTGCCGTTATCGGTTAGCGCCTGATTTGTGCAGGCACAGAGCGAACCAACAAGGAGGACAAGGGAAAGCGTTGCTGCAATCAATCGTTTCATAGACAGCCTCCTTTATTCCGCATCCCGGAAGAACAGCGGGAGCGCATTGTAGAGATATTCCTGCACGGCGTTGAAGTCGTGGTAACCGCCGTCTTTTTGATAGAAAACATAGTGATCCGGCGTGAAAATCTCCCGCGACAGCATTTCCTCCGCCATCCCAATCGACTGGCTCTTGACCGCATCCTGAGTACCCACAGCGTGATAGATAAAGTACCCGCGCTCGTCAAGGTTTTCGTCTTTTACAAGTTGTTCGATAAAGTCCACGTTGTCCTCAAAGCGGAAGTCACCGTAGGTGCCGTAGTACCAGCACGAACCGCTCATCGGAAGAAAGTAATGAATATAATCGTAGTCATAGCAGAACTGTAACCATGTGGTCACTGAACCGAGCGAGAAGCCGCCGAATGCCCGATGGTCGCGGGAGGCTTTCAAGTCCTCAGAGGAAGTGGATGCAGCGTAGGTGTGGAACCGCCCCTCGACCGCGGGCATCAGGTGATTTTCAAAATCCTGATGGAAAGCGCGGAATTCTTCAATAGAGCTGGAAAAATCCTTGCTGCTGTTTTCGTTGTAGAACGTCGCTGACACGATGATGATGGGCGGAATATCTCCGTTTGCAATCAGATTGTCAAACATATTTTTCGTCGCCGTAAAATCAAAATATTCTCCGGCATGGCCGCCCCAGCCGTGCATGAGATAGAGAATGTTGTACCGCGTTTCGGTGTCGTCCTCATTGTAGCCGTAAGGCGTATAAACATAGGCGGTTTTCGTGATGGGGCTGCTGTCCCGCACATAATCCTCGGATTCATAGTCGAGCCGAACGACAGAACCTTGTTCGACTGCCGCTTGTGTGTACTCTGCCGGAACAACCTCCGTCCAGCCGGTCTGCGTTATCTCCATTTCACTCACCTCTGATTCCTCGCTCTCGGCGGGGGAACTGCTTTCCGCGCCGCCTACTTCAGATTCTTCGCTCTGGACAGGGGAGCTGCTTACCTCCGGATTACTGACCGCTTCCGTTCCCTGAGACGATTCCTCTGCCGGCGTTTGGGCACCCGGCTGATTTCCGTTGCAGGCACAGAGAAGCGTTAGGAGCAGGGCAAAAATCAAGCATATCGCAATTCTTTGTTTCATCTTCATCATCCTTCTTGTGGTTGCAATTCATTCTGCCCTTTCAAATCCTCGGATTTGAAAGTATCCACCAATATCATTATAAAAAAATCGAGGCTTCCGGAGAAGTCTCGATTCGTTAATCAGTTCTAACCACAGGTTATGACTCAGAGAATGACGCGGCTCCATTCGCCGTCTTTTGCAAAGCAGTAAAACTCGCTTTTGCCGTCGTCCTCAAACAGCGGGAGCATTTCCGCACGCTCGATCTCGTCTCGCCTGACCCAAAACACGCGCCCCTCGTCGGAGGAACGGAGCGTGCCGCGAAAACGATCCGCCTTGTACAGCAGAATCACATAACGCGCGCCCTCGTCGGTGGGAAATTGCTTGATTCCGCAAAGGCGTGGATTTTCGAGGGTGTACCCCGTTTCCTCCTCCACCTCGCGGACGACCGATTTTGTGAAGGACTCGCCGGGCTCCACGTGTCCGCCGGGAAAGGCGACGCCTTGCCAGCGCCCGCCGACTCGCTCCTGCACCAGCACGCTGCCATTGCCGTCGGAAACCATGCACAGCGTCGTAAAAACAGCCTGTTCCATAAATTATGCTTAAAATTTGACGGTAACCGGAGCCTCGGTAAAAGAGGAAAACACGGCGGTGGCGTCCGCAAAATACAGCACCTCGGTGTTGTCGTCGGTTGGCGAATACATCGCCTGCAAATTCGGGTAGGCGTCGAGCATGTGCTTTTTGGCCTCGACACGGTCATCGCGCACCAGTCGGCCGGAAAGCCGCAGCCATTTTTCGCCGTCAAAAGCGCACAGCTCCACAAGCGGATTTTTTGCAATCTGCTTGGATACCTCTTTGACCTTGCCGGTCTGAATATACAGCTTGCCTTCAAACAGATCGACCGTGCCGAATGGACGCACGCGGGGCTGACCGTCCTCATTGGTCGCAAGGTAATAGGTACCGACCTTCTTCAAAAAATCGTAAACGCTCTGCATGACAGAATCCTCCTTGTATGTGTTTGATTTTATCGTAGCGCTTCGCCGCCCGAATGGGAAGTCTCGATTGGTTTATCGGTTCTAACCGCAGGTTATGACCTGTTCTCGCTTGTCACCTGCCGCACGGCGGAGAGAAAGCGGGAAAGCATTTTGGTAGGCGTCGGGGAGTGCAGAATCCCGAAAGGAATGGCATAGTCCCACTCGACGGGGATCACCTTCATCATCGGGTGGACGCAAGACCATTTCCCAATCACAAGCAACCCCTTTTTCTCACGCTCACACCGGTTAAACGCTTCCATATTGTAAAAATCAAAGGTTTCCAGCGCGATTTTCGGGTGATGTTCGGTCAAATCGTCCCGAATTTCGTCCATTTGGCGGCTCCAGCCCCGGTGCATGATCATCAGTGTTTCACCATACAGATCTTCGACCGTCAGTTTCTCTCTCTGCGCCAGCGGGTGATAGATGGACACGGCGACGCAGATCGGCTCTTTGGAAATTTCAAAGCCGTCGCATTCCCGCAGCTTCAGCATGGTCTCGTCAAAGATTCCCGCCACCACGTCAATCTTATCGCCGAGATTTTTGAGGATCTCTCTGGCGTTTTCCGGGGTGTTTTCAAAAGGGACAAGCTGAAAGCTGATGTCCGAACAATGCTTGTGGATCTGCGGCCACAGATCGGTGAGAAGCTGAGCGGGCGTCATAGGCGAGGTGCCGACGCGGATCAGTTGCTCCTGCTCAAGCTCCGCGTTTTTTGCGCGCTCCACCGCCTCCCGGCAGTAGTCGGTGATGTACCGGGCGTCTTTGTATAGGGATTCACCGGCTTTTGTCAGCGTCAGGCCCCGGTGCGTCCGGTCAAAGAGCCGCACGCCCAAATCGCTTTCCAGCAGATTGATCTGTTTAATCAGCGCGGTGGAAGTGATGTATAAATCCTCAGCGGCTTTGTTGAAGCTGCCCGCCTCCGCCACACGGATAAAGGACGTAAAATTGATATTATTGATGTTCATGACGAACTTCCACCTCGCTTTTGTCTGCCTTTCGGCGTTTTCTTAAATCACAGGGCTTTTTTGCGTCTGCGGGGATCATCCAGGAATGCCCGAAACGCTTCACACCTTCAATTCTGCCGTTTTCGCACAGCTTCTGAATTCGTCGTTCGGAAATCTGCCATTTCTCTGCAGCTTCTTTTACGGAAATTGCGTCGAGCATGAAAAATCCCCCTTTTCATTCTATACAGATATTATATACGGTTAAACGAACTTTTTCAAGGCTATTATGATGAAGAAAGTCCGAATAAAGTGTGAACGCCAAAAACTTTGTATGAAGGTTGCAAAATTTTTAAGCTCATTTTCAGAAATTCACCTCAAACAGGGGGGGTACAGAACGCATCATCTTTCCAAATCAGTGAGGGGAAGTTTCTCTCGTGTACCTTGAAAACCGAATAGCCTCCTGACCGTCATAGGACTTTGCGATGATATGAGCAAAGCGACGTTGCTGAAAAACATGGATAGGAACACAAAAACGCAGTCAGATAAAACTGCGCTTAAAAATCTACGAAACGAGATAAGTGTGTAGTCCTTAAAATCACGCTGTCCCAAAACAAACGTATAAACGCTCTTGTCCGTTGGCTCTGCTACCATCGGGACTGCGACACCATCTACTCATATGTTGCCTTATGAACACCAGACGTCACCCAGCACACATTTTACACCGCAAGCGAGAAAATTACACCGCAAAGGCGCACTTTACAATTATTCCTCGGCTTTGTATCAAACTCTGCAAGATTATATCAACAACAATGCTGTTGCTTCTTATCCTTGCAAAATCAACTATTCCTGCGGCAAGAGTTTCCTTTATCGGTGCGTCATTTGAGTTTTTTCTGTACCCTCTTTTATGAAGTCCAGCACCTGTGGTGTCAAGGTATATAAAAGCGCGGTTTTTTATAATGTTAAATTGTATCTGATAGGTGTCACCGCACTCTTCAAACCATGTTTTATTATAAACGCTCTTAAGCCTGTCAACAACGGCTTTTTTAATGATTCTTTGGCAATCAGGCACGCTGTGAAGCTTAGAGTTTATAGTATGCCCCTTTACCGGAAAAGCATCGTCAACGCCGATAAATTCCTCAAACGGTATCACCTTTACACCCTGATAAAGCTCCTCAAAGCTTTCAGCGTCAAAGTCTGTAAGCTCAATTAGCACCCGCTCCGCCGTTGAAAGCCACAGATTCGCTCTGGCGACCATATCAAATCCACCGTCAAATGACACTCTGCCGTCGTTTAACTTTACGTTTTTACCGCCTATTTTCTTGACCTCATAGCCGAGAACGCTTTCAAGCCCGAAAAGACACGGACAGGTTATTTTCATTTCTAAAACAGTTCCTCTCGTGTAATATTTGCACAGTTTGTGTTAAATCAATGGCTATCCGAGAAAATCAGATAGCCATTGGTTTATTCATCAGTAGTGATTTCCGGAACAGTACTCAGGAATATTAGAGTCCTTATAATATCCCGTATCTGTATTGTAACAGTTCTGACCTGCAATTAGACCGGTTGATTTACAGTATTTAAGCTGTTTTACCGTATCCGGCATTGAAAATTCCTTTACGGTTCCGGCATCTGCGACATCTCCGAAAATATTCTTCCAAATCTCGCCGATATTCCTATATATGTTTCTATCAATTTCCTCCAAAAACTCATACCCGATCCAAACGCCGCTCACGTATTCAGGAGTACATCCCACAAACGTAAGATTCTGCCACTTATCAGATGTACCGGTTTTTGCGACAAGGTCAACATTTGAAAGCTTAGCATATCTGCCCGTACCCTCAGGATTTGTGACCACTGTCTGCATCATCCTGTTCATAACGTAACCTGTTGAGGAGTCGACAGCCTGTTCCGGAACGTATTGATTTTCGTAAACCACGTTACCCAATCGGTCAACGATTTTTGATACAAACGCAGGCCTGTACCATTTTCCTTGATTTCCAAAAATCTGGTATGCAGCCACCAGCTCGTCAAGGTAAACGCCGTAGGTAAATTCACCAACCGTCATAGGCGAATACGCATCGTCTGTTTTGCCGTCCTCGTCCGCTACAAGAGACGAGAGATGCAAGGTATTTTGAAGAAAGTTAAAACACTCTGTAGGCGTAAGCCTTTCAACAAGCTGAGCCGGTGCGGTATTCAGCGACTTGTAAATCATCTGATAGGTAAAGTAATTATTATATGACCAGTTTGAGGAATAACCGTCCTCAGAATAGTTTACGGGCCATTTCTCCTTTTTTCCATCGTCATTTAATATTTCAATAGGCTGATCCTTAAACAAGGTTGAGTAAGTAATCAGATCTTTATCAAGTGCAGGCGCATATGAGGCTATTGGCTTAATTGAAGAACCCGGAGAACGCCTTGCCATTGTAGCATAGCTGAGCGATCTTGAAACGGTTTTTTCTCCCCTGTCTCCAACTACAGCCTTTACGTTTCCGCTGTAATCCATGGCAATAAACGCAGCCTTTAAGGGATCTGAGTCCGGCGTATAGTATGCAAAATTAAGAGGATCTTTAAATTTTTCCTCAATATGACTCTGTAAATTTAGATCCACATTAGTATAAATAGTATATCCTCCTGCCTGAAGCTTATCCTCCGCCTCTTCGTAACTTATACCGTCAGCCTCCATAATGAGATCAATTGAGTCGTTGATAGCGCTGTCTATATAATAAGAGGAAACTCCGACACATTCGTACTTATTATCAGTGTTTTCAACGGCAGTTGTAAATTCCGGATCGCCTGTAACGTGAAGCTCCTCTGCCAGCGCCTCTTTATATTCATTGTCTGTTATGGCACCCGTATCAAGCATATTTTTAAGTATGAAATCATTTGCACGTCCAACATTCATATCATAATCATAAACCGGGTTATACACAGTGGGCGCACGTGTTATAGCGGCCAATGATGCAGCCTCCTTAACCGACAGCTCGGAAACATCCTTTGAAAAATAATAGTTTGCGGCAGCCTGAACTCCGCACACGTTGTTACCCAGCGGAATTATATTAAGATACGCCTCAAGAATGTCGTTTTTAGTAGCGGTTTTTTCAAGGTTTATAGCCCTGAAAATTTCTCGTATTTTTCTGGCATATCCTTCTCCGCCAAGCTGCGCATCGTCGCCGGTTATATTCTTTATGACCTGCTGAGTTATAGTCGAGCCTCCCTGATTGCTGTCGTAAATCGGAAGAAACACATTCACGAACGCTGCCATTGTTCTTTTAAAGTCAACTCCGTCGTGCGTCTGAAAATTTTTGTCTTCAGTTGAGACAAAAGCATCCTGGACATGCATTGGTATATTGCTTAAATCGACCCACGTTCTCTTTTCGCCGTTATTAGACATAGAGTAATATAAAGTGTACTGCTCGCTTGTCTTGTCCTCTTTATTGTACTCAGGGTTGTCCGCAAGAAAACGAGTTGTAAAATTCATCTCTACATTATCAAGACTGATAGTAGACGTAGTATCTGCAAAATTGAGAATATAAATAGTAAGAGCTGTCACCAAAATAGAGCTGCTTATAATGATTATCAGAAAAACTGATAACAAAAGCGTCAGCAGCACCTTCATTACCTTATATGCCTTACCATGCCTATTAACTTTTCTTTTTGTTGTCCTCGGCGTGTTTGCCGATGAAGAATGCATATCCTCTCTTTTCATAGCAATACCTTTCTATAACATATATCCACTTTCATAATAAACAGGACACAGTCCCGAAAAAATCAACTTAATTAAACCTTACATACACTCAGTATACCACAATCGGATAAAAAAGTAAAGAGGAGTAAGAAAAAACTTACCCCTCATAATATACGAACACTTAAAGCAAGCGCTATTCCTGTTCGGCATCTTTATCTGTTTCAGCCGTTTCTTCGGTCGTATCCTCTTCTTCATTTGCGACCGATTCAGTTTCGTTTACTGTATCCGCTTCAGGCTCTTTTGTTTCACTCACCTCAACATCCGGCTCCTCTTTGGCTTCATTTTCAGGATGCTCGTCATCTGTTGAATAAACCACGGCACTTTCAGTTTCCGGCATTGCATCTGGTTCTGTTTGCTCCGGCTTCTCCTCAGGTAAAAGAGCCCTTATAGAAAGACTGATTCTGTTTTGCTCGGTGTCTATTTCAGTGATCTTTACGTTAACCTCGTCACCAACAGACAGAAAATCCGCAACATTGTCAACTCTCGTGTTGGCAATCTGAGAAATGTGGATAAGTCCGTCAATTCCGTCAATAATTCTTGCAAAAGCTCCAAAAGACGTAATTGATACGATAGTAACCTTTATCTCCTGACCAACGCCGAAGTTTCTGTTGAAAATCGTCCAAGGATTATCCTCGTCCTTTTTCATTATAAGAGATACCTTTTGATTTTCAACGTCAATATCCTTGATAGTGACCTCAACCTCATCCCCTATTGATACAGCATCGGACGGGTGCTTGATTCTCTTCCAGGTAATATCCGGTTTTCTTACAAGTCCGTCTATTCCACCGAGATCTACAAACACACCGTAGTCAGTAATACTCTTAACGGTACCGTTTCTTACCTGTCCTGCCTTAGCGCTCTCAAAGAAAGCGGCTCTTGCCTTCTCTCTTTCTTCTCTGAGCACCGCACGAATTGAGCCGACCGCACGATTTCTTCTTTCATCAACATCTATGATCTTGAAGTTTACCTCGGTTCTTAAAATAGTCTCCAGGTTATCTCCCCTGTTCACATTAGTCTGGGTAGCAGGTATAAATACGCTCACGCCGTTTGTGGAAACCAACACTCCTCCCTTAACGACCTTTGAAACTACCCCGGTTAAAACGCTTCCGTCTTCCTTGGCATTCTTTATAGTTTCAAATCCTACCATAGCGTCTACTTTTCTCTTTGAAAGTGTAACGATACCGTCCTGATCGTTAGTTTTCAAAACAATAACGTCAACCGTATCTCCCACAGATAAAACGTCTTCTGGTCTTTTGCCAGGGTCGTCAGAAATCTCAGCTGCAGGGATTATTCCTGTGCTCTTAACACCAATGTCAACAAGCGCTTCGCTCTTGTTGACAGCAGTTACCGTACCGGTCAGCTTTGCTCCTATATATATTTTTTTGAAAGAGTGCTCAACAGCCTCCTCAAAATTGAAATTCTCCTCGTTGTTCAGAATCTCAGTCATTGTCCTTTCTACCTCCTTGATAATATACGCCGGAGTCGATGCACCGGCAGAAATTCCTAAGAATTTCACATTAGAATAATCCAAATCATAAAGCTCCTTGTAATCCTCCACCAAATAGGTCCGGCAGTGCTGACTGCAAACCTCTTTGAGCTTAAGCGTATTTGAGCTGTTCCTCCCGCCGACAATAATCATCAGATCGACCGTTTTGGCAAGCTTCTCTGCCTCATTCTGCCTTTTAGCCGTTGCACTGCATATGGTATCAAAAACCACAGCATTCTCAAAAGCACTGAGCACCGTGCTCTTCAAGTCATCCCACACTGCTTTGTTAAAGGTGGTTTGCGAAACGACAGCAATTTTTTCATCACTTGGAAGAAGCGCTAAAATATCTTTAAGCTCGCTTTCGGTTGAAAACACAAACGCCTTTCCTTCACAGTGCCCCTTGATTCCGATAACCTCAGGATGAGTTTTATCCCCCGCAATAAGCATTGTATAGCCCGAGTGCGAATGCTCAAGACATATATTATGTATTCGGGAAACAAAAGGACAGGTAGCGTCAACAATTTGCGCACCGATCGCCTTAAGCTCGTCATATACCGACTTTGAGACGCCGTGCGAGCGGATTACCGCAACGCACTCCCCGGCATCTTCAACACTGTCAACAGCAAAAACGCCCTTCCTTTCCAGATCGGAAACAACTCTCTGATTATGAATAATTGGTCCTAATGTAACAACCTTTTTAACTCGGTTATTTAGTTCATTATACACTATTTTTATTGCTCTGTCTACACCAAAACAAAATCCGGCAGTCTTTGCAACTAAAATTTTACAATTTGTTAACATTTTCTTCCACCAGCTCGGTAATTGAGGCCATTATCTCATTGCGCAAGATTCTCAACTTTTTAGATGAGCAGTCATCAACGCCGATTTCCTTTGGTATAATTGGCTTTCCGAACCTTACCGTAACCTTTCTGCGAAACTTGATATTACCTTCAAATACAATTCCAACCGGAATCACAGGAACCTGCGCCATTGCAGCAACAAGAGCTACTCCGGTTTTACCCTTCAGAACCCTTCCGTCCCTTGATCTAGTTCCCTCAGGGAATATCACAAGATTGTAGCCTTTATTAAGCCTTTCTAAGGACATATCAACAGCTTCGGCGCCGCCCTTTCCTCTGGCGACAGGGAATGCTCCGAAAATCTTTATTACTGCCGTGAAAAAAATATTTTTCTTAAATAGCTCCTCCTTAGCCATAAAAGAGAACATTACCTTAGGCTTCAGGGAAATCAGTATAGGATCTGTATAACTTCTGTGATTGCTCGCAAAAATATTAGAGCCGTCCTTTGGTACGTTTTCAAGTCCCTCAAAATGAAGATCAAGATATATATGATATATCGCTTTTGCGACAAGCCTCAGGAACTCGTGGGCAATTCGCTTCCAAAGCGGCGTTTTATTACCCTTTTTAACCGGACGAACAGCAGGTATCTCCCTGCGGGAAAATTTTGCCACACTATCCTTTATTGTCCATATAACCTTGCTTACAGCCTTTTCAAAGCAAATACCTGTGGTATCAATCTCTACCGCATCCTCAGCTTTTTTCAGCGGAGCTATCTCTCTGTGTATGTCGTTATAATCGCGCTGTTCAATATCCCTGAGAATATCATCGTAAACTACATTTTCACCGCGTTCAACAAGTTCCTTATATCTGCGTTTTGCTCTTTCCTCGCAAGAGGCGGTAAGAAAAATCTTCACCTGAGCGTCGGGCAAAACAACAGTTCCTATATCTCTTCCGTCCATAATTACATTGTTTTCTCTGGCTAGATTTTTTTGAAGCGAAAGCAAAAATTCCCTCGTCTCAGGTATAGACGAAACCTGAGAAGCCGCCATTGAAATCTCCGGCGTTCGTATTTTATCGCTTACATCCTCGCCGTTTAAAATTATTCTCTGACCCTCGTCTGTATGTATCAGACTGATTTCAATATTTTTTAGAGCAGAAATAACTTCCTGCGCATTATCAGTTTTTTTACCGCATGACAAAACATACAGCGCTACCGCACGGTACATAGCTCCTGTATCAACGTAAAGGTATTTAAGCTTTTGAGCCGCAGCTTTTGCTATAGTAGACTTTCCCGCACCGGACGGTCCGTCAAGCGCCACATTTATACTCATTTTAATTTGTCCTTTCAAAAGTTAAGTGAAACGGCGTTTGCCGTTGAGAAAGCGATCTGTAAATTAAATCCGCCTGTATATGCGTCCACGTCCAGAACCTCACCAATAAAGTAAAGGCAGCTTATCTTTTTACACCCCATAGTTTTGGGATTTATCTCTTTAGTGTCCACTCCGCCTCGCGTAATGATAGCCTCGTCTATCGGACGTTTTCTATAAACTGTTAGAGGAAATGCCTTTACAGTTTTTACAAGCGCTTTTCTCTGTTCTCTGGTAATAAGATTTATCCTGGAATTGCCGTCAATTTGACTTATATCCAGCACAACAGGGACCAAAGACGACGGCAAGAGCTTTGTAAGAGTGTTTGCAATGATTCTGTTAGTATTCATAGAAAAATCACGCAAAAGTCTTGTATCAAGCTTACCTTCACAAAGACCCGGTTTTAAATCAATTTCATACCGGTAGCTTTTTCCCTCAGCCATATGGGCCGATGAGGAAAGCACCAAAGGCCCCGAAACACCAAAATGCGTAAAAAGCATTTCACCAAGCTCCTCAAACACAGGCTTCTTAACGTCATTCTCAAACAACTTAAGCGTAACGTTTCTCAAAGAAAGCCCCATAAGCTCAGATGCAAAGCGCTCTTTTATTTCAACGGGAACAAGCGAAGGCGTTATCGGTACAACTGAAATTCCAAGCTTTTCGGCAAACCTGTACCCGTCGCCGGTAGAGCCTGTTTTCGGATAGCTTCTGCCGCCTGTTGCAACTATAACTGCATCAGCAAGATATTCCTTATCATTTGTTTTAACTCCCAAAGCTTTTCCTGATGAAACCAGAATTTCTTTGACGTTGTCAAAGACAAACCTAACGCCCAAAGCCTTTGCCCGTCTTATCAAAGCATCGGCAACATCGCTTGCTTTATCGCTTTGCGGAAAAACGCGCCTGCCTCTTTCGGTTTTAAGTCTTAAGCCCAAACTTTCAAAAAAGTCCATAGTGTCATACGCGTTAAAAGCGTTCAGAGATGAGTACATAAACCGGGAATTTCTTGCGATATTATTCAGTATGTTATCAACATCGCTGGCATTTGTCAGATTGCATCTGCCTTTGCCTGTTATCATAAGCTTTTTGCAAAGAATCTTTTCGTGCTCAAAAACTATTACCTCGTTATTCCTTTCGGCGCACCGTACTGCCGCCATAAGCCCAGATGCTCCGCCGCCGACTATTATGATTTTTCTCACTCTATTTCTCCCTTGTATCGTAGGCGTTGTATTTATCCCAGATCGTTTCCAAAAGCTTAAGGTTATTCGAGATCATATCCTTTTTCTTTATGGAAACGGCAACCAAAAGCGCATTTAAAAGAGAAAGCGGCGCAACAAGTGAATCCACAAAGCTTGCCATATCACTTCTTGCCAAAAGCAGACAGTCCGCGTACTTTGCAAGCGGAGAATTTTCAGAATCAGTAAAAGCCACAACCCCGGCGCCCTTATCCTGTGCAAACTTAAGCCCGGCCAGAGTCTGCGTAGAATATCTCGGAAACGAAAAACCGATAATCACGTCATTATCGTCAATTCTCATAATCTGCTCCAGCATTTCGCTGGCGGAAGATGGCTTCACTCTCTTTACGTACGGGAACATAAGGTTTAAATAATACTCACAAAAGGAGGCAAGAGCCGATGAGCTTCTGTTACCGATTATATAAATAGAACTTGCGTTAGCTATTCTTTCAACGGCGCTGTTAAAGTCATCCTTTGATATTCCGCCGAGAGTTTCTCTTATTCTGTCTACATCTATTGACATTACCTGCTCTAACAGGTCGCCCTCTCCTATTCTGTTATCGGTCAGCTCCATTCTCTGTACGGCTGTAAGCCTGTTTCTCATAAGCTCCTGAAGGTTTTTCTGAAACTCGGGATAGCCTTTAAAGCCCAAAAGCGTTGCAAATCTTACAACGGTAGATTCCGATACGCCCACATTTTCACCCAGCTTAGAAGCAGTCATAAAAGCTGTTTTGTCAAAATGCTCTATTACATACTGTGCAATGAGCCTGTGTCCCTTTGAAAAGGTATGCTTGTTATCCTCAAGCATTTTTAAAAGATTTCCTTCCATAGCTTTATTATTCCTCCCAAAGCGTGTCTTGAATCCGAATGTTTACATTTTGTCTGCTTTCAGTTTCTTCCAAAAGTCTTATATAACCGCTATCCGTCTTTTCAAGTATATCGTTTATTGAAATGCCTTTCGGCATATCATTAAGCTTTACAAAATCAATTTTTCCATTTTCGCTTTCAATCTTTACAATATCCTCACAGATGCTCAATACACTGTACTTCATTCTATTCTTCCTTTTCAATGGTAAGATCAAGGTTTTTTGAATCGCAGTTAAAAACAATACTGCCGTTCAGGTCCGTTCTGTATACCCTATCGGTGTACTTTTTAACGCGTTCTAAGGCCGCCTCGTTTGGATGGCCGTAGCTGTTATCTGCACCCACGCTTATTACGGCGCACACCGGGTTTACAGCCTTGAGCAGACTATTCCCCGTTGATGACGAGCTCCCGTGATGTCCCATTGCAAGCACATCCGCAGACAAATCTTGATTTTTGTATAACAGCTCCTTCTCCGCAGTAGTTTCCAAATCACCCATAATCAAAAACTTCCCGGCCTTAGTAGTTATCTTTGTTACTACAGAATAATTGTTAAGATCGCTGTAATCACCGCTCATTGCATATGTGTACACGATAACGCTTCCCAAAGAAAACTCCTCATCCTTTGCGGCTTTTACCTTAAGTCCTTTGCTCTTTACCGCATCTAAGAAATTTGTGTATGTATAGCTTGTAGGAACAAGCTTATCTGGAATTTTCGGCATAATTATTTTGCCGACCTCAATGTCGCTTTTTAAAACGTCGATCAGCCCTCCTATATGGTCGGTATGCTGATGAGTTGCTATTATATAATCAAGCCTTGATATACGCTGCGCCTTAAGATATGCCACAACGTCCTTGCCTTTATCCACTTCGCCACCATCAATAAGCATCGACCGGTCTCCTGATACGACGAGTGCACTGTTTCCTTGTCCTACATCAATAAAGCTTACAGATGTATCGGCATCAAGCGCAGTTTCAGAGCTTTTTGTGATCTCAGCCTTTCCACCCAGTGATACGATCCCGAAATGGTCAAGCAGACCAAAAACCAAAACAGCAAGTCCGATAAGCGCTGTGCCAAGCGCGCTTATTTTCTTTTTATACTTTTTACCCTTTGACATTTACTCTTTACCCTTAATATGTGACGTTACACGTTATCAGTGAAGCAATACGCCCTGATTTGTTTTTATATCAGATGTTTATTTCAATGTCGCTCATAGCGTTTCGCTCAAGCCACTGTTCCTTAGAAATCAAAACCTCTCTTGGCTTTGCTCCCTGTGCAGGACCTATGATACCTCTTTCCTCCAGTTCGTCCATAAGCCTTGCCGCCCGCGCATAACCAAGGCTTAGCTTCCTCTGCAAAAACGAAGTTGAAGCCTGTCCCGATTCAACTATTATCTTTACAGCATCCTCAAATTTCTCGTCGATATCGCTTTCCACAACCTCGTCGTTTGAAATTCTCTTATCGTTTCTGACCTGAGGCACATGACGCTCAATATCCTCAATAATACTGTCGCTGTACTCAGTACTTGACAGATTCTTCAGATAATTTACAACTGCTCTTACCTCGCTGGTCGGAATAAAGCTTCCCTGAATTCTCATAGGCTTGCCCATTCCCACAGGCTTATACAAAAGGTCGCCTCGTCCTAACAGCTTATCGGCTCCGCCCTCGTCGAGAATTACTCTGGAATCGACGTTATTTGAAACCTTAAGCGCAACACGGCTCGGAATATTCGCCTTGATAAGTCCCGTTACAACGTCAACACGCGGTGACTGCGTTGCGATAATAAGGTGCATTCCCGCTGCACGGGCAAGCTGTGCGATTCTGCAAATGGAATCCTCCACCTCCTTCGGTGCCGCCATCATAAGATCTGCCAGCTCGTCGATGACAATAACTATCTGAGACATAGGCTCTAATTCATCCTTGTCTTTCTGATATTCGTTGTAGTCCTCAAGATCCCTTACTCCGTTATCAGCAAAAGTCTTGTATCTTCTCATCATTTCAGCAACTGCCCACCCAAGCGCGCCTGCCGCTTTTCTTGCGTCGGTAACAACGGGTATTAAAAGGTGAGGTATGCCGTTATATATCGGAAATTCAACCTGCTTAGGGTCGATAAGAATAAGCTTTACCTCGTCGGGAGACGCCTTGTAAAGAATATTCATTATTATAGAATTTGTAAACACCGACTTACCTGCTCCTGTTGTTCCCGCAACAAGAAGATGCGGCATCTTGGCAATATCGCCCATGACGATGTTGCCCTCGATGTCTTTACCCACAGCAAACTCAAGCTTGCCTTTACTATTTTTAAATTCCTCGCTGTCGATAAGCTCTCTTATAGATACGCTGTCGCGGTTGGTGTTTGCAATTTCAATACCTACCGCCGCCTTTCCCGGAATAGGCGCTTCAATTCTTATTCCCTCTGCGGCAAGATTAAGCGCAATGTCATCGGCAAGACCGGTGATTCTGGAAACCTTGACTCCCGCTGCCGGCTGAAGCTCATACCGTGTTACGGAAGGCCCCCTGTGAACGCCAACGATCCTTGTCTGAACGCCAAAGCTTTTAAGCGTTTCTACAAGAGTGCTTCCACGTTCTCTTATTTCTTTTTGATAAGTACTTTCAGACACCTTTGAATTTGCGTACTTCAAAAGTCCGGTCGGAGGCGGTTGATAAAGCCCCTTTTCCCCCTCTTTTCCGAAAAACGATGTCTGTCCGTCGCTTTCAACGTATATGTCGTTCTTAATGTTTTTTTCTTTAGGCTTTTGAGTGCCTCGCCTTTTGGTGGCATTTTTGATTATTTCGTCATATTCGTCCTGCTTAGCATCTAATACGCTCTTCTTTTCAGAAGCAGGCTTTGCCGTGCGCTTTTTGTCCGTCTGTTTTGAAACGCTGTCATCTGAAATAAATTTTGCAGGATCAAAATTGTTGTCCTTAAGCGTTTTGTTGAGGTGGTCCGGGTAAAGCTTTGATGTGTCAGCGTCGTAATACTTTGCGATATCTATTTCTCTGTCTTTTGCGGTTCTCCTTGCCTTGCGCTCCTCCTGCTTCTGAGCGTTCACCGCTCTGTCCTCCTTTATAGCAACAACGCTCTTTTTAACGGGTTTTGAAAATCCGGTCAGAAGATCTTTGAAGCTGATGTGAAAGACAAGCATTAAGAAAATTACCATTACAAGTATAAGTATTATACTTCCGCCTACCTTGCCAAGCACAGCAGATGCCGGCCAGCCGAGTATAGCGCCAAAAAGCCCTCCGCCCGAAAGACTTACAGATTTGTTATAGATATACCCGAGCCTTTCGCCGAACGGTGCTTCAATCGGCAAGGGGACTCCCACGATGACCGTGTGAAATATTCCGCACAAAAGCAGCACAAAAAAGACCGTTTCAACTATCTTAGCGATTGCAAGGTTTTCTGATTTTGAAAATGCAATCTGAATTGACAGTACCACCAGAAGCGGCCCGATAAAATACAAAGGAATGCCGAAAACGCCTCTTATTGCCGTGTGAAGCGTACCCCAAAAGGCGTCTCCCGATATGTATGTAAGCGCAATTATCAAACCACCGAGAATAAAGAATATTCCAGCAGGAATTTCCTTACTGACGGTGTTTTTTTCACTTTGATTTTTCTTTTTACCGGTGTTTCTAACAGTCTTAGAAGGCTGTCTCTTTACAGGCTTTTTAGATGCAGCCATTTTTTGTCTCCTTCAATTTTTATGTCTTATAAAATTTCTGCTGTATTATAAACTTAACGGCTTTCCTATTATAGCTTCTACGATAGATATTAAAATAACGATCATTCCAAGTATTGCCGTATAATATGCAAACACCTTGAACTTGTCGCTTTTTACAAGCCAGCTCACCATCTTTATTGCGCCGATCCCCACAACCGCGGCGATAAAAAATCCGATAATGTAATCAGCCTTAAACGACATATCTGTTTTAATAGCATCCTTCAGTTCTACAAAGCAGCCACCCAGAACGGCAGGTATTCCAAGAATGAAAGAATACTTAACGGCAGTGTCCCTCGCCATACCGCAAAACAGACCTGAAGATATAGTAGAGCCTGATCGGGATACTCCCGGTAGCAAAGCTATCGACTGGAAAAAACCGACCGTTACTGCGTCCTTTCCGCTTATCTGACCCAAGGTTTTGCTGCCCTTTGTGCACTTGTCGGAGAGAAACAGTATAGACGCCGTATATAGAAAACATATTCCCTCGGCAAAGATAGATGCGTCCTCCGCAAAGCCCTCGAAAAAATTCTTAAACAGATAAAAAGGAACAAGTACCAGCGTTGAGATAATAAGCATAATTATCGCTCTTCTGTCGCCGTTCATATTTTTAAAAAACTCTCTATGTACCAGATCCTTTAAGCTCCTGCCAAACTCCTTTATCAGATCCCATATCGTCGGCCAGAACGCAATAAAGATAGCCACGAGCGTTCCCAGATGGAGTATTGCTGAAAGCAGCAGCGCCCCCTCGCCGCTTTTTCCCGTAAAATGCTGAAACAGGGAAAGATGTCCCGAGCTTGAAATTGGCAAAAACTCAGTCAGCCCCTGAATTATTGCTTGGAAAATCGTGTTTAGTACCGACATTTGCTAAAACCTCCTGCTTTCGTCCGCATTGCTGATATTCGTAAACGGATATACCTGCGGGTCAAGATAGTCATAAGGATTTGTAGAGTGAAGTCTGTCTATATATTCCTCATCACCTATCTTATAAGTATCCACATTCAACCCCTTATATGCCCGCGCGTTTCTTATGGCCGTATCATTATTTGTTTTAAATACATCGTAATAGTTCAAAATTGTGTGAAACATCTTATTAGTCCCCTTTTTCTTCAATAAGACTGTACAAGCATTCAATGGCCTCAGACAAACCGCCCAGGTTGTCAATAAGCCCTTCTTTGACGGCGTCCTCACCGTTAAGACAGGTGCCGACATCCATAACAAGCTCGCCCGTTTTCATCATAAGCTCCCTAAATCGCTCAGAGGTTATCTTTGAATTGTCAGAGACAAACCTGATAATCCTCTCCTGCATTTTTTCAAAATAGGAAAGCGTCTGCGGAACTCCCAAGACGAGCCCGTTCATTCTGACAGGGTGAATTGTCATAGTTGCACTGGGTACGATGAACGACCTTTTGGCACATACCGCGAGAGGAACACCTATAGAGTGTCCTCCGCCTACGACTATCGAAACGCTGGGAGTCTTCATTCCGGCAATAAGCTCTGCAATTGCAAGGCCTGCCTCAACATCGCCGCCTACGGTGTTTAGTATAATAACAACTCCCTTGATGCTCTCGTCCTGCTCAATAGCCACAAGCGCAGGTATGATGTGCTCGTATTTAGTAGTCTTATTCTGAGGAGGAAGCAAATAATGCCCCTCTACCTCACCTATTATAGTAAGACAATGTATAAGATGCTTTGCTCCTTTAAGCTCAACCTGGCCGAGCTTTTCAATCTTCTCGGTCTGTTCGTTCTGCGAATTGTTATCCTGCTGTCCGGAGCCTTGGTTAGTATTCTCATCAGCCATTTTCATTACCGCCCTGTCTTTTTGTAATTATTATTTGCATTAAGGCGATAAATATTCATTTAATTTTGCATAATTTCTTTCAAATCAAATGCTCAAATGCTGATCAACATTTAGAATACATACATATTCATTATACCATATATGTTGTCAAAGTCAATAACAAACAGTTAAAATCGGCAAATTATGAAAGAAAAAAGTTATTTTTTAACTGCTCATTAGTTCTATGCTCCAGAAGATATAAAATGATTGTTAAATTCTTGACAAACTACTTTTAATATTATAAAATATATGTATACATAAAAGCGGATTTTTCAAAAACGCGCTTATTACTAATGAAAGGATTGATTTTATGGGTCTTACTTTGACTGAAAAAATTCTCAAGAACCATCTTGTTGACGGAGAATTTAAAAAGGGTTCTGAAATTGGCATAAAAATTGACCAGACATTAACCCAGGACGCAACCGGAACCATGGCATATCTTGAATACGAGGCTATGGGCGTTCCGAGAGTAAAAACCGAGAGAAGCGTTGCATACATCGATCATAACACGCTTCAGTCAGGATTTGAAAACGCTGACGACCACCGCTTTATAGGATCTGTTGCAAGAAAGCACGGAATATATTTTTCACGTCCCGGTAACGGTATCTGCCATCAGGTACACCTCGAACGCTTCGGAGTTCCCGGTAAAACTCTTATCGGCTCTGACAGCCACACGCCAACAGGCGGAGGAATCGGCATGATAGCGATCGGCGCAGGCGGACTTGACGTTGCGGTAGCTATGGGAGGCGGAGCTTATTATATCACTTACCCTAAAATTGTAAAGGTAAATCTTACAGGAAAACTTTCTCCGTGGGTTGCTGCAAAGGACGTTATTCTTGAGGTACTTAGAAGGCTTTCCGTCAAAGGAGGCGTTGGCAAGGTAATCGAGTACACGGGTGTTGGCGTAAAGACTCTTTCCGTTCCTGAGCGTGCCACTATAACCAATATGGGTGCTGAGCTTGGAGCTACGACATCTATATTCCCTAGCGACGAGATAACGCTGGAATTTTTAAAGGCGCAGAACCGTGCGGATGTCTGGACTGAGCTTTCTGCCGATGAAGACGCACAGTATGACGAGGTTATAGACATAGATCTGTCTTCACTTGTGCCTTTAGCAGCGTGTCCTCACTCTCCCGATAACGTAAAGACCGTTGAGGAACTGGGCGCTATGAAAATAGATCAGGTCTGCATTGGCTCCTGCACAAACTCTTCGCTAATGGATATGCTCAAGGTTGCTTATATATTAAAGGGTAAAACCGTTCATCCAGACGTTTCTCTGTCTATTGCTCCCGGCTCAAAGCAGGTGCTAAATATGCTTGCCAAAAACGGTGCGCTTTCGGTTATGATCGACGCAGGTGCAAGAATTCTCGAATCTGCCTGCGGACCTTGCATCGGAATGGGGCAGTCTCCGAATTCGGGCGGAATATCGCTCAGAACCTTTAACAGAAACTTTGAGGGTAGAAGCGGAACCAAGGACGGACAGATATATCTTGTATCGCCTGAACTTGCAGCTGTTTCTGCAATTAACGGATACCTCACAGACCCGAGAACTTTAGGTGATATGCCAAAGTTTAAGCTTCCGGAGGTATTTGAGATCAACGATAATATGATAGTGCCGCCTGCTCCGGTAGAAGAAATGGACAAAGTAGAAATTCTAAGAGGACCGAACATTAAGCCTTTCCCGAATACAGAGCCTTTGGCAGATACTATAGACGCAGCCTGCTCTCTAAAGGTTGGCGACAACATAACTACCGACCACATAATGCCGGCAGGCGCAAAGATTCTGCCGTTAAGATCAAACATACCGGCAATTTCAAAGCATTGCTTTACGGTATGCGACGAGGATTTCCCCGAAAGAGCGCTTACGCTTAAAAAGAGCATAATTGTAGGCGGTTCAAACTACGGACAGGGCTCTTCAAGAGAGCACGCAGCGCTGGCTCCGCTTTATCTCGGCGTCAAGGCTGTGCTCGTCAAAAGCTTTGCAAGAATCCACCGTGCAAATCTTATAAACGCTGGCATTTTGCCGCTTACTTTTGTAAATGAAGAGGACTACGAAAAGATAGGTCAGGGCGATGAGCTTCTGCTTGAAAATGTTCGTCAAAAGATAATTGACGGCAAACAACAACTGACTCTTATAAATAAGACAAAGGGTACTGAGATACCCGTTTTATGCGAGCTTTCTGGCAGAACCAAGGATATTATACTTGCCGGAGGACTTCTTGACTATACCAGAGAGTCTATTGCAAAGTAATCAAGACGGAGGAAAATTATGACAGAGAAAATTAAAATGGCAACGCCGCTTGTTGAAATGGACGGCGACGAGATGACAAGAATATTGTGGAAGTGGATAAAGGACATTCTTATCACACCGTATGTTGAGCTTAAAACTGAGTATTACGACCTCGGACTTCCCTGCCGAAACGAGACAAACGACAAGGTTACGTTAGACTCGGCTGAGGCAACCAAAAAATACGGTGTGGCTGTTAAATGTGCGACTATAACTCCGAATGCCGCAAGAATGCCGGAATACAATCTCAAGGAAATGTGGAAATCGCCAAACGGTACCATTCGTGCAATACTTGACGGAACTGTTTTCAGAACACCGATAATTGTCAAGGGAATTTCTCCTTACATTCCCACATGGACAAAACCGATAACCATTGCACGTCACGCGTATGGAGATGTTTATAAGAACTCTGAAATGAAAGTCCAAAAAGGCTCAAAGGCGGAGCTTATCGTAACAGATGAAAACGGCAACGAAACAAGACAGGAAATTTACGACTTCACCGACTCAGACGGAATCATTCAGGGACTTCACAACAAGGACGAGAGCATAGCCGGCTTTGCCAGAGCGTGCTTTAACTACGGACTTGATTTAAAGCAGGATGTCTGGTTTGCGACTAAGGACACGATATCCAAAAAATACGATCACAGATTTAAGGATATTTTCGGGGAGATATACGAAAAGGAGTATAAGGATAGGTACGAGGCGCTGGGGATCGAATATTTCTACACGCTCATCGACGACGCCGTAGCAAGAGTAATACGCTCAAACGGCGGATATATATGGGCCTGCAAGAATTACGACGGCGACGTTATGAGCGATATGGTATCGACTGCATACGGTTCGCTGGCTATGATGACGTCTGTCCTTATATCTCCTGACGGCATTTACGAGTATGAGGCTGCTCACGGAACGGTACAGCGCCACTACTACAAGTATCTTAAAGGCGAGGAAACTTCAACAAACTCTGTTGCTACGATTTTTGCCTGGAGCGGAGCGCTCAGAAAGCGCGGTGAGCTTGACGGTCTTGACGACCTTATCGACTATGCCGATAAGCTTGAAAAAGCAACAATCAAGACCATTGAGGACGGCATTATGACAGGAGATCTCTATCTTCTCTCAAGCCTTGAGAATAAGAAAAAGGTGGATTCTGAGACATTTCTTAAAGAGATCGGCGCTCGCCTTGACGAGATGATGAGCTAATAATCAAAATGGCTAAAAACAGCGGTATATCGCTTCCTGTTGTAAAACGGCTTCCCAGATATTATTCAAATCTGGAGGAACTTAAGCGCGAGGGAGTGTTAAGAATATCATCATCAGAGCTTGCGGGCCGTATGAAGCTTACCGCCTCGCAAATACGGCAGGACTTAAACCACTTCGGCGGGTTCGGTCAGCAAGGCTACGGGTACAATGTGTCTGATCTGTACAATGAGATCGGACATATTCTGGGCGTTGAACAAAGGCTTAAGGTAATACTTATCGGTGTGGGTAATATCGGAAAAGCAATCGCTACACAGGTGAATTTTTCCAAGCGCGGATGCGAGCTTATCGGTCTTTTCGACATTGACAACAAGCTTGTAGGACAGGATATTGCCGGGATGAAGGTTTGTGATATGACAGAGCTTTCATACTTTTGCAAAACCCACAAGCCGGAAATTGCAATATTGTGCATACCCAAGTCACAGGCATACGGCGTTGCAGAAAGGCTTATAGGTGCCGGCGTTACATCATTTTGGAACTTTTCTCACTTTGATCTCAATGTTCACTTTGACGGTATTATTGTTGAAAACGTACACCTCGGCGACAGCTTGATGACGCTTAAGTACAGAACGAATAATAAACTGTAAAACATTATATCCGCCAAGTGATTAGCTTTTAGACAAAAATTAAGGGCATGGAATTTAGTTCCATGCCCGTGTTTTATTTGGTCAGCTGATCGAGTGTAAGCCCGTAGCCCTCCATAAATTCATCCAAAAATATGTCCGCCTCTTTTAAATGCATATCCTTTATGATTTTTAAGGTTGCCGCCTCTGCCTCTTTAAAATCGGTGTTACCCATCTGCCGTTCCTCAATACATTTTATAAGTGCTGAGATTTTGTCAGCAGCCTTTACAAGCTCTTTTATATCTGCGTCATCGCCGCCTGAAATAATAAGAGCATATTCATCACGCAGATCCTCAGGAAGCTGGGATATAAGCTTATCTGCCGCATTCCTTTCAATATCGGAATAAGCACTTCTGATATCACTGTTATAGTATTTGACAGGAGTAGGAAGATCACCCGTTATGATCTCTGTAGTGTCGTGATACATTGCGATAAGCGCCGCCTTTTCTGCATTCACATTTCCGCCAAAGCGCTTATTTCTCAGCACGCACAAAAGATGTGCTATAAAAGCAACCTCAAGGCTATGTTCGGATAAATTCTCTGAAACGGTGTTTCGCATAAGGCTCCATCTGTTTATATATTTCATGCGCGAAATCATCGCAAAGAAACCACTTTTGTTCATATAATTTCCTCCTCACATATTCAGACAAGCCACAAGCCAACAACACCGGTCGAAAAACCGGCCGGTGTCATAATAAATCTTCAACATTGCTTATATTAAAATCAAACGCAGATACTCAAAAGCACACCCGCTGCAACGGCTGAACCGATAACTCCGGCAACATTTGGACCCATAGCGTGCATAAGCAGATAGTTTGTCGGATTCTCCTGCTGACCGACCTTCTGCGAAACTCTGGCAGCCATAGGAACAGCGGAAACTCCCGCAGAACCGATTAGCGGATTTACCTTGCCTTTAGAGAAAATATACATAAGTTTTCCGAACAGCACGCCGCAGGCCGTTCCTAAACAGAAAGCCAGAACGCCGAGAATGATTACTCCCAAAAACTTTGTGTTCATGATTTTATCTGCCGTCGTTGTAGCTCCAACAGAAACACCCAGGAATATTGTGATTATGTTCATAAGCTCGTTCTGAGCAGTTTTTACAAGGCGGTCGCATACTCCGCTCTCTTTCAAAAGATTACCCAGCATCAGCATTCCTACAAGAGGTGCTGCCGAAGGAACCAGAAGTGCAATAACAATGGTAACAGCAATCGGGAATATTACCCTTTCCGTCTTTGAAACGGGACGAAGCTGTCCCATCTTGACGGCTCTTTCCTTCTTGGTTGTCAGAGCCTTCATAATAGGCGGCTGAATAATAGGCACCAAAGCCATATAGGTGTAAGCCGCAAGTGCTATTGTTCCCGTATCTATAGAGCCTGTCGCACCGTCTCCTGAAAGCAGCCTTGACGAGACAAAAATTGCCGTAGGGCCGTCAGCGCCTCCGATAATTGCGATAGAGCCTGCCTCCGCCGAAGTGAATCCGAGAATTGCCGCACCTATAAATGTGAAGAAAATTCCACCCTGTGCAGCCGCGCCCAGAAGAAAGCTTTTAGGATTTGCAATAAGCGGTGCAAAATCAGTCATAGCACCTATTCCCAAGAATATCAAAGGCGGATAAATCTGAAGTTTTACACCCATATACAGAATATCCAAAAGCCCTCCGTCGTGCAGTACCTTGCCGAAATCGATCGATGCACCGCCTGAAATATTCCAAAGATCGGGGTGATACATTTCCGTAAACGGAAGATTAGTAAGCATCATTCCAAAAGATATAGGAAGCAGCAGAAGCGGCTCAAAACCTTTTCCGATAGCAAGGTACATGAATATAAACGAAATACCGATCATCACAAGGTTTTTCCAGCCGCCGTTTGCCAAAAATCCGGCAATTCCCGACTCCTGAGCGATATCGACTATGGTATCCAAAAACTTATCTATCATTTGTAAGATTCATTCCTTTCAATCGCTAAAACGGTCTTGTGTTATCAATTTTTCCTGCCTGTGCCCAGGGATTTACTCCCCGCTTGGATGACCTTGTTATTCGCCTGACAAAAAGCTTTTTACCTGCTTTCTCGCCTATCATCGCAATCGCGGCAGATATTGCAGCTACCACATCACCACTTATTCCGCCCTTAACAGGCGCTGTAACACCAGGCGCTTTAACGGAATTATGCCCCACGCTTGGCGTCGAGTCGGAAACGGTAATTTTATCTTTTTTCTTATTCTTTTTATTTCTGTTAAAAATCAAACCCATAAAGTATAAAAACAAAACTAATATAACAAGGCACGAAAAAACCACAACCAATCCCGTTATTACAACATCGGCAACATAGCTGGGTGTCATTTCATTTGATGCCAATACAGTCTGATAAGCTGACATTTCAATCTCTCCTAATTTTACCTCTTAAAAAATTTCGAAATAATTATATCATAAAATGCAGAATTTTACAAGTGCTTTTAATATGATTTTTATACAAACTTTTAATCAACATATGTACAATTTTATTTATTTTGTTTTTATATGACTTTTTAGAATTCTCTTCTTTCAACCTTTGCTACGCAAAAGCATACAACGCTCTTAGCTCCCATATCCCTGATAAGCTTTGCGCATTTATCAAGCGTTGCACCCGTTGTCATAATATCATCGATAAGCATAACTGTTTTACCAGATACATTTTCACCGCTTGCGCACTGATATGCGTCCTTAACACGTTCTCTGCGCTCATTTGCGGAAAGCTTGTGATGTGTATAATCTTTTGTCTTAACAAGCGCGTTAACGACAAGAGGCTTGTCTATTGCAATTGACACATATTTCGCAAGAGCCTTTGCATGGTTAAATCCGCTTTCTCTGTATCTTTGCTTCGTCATAGGAACAAACGTTACTACATCAACGCCGTCTGATTCTGGCAGATGTTTTACCCAATCAGCGAAAAATCGGCACATCTGCTGCGACATCTTAGTTTTTAATCTTAAAATACCTTCTTTCAAAACGCCGTCATATATTCCCATACACAATGCTTTGTCATAGCCCGGCTTACTTTCGCATCTGCAATCGGTAAAGCCGCAGGCCCTGCAATAGTTATCATAGTAAATTATTTTTGACAGGCAGTCCTTGCATACACATTCATCGTATTTTACGATTCTGTCACAGAGCGCACAGCGGGCAGGGAAAAATAAATCCAGAACAAAGTTTGAAATTTTACTCAAAGTCGTCATCAGCCAGAAGCTCCTTAGACCTGTCGATCAAAAGCATATTCTTTAAAAGAGTATATCTTAGAGTTCTGCGATTATTGTCTATCATATACTTCACTCTGGCCGCAGAACCAACGATGATAAGCATTTTTTTAGCGCGAGTTACCGCCGTGTACAAAAGATTTCGGTAGTAAAGCTTATCGTATCCGCCGAGAACAGAGAGTATCACAACGTCAAACTCACTTCCCTGACTTTTGTGAACCGTAACGGCATATGCAAGCTCAAGCTGATCCAGCGCCGAAGACGGGTAATTGCATACTCTGCCGTCAAAATCGATTTTAAGCATTCCTGCTGCTTTTTTCACTTCGATTATAATCCCGATATCTCCGTTAAAAATTCCCGCGCCATGTTCCTTGTCCTTCGACCACGTTATGTCATAGTTGTTTTTAACCTGCATAACCTTGTCGCCAAGTCTGAACACTGCGTTAAGCGTCTTGATCTCTGGTTTGTTACGCGCGGGTGGATTAAGCCTTAACTGCAGCTGATTGTTAAGCGCCGTCGTTCCCGCAGGGCCTTTTCTGGTCGGAGAAAGCACCTGTATGTTGTCGCTTGCGGTATATCCGTACGCCTTGGGAAGTCTGTCGGTCACTAGATCTACCACAAGCTGCTGCAAATCGTCAAACTCAAGCCGCTGAAAGAAAAACATATCGTTATCCTTTCGCTTTAAGTCTATATCCTCTCCTTTTACAATTCTGTGAGCGTTAACTACAATCGCACTTTTCTGTGCCTGTCTGAAAATTTCCTTAAGCTCAATAGTCGGAACTATCTGGCTGTCTATTATGTCCTTGAGAACATTTCCCGCTCCCACAGAAGGCAGTTGGTCGCTGTCGCCGACCAAAATAAGCTTGCAGTTTATCTTAAGTGCCCGCAAAAGAGACTCAAAAAGCTGCGCATCCACCATCGACATCTCGTCAATTACCAGTACATCGCAGTCAAGCGGACTGTTTTCGTTTTTGTTGAATCTGGGTCTGTCATCGGCAGTAAAGCCAACCTCAAGCAGGCGGTGAACGGTTTTTGCCTCAAACCCTGTAAGGTCAGAAATTCTCTTTGCCGCCCTGCCGGTAGGAGCGGTTATCATTACATTTAGCCCCTGCTGGCAAAACAGCGAAATAATTGCGTTTAGGGTTGTCGTTTTACCTGTTCCTGGACCGCCTGTCAGCACCAGAAAACCACATGAGAGCGCGGTGTTTATCGCCTTTCGCTGCAAGGCCTCATACTTTATGCCAACCTCCTGTTCAACAAGGTCTATAACCTCATCAAAGTTTATCCTGCTGTCATAAGAAACCTCTTTCATAAGACAAAGCCTGCGTGAAATATAATCCTCAGCTATGTAAAGCTCCTTAAGGGCAATGAATTCTCTTTGCTTTTTCAAAAAAGAGTAAAGATTTTCTTCCGAAAGCTCTTCTTTAAGCGCCTCATCAAAAAGCTCCTTTTCAACTCTTAAATAATCCACCGTTATACTACAAAGCTTGTCCTTCGGAAGACAGGTATGTCCGGCATTTGCGTTTTCCCGAAGAATACTTCTAATCCCCGCCTTTATTCTGTTTGGATTGTCATACGGCAGTTCAATGGTTGCTGCAATTGAATCCGCCTTTAAAAAAGGCAGATCGATTCCCTCTGTGCAAAGCGAATAAGGATTTTTATTTATTACATCCTCCGCTTGTGCACCCCAGCGCCGCCACGCCCTTGCACCGTATGAAGCCGAAATACCGTAATTTGCAAGCAGACGCATAAGAGATTTGACACCGTTTACGCTTTGAAATTCCTCGCTTATTTTTTCACACTTTTTATTGGTTATTCCGTCTATCTCACAAAGCTTTTCAGGCTGATTTTCGATTATATACAGCGTTTCATCGCCAAATCTGTCAACTATCTTTTTTGCAAGCACGTGACCTATCCCCTTTATAACGCCGCTTGAAAGATATTTTTTTATCGCCGCCGCAGTAGTCGGCATACTCCGCTCGCATACCTCGGCTTTAAACTGTGGCCCGAATTTAGGATGGTCGACATACTTTCCCATAAGGCGAAGCTCTTCACCCTCGTCAATATTGCCGAGTTCGCCTACAACAGTTACGGGCTCATACCCGTTGTCGAGTATAAGCACACAGTAGCCGTTATTTTCATTTTTGTAAACTATGCTGTCAACCGCTCCGGACAGCTCGGAAAGTTCTTCAGTCATTGTATATTTTCCTTAAATTTATTTACTTCTTGTACCGACTTTTCAAATTCCTCCAATGAAACGAGTCTTACTAAGCTAAAGCTCTTTTCAAGGCCCGATACGATACCTCTGGTGCGAACATCAAGCGTTTCAACGGGCAAAAGCAATATTTCCTTTGCTCTTTCTTCCTTAAAAGCCTCGTCCCAGTACGCTTTTTTGACCTCATGCGCCAGTCTTGTCATATCGTTATGTATAGGTATAACGATAACACCTACGCTGTGTTCGCCCTTTTTTGCGCTCCTTATCAGGTTTTTGACGATGTAAATAAGCATAATTACAAAAAGTATAAGCACAGCGCTCATTAAAAAAGCCTTCATATTTACCACCCCGTAATTTATTCTATGCGGCAGTAAAAATTATGTCACTGTACCAATGCCATACTCAACATTTTACACTAAAATGCAATTTTTTTCAATAGCTTAATACATAAAATCTTCCTAAAAAAGCACATCAAGCAAAAAATTTTGTAACAAACAGCTAAAAGCTTCAAATTTGGTACAATTTAATCTGATGACAAATAAAGATTTAAGATCCCGTACCTTTGTCTATTTACGATACAAAAACAGCCGACACTAATGCCGGCTGTATAAAGCATAAAATTTTACTGATTTTCAGCGTTTTTCTTTGCCTCCAGATCAGCAAGAGCGTCCTTTCTTGAAAGGTTTATTCTTCCCTGATCATCAATTTCCATAACCTTTACAACGATCTCATCTCCGATTGAAACAACGTCCTCTACCTTTTCAACCCTCTGCTTATCAAGCTTTGAAATGTGAACAAGTCCGTCCTTACCCGGAGCGATCTCTACAAATGCGCCGAAGTTCATAAGTCTTACCACTTTACCCTTGTAGATAGAGCCTATTTCCGGATCGTTTGCAATAGTGTTGACAACGTTTAATGCAGCGTGAGCTTTATCCATATCAAGACCGGATATGAAAACGTCTCCTGTTTCTTCAATGTCAATCTTAACATCAAAGTCAGCGCAAAGCTTCTGGATTACCTTTCCGCCGGATCCGATGACCTCTCTTATCTTGTCAACGGGAATCTTTGTTGAAAGCATCTTAGGAGCCCACTTGTTTACAGTCGGTCTCGGCTTATCAATAGCCTTGAGCATAATCTCGTCAAGTATATAATTTCTTGCCTTATGAGTCTTTTCAAACGCCTCTTTGATAATCTCAGGCGTAAGTCCGTCAACCTTGATATCAACCTGAATAGCAGTAATACCCTTTTTGGTTCCGCCTACCTTAAAGTCCATATCGCCGAAGAAGTCCTCAAGTCCCTGAATATCAACCATCGTCATAAAGCTGCCGTCGTCTTTTGTAATAAGTCCGCAGGAAATACCTGCAACAGGCGCTTTTATAGGAACTCCTGCGTCCATAAGCGCAAGAGTAGAGCCGCATATTGAGCCCTGTGATGTAGATCCGTTAGAAGAAAGCACCTCGGACACCATTCTTATAGCGTAGGGAAATTCCTCAACGCTTGGGATAACCGGAACCAACGCTCTTTCAGCAAGTGCTCCGTGACCTATCTCTCTTCTTCCCGGACCTCTTGAAGGCTTTGTTTCACCTACTGAGTATGAAGGGAAGTTGTAGTGGTGAATATACCTCTTTGATTCCTCCTCGTCAAGTCCGTCCAGGCGCTGAGAGTCGCTTACAGGGCCGAGAGTACAAACAGTTAGCACCTGTGTCTGACCTCTGGTAAAAAGTCCCGAACCGTGAACTCTGGGCAACAGGTCAACCTCTGCCGCAAGGGGCCTTATCTCGTCAATCTTTCTTCCGTCAACACGCTTGCCCTCATAAAGCCAGTTTCTTACGATTTTCTTCTGAAGTTTGTAAATACACTCGTCTATCATTGGGATTCTTTCTTCATTTTCCGCGTCAAACTTCTCGTGAACAGCGTCCTTTATAGGATTGAGTCTTGCCTCCCTGATATTCTTGTCGTTTGTGTCAAGGGCTTCCTTGACGTCCTCGCCACAGAAAGCCTCAATAGCATCAAACAGCTCGTGGTCAACCTCCTGAGATTCAAACTCAAACTTAGGCTTGCCTATCTGGGCCTTGATATTCTCAATAAACGAAACCATCTTCTTGATTTCCTCATGGCCCTTTAAAATTGCCTCAAGCATAAGGTCGTCTGGGACTTCGTCAGCACCGGCTTCGATCATAACTATCTTTTCGGCGGTACCGGCAACAGTCAGGTTAAGATGATTGTTTGACCTTTGCTCAAGAGTAGGATTGAGCACGATCTCACCGTCAACAAGGCCTACGGAAATTCCCGCAATAGGTCCGTTCCACGGAATGTCCGAAATGGATATTGCTATTGAAGTTGCGATCATTCCGGCTATTTCGGGAGAATTATCAGGGTCAACAGCCAACACCGTCATAACAACCGAAACATCGTTTCTCATATCCTTAGGGAAAAGCGGCCTTATAGGTCTGTCAACTACTCTGGAAGTAAGAATCGCCTTTTCAGACGGCTTTCCCTCCCTTTTCATAAACGAGCCGGGGATTTTTCCTACCGAATAAAGTCTTTCCTCATAGTCAACAGACAGCGGAAAAAAGTCTACCCCGTCTCTCGGCTTCGCAGAAGCCGTTACGTTTGCCATAACTACAGTCTCGCCGTAACGCACCCAACATGAACCGTTAGAAAGCTCACAGGTCTTACCTGTTTCTACCTTAATAGGTCTGCCGGCGTATGTAGTTTCAAACACCTTGTAATTTTCAAACATACTTTTTACTCCTTTACTTTATTTTAAGCAGGAGCTTTAGCAATAAACACAAGACTCAGAAAATTAAGCCCTCTGTTTAATGCTAATCACACCCGCTTAATATACGCCAAAAGGCAGACAGCAAACGAGGTTGCTGCTGCCTTAAGAATGACAAAATTACTTACGGATCCCGAGCTTTTCAATAACAGCTCTGTATCTCTCAATATCAGTCTTGATAAGATAGTTAAGAAGATTTCTTCTTTTACCTACCATTTTAAGAAGCCCTCTTCTAGAGTGGTGATCCTTCTTGTGGACCTTAAGATGCTCGGTGAGGTCGTTGATCCTCTTGGTCAAAATTGCGATCTGAACCTCTGGCGAACCCGTATCTGTGTCGTGTTTTCTGTTAGCCTCAATAATTGCGGTCTTTTCTTCTTTTCTAAGCATTTAAATGTACCTCTTTTCTTAAATTTTCCGTTATCACAGTAGCGGGCTTTGATACTTCCAAATAATGGCGATCGCCCGAAACCGAGAAAAGGAATACTTTGGTTAATCACAACCTTATAAATTCTATCACAATACCTTTTATTTGTAAATAGAGTTTACAAATTGTTAACATTTAATTTCTCTTTGTTTTGTTCAATTGCCGCAGTAAGCGTATTCTTCATAAGCATGGCGATCGTCATTGGCCCTACTCCTCCCGGAACAGGCGTGATATAAGACGCTTTGTCCTTGCAGGATTCAAAATCTATATCTCCGCAAAGCTTGCCGTTTTCATCCCTGTTCATTCCGACATCTATCAAAACGGCGCCTTGCTTTACCATATCGCCCTTTATAAGCTTTTTAACTCCGACCGCCGCCACAAGAATGTCCGCTCTTTTGCACTGCGCTTTTAAATCGACAGTCTTTGAGTGACACACTGTCACCGTTCCGCTTTTATGAAGCAAAAGCATTGCCATAGGCTTTCCGACGATATTGCTCCTACCGACAACCACGCACTCCTTTCCGGAAATTTCAGTGCCGGTTGAGGCTATAAGCTCCATAACGCCCGCAGGGGTGCACGGCAGGAACGAATAATCTCCTATCATTATCTTTCCTACGTTTACGGGATGAAAGGCGTCCACGTCCTTTTTGGGGGAAATATTATTTATCACCGTGCTTTCGTCAATATGCTCAGGCAATGGCAGCTGGCACAATATTCCGTTTACACGCTCATCAGCGTTAAGCTTTTTGATAAGCTCTAACAGTTTCGCTTGAGTTGTGCTCTCAGGCAGTGCATATTTATACGACTCAAAGCCAACTTCCTCACATGCAAGCTGTTTGTTCCGTACATAAATCTGTGAAGCGGGATTTTCTCCTACAATTATAACTGCAAGTCCCGGAACAATTCCCTGCTCCTTGAGCTTTTCAGTTTGCTCTCTGACTTTATCCTTAACGCTTTTTGATATCATCTTTCCGTCAATTATCTGTCCCATTTACTCTTCCTCCGATGCTTGTGTTTTGTCCTGGTTATCTGTTACGATATTTTCTTCCGGCTCTTCTTCGCCGTCAGCAAGAATACTGTTTCTGTCCTCTTTGATTTCCTCGTCCTTTTGTTTTTCAAGCTTATTAGCCTCAGAGTCTGCCTTTTCAGCGATAAGCTTGGCCATTCCGTCAATGTAGTCTTCCGTCTTTTTTCTGTCACCGAACTTTTCCTCGTATTCCTTTTTAAGGTCAGAAATTCCTTCTCCGGTATCCTTTGCCTTATTAAGCTTTTTTAAAAGCTCTTTCTTTTCCGCCTTTGCCTTGACCTTTGCTGTATATCCGGCAAGCGACTTCACCGATTCCGGCGTGTTCACATAAAGCACCGTCTCGTTTCGCTTTGCAATACTTCTGAAAATTATGATAAGGACTATTGAAACAAGCACACAGGTTCCCGCGACAAGCTGGGAAACCCTGATATTAAACAGATACAAGCTGTCTGTTCTGAGTCCCTCTATAAAGAATCTTCCAAGGCCGTACCAGCCGATATAAATCAAAAACAGTTCGCCGTCAAACTTTCTTCTTTTAGCAAGAAGATTTAAAAGAACAAATCCTAAAAGGCACCACAATGATTCATACAAAAAGCACGGATGAACGGGCAGCATCGGGTCAACCGAACCGTCGGTGTAATGCTCTGCAATATACGAGTAGGTCTGGTTCGAGTACATTCCCCACGGAAGGCTTGTGTTATCTCCGAACGCCTCCTGATTGAAGAAATTTCCCCATCTGCCTATGCACTGACCTATCAAAAAGCAGGGAGCCGCAACGTCCAAAAGCGCAGTCAGCCGGCACTTTCTTATCTTTGCGACTATTCCGCCCACTATGATAGCTCCGATAATTCCTCCGTAAATTGCAAGACCTCCGTCGCGAACGCTTATAATATCTATCCACGATACTTTGCCGTCCACAATATAATCTCTGAAGCTGAACGCAACGTAATATGCCCTTGCGCCTATGACCGCACCTATCAGACCGCCTATGACCGCATCGGTAACCCTGTCGGGATTAAGGCCAAACTTCGGTGATTTTTTAAGTCCGAAAATCATAGCTATCAAAATTCCGAGCGCAATCAGAAAACCGTACCAGTAAATGTTAAAATCAAGTCCCGGAATTCTAAACAGAACGTTATCTATATCAAACCCCGTTTTAAAAATATTGTCCGAGCTTCCGAAGTTCGGAAAGCTTACGTGCATATTTGCAAGAATCTGTGTCATTTTTTAAACCCGTCCTTTCTGTCACATATCCTCTGCTACGCTTTTACAACCGACAGCGCAGAGTATTCTGAATTAAACAAAGTGCCTATATCTTTTTTGATGTCTTCAACCGTAATTTTGGCAAGCTCCTCAATCGGTGCATACGCCGAAAGGTCCCCCGCAATATATGCGGCAAGCATTCCGTTTGCGCAGGACTCTACGTTTTCAAAATTTTTTATCATAAGCCCATACATATTGTTTTTAATGATCTTAAATTTTTCCTCGTCAAAGCCCTCTTTTTTGTATCTTTCGATCTCAGCGTAGATTTTTTTCTGTACCCTTTCAGGATCCTTAGACTCTCCTCCGACAATATTGGCAAAAAATCCGTCTCCGAAAAACACCTCTGACGAAAACTGCGAGTTTATAAGCCCCTCATCAAAAAGCTCCTTATAAAGAGGTGATCCGCTTCCCATTATAAGCTGCAATAAAATCGAGGACTCAAGCTCTGCTTTTACAATGTCCTCCTTACCAGGACTTGAAACCTTAAAGCCGATATTGAATAAGGTCGTACCGACCGGCATGATCTCTTCAATATATTTCTGACTAAGCTCCATAGGCTCTTCCGGAAACGCAGTTTCAAGACCTATATTCTCGCATGGGATAAGCTTTTCATCGCAAACCGCCATAACCTCTTCTGCATTGCAGTTCCCCGCAATAACCAGAACCATATTGTGAAGATTGTAAAACGTCCGGTAGCACCTGTATAAAAGCTCTGCATCAATTTTTGCAATAGACTCCACTGTTCCTGCAATGTCGATCCTGACAGGGTGCTTTGTATAAAGGCACTTTAAAAGATTAAACAGCACCTGCCTTTGCGGAGAATCCTCGCACATTTTTATCTCCTGTCCGATTATCCCCTGCTCCTTATCAACAGTCGCCTTAGTAAAGTACGGCTTTTGCACAAATTCCAGCAGTATTTTAAGCGATTCAACATAGTTCTCCGAACAGTCGAATAGATACGCCGTGTGGTCAAATGTGGTGTATGCGTTTGCGCTCGCGCCGGTTTTTGCATAAAGCTCAAAAGCGTCGCAATCCTCATTTTCAAACAGCTTGTGCTCCAGAAAATGAGCTATGCCGTCTGGAACATCTACAAAATCCTCATCCGCCGCAGTTTTGAATCGGGTGTTTATTGAGCCATACTTTGTCGCAAAAAGCGCTGAGGTAGTAGAAAATCCCGGCATCTCCCACACAAGAACGTCCAGTCCCGACGGATGATGAAATTTCTTATAGCTGTCATTTGTGATTTTGTTAGTTATCACTTCTGCCTGCATTACTCGTCACCTCCGTTATTCTTGAGAGTATAAACCGTATCAAGCGTAAGACTCTTTGCAGCCTCGATTATCTCATCTCTGCCAACGTCAAACATTTCCTTTTGAGCATCGTCCGGAGACTGATTTACCCTTCCCCTTGCATATCGGGTAAAGTACCACGCCGCTAGATCCCCCGGAGAATCATATACGGATACAAAGCTTCCCTTAAGCGCAAGCTTTGTATTGTAAAGCTCCTCATCTGTGAAGTTACCTTTTTTGATCTCTTCAAGCTGATTGAGTATCTCCGCCTTTGCAGCTTCAATATTTTCAGGATCGATTCCGCTGTCTATCATCACCGCACCCTTTTCATATATTACCCGAGACGCGCAGTAATAGCAGAGGCTTAGTTTTTCCCTTACGTTCATAAAAAGCTTTGAGAAAGGAGTTCCTCCAAAAAGAGCGGAGAAAAGGCCGTTTACGGCATCGTTTCTGTATGAGGTTTTGAACACCATTACCATCTTGAGCTGATTCATGTCAAATCTGTCCTCAGCGTTTACGACCGCGATCTTTGCAGGGCTGTAATTAACAAACGGATAGCTGCCGACATCGAACTTTCTGCTTAAAAGTCTCTGCTTTATTAAGTCAGTCGCTTTTTCAAAGCTGCCTGCTCCGACCAATGAAGCCTCAACAACGGCGGTTTTAATAAGCCTTTTGTAAGCTTTATAAACCTCCTCCTTGGTGAGTGCCTCGGCGGAAGCCCTCGTGCCGTAAGCAGGAATTGAATACGGCTCGTTTACAAACGCCACTTTGGTAGCGTTTATTATTGCAAAGGTTCTTTTTTCGTTGACCTCGCTGTCTATTGCGCTCAAAAGCTCTGCCTTTTTCAGTTCAAAATACTTGTCGTCAAATTCAGCCGGCTCAAAAATGCACTCCAATAAGACCTTTATTATTTCCTCAAAAAGCTGTTCGCCCTCAAGCGCATATTCGTTTCTTATGGCCGACGCCGTAAAAGCTACTACCTGATTATCGCCGACCTTAAATGTCGATGCGCCAATTGAAGCCCCGTATAACTTGTTGGTGAAATCGGTCATTGCCGTCAAACCGCCGTATTTATTATGAGATAAGATCAAAAGCTGAGCCGCAAGCGAGTTTGCCGCCGCATTGTTCTCAGACAAAGGTGTTATAAACCTTATAACGGCAGAGTTTGACTTAAACTTGCCATCAATAATCGTTGTAAGCCCGGCTCCTTTATTTATTTCTTCTCTCGTCACGTCTATTGACAAAATTAACAACTCCTTTTATCAATCTATTTAAGTGTAGGATAATTATTGTACAGCACTGTTTGACCTCGTCTATATCCTAGGGCAGAAGTGCCATTGCAACAAGAAAATCCTCACCGCTTTTAAAATCGCACAAATGTGAATAGTCACCGTAGATCTTAAAATCCCATATTTTCGTTCAGTCATTTTGTTTCTCCTACGATAGCTTTAAATTTCCCTTTCCGCAGGTCTGCTCAAGGCTGCTAATAAGTTCTTTACATATGCTTGTTCCAAAGATGTGCTTTGGGGCAAAACGCTTTTTTGTATCTTCAAAATAAAAAATTACCTTTGTTTTTCCCTCGTGTTCTTTTATAAGCTCAACACATCTCTTAAGCTTATTCTCATCAAAGCCAGACAGCTTTATCCACAAAGCAGCAGAGCTGACAGCGTCGTCAGCCGCCTTCAGTTCCTCTGCAATAAGCTTTGGCTCTTCGTCGTCCTTAACGCTTATCCTGCACTTTGCAAACACAATAGAACCCTCAAAAATAAGCTGTTTTTTTTCTGAAAAAAGATTAGGAAAAACAAGCATTTCCATCTCTCCCGATGCGTCAGACACGGTAACAAAGCTCATATTTGTTCCCTGCTTCGTCAAAAACAGCTTTCTTGATTCTATCATAGCAAAAACGCTAAGCATTCCGCTGTCGCTAAAACGTCCGTCAGCCTCTTCAAAGGAGCTTAATATATCAGCAAAATCCGGTGCGCCGAAAAGCCTTTTTACATCATTATATGCTCTTATAGGATGCCCAGAAATATACGTTCCCACCGTTTGCTTTTCATATGCCAAAAGCTCTGACATAGGAAATTCCGGCAAGGGTGGTATTTTCATTTCCATTCCGCCGCTTGTCTGTATATCGGAAAAAAAGTCTATCTGTCCGTCTATATTTCTTCGCTTGTTCTCAGCGATGCTCTTCATCAGCTGCTCAAAGGCGCTCATCATTTCACGCCTGTTATTCTCAAACGAATCAAGCGCTCCGCTCTTTATCAGAGCTTCAACCACTCTTGTATTTATATTATCGCTCATTCTTTCGAGAAAATCCTGCAAAGATGTAAACCTTCCACTGAGATTTCTCTGAGCAATAATGCTCTGAATAACTCCTCTGCCAAGACTTTTTATCGCCAAAAGAGCGTATCTTATCGAATTTCCCGAGACGGCAAAGCCCTCTTCGCTTTCGTTTATGTCGATAGGCAAAAGAGACACTCCCTGCTGATCACAGGTCTTAATATACTCAAACATTTTGTTTGAGCCCTCGCCCAGAACGCTCGTCATCAGCGACGCCATGTATTCCTTAAAGTAATGGCACTTAAGATAAGCCGTCTGATACGAAACTGTAGCATATGCCGCCGCGTGCGATTTGTTAAAAGCATAGGAGGCAAAGGAACTCATCTCGTCAAATATCTCATTGGCTGTTTTCTCATCGACTCCGTTATTCACACAGCCGATGCAGTTTATACTGCCGTCCGGATTTTTCTCACCATATATAAATGCCTTACGCTCCGCTGCCAGAACATCGTGCTTTTTCTTTGCCATTGCACGTCTTACAATGTCCGCTCTGCCGTAGGAATATCCCGCAAGCACCCTGAATATCTGCATAACCTGCTCCTGATAAACTATACAGCCGTAGGTTACGTCTAAAATATCCTTTAGAAGCGGGGTTTTGTAAGTAATTCCTTCAGGGTTATGTCTGTTGCGGATATAAGTAGGTATAGAATCCATAGGCCCCGGACGGTAAAGAGAAATAACAGCAATCAGGTCCTCAAGACAGGTGGGTCTCAGACGCACAATCGTAGAGGTCATTCCCGCGCTTTCAAACTGAAAAACGCCCTCTGTCTTGCCTTCGCAAAACATTTCGTATACTTCCTTATCATCGTAAGGGATATTTTGTATATCAAAACCGGGATCAAACTCGTTAATAAGCTTCTGGCAGTTGTTTATTACGGTCAGATTCCTCAGTCCCAGAAAATCAAACTTTAAAAGCCCAAGCTTCTCTAAAGTACCCATAGTGTATTGAGTAACTATCTGGCCGTCGCTGCTCTGAAGAGGAACATAGCTTACAACGGGATCTTTTGTGATTACCACACCCGCTGCGTGAGTTGACGAGTTTCTCGGCATACCTTCTACCTTCATCGCCGTGTCGATAAGCTCCTTTATGCGGCTGTCACTGTCATAAAGCTCCTTTAAGTCGGGAGACTTTATCAGCGCCGACGACAGCGTAATGTTAAGCTCTCTCGGAACAAGCTTTGCCACCTTGTCCGCAAGCTGATACGGCAAAGCCATAGCCCTTGCAACGTCCCTTATCGCAGCACGCGCCGCAAGCGTTCCGAACGTAATTATCTGAGCGACGTGGTCAGAACCGTATCTCCTGCAAACATAGTCTATAACACGCTGTCTGCCCTCTATGCAAAAGTCGATGTCAAAGTCCGGCATACTGACTCTTTCGGGATTTAAAAACCGCTCGAACAGAAGATTGTACCGCAATGGGTCAACATCGGTTATTCCGATGCAGTAGGCGCATAAGCTCCCCGCACCGGAGCCTCTTCCGGGCCCTACGGGAATAGAATTTGTCTTAGCATAGTTTATAAAATCCCACACAATAAGGTAGTAATCAACATATCCCATCTGCTTAATGACAGATATTTCATACTCGAGCCGTTTTTTTGCCTCGTCAGTAGGATTTTTATATTTTTTTGTTAATCCTTCCCGGCACATTTTAATAAAAAACTCAGTGTTGTCATCAACTCCCTCAAATTTTACGTACGGAAGCTTGGTAACTCCGAATTCAAACTCAACACTGCACAGATCAGCTATCTTTACAGTATTTGAGATAGCCTCAGGATGTGCGGGAAAGAGCTTTGCCATTTCCTCTCCTGATTTAATGTAAAACTCATCAGTCGGAAACTCCATAGACTTAGGATCGTTCACCGTCGTGTTGGTAGCAACGCACATTAAGATCCTCTGCGCCTTTGAATCCTCCTTGTAAATATAGTGAGCGTCGTTAGTTGCAACCAAAGGGATCCCCGTGCGCGCCGAAAGCTCATACTGAAGCGGAATTATTCTTTCCTCCTCCGGAAACATCTGATTCTGAACTTCAATATAATAATTATCCTTACCGAAAATATCACGGTACAACAGCGCTGTTTCAACCGCCGAGTCAAAATCGTTATTTATAAGCTTCTGGTTTACCTCACCCGCCAGACAGGCAGAGAGACATATAAGCCCCTCGTGATACTTTTCAAGGCACTCGATATCAACTCTCGGTCGGGAATAAAACCCCTCTGTATAGCCGATGGACACAAGCTTTATCAGGTTTTTATATCCCGTCATATTTTTGCACAGCAGAACAAGATGATAGCTTTTGTCTATTCTGTTTACCTTATCAAATCTTGTGCGGTTTGCAACATAAACCTCACAACCGATTATCGGTTTTATCCCGTTTGACTTACATTCGTTATAAAACTCAACGGCGGCGTACATATTTCCATGATCGGTTACCGCGATTGCAGTCTGCCCAAGCTCTTTTGCACGCTTTACCAGGTCTTTGATTCTACATGCTCCGTCCAGAAGAGAATATTCACTGTGAACGTGAAGATGGACAAAATCAACCACAACAGCTCACCGCCTTTCATAAAGATTTATGTATGCTATGCCGTATGCTTTTTATTTATAAGATACAAAAGCCCCACGAGAAACGCTATGTCTAAAATCATTATTATGACAAACGGCGCGGTTGTGATTGCACCTGCCATTTTAACTATTGAAGCCAGAACCATTATTGCGCCCATAGCCGCAAACGTTGTTCCTGTCTCCTCCGAGCGCTCCGTGTTTTTGCCTCTCGTGCGGGTATTATACGTCACGTCCGATTTCGTCTTTACAACAATCAAAACGCCAGACGCAACAAGCACGATGCCTACAAGCATAATAAAAATCATCATTTTTCTGTTCCTCCGTTATTCCTTATACTATCTGCCACCGCCTTGATTTTCTCAAGTCTGTGGTTAACTCCGGATTTGGTTATTCTGGGCTTAAAAAGCTCCCCCAGCTCCTTAAGTGTAAGCTCAGGATTTTCATATCTGAGCCTTGCCGTTTCAAAAAGGTCGTCTGAAAGAGTACTGAGCCCTACGGTCTTTTCTATAAGCTCAATGTCCTCTATCTGCTTCTCGCTGGCCTTAACGGTTCTTTCAATGTTAGCGTTTTCACAGTTCATAACCCTGTTCACCTTGTTTCTGACGTTCTTCAAAATCTTGATGTTCATCATTTCAAGAGTGGACTTTGAAGCTCCCATAAGTGTTAGCATATCCTCTATGTTTTCGCTTTCTTTCAAATATACTATCTCTGAGTTCTTGCGGCTCACGTGCTTCGCGAGTATTCCGAAGTTTTCTATAAACATCAGTCCGAGGTCGTTGCATAGTTCTATGCTCGGCAAAACGAACTCCATATGGTATTCCTTGTTGGGATCCGTTACACTCCCCGCGGCAAGAAAAACTCCGGCAACAACGCTTGCACAGTCGTTTCCGTGCAGGTCTTTTAAATTGTTCCTGCCAATTCCTCCGGTAAAACTTCTTATCTTCTCAATCTCATTACTGCCGTTTACGGATACATTATATGTGCTGTGCTTTCTTCTTGCGGATACACTTAAATGAATATCAGACACCTTACATAAAGATTTGAGTTTTGAATATAAGAAATCCGCCGTATCTTCGTTTTCGGTTGCAAACATAAGCTTGTCTGCCGAAAGCTCCTTACATACTGAAAGTATGCCAAAAAGCACTGCCCTTATTTTATTTCTTGATTTAATATCCTCTATGATCTGATATTTTACTGTCTGAGAAAAAGATGTCATAGTAACCTTCCGTTAAATCTGCTTACCCTAACTACCTTGTATACTTATCAATATCCCTGTGATTCACCCTTACCTTAGAGTACAGACCGCTCAAATGCTTTGCAAGCTTTTCTGCAAAGGTAACGCTTCTGTGCTTTCCGCCTGTACAGCCGAAAGCAATAATAAGCTGGCTTTTTCCTTCTTTTACATAAAGAGGTATCAGAAAGTCTATCATATCGTAAATCTTGCTTTCAAGCGTCTTTGCCTCTTCAAATTGCATTACGTAGTCAGACACCTCTTTTGAAAGACCTGTCTTTTTACGAAGCGAATCTATATAGTAGGGGTTCGGCAGGCACCTTACGTCGAATACCAGATCCGCCTCTCTCATAGGCCCGTATTTAAATCCGAACGAACAGATGTCTATCTGAATATACTCTTCTACGTTTTCCAAAAAAAGCGACCTTACCTTTTCCTTGAGCTGAGCGGCGCTCATAAAGGAAGAATCAATAAAATAATCGGATATCCCCTTAACGTTTGCAAGCATATCCCTTTCAAGCGATATAGAATAAGCTATATCTCCCTTTGCAAGATTTAAGAGAGGATGCTTTCTTCTTGTCTCCTTATATCTTGTTTCGATCACCGAATCATCAGCGTCAAGGAATAAAACCTTTACCTTTTCTCCGCTTTTTTTCAGATCGTTGATCGTTACGTAAAGCTCCTTGAAAAAGCTTCCCGATCGAACGTCCGCCACAAAAGCAACGCGGTCGAGATTTCTGTCGCTCGACGCGCAAAGTGACGCAAATTTTGTAATAAGCTCAGGCGGCATATTATCAATGCAGTAAAAGCCAAGATCCTCAAGAGCATTTACGGCAGTTGATTTTCCGGAACCTGAAACTCCTGTTAGAATGATAAATTCCATATTTCTTCCCTTCATTACTATATCAGTCGTCAAAGCGTTTTATCAAAACCTCGCACTCCAATAACTGACCGCTGTCAGCCTTTACCTTTTTTTGCACCTCGGATATAAGCTGCGTTACATCCTTAAAGGTAGCTCCGCCAAGGTTTATCACAAAGCCGCTGTGCTTTTTAGATACCTGCGCTTTACCTACTGTAAATCCTTTCAAACCGCTTTCTTCAATAAGCTTTCCTGCATAAAATCCCTCAGGTCTTTTAAAGGTAGAGCCAGCATTTGGATACTCCAGAGGCTGTTTCTCTTTTCTCCTTCCCATTAGTTCGTTCATTTTTGCGCCTATCTCATCTTTACTTCTAGTGTCATCAAGTACAAACTCAGCAGACAGTATCACATCTCTTCCGCTTTGAAATATACTGTGCCGATAGGACATATCCATATCGTTTTTGTAAATTGTATTTATACTGCCGTCGCCGGCAAGAACCTTGCATGAGACCAAAACATCCTTTATCTCACTGCCGTAGGCGCCGGCGTTCATGTAAACCGCGCCGCCTACGCTGCCTGGAATACCGTATGCAAATTCAAGCCCTGAAAGCGAGCTGTCAAGCGCCGCTCTGCAAACGCTTATTAGCGACGCACCCGCCTGAGCCGTTATTGTATTCTCAGAAACAGTGACCTTTGAAAACAAGCTTCCCAGATGAAAGATTACACCGTTAAAGCCCAGGTCGTCAAACAGCAAATTCGAGCCTTTTCCCAATATCATATATTTAACTTCGTTTTCTTGTGCTGCCTTAACAAGCTCACACAAGGCTCTGCTGTCGCTTATTTCGATAAGCATCTTTGCGTTGCCGCCGATTTTAAATGTAGTATAATTACAAAGCGGCTCGCTGAATTTTACATCCTGACAAAGCAGCTTTGCAAGCGCAGCAATATTTTGAAGCTTCTCCATAATATTAACCTCTCATGGCCGTCATTTCTATTTTAGGTGCGCTAGGGTGATTCTGGTTCACCCTGTTTATAATGTAATCAAAATCTGTGCTTATTATAAGCTCCTCCGGGTATTTAACTTCGTTTAAAATTTCACAAACAGCGCTGAAATCCCCTATTCTCTCACAGTAATGAGCGTCCGAGTCCACAGCTATCTTAACGCCTTCTTTCTTGCAAGCCTCAAACAGTCTGACAGCATTTATCTTCTTGGTTGCTCCGGATCTGATCGAAGCCTCATTGAGCTCAACGATCTTATCGTATTTTGTAAAAAGCTTGGCTGCTTCCGAGTAATCAAACGGATATCCCGATGCGGTAAGATGCCCAAAAACATCAACCAGAGAGTTTTTGCACACGTTTTCAATAGCTGCAAGATGATCGTCTGCACTCAAAGGAGGAAATAACGGTTCGTGAAACGAAGCGACGATCCACTGAAGTTTTCCGATTACATAATCGGGAATGTCAAGATCTCCGTCTGTATTTACAATGTCTGCCTCAATTCCTTTAAGTACGCAAACTCCCCGGATGGTCTGCGGCAGAACGTACTGATTAGCTGCGTGCCATTCGTGAGGAGCGTCCGGCATAAGCGGAGCGTGATCGGTAAGCGCAATTACTTTAAGCTGTCTGTCACGCGCAATCTCACAGTTTTCCGTTATCGTTGAATACGCGTGAGAAGAAGCAAGCGTATGTGTATGCAGGTCTGCGATTATTTTCATTTTTAATTTTTCTCCAAGTTTATTTAATTATGTTATTTATTAAAAAGCGTCCCAGTTTTTCACAGTGCTTTTTGCGTCCATCTGAAGCCCCAGATTGTCAAGCAGCTCCTGCGCTGCGTTATAGCCCATTTTTTTCTGTCGGTTGTTCATAGCGGCAACCTCAATTATAATGGCCAGATTTCTTCCGGGCTTTACCGGTATAGTCAAAGACGGCACCTGGAGGCCCAGAATGTTCGTGTATTCGCTGTCTACTCCCATTCTGTCGTAAACCTTTGTGGGATCCCACGTTTCAAGCTCGATAACTAGGTCGATTTTTTCCGTAACCTTTACGGCTCCCATTCCAAAAAGGCGCCTTGCGTTAATAATTCCTATGCCTCTAAGCTCAAGAAAATGTCGTATATTATCGGGTGACGAACCGACAAGACTCTTTTTTGACACCTTTCTTATCTCTACCGCATCATCGGCAACAAGCCTGTGACCTCTCTTTACAAGCTCAATTGCAGTTTCGCTTTTACCTACTCCCGACTCACCGATAATAAGAATGCCCTCACCGTATACCTCTATCAAAACTCCGTGGCGGGTAATCCGAGGACCAAGCTGCAAATTAAGATACGCTATCAAACTTGCAACAAATTCCGTAGTGCTGTCGTTGGTTCTCAAAAGCGCAACGCCGTAATCCTTTGCACACGCCAGCAATTCGGGAAAAATTTCGTGTCCTCTTGCAATTACAAGCGCGGGAATCCTTGTCTCAAAAAGCTTTGAAATCTTTTGAAATCTGAGCGCGCTTCCGATTGAATCGAGATAAGCAAACTCCATATTTCCGCACACCTGTATCCTTCCGGAATTAAAGTATTCATAAAATCCCGTAAGCTGAAGTCCGGGTCTGTTTACATCGTTATCGTCTATTAAAATCTGCGAAGTATCCTTTGGAGTATATATAATCTCCAGCTCAAGCTCATCGACAATATTTTTAAGCGGTACCGTAAATACCTCTGACATATTACATCTCCTCCGATATAATTATGATTAAACCAAGATCAAGCCTTTGTTTTTCATCTCCTGTGCCGCAAGCATTACACCAAGCTTTCCGGTGGGGTAAGTAATACCTCCCTGAAGCCACACGGCATAAGGCTCTCTTACAGGTGCGTCAGCCGACAGCTCAATAGACGCTCCCATTGTAAAAGCACCTGCCGCCATTATTACCTTGCTTGAATACCCCGGCATATCCCACGCCTCGGGGACGGCAAAGCTGTCAACAGGAGAACCCTTCTGAATCCCCTGACAAAACGCCGTGAGATTCTCTTCGTTTTTCAAGAGAACAGATGCAATTATATCAGTTCTCCTTTCATCACTTTTAGGAAGCGTTTCAAAGCCGAGACTTTCAAAAAAGCGACAGGCAAACACAGAGGTTTTTATCGCCTCGCACACGGTCTGAGGAGCAAGAAAAAAGCCTAGCAAAATCTCTCTTGTCATATTTAGAGAACAACCTACCTCTTTTCCCATTCCGACACAGATAAGTCTGTCCGCGCACATCTCTATAAGATCTGCCCGCCCCGCTATGTATCCACCCGTCTGCGCTATTCCGCCGCCCGGGTTTTTAATAAGCGATCCGACTATTATATCCGCGCCAACATCTGTGGGCTCTCTTTCCTCAGCAAACTCGCCATAGCAGTTGTCAACCATAATGATAATACCGCTGTTTGCACTCTTTGCTGTTTTTATTATCTTTTGAATAGTTTCTATGTTTAAAGACGGCCTTAAAGAATACCCTCTTGAACGCTGAATGTAAAGCACCTTTGCCGTTTTAGCGGCGTCTTTGATTTTCTCATAATCGGGTATTGAGTCTGAAATCAGATCGATCTGTGCGTACTTCACTCCGAAATCCTTAAGCGAGCCCCTGCCGCTTTTACCGTCTATTCCGATAACGCCCTCAAGTGTGTCATATGGCGCACCAGTGACGCAAAGCAAAGTGTCAGACGGGCGCAATACGCCGAAAAGTGCGGTAGAAAGAGCATGGGTACCGTTCACGAAATTGTGTCTTACTATTGCGTCCTCTGCGCCGAAAGCGTCGGCAAAAACCCTGTCTGCGGTATCTCTTCCCAAGTCTCCATAGCCGTATCCGTTTGTCCCCTTCAGGCAGGACTCACTGACTTTGTTTTTTATAAACGAATAAAGGACTTTTTCTCCGTTTATTTGTGCTGTTTTTTCAATAGTTTCAAACTGCTCTTTTAAATTATATTCAGCGATATCTGCAAGCTCTCTTATTTTGCTTTCTATATCAAAATAAACTTTGCGCATTTACAAATTCTCCTCAAAATTTCTCGTTTCAAGCACTATATCGTCGTTTACCGGTTCAAATCCTATTTCCGTATAGTAGCTTACGTTGTAGCTTCTTGCATACAGACGAACCTTAAAACCGTCCGCATTAAGCTTTTCGCCTATCCAGTACAAAAGCTCCCTTGCGTGATGCTTTCCACGCTCGGAGGGAATAGTCGCAACGTGACCCACAAATGCAATATCGTCGATAATGTACTGTATTGTGGCGCTTGTAAAGTTTCCGAGCGAAAAGCTTTGTGAAAGTCCCCTTCTTATTCTGTGGGAGGTATCAGTTATCCATAAGTCCTTCGTATGTTTTATTATCGGAAAGCTTGTCTGTAATATCTCATAAACATCGTCAAGCCTTGGCGTTTCGTTTACCCTGATATCGGGAATCTGGGAAGAGCATCTGAACTCAAACTCCACTCTTTTAAAATCCCTGTAGTCATTTTTCACAAGCTCATAAAGCTTATATGCATATTTCAAATCAATCTCAACTGTAAACGGCTTTGTCATATTCACAAATATCGAAAGCTCTAAAATATCCTGTTTTGAAAACGTCTTACCGCTGAAAGCCTCTGCTACCATAGACGAATTAAACAGCGATATAATGCCCTTTTTCTCATCATTATCTTTGATCAAAAAAAATCTGCAAAATGGATATTCTGTTCCGTATGCAATAAAATGAGAGCGGATCCTTCTTGAATAATGACTCGCTTCAAGTTCTGCCAAAAGCTCTTTTTGTATGTTCTTTGTCTGAGTTATCATTAAGTCCTAAATCCTTTGAACAAGTTGTCTTATTAGCTCAAAAGAGCCTTTAATATCTCGCATATCCGCAACTGACGACGGCGAGTGAATATACCTGCACGGAAGAGAAACCGCTATGGTTTTTACCCCGCCTCTTGCGGTGTGGATAGCTCCCGCGTCATTTCCACCGGCAATCATCGTTTTGGTCTGACAGGGTATTGCTTTTTCATTTGCAATATCAAACGCCAGCTTATAAAGCTCTTTTGAATAAATAGTGGTTCTGTCCATAAAAGAAACTACCGGACCATTTCCCTGAATACAAACTTTTTTATCTCCCTCAGCACCGGGAATGTCAGAGGCGGTTGTCGCCTCAATTACCACCGCAACATCGGGATTTATACTGTAGGACGCTGCTTTTGCACCTCTTAAACCTACTTCCTCCTGCACCAAAAACGCAAAATAGGTATCATACTCAATTTCCGACTGTATAAGCTTTATCATCACGGCGCAGCCAAAACGGTCATCAATTGCTTTGGCTTTGACTTTATTCTCGCCAAGCTTAACAAAATCCGAATCAAATGCTATGCTGTCACCGGGCTTTACATATTCACAAGCCCGACTTTTATCAGCCGCTCCGATATCTACACTTAAAGCGCTTAACTCAGGCGATTTTTCCCGTTCCTCCTTTGAAATATTGTGAACCGCGGCAGAGCCGACTACTCCGCTTATGCGTTTATCCCCCACACGCACTTTTTCCCCGAGTATCGCCGCAGGCTCAATTCCTCCCACCGCGCTCACGTTAAGGCTTCCGTCGTCGTTTATGCCGGTAACAATAAGCCCTACCTCGTCCATATGCGCGGTCACCATGAGCCTTTTGGGGGGAGTTTTTTTGCCTTTTTTAAAGGCGATTATGTTTCCGAGATTGTCAACTGAGTATTCACAAAAATCCTTGATTTCATCTATTATATATCCTCTTACTCTGCCCTCGTCGCCTGAAATTCCGTCAAGGAGGCATAATTCTTTTAAAAGCTCAGTCATATCGTACCCTCCCTTAAAAACTCAGCAATCAGCCTTGCAGAGTTTTCTATATCCAAAACCGATACGACCTCAACAGGCGTGTGCATATATTTTATGGGAACAGACACGGTGGCAGTCATAACTCCGCCGCGCGATACGCCGATAGCATCGGCATCGGTTCCCGTCACATCACTCATAACCTCCGTCTGATACGGCAGCTTGTTTTTATCAGCAACTTTTATCAAAGCACCCGATAAATCTCTTGACAGAGTTGGTGAAATACCTATCATAGCGCCTTTTTCCATGTCGCCGCACTTGTTTTTATCCTCTCCCTTTGCGTTTGCAAAGGAAACGTCAACTGCTATGGCAAGGTCACAGTCGGCATTATACGATGTAATTTTTGCTCCGCTTTCACCAGTTTCTTCCATACATGAAAAAGCAACAGAAATGTCGTATTTGCTTTCCTTTCCTACAAGCTCAAGCGCGCGCAAAATGGTTACTATGCCCGCCCTGTCGTCCACTGCGGCAGATGCAATCCTGCCGCCCAGAAGCTCGGTCGGCTCGGTACAGAAAACCGCTCTTGTACCCAACGGGATTTTACTTTTTGCTTGTTCTGAGTCATATCCCACATCTATATAAAGCTCATCAATGGCGGGCGCCTTATTGCTGTCAGCAGAAAGATGCGGCGGTATTGATGTTATCACACCTCTTATATCTCCGCTCGGCGCAAGAACAATAACCTCCTGCGCAGGCAGAAGTCTGTGGTCAATTCCGCCCACGGAAGAAAACTTTAAAAAGCCGTCCTCGGTCACATAGTTTATGATAAAACCTATCTGGTCTATATGCGCGTCAAGAAGTATTTTCTTTTCTCCGCCGAACTTTGTCTCTCCGTAAACATTGCCAAAGCTATCAACCGTCACATCATCCATATACTCACAAAGAAGCTTTTTTGCCGCATTTCCTGCGTTATGTTCATCTCCACTTACACCGTGCGCCTTACAAAGCTCTATCAGCGTTTTAATTATATCCATAACAAAATCCTTTTTAAAGCTCGTTTACTAATTTCTTAAAGTGATTTCCTCTTTCCTCGAACATTCTGTACATATCAAAGCTCGCACAGGCGGGCGAAAGCGAAACTATATCTCCGCTTTGTGAACATTCTCTTGCGATCCTTACAGCCTCCTCCATTCCGCTGGCTTCCTTGATAACAATTTTGCTTTGCAAAAAGCCGTCCGCGCTCTCTACCGTCTTTTTTATAGCCTTTGCCGTCTGTCCCATAACAATCAGAAGCTTAACCTTCTCCAGAATAAGCGGCGCCATCGGTTCAAAAGAAATACCCTTGTCGCTTCCGCCCATTATTACTATCATTTTTCTGTCAAATGAGTTAAGCCCAGCCATAACTCTTGTAGGGCTTGACGCAATAGAATCGTTGTAATAACGGACTCCGTCAAGCTCTCTTACGAACTCTATCCTGTGCTCTACACCTCCGAACTCCTTTGCTGTGGAAGCTATGCTTTCAAGCGAAACGTCTTTCCATGTTAGAGCGATGGCAGTCAAAAAATTTTCTACATTGTGGGTTCCCGGGATTTTTATATCGCTTTGGTGAACTACCTTAGTAATTTTTCCTCTTTCGTTATAGCAAAGCCAGCCGTCGCTATCAACAAAACTTCCGTTATCGGGAGTAGAGTGCCTGGAAAAGTAGCTGAGCCTACCCCTTACGATCGGAGCTAAGCTCTTGGTGTTTTCGTTATCAAGATTAAGCACCGCCTTTGAAAAAGCTGTCTGATGCCTTAAGATATTGCACTTGGCGTCAATATACTCCTCCATAGTTTTGTGAACATTCAAGTGATTGGGCGTTATGTTTGTTATTGCAGCCGCGTATGGAGATTCCCGCATGGAGATAAGCTGAAACGATGAGAGTTCAGCAACCGCCACATCGTCCTCACCGATCTCCTCAATATGGCTAAGAAGCGGCTTCCCTATATTTCCGCCGAAAAACACCCTTTTTCCGTCCCTTTCAAAAAACTCCTTCACAAGGGTAGTGGTGGTGCTTTTACCGTCACTTCCGGTTATGGCGTAAATCTTACACGGGCAGAGATCGAAAAAAAGCTCCATCTCACTTGTGACGATAATGCCTTTCTCCCTTGCGGCTCTGATGTCCGGGTGATTAAAATACATTCCGGGCGTACGGAAAACTATATCCGCCTGCATTATGCCATTTATGTAATTATCACTTCCGAGAAAAAACTTTGCACCTTTTTTTGAGAATTCATCGTAAAGCTCAGCCGGAAACTTATCCTTTGAAGCTACCGTATCATCACCCAGCGTTTTAAAATCGCACACCGAGACATCAAGCCCTTTATCAAGAAAGAGCCTGATAAGATCGTTATGGCTTACTCCCACACCGATAAAAGAAATTTTTTTGCCTTTTAAATAATCAAAAAAAAGAGAAACCTTGCTCATATAATTCTCCTTTTATAAATGTTTAAAATTATCCAATTTTATTATACACCGAATTCACAAAAATAGCAATATTTTTTTACTTCTTTTTTCCGATGTTTAATTAGAACGCTTATAAATTACGCTTTACAGCGGCTTTAAGCCTTGACTTTATTTTGGCTGTATGATATCATAAACTTGGATATAATTTGTCCTAAGCTATTGTAATTGACGGCAGAATGCTATATAATGTATAAAACGCAGCAAGATCCTTATGAGCCAAAATGCTGCGAAATATATTGCCATATCGCTTATAAAATGCTTTACAGTCGTACATAATTATAAAAAAGTGAGGTACTACAATGGAAAACACATCCTTGTTTGACAGACAGACTCAGGTTGCTCCGCTTGGAATAATCGCTATGGACTCTTCAAAAGAGCTCGGTGCAAAAATTAGCGGATACCTTTCTCAATGGGCAAAGGAATCGGGTCTGGGTGAAAACAACTATATGATAGACGTTTCCTGCCCCAGATTTGCTTCCGGCGACGGAAAAGGCATAATCCGCCAGACAGTCAGAGGAAAGGACCTGTTTATCCTTATAGATGTAGGAAATTACAGCTGTAAGTACAAGCTTTTTGACAACATAAATTCCATGTCGCCCGACGATCACTTTGAGGATTTAAAGAGAATCATTCAGGCGGCAAGCGGTAAGGCTCACAGAATAAACGTAATTATGCCTATTCTGTACGGCGGCAGACAGCACAAAAGAAGCTATCGCGAATCGCTTGACTGTGCTGTCGCTCTTCAGGAGCTTGAGGCGATGGGAGTTTCAAACATACTAACGTTTGACGCTCACGATCCAAGAGTTATGAATGCGATACCCCTTATGGGCTTTGACAATGTAATACCCTCTTATCAGGTTTTAAAGTCAATGTTTCGAAATCTGAGCGACCTCAACATCGATAAAGAGCACTTTATGGTTGTGTCGCCAGACGAGGGTGCTATCAACAGAAATATGTATTACGCATCCATTCTTGAGGTAGACCTGGGAATGTTTTACAAAAGACGTGACTATTCCATCATAGTAAACGGAAGAAATCCGATAGTAGCCCACGAATATATGGGAAATGACGTTTCCGGTAAGGATATATTCATAGCTGACGATATCATTTCCTCAGGCGAATCGGTTTTAGACATTGCTCACGAGCTGAAAAAGAGAAACGCCAGAAAGATTTACGCATATGCAACATACGCAATATTTACAAACGGACTTGAAACGTTTGACAAGGCTCACAAAGAAGGTGTTCTTGACGGTGTGTTCGGCACAAACCTGACATACCGCACTCCCCAATTACTTGAAAGAGAATGGTTTTATGAGGTTGATGTTTCAAAGTACATAGCTTATTTTATTGCGGCGCTAAACCACGATATGTCTATTGAGCGGGTTATTGATCCCGCAAAGAAGATCCACGCACTGCTGGATAAATACAAATAACAGTCAAGACCACCGGTAAATCGGTGGCTTGCACAGCCCCTAAAAAGGGGGTCACCGAAGTTTGACACTGCATTACCATTTTACTCGGAGGTTTATTTTGACTGCAATAAATACTCCTCACTTCCACATCGGAGGTGAGGAGTTTTTTAAATGCTTTGTATTGCATGAATTACAATGTGTCTATCTTACAGGCCTTTTTACGTCTGCCGCTATTGTCAGAACCCCAAATTTCCTCATGGTAGAAATAATCCACAACGACGGGGCGCCCCTGTGGGACACGCCCATAAGGCATTTCGTTATCCACAAACGGACAGTCGAATTTCTTCGCCATTTCCTCCGCTTTCTTTTCCAGCGTCACAAAATAGCAGCGATCAAATCAAGCTCGTCAATTGTGAGTTACACTTCTATATGCTGCTTGACACCCAGTTTGGACAATAGGCACACCGTCTCGACATGGCACGTGAGGACAGAACGAATGTCTTTGCCCTCTCGGTGTGTGGAACATATCCACTGCTATTTTGCCGTTTTAACCATAGGGGAAAACATATCAATATATAATCAAAATACATTTTTTAACTCCGTAAGACTTTTAACGGTATAATCCGGTTCAAATTCTTGTGATATGGGATGTTGGTAAATTGAAAATCCCTGTTTTATCCATACCGTTTTCATTCCTAATTTTTTCGCCGAAAAAATATCATTATCCAACCTGTCTCCTACCATAGCCGCCTCCTGCGCTTCGCATATTGCCATGTCCAGCGCCTTGTGAAAAATTTCCCTGTCAGGTTTAGAACAACCAAGTTCCACTGATGCGGCAACAACATCTATGTACTGTAAAAGTCCCCATGATTTAAGACGTTCAGCGGTTCCCGGAGACTGATTCGCCACAATCCCGATTTTATAGCCCTTTGCTACAAGATACCGCAAAACTTCAATCGCATCCGGATATGGAATTTCATCTTCCTTATGCCACGGAGTTTTTCTTAATCCGAAATAGGTAATTGCTTCCAAATCTCCCCGCAAGTTTTGTTCAGCAAAAAATTTCCGTTTTTCCTGGAACTGTTCAAAGGAAATACCCGTACCAGCAATAGCATATTTTATTCGATGATTATATGCTTTAGTTTCATCAACAAGCGTTGTACCTACATCAAAAAATATCCATCTTATCTCATTGTTCATCAAAAAAACTCCTTTTCCCTTGCCATCAACGCCACGCACTCCACCTTCGCTGTTCTCGGGAACAGATCATACGCCTCCACATTCATTAACTTGTATCCGCCGGCACAAATATATGAAACATCTCTTGCCGCAGTTGACGGATTGCACGAAACCATAACTATTTTTTTCGGCGACATCTTAAGCATTGCGTTAAGTGTACGCCTGTCGCAGCCCTTTCGTGCAGGGTCTGCAATTATCACGCTTGGAGAAATTCCTCGGCTTAGAAGCATATCCGCAACATCTCCTGCGTCACCTTCAAAAAACTCTGCGTTTTTGATGCCGTTAACTTCAGTGTTTTGTCTTGCATTTTTTACAGCGTCACTTACTATCTCAACGCCTATCAATTTTTTTACATCCTTCGCCACAGAAAGCCCGATAGTTCCGATGCCGCAATAAAGGTCGAGCAGTATGTCGTCTTGAGATACGTTTGCAAACTCCGCCGCCTTTTTATAAAGCTTCTCAGCTTGAGGTGTGTTTACCTGATAAAACGAGTGCGGTGAAATCAAAAAGCTGTTTTTGCACATAATGTCCCTTATGTACCCATCACCGGAAAAAACAATATTTTTATCACCCAAAACAAGGCTCGTCCTGTCAGGATTTATGTTTAAAACACAGGTGTGCGGCGAAAACTTTTTTGATAGCTCTTCAAACAGCTCTTTGTACCTTTTATCATTTCGTGCTGATACCAGACAAACCATAAGCTCATTCGTTCGGTATCCTATGCGGATGTATATATGCCGCAACAGTCCTGTGCCGGTTTTCTCGTCATATGCCGGGATCTTAAGCTTGTCCGCACATTGAGTTACAAAACTCGCTATTTCCGTAAAAATACCCGGCAGAAGAGCACAGCTTTTTAACGGAACTATCTCGTGAGAACGCTTTGAGTAAAAGCCGACAGCCATTTTGCCGCCTTTCTGCGCAACCTTAAACTGCGCCTTATTGCGATAGGCCGCCACATTGCCGCCGTGGATCTTTATATCCGGCAGCTTAAGCTTTCCTATTCTTTCAAAAGCGTCTTTAACAAAGGTGCGTTTAGCCTCAAGCTCCGCTTTATAGCTTATGTGCCTTAGCTCACAACCTCCGCACCGACCGTACACCTCGCAGTCGCAGTCGGTTCTGTCTGCCGACGGCTCTAAAACCGACTGTATCTCAGCCAAAGCATAGCTTTTTAATACCCTTGTGATCTTGACTAATACAAGGTCGCCGATCGCCGTGTACGGAACAAACACAGCCATACCATCTGCTCTGCCAACGCCGCTGCCCTCGCTTGTTACAGACTCTATTTTAAGCGATAAAAAATCGTTTACCTTAAGCATTCAAATAAAACCTTTCAATCTCATCCTTTTTCTTAAGCATCAAATCAAAATTCTTATTGTAGTCGACGGCATATTTATAGTTAAAAACTCTCTCCAATCGCTTACCCTTAAGATCGACAAGCTTTGTGGATGCTCCTGCGCCAAGAGCTATAACGGTCTGAGACTCCTCCATAATAAAAATATTATATAATGACTGCGTGCCGCCCTTTTCCCAGCCGATATTCTCAAGATTTTCCACCATATTTTTCTGCCGGTACAGATAATATGGCGAATATCCGCGCTGCGATAGCGCGCTTGTTGCATACTCTACCATTTTTCCAGCAGGGTTGTTCAATACTCCGAGCTGTGCATTTATGTTAATGTCCGACGCCCTCTTTACGGACAGGGTATGAACGGTTATGTTCTCAGGAGAAAGCTTTAGCGTTTCATCAACTGTTTTTTCAAAGCTTTGCAGAGTGTCCGTAGGAAGTCCCGCGATAAGGTCGGTATTTATAACGTCAAATCCCGCTTCCCTTGCAAGATAAAAGCTTGAATAAAAATCCTTTACCGTGTGATCCCGCCCTATTGCCTTTAAAACGCTGTCGTTTAACGTCTGAGGATTTATTGAAACTCTGTTTGCACCGCACTCCTTAATTGCAGTTAGCTTGTCTTTGGTTATAGTGTCAGCTCTTCCTGCTTCAACCGTAAACTCTCTTACAAGCGATGTATCAAAGCACTCGGTTATCCTTGTCATTACAGACTTGAGCTGGTATGCAGAAAGCACAGTGGGCGTACCTCCGCCTATGTAAACGGTATCAAGCAACAATCCCAGGCGCTTTACAATACCAGCGGTATATTCTATTTCCGATAAAAGATTTTTTATATACTCGTCTGTCTGATTAAGGGCCTTACCGACCGACTGCGATACAAAAGAGCAATATGAGCATCTTGTCGGGCAGAAGGGTATGGAAATATACATACTGAATGAATCGGCCTTGACGGACTTTAAAATCTTCCGTTGACCGTTTGCGGTTTTTATCGCAATATCCGCCTTATTCTCTGCAACAAAAAAATCGTTTATGAGTCTTGATTTTATATCACTCTCCGAGTACCCGGAATCGAGCATCTCGTTTACTCTCTTAACAGGGCGAACGCCGGTTATAACTCCCCATTCCGGAGATATCCCGGTTAATCGGCTCATCACTTTAAATAAAAGCTTCGACAGGATAAATTCTCCGCCGTCTGAGGGAACATCTTTTAAATCAAGCTTTTGTGTTTCGGTTTCGCTTTTTATACCGATATAACAGCAGACACAGAAAACCACCGTGTTTGTATCTTCCCTTTTTTCCGTTATTACCCTGTCGCCGGAAACGTGAGAATAATCCTCACCGTCATATACGAACGAAAAACGTGTGGCAGGTATAAACAGCTTTAAAACACTTTCAAGCTCATATTTATAGCTGTGTCCGCATAAAATAAGTGTCAAAACAAAACAGTTCCTTTCAAAAATCAGGCTTGTCTTAGATACGGATTATATTTTTTCTCGAATGAAAGCTCGGTCGGCGCTCCGTGTCCTGTATATATTTTGTAATCTCCGTCTAGCTGAGAAAGCCTTCTGAGCGAATCTGACAGCGCAGATGCATTACCGTCCGGCATATCGCACCGGCCAACCGAAAGCTCAAAAAGCGTGTCACCTGAAAATATTATGTTTTTTGTAATGTAACATACTCCGCCGCTTGTGTGACCCGGAGTGTGCAATACCTTAAAGGAAACCTCATCGAGAGTTATAACATCGCCGTCCGAAACAGTTTTCTCATTATAAAAAGGCGTAAAGTCCGTAATGCCGAAAAAATCAGCAGCACTTAAATAAGAGCTTTTAAGCTTAGGCGCGTCAAGCTTATGGATAAAAACCTCAGCGCCCGTCTTTTCATAAAGCTTAGCCGCAGCCATAATGTGATCAAAGTGTCCGTGGGTAAGCAAAACCTTTTTAAGGCTCTCCCCGTTTTTCAAAAGAGTTGACAGGATAATATCAGCGCGGCAGGGTGCGTCTATAACAGCGGCATTTTTTCTTTCGCTTACAACGGCATAGCAATTTGCCGCATACGCAGAAAGCTCCGGCATTTTATATACTCTCATTTTCCCTCCCGCTACTTGTTGGAACGATCAACAGACATAACGCTGTCTATCTTTCTTATCTTCTGCATAAGTCCCTCAAGCTGTTCCTTTCCGGCTATGGAGACGGTAACTATTACGTTGGCGTTTCCGTTTTTAAGCTCTCTTCCTGTAGCCTCGTGCATATGGATCCTGAGAGTGGATATAGTGTTAACGATATCCGCCATCAGACCTATTCTGTCATGTGCAACTATATCAAGCGTCGCGTTAAAATAAGTTGTAGATCTCTCCTCAGCCCACGAAACGTCTATCCACCTGCCTGAAAGCTTTGGGTCGTCCTTTTGCGACTGATAATTTACGCAGTCCCGCTTGTGGATAGAAATGCCGTGACCCTTTGTTATAAAGCCGATAATGTCGTCTCCCGGAAGCGGCGTACAGCACTTTGCAAATTTAACGGCACAGTCGTCAATACCATCGACTATTATTCCGCTTGAAGCGCTTGCAGAAGTGCTCGGGCGCTTGTTGTTCTCACCCCGGGTATCTTTATTTTCATCTGCATACTTTTTGATGTAGCTTTGCTTTAATCGTGGTATTATTTTGGATAGCGCAACGCCGCCGTAGCCGATAGCCGCAAAAAAGTCGTCTATCGTCTCACAGTTGTGACGTTTTATATCCTGCTCTAAAAGTTCTGTCAGTTCCTCGTCGTCGAGGTGTATCATATTCCGCCTCAGCTCTCGCCTAAGCTCATTTCTGCCCTCAAAGATATTTTCTTCTCTTCGTTCCTTTTTAAACCACGAGCGTATTTTGGATCTTGCCTCATTTGTTTTGCATATCTTAAGCCAAGATCTGCTGGGACCGTGATTCTCGTCCTTAGAGGTAATTATCTCAACTATCTCTCCGGTTTTGATTTGATGGTCTATTGAAACCATCTTGTTATCTACCTTAGCTCCGGTCATTCTGTGACCTACCTGAGTGTGAATGGCATATGCAAAATCTATAACTGTTGCGCCAAGCGGCAAAGAAATCATATCTCCTCTTGGCGTATACGCAAAAATATCCTCCGGGGCAAGGTCGGTCTTTATTGTTCTTACAATTTCCTCAACGTCGTCCGATTCCTTTTGCGCCTCTATTATCTTTCTTATCCAGTTTAAGCGCTCATCGTTTTTAGTTTTGCCTGAAATTCCTTCTTTGTATTTCCAGTGCGCGGCAATTCCGAACTCGGCCGTGTGGTGCATCTCCCAGGTTCTTATCTGAACCTCAAACACTATTCCCTCTTTTCCTATTACGGTAGTGTGCAGTGACTGATACATATTCGATTTCGGCGTTGAAATATAATCCTTGAATCTGTTTGGAATAGGCTTGAACATATCGTGAATTATTCCAAGAACGCCATAACATTCCGTAACGGTATTTACAATGACCCTGACAGCATATCTGTCGTAGATCTGATCCAGGTCCTTACCGTCCCTGTAAACTTTTTTATATATGCCGTAGTTTGATTTTACTCTTCCGTCAATGTGCGGAACAGGATCAAAATCCTTTGCCAGACGGTCGGCAATTTTTTCCTTTATGCTATCAATAAGAGCCTCACGCTGATCTTTTCTGAGCAGCATCTGTTTTTCAATTTCTTCATAAGCATAAGGGTCCAAAAACTGAAACGCAAGGTCCTCCAGTTCCTCTTTGATAGGTCTTATTCCCAGCCTGTGAGCAAGCGGCGCATAGATATTCATTGTTTCAAGCGCCGTGTCTCTTCTTTTAACGTCAGTTCTGAAATGAAGCGTGCGCATATTGTGAAGCCTGTCGCATAGCTTGATTAAAATCACCCTTATGTCCTGACTGGTTGCAAGTATTATCTTTCTTATGTTTTCGGCCTGCTGCTCTTCCTTTGTTGCCATAGGAATTTTACCGAGCTTGGTCACTCCGTCAACCAGCATTGCAACATCTGCCCCGAAGTCCTTTGAAAGCTCATCGAGCGTGTACTCGGTATCCTCTACAGTGTCATGCAAAAGGGCAGCGCATATGGTATCTGTATCCATACCCAGGCTCAGCGCTATATACGCAACTGCTAAAGGATGAGTAATGTAAGGTTCACCCGAGTCCCGCTTTTGATCCTTATGCAGTCTGTTAGCGGTTTCATATGCGAAAACTATTTTGTCAAGATCGTATTTCTTGTCTTCCTTTGTTATTTTTTCTATAAATGCGTCAATTGTGTAAACGGGCTGAGCCAACTCGATCATCTCCTTGCTTTTTTTATATTTATAAGCTGCTGGCGGCTTTTAAAGCCTGTAATATGTAAGAATTCTCAAGGTTTACCCTTGTAGTTACCTTAAGCGGTTTCGCCGTCATTTTTGCGGCATTGATTTCTGCCAGTCCCATCTCCTCAAAAACATCTAGAGAAACTCTCATTTTGGCGTAGTTTATTCCAGCTTCCGAGAGTCTTAAATAAAGCCTGTCAAAGCTTGTCTTTCCAAGAGCGCACAATGTCTTATAAACTGCAACAAAATCCCCTCTTGTTGGCGTAATAGCCCTTATATAGTTTTTACCAAGCTTCTCCGACCTAGTAAAAGCCTCGTATGCTCTTAAGGCGTTAAGGTACTTTTTCTGGTCGATCCCGCTTATGCGGTAATCAACCGCCCTTATACTCAATGATTCCCTGCCCCCGTATTCATTTACGGATACGGATACAAGCATATCGATCCTGTCCCCTGCCGAAAACTCAAGATCAACGACCGACTTGAAAAATATAAGCGCCTGCTCTGTTATACCGTTATATGAAAAGGAAAGCTTTACGTGATTGCCGCTCTTCCCTATTGAATTTACACTTTTAACAAGCGCACCCTCGATCAGGAATACAGGCTCTTCGTTCCCCTCGCCAAAAGGCTCTAAAACGCTTAAGGTTTTTATGTTGTCCGTGGTAAGCTCGTCAGGCCTTATTATTTTGTCCGCGGTTAGATAAAGAACTGGCATATCAGAAAAATTGCTGTCGGCATACTGGATAAGCTTATCCCTAAAGGCTTCGATGTTGTCCTCCTTAAGAGAAAATCCTCCCGCCTTTTCATGACCGCCGAATCTGATAAGAGTATCCTTGCAGGCCAAAAGTGCGCTAAATACATTAAAGCCTTCCATACTCCTTGCCGAACCGGTTGCTGCTCCGTCCTCGTCTGCTGAAACTAGAAAAACCGGCTTTTCGTATATATTCAAAAGCTTTGCAGCGACAATTCCGATAACTCCGTGATGCCAGCCTTTTCCCGCAAGCACCAGCACCCGCTCGCTCAGGACGTCCGGATATTCCTCTATAAATGAAAGAATTTCTTTAGTTATCTTTTCCTCTGCTTCTTTTCTTTTAGAGTTGAGAACCATAAGCTCGTCCGCATAGCCTTCGACGTCCTCGTCATCGCTTACCAGCGCATTGAAAGCCGTTATCGGAGAACCGAACCTGCCTGCCGAATTTATTCTGGGTGCAAGCGTAAAAGCAATAGTGCGTGCGCTTATCCTGTCAGGTAAAACCGAGCATTTCTCCATAAGTGCAGAAATCCCGATGTTTTCGGTGTTTTTCAAGTTCTCTATCCCGTTTCTTACAATTATCCTGTTTTCACCGGTAAGACTTACTACATCGGCAACAGTGCCTATCGCAGCAAGAGCGGAATACTCCTCCATAGCGGCGGTATAATCGCCCTCACACGCGGCGATAAGCTTAAGCGCAACGCCGACCCCCGCAAGCTCCTTGAATTTTGACGGACAGTCGGCTCTGTGCGGGTCTACAAGCGCAACCGCCTTCGGCAAAATATCAGGCGGCTGATGGTGGTCGGTTATGACCAGCCTCATGCCAAGCGAAGCTATATATTCTGCCTCATCCACGGCTGATATTCCGTTATCAACGGTTATTATGAGCGACACACCCTCGTGAAATATCTTGTCAACAGCAAGCTTATTAAGCCCGTAGCCCTCGCTTCTTTCGGGTATATAGCAGATAACGTCAGCACCCATCATTTCAAGATACGAATACAGTATTGCGGTAGATGTGACCCCGTCGCAGTCATAATCACCGTATATACATATCTTATCGCCGTTTGCTGCCGCTTCGTTCACGGCGTCTGCCGCCTTGTCCATATCGATAAGCGCAAACGGGTCCTCAAGCTGATTAGAATTAAAAAACTCTTGCAGGTCATTAAGCTCAGTCAATCCCCGTGAAGTAAGAATTTCAGCAACGGTTTTTGAAAGATTAGTTCTTTTAAGAATTTTTTCCACCGCGTTTTCATCGGGTTTTTTCACTATCCACTGCTTCATTAAAAATCTACATTTCCTCTCTGGAACGATAAATTATACAGATAATAAAATTATATCACAAAGATAATTTGTTTTCAATAGTTTTAAACTAAAATTCACGGTAAATAGCTTATAATCACAAAAACATAGCTTCTGCTTAAGCTTGCTTGCCGATTAGATTTGTGCATTTTAAAAATAACGGCTAAAATCCCGATTTTGGATGCAATTTCTATTTACAATTAAATATAAATGTGTTATTATAATTTTACAGTTTAATCTTCGGGGGTGTGCAAATGGTATACATATGGGCAATCGCTTTCGTGGTGTTTTTACTGCTTGAGGTTTCAACCTCAATGGCTTTGATCTCTATCTGGTTTTCCGCCTCTGCGCTGATAACCTTATTGGTAAGCCTGTTTGTTGAATCCCAGATTGCGCAGTGCATTGTTTTTGTTGCAGTATCAGCCGTGCTTTTAGTTATGACAAGGCCTTTTGTAAAAAAGTTGAAGAAAAAGCACGTTGAAACAAACGCTAAGCTCGACATCGGAAAGCGCGCAACGGTCACAAAGGAAATTGACAACGACAAATCCTTAGGACGTGTACGACTTGACGGAGTTGACTGGATAGCAATTTCCTCTGACGGAAGCAAGTTCCCTGTGGGTGCCACTGTAATAGTGGACGACATCGACGGCGCGAAGCTTTATGTTTCAAAGCCGCATAATTAAGAAAGGAATGATTTTATGGAAAGCTTTTTTGAACAAAATGCAACGGCTCTTATTTTACTTGCCGTAATCGTTGTGATCCTGCTGCTGTTGATCTCACGAATCAAGATCGTACCGCAGGCACAGGTTTATGTAATCGAACGTCTTGGAGCGTATCACGCCTCATGGTCAACGGGACTGCACATTCTGATACCGTTTATTGACAGAATCTCAAAGAAAGTTTCTATCAAGGAGCAGGTTGTTGACTTCAAGCCGCAGCCCGTTATAACAAAGGATAACGTAACTATGCAGATAGACACTGTAGTGTTCTTTCAGGTAACAGACGCTAAGCAATATACCTACGGAGTTGAGCGTCCTATATCCGCAATTGAAAATCTTTCTGCAACTACACTGAGAAACATCATAGGAGAGCTTGAGCTGGACGCTACGCTCACCTCTCGTGATACTATCAATACCAAGATCACAGAAATCCTTGACGAGGCGACCGACCGTTGGGGCATCAAGGTAAACAGAGTTGAGCTTAAAAACATCCTTCCTCCGCGTGAGATTCAGGACGCTATGGAAAAGCAGATGAAGGCTGAGCGTGAACGAAGAGAAAAGATATTGCAGGCAGAGGGCGAAAAGAAATCTCAGGTGCTTGTGGCAGAGGGTGAAAAGGAGTCGAAGATACTCCGCGCTCAGGCTGACAAGGAAGCTGAGATACTCAAGGCAGACGCAGTTAAGCAAAAAAAGATCCTGGAGGCTCAGGGTGAGGCTCAGGCGATAGAGACCGTTCAGCTGGCACTTGCGGATTCTATTAAAAAACTTAACGAGGCTAATCCAAATCAGCAGGTCATAGCGCTCAAGAGCCTTGAAGCATTCGCAAAAGCAGCAGACGGAAAGGCAACCAAAATTATCGTTCCAAGCGAGATACAGGGGCTTGCAGGTCTTGCGGCAAGCCTTAAAGGACTTGTTGAAAAGGACGCGACAGACATCAAGTAAATAACGGTTCTTTCACATGGCATTTAGCTGTAAAATCAGATAAGTGCCGTGTGTTCTTTTTTTACAAAAAATTTGTAAAAGTCCTTGACAAGGCATAAATTTGTGTTATAATTAAGTTAGCACTCAATGAGGTTGAGTGCTAACACTCACAAATAACGACTGCTAAAATGAGAGGAGAATGGAAAATGAACATGAATAAATTTACTCAGAAATCACTTGAGGTACTGCAAACAGCACAGAATCTTGCTGTTGAAAACTCAAACATGCGTGTTGAGGCAGAGCATCTTCTGCTTTCGCTGCTCACCACGGACGGCAGTCTTATCCCCTCCTTGATCGAAAAGATGGGACTTGACAGAAGTCAGCTTACGTCAGCGGCGGAAGGACTTGTTGAAAATCTCCCGAAGGTATCGGGCTCAGGCTATCAATCGTCTCAGATAGGAATATCCGGCGAGCTTGAAACAGTTCTTGTAAGTGCAGAAAAGACCGCTTTGAAAATGAACGATCAGTACATCTCGGTAGAGCATCTCATGCTTTCCCTTATCGACAATTCGTCCGGAAACACAGCTAAGCTTTTGAAGGACAGCGGCGTTGACAAGAGCAAGTTTTTGTCCTCGCTCATGGAGGTGCGCGGGAATACGAACGTAACCACGGATAATCCGGAAAGCACATACGATGTGCTTAATAAGTACGGTCAGGACTTAGTGGAACTTGCAAAGCATAATAAACTTGATCCCGTAATAGGAAGAGACTCTGAAATTAGAAACGTCATACGCATACTGTCGAGAAAATCAAAAAACAACCCCGTTTTGATAGGAGAACCCGGTGTCGGCAAAACCGCCATTGCAGAGGGTCTGGCACTCAGGATCGTCCGTGGAGACGTGCCTAAAAATCTTCAGGACAGAAGAATTTTCTCGCTTGATATGGGGTCTTTGGTCGCGGGAGCAAAATACAGAGGAGAATTTGAGGAGCGCTTAAAATCCGTTTTGCAGGAGATCAAAAAGAGTGACGGCAAGATAATTCTCTTTATCGACGAGCTTCATCTTATCGTAGGGGCCGGAAAAACCGACGGTGCTATGGACGCAGGAAACATCTTGAAGCCTATGCTTGCAAGGGGCGAACTCCATTGCATAGGCGCTACCACTCTTAATGAGTACCGTGAATACATTGAAAAGGACGCGGCGCTTGAGCGGCGTTTTCAGCCGGTTCTTGTATCAGAGCCGACGGTTGAGGATACAATATCAATTCTTCGCGGCCTTGAGGAACGGTACGAGGTGTTTCACGGTGTAAAGATCTCAGACTCTGCGCTTATTTCCGCAGCAGTGCTTTCAAACAGGTACATCTCTGACAGATTTCTGCCGGACAAGGCAATAGATCTTGTAGACGAAGCCTGCGCAATGATAAAGACAGAAATGAATTCAATGCCTACCGAGCTTGACGAGATTGAGCGCAAGATAATGCAGCATGAGATCGAGGAGGCAGCATTAAAGCACGAGGATGACAAGGTTTCAAAGGAGCACCTTGCCGATATACAAAGAGAGCTTGCCGAATACCGCGATGAATTCAACACACTTAAAGCAAAATGGGAAAATGAAAAGGCTGCTATCCAAAAGGTGCAGGCTCTGCGTGCAGAGATTGAACAGGTAAACGCTGATATAGAGTCAGCAAAGCGGGCGTACGATCTTGCAAAGGCGGCAGAGCTTCAGTACGGAAGACTGCCAAGTCTTAAAAAGGAGCTTGAGGAGCAGGAAAAAATCGCCGCAAGCGCAAAAAGCGGAGATACTTTGCTGCGTGACAGGGTAACTGAAGAGGAGATAGCAAAGATAGTTGCCAGATGGACGGGCATACCCGTATCAAAGCTTATGGAAAGCGAGCGTGAAAAGCTTCTTCATATGGAGGACATACTTCATAAGCGTGTTGTCGGGCAGTCGGAGGCTGTCAAAAAGGTGAGCGAAGCGATACTTCGCTCAAGGGCGGGAATTGCGGACCCCAACAGACCTATAGGATCGTTTTTATTCCTTGGCCCTACCGGCGTGGGAAAGACCGAGCTTGCAAAGACTCTGGCGCAGTCTCTTTTTGACGATGAAAACAACATTGTCAGAATAGATATGTCGGAGTATATGGAAAAGTACTCGGTATCCCGCCTTATAGGAGCGCCTCCGGGATATGTCGGTTATGACGAGGGCGGTCAGCTAACCGAGGCGATAAGAAGAAAGCCTTACGCGGTAGTTCTCTTTGACGAGGTTGAAAAAGCTCACCCTGATGTGTTTAACATTCTGCTTCAGGTTCTCGACGACGGACGTATAACGGATTCGCAGGGACGTACCGTAGACTTTAAGAACACGATAATCATACTTACATCAAACCTCGGCTCGCCGGTTATTCTCGACGGAATTGACGCCGACGGTGAGATAAGCGAGGACGCGAAAAAACAGGTTGACCTGATGCTTAAGCAGAGCTTCCGCCCGGAGTTTTTAAACCGCCTTGACGAGATAGTCTACTACAAGCCTCTTACTAAAGAGGAGATCGGCTCGGTAGTGGAGCTTATGCTTAATAGTCTTTCAAAGCGTCTATCCGACAGACATATCAAAATCGACGTTACTCCGGAAGCTAAAAGCTTTATCGTTGAAAACGGATACGATCCTGTCTATGGCGCAAGACCGCTGAAAAGGTTTATCCAGCGCGAGCTTGAAACGCTTATTGCAAGGGCGATAATTGCAGATAAAATAACTCCAGATTCAACGGTCAAGATAACCGCTGAGGGCGATGCACTTAAGATCGTATAGAATAACGACCGAGACTTTTTCTCGGTCGTTAATTTTTACGCAGCTTTTAACTATTGAATATGCAAATTTTACTTAGCAATACTTAATTTAATTGACACGCTAAATAATCTAATATATAATAATACTAAGGAAAAAATATTATTACGGCGGTGAACAGCGTGAGCATATATGTAAAAAAAGCTCTTGAAACTCTGGCGGAAGTAAACAAGGTGATTTTAGGCAAGAATAACGAGATAAAGGAGATAATGGCGGCATTTTTATCAAACGGGCATATACTCTTAGAAGATATTCCAGGTGTCGGCAAAACCACTTTGGCTCTTGCCTTTTCAAAGGCTATGAATCTAAGCTACAGGCGGGTTCAGTTTACTCCTGATGTTATGCCCTCTGACCTGACGGGATTTTCGATTTACCGCAGAGAAGAGGACAGATTCGTATATCTTAAGGGAAGTGTCTTTTGCAATCTTCTTTTGGCGGACGAGCTTAATCGCACCTCCCCAAAAACGCAGTCTGCACTATTGGAGGTCATGGAGGAGCGCAAGGTAACTGTAGAGGGTGTTACACGCGAGGTCCCCTCTCCTTTTCTGGTAATAGCCACACAAAACCCATTTGGCAACGCCGGCACACAGATGCTACCTGAAGCGCAGGTGGACAGGTTCACGGCTTCTCTGTCGATAGGCTACCCCGACTATAAAAACGAACTTATTCTTGCAAAGTCCGTAAGTAATGAAAACAGGCTTGACCGAGTACAAACAGTACTAAACGCCGAAATACTTGCGCATATGCAAAATGACGTTCACAGCATATTCATCTCCGACCCGGTATATCAATATATTCTTAATCTTATTTCGGCGACAAGAAATCATCCATATATTGAGCGCGGTGCAAGTCCCAGAGCAACTATCGCCCTTGTAAAAATGTCAAAGGCTTATGCGTGGCTTGACGGCAAGACCTTTGTCACACCAAACGATGTATACACGCAATTCCCGTTTGTAGTTGCGCACAGACTGGTTCTGAACTCTCAGGCAAGAATGCAGAAAATTTCAAATCGCGATATTATTTTGCAGATACTTTCAAATGTCGCAAGGCCTTCTATGGGACAGTAATATGCGAAAATTCATATTTTTAGCAATAGCAGCCGTAACCTTTTACTTTGCGGGCATGTACAAAAATCTTGCGCTTCTGGTAATATTTTCTGCTGAAATGCTTTTGTTTGCGGTAACGTTTATAATGTCGGCTGTTTCAAGCAGAAAAATAAGCGCACGGTTTAAACAAAGCTCTGTAAGCACAATTCGCGGCACAGCGCAGAGCATTTGTGTTTTAGTCAAAAACAATGGCATTTTGCCATTAAGCAAGGCGAAAGTTAAAATCAAAGCACGCTACTCCGGTAAAAAAGCCGTGTCAAAAAAGCTTTTTTTCGGAGCTTTGCCAAAAAGCGAAACGGATATTTCTTTTTTTCTTACAGCTCCGTACTGTGGTGTTTTAAGGCTAAAATTTACACGGATATACGCATATGATTTTCTTTCGCTCTTCTGCATTTCAAAAAAGTCTAAGAGCAGTCTTGAAATCATCACCCTTCCGCAAACAGCGCCCGTAAATTTAGGAGATCAGCCGATGCTTTTTGCCGACAGCACATACAATTATGAGCTTCCCTGCGATACATCAGGCTCATCTTCAGAAATAAGACAGCTAAGAGAGTATCGCAGCAGCGATCAGATAAGGCACATACACTGGAACCAGACCGCCAGAACGCAACAGGTTTATGTAAAAGAGTTTGAGCGGGAATCCGGCGGCAGCATAAGCATTTATCTTAATCTTTTGACCCGCGGCAGAATAACCTTGGAAAGAAAAAACGCCTTTTACGAGATTTTGTACTCAATAATTTCAGGACTTTTATCCCGCTTAATCTCAGTAAGGCTGTTTTTCCGTGATTATTCAATGAACCGGGACTTAGTATTTGATATAAGCGGTACCGAAGAACTCAATGAAGCTTTTACAGAGCTTTACAGGCATTTTATAAAAAGGCTTAAGAAAAAAGAAAGCGGTTTATATATCGATAGCGCCGGCGCAATGCTTATAGATTTTGACCTTAACTGGTACTTTGACCGTGAGCTTATATTCAGTTTTTCTGAGAATAACTACAAAAATGAGATATCCACGCACATCTTTTATTTGCCATCAGATGCACTGCACTGAAATAATTTCAAACAGGCTGAAAGCACAATACAGATTGTTATATGAAGCTTGACCCAAGGAGGTGAACGCCGTGAAGAAGGCAAATATAAAAATAACCCTGCCGCAAACAGACAAAGCAACGGCAAAGCGGCCTGTTGTTGTTTTAGTATTTCTTCTTTTCGGTGTTCTGGGACTTATGCTTTATCTTGATTCTATCGGCGGCGTTACATTTTCAAAATTGCTGTATCCGTTTTCAATCCTGCTGTGCATAGCTTTATGGTATATATATTTTCACCTGCGAAAGCTTCTTACCCCTTTTCTTATCTTAACAGCGGCAGTGCTTGCAGTAACGGGATTTTTGGGTTACAGAACAATTTACGTTCAGGCGATGGACCTTGGCAACGCACTGCTTGGCGACAGCACAAAAGTGAGAATAACTCTTCTTTGCACAATAATAGCTCTTATAATAGTTTTTACTCTTTTCTTTTTTGAAATAGCGCTTAACAACCAAATAATACTGTATCTTGTTACAAGCTTTTTTATCATAAGCGCACCCGTTCTCGGATATAGCGTAAGCGCTGTTTCGTATGTACTTCTGTTTATGTTTCAGATAGCATTTTTTGCAGTTTCTGCCACGGGTGCAGGCTCAAAAAAAACACTTACCTCACCCGATTGCACATACAGAATCTGCTCAAAAGCTGTTATTACTTCAGTTACGGCTGTTGCGGTAATACTTGTTATGGTATTTTATCTTGTAAAAGGATTTGCAAATACACTTTATGAATCGGTATACACCGCCGAGGGATTTGTCAAGGATACTGTAAACTCTCTTGCCAGCTATACTCTGTCCCCTTATGAAAACGGAAGTATAAGTAAGGGAAATCTCTATACAAGCGGAAACACGACTCTTATCGTGTCGGCGCAAAATATTCCTAGTGATACCGTATACCTTAAAAGCTATATCGGAGATGAGTATAAAAGCTCAAGCTGGAGTAAGGCTGGCGACGATCCGATTACACAGGAAATATTAGATAATATTGACTGGGAAGATAGTTACGGAGATAAAGAGCCAATAATGATTAACTACATTAACCAAATACCTTTACTTTACAGCGATTACAATTATAGTAATTATATTACTATAAATAAACAGTTCGATGAAGACTTAAATGAATATGTTCCGTACTTCAGTATTATTTCATACTCTAATGATTCCAATAATATGTCATGCTATAATTTATTTTCGATCTCAGATATAGATCCTGAATATTATCAGACACATATACCACCTTCATATTCTATTACAATTACGGACGAAACCGATGAATTATATGCAACGATCGACTTAGACTCAAATTGGTACAACGAGTTTTATGAAAAATACAAGAATTACGCAAACGAAAGATTTATCAAATACGACCGCAATAACACTCCTAAACTGTCAGAATACTGTGAGGAACATCCACTCAGTAAGCTAGATGAGATAACTACATTTATCGCATACACTCTTCAATCAAATACAAAATATAACAAAACCCCGGGAATGTCAAAGATGAGCAGTGATGTTGTCGAGGACTTTCTATTTAACAGGCGGCAGGGCTACTGCGTACATTACGCATCCACCGCCGCTCTTATGTACCGAATGTACGGCATTCCCGCAAGATACGTAAGCGGATATTCGGTGTCCCCCGATCAATTTGTGGATATGGGTTCGGCAGTGTCAAGCAGAATTGATGAAGATGGCAATCCAGTCTCAATTGATATGTATACTCCCTTCTCCGCAGAACTGACAGATGAGGACGCACACGCTTGGGTCGAGATCTTCCTTGACGGCTATGGCTGGGTCCCGGTCGAGTTCACTCCTGACAGTAACGGCAACATTATGCCCTACTATCCCTCTTTTACAGATACTACTTTTAATGACATCTTAAACGAAAAAGGCTGGAATATCAATGTGCCCAGTATACCGGTAGAAACTTCCTCACGGGGTGCAAGTGCTACCTCCTCATTCATTACGCTCAGACAAAGCTCAAGAGCAGCCATTATTCTTATTGCAGCTGGAATCATAGCAGCAACGTTCGGTTTAATACTGATGCGGCGAGCAGTCATTCTAAGGCGCTTTAGAAAAAGTCCGCCCAAAAAGTTGTTTACAAGGCTTATCAATATGCTTAACTTTACTAAGTTTTATAACTATTCAGGCGATGAGGAAAATCTGGCCGATAGGCTATTGCTTAGATTTTCTCCACCCATGAAGCCAAACGATTCTGTCAACACAAGCCTCAAATACAAGAGTCAATCATGGCAACGGCCTGTAAGTGAGGAGGATCTGAAGCTTATGCTGGATATTTACAGCGAAGCGGCTTTTGGTCCTGACAAGATCAGCGAGGACAAAAAAAGATACTTGCTCGTTATGTACCGAAGGCTTTCCCTTATTTCTTACTTGAGCGAAAGAAGCCGTATAAAACGGCTGGTGTTTAAATATGTAAAAGCTTATATTTAGTTTTTGATTCTCCCCGCATTCATAAGTGCGGGGAGTTTTGTGTGAAATCGTGTTTTTTAATGGAATATTATCTTTAAAACTACTTTTATTTCTTAGCCATTACAGTTTTTTACATTTAAATACAAAAATTTTACAATTATGTTGACAAATTATATTTATAATGATATTATGTATTTACAAAATAAATATTTATTTTTGTATAATTCACTTAAAGAAGGTGTTTCCGATGTATTGTTAGAAAATAAACATAATAAAGAATAATATAAATTTATAACTTAAATTAGGAGGAATTACTATGAAAAAAATTACAAAGCTATTCACCAGCTTTTTGACAATCTTCGCAATATCAGTTTGCACAGTCACTTCCGCAAGTGCGGCAACTGAGTCTACTAATTCATTTACTTACACCTTTAAACCCAAAAGTACTGTATACAACACTACAACATCCGCTGTTTATTCGGACCCGGTAGATTATGGATGGTCTAATCAAACAGGAACTCTCAATTTCAGCTTTGGTATTAATATCCCCCCAAAAACCAGTTCTTTTACAATACGAGTACAAGCTGATTTGCAAGAAAAAAGTGGTAGCAGTTGGGATAATGTAGCTACATTATTGACAGGCGGAACATACTCTAATACTGCAACTTCTGGATATGTTTATAAAAACCCAAGCACACATCAGTCTTATTATTTAACTAAGGGCTCTACCTATCGTGTCAAGTATACCGTTATTAAGAATACGACAAGTACAAAATATAACCTAATGCCCACTATGGAAATGACATTTAATCTTGAATAAAATATGAGGTTATTAAGTTATGAAAAAGCTCTTTGTAATAAAAACAATTATTAAAGACTTATTCACAGCACAACTGCCCTACACGGCAGTTGTGCTTGTTTCGCTTATCATATCCTTCTTTACCCTCTTTTTTGTAACAACTAAAGTAGCTAGTGAACATCTAAAATCTACATTAACAGAAAAACATTATTCTAATGATTTATTTCTGGATATAGCCAGTGATTTGCACAATGTAGCAGAAAATAGTGATTTTTCGCTTGACGAAAATGGTAATTACCTACTTGATGATGAATTTTACGATAGATTTCTTAAACTAAACTTACCAACAACAACATTTGCTAGTATTTTGTCATTTTTAAAATATTCAAAGCTTAACGATAAAAAACTACCCGGTACGGATTTTGTTGAGGTTTCCTGCCATCCTCTTTTTTCAAAGTCTGAACAGGACAAATATAAGCCTTTTGAATTATCACTTAAATATGAATATGAAGTTATAGAAGGCAGAGATATTACTGAAGAAGATTTATATGAACATAAAAATGTAGCTCTAGCGCCCGAGGGCTGGGCGGTAAAGGTCGGCGATACTCTTGACTGCTTCGGTCACAAGCTTAAAATAGTAGGACTTTTAAAGCCAAAAGTCGGTTTTGAATATGAAGATGCGTATTATTCTTATCATGAAAAGTTTTTAGTGCCGTATGGTTTTTTAGTTGAGTGTATGAAGGAGCCTATTGATGTTAATTCTCTTAAAACCAAAACAGGTAATCTTGAACACAATCCCGGCTATGATGACAAACCCGTAGACAATAAATATGTGCTTATAGAACCTCCTGCTAATACTACATTCTGTTCTGACGGTCTTACTTGCTACAAAGGCAAAATTTATCCTGCAACAATTAAAATTAATCTACAAAACATCATATTTTCAAAAAAATTAACAGAGAAACAAAAAAACGATTATGCTGAATTTTTAGGAGTTTCTCCTGATAAATTAAAAAGCTCGTATGAGCGGTTTTATATAGACAGCGTAAAAGAATTTAATAATCAGGCTTTGCTTGAGTGTGCCATATCGGGTGCTTT
>CANQNK010000006.1 GCA_947625195.1 uncultured Clostridia bacterium | reverse complement strand
GTGGATCGGGAAATTATTCAGAGGCTGCCAGTTCACCTCAATGGACTGGTGCAAGGCTTGCGATGGCTTTGAACGCAATTACGAGCAGCGTCGTGTATCATAAGATCAGAAACCAGCGTATATGCCGCGTCAGACGGCCTACCACATTTTTCATAGGCTCATTGTCAACAGACAGTTGAATAAATGCAGTCTCACTTTTGTGCAGTTTCACGTTTTTTCACTTTCGGTTGTCCGGAATCTTGACAGAGGAGCACTTCTCTGCGCTTACTGCTCCCAGCTGATGCAATTCAGGCAGCCTCCTTCTTCTGCGATTTCGTTTAGCTTGACCGGCACGACAGGCTTTGAAAACAATTCGTTTGCTCTTGCGATAGCCCTTTCATCTTCGGATACGCCGAAAATCGGCAGAAAAACTGCCTTTTCCGTTTCCAAAAAGTTGAGATAACTACCGACGGCGCTGTCCTTCGGAGAGGAAAAATAGGGAAAATCGAGCGTGTTGATCCCGTTTGCTTTCAGAGTCCGTGCGATTCGTTGCTCCAGCCCGTTTTGATAGGGCGTGCCGTTGCCGAGCACTGTGCGCTCATCAAGAAACCGCACCATTCCGTCGGCGTGACCTGTCCGATCGGATGCAAGTGACGGGATAATGATCACCCGGGCATCCAGAAGCCGTTCCAGCTCCCCAACGAGCGCGGCTTTGGAATATGCCGGATTTTCCGAAAATATGCGGTCGCTGATCACGGCGGTCTCCCGCGAGGGAGAAAATACGATATTTCCGCCGTCTAAATTGATGTCGGAATAGACGAGGTTTTCCATTGGGAAATGCATGGCAAGGTCACGTCGAAGATCCGTGCGAAGCTCCGGCGCGTCCGCAAGATAGCTCGGCTCATAACGAAACGAGACGGCATTGCCCGATTTGGTGCACACCGGCATAAAATCCCGCAGCCAGATGTCCTTTGCGCCGTCGAGCAGGCGGTAATCGACGCCCTGTGCATCCAGCGCATCGAACAGCCGCCTTGCCGCCGGAGCATAGTCCTGGGTGGAGGTAAGGAGAGAGGAAAAGTAAATCATTCGAGAATATATCTTTTCAACGCGGCGCTGTCTTTTTCGTCAATATCTGCCGCATCTAATCCGATTCTCTCTTTTCGTTTGATTTTACCTTCCGTTATATATCCATCATCTTCAAGCCATAAATCTTCCAAACTAAGAATATATGCGCGATTAAACTGTTCATAATCAATATGTAATGCTTCTCCGAGCAATCTTATTTGGTTATATTTTTCCCCGGTGTCTAAATCAACAGCGCCACGAATTAAAACGCTCTCTGCTTCTCCAAGTCCACCGGCAACTATATCAAAGCTGCTCCCTGAATATCCGTTGTTTTTATAATGCACATAAATCGTTCCGCCCATCATGCGTTGCGTTATTGCGGCATTGCCCGATTTATATTTATTTGCATGAGTAGCTTTGTCATTTTTACTGTAAGCTTCGGTTTCTAAAATTCTGAAACGCAGTATTCTTTCATCAAGTCGACGACATAGAATTTTACCAAGAAGCCAAGGCGCTAAAATTTCCGCCGGTTGCTCAAATAGTTTATAATCTTGACCTTCTCTTTTGAAAACTTTGTTCATTTTTCATTTCTCCTTTGTTTTTTATAAATTTTCTCGTCTACTGAATGCCAATGTAGTTTACGGCAGTTCAGTCCCAAATCCGCAAAATCACCACCGGCCCGCCGTCACTGATCGTCTGCCCGTTGGCGGTAATGCTGTAAGGCTCGTATGGCTCGACCGAAAGCAGCTCTACGCCCTCTCGCTTCGCCAGCTCTTCCACCAACTCTTTTGTTGATACGTTCTTCAGTTCCATTGTGATCACTCCTTTTCTTTATTTTATATTTTTTCTCCGTCGGCACTTTCGGATTATTCGTCGTGCCGGCAGATAACATACAGCTCGTTTGTATTGCACAGTTTTAATAATGCACCGTTTTGATTGAAGCGCCTGCAAATTTTCACCGCCGTTTGCAAAGCGTCCTCGGTTGTGGCTGCCGAAATGTTTACGCACAGAGAATTGTCGTCAAAAACGGAATTTCCGTTATGATACCGCATTCCGTGGAAAAAACGTCCTATAACCCACTGCCTGCTAAAATGATTCACGAAATATGACATACCCTCCGCAGACAGCCTTTTATTTTCCCGCCGTGTGGGAAATGCAATCAGCGCGTCGCCCTCCGGCATACCGGACGCCGAAATCACCCGCTTCGCATCGTAATAAAAAATGTCATTCATGTAACGGTTGCCGTTATATGCGCCGTTTAGATTTAACTGTTCTACGGAATATTTTTGAGCCTCCATATCCGTCCGCCCTGCTTTAATCGATTCACTTTCGTTTTGTGTGCCTTCCCAGCCGAGCCGCCAGTTGCGATACTTGATTTGCCGCTCGGAGAAAATCCGATACCAAGCCGCGGCCTCTTTATAGCGTTTTTGTGTCTGTAAATGTCTGGCAATCGCACCCGGGGCGGTGTTCGAACCGTTCTGCGCTGCTTTTTCATACCAATAAAGCCCCAAAGAGACGTCCTTTTCGACGTCCCAGCCGGAATAGTATTTATCCGCTACGTATTCCATGGCCTTTGTGCTTCCGTTTTCGGCGGCCTTTTGCGCCCAGTACATGGCTTCTTCTTTATCTTCCGGGACGTCCTTTGTTCCGAGGTCATACAATTCCATCAGGTACTCCTGCGATTCCATATCGCCCGCTTCGGCCGAGTCTGTAACGCAATCAACGCTATCGTCCGAGGTTTTGTCAAAAATAATTTCATCCAGCGTCTCGTCAAAATCTCTGCCCTTTGTCAGTTCATCAAGCATTTTGGATCCCCGTTCACTTACGGGGTCGGAGTTTTTAGTTAAATCATTATTATAAATGTTATTGACGGCATTTTCATACCACCGAATGGCGCTCTGATAACTTTTTGAAACCCCAAAACCGTTTTCATAGCAAAGTCCCAGCATAAACTGTGCGTTTGTTTGCGAAGTGGTGTACTCTCCATGGGCAAGATCTCGAAACTGCACAACCGCCTTTTTCGTGTTTTCGAGCGTCCCGGTTTTCAAAAGCAGAACCGCAAGTTCGTACTGTGCCGCCGGGTTGCCGGAACGGTCGCCGTTAAGTATATTGAGCAGACGCTCAAATTCAGGGGAAAAGGTGATGAGTTCGTCCATTTCTTCGTCCTCCATAAGAAAAGTGATCGGTTCAAAGAATATTATAGCACACTTTTTGTTTTGACCGCACGCGTGCGTTTTTTGCCCTTGCCCGATCCGAAGAATATGATATCACACCTTTTAATAAAACCTTTTTTATTATTTATAATCTGTTTTATTTGCTCTCGTCCTTAGAAAAACCGAGTTTTAAAGATAATTGTCGTGTGGAAAGGAGTTTTATTTATCTGTTTGCATTATAACACACAACTATGTATTCTTCAACTGCCATCAAAACGGCGGCAAGGCTTTTCCCTTGCCGCCGCGCTACTTAACTGTAAATCAAATAGTTATTGACGATTTCAGTTACTCGATTTTGGATATTGTTCATAGCCCGGTCTCGCCTGCCGGCTCGGTCGGTGCTTCTGTCTTCGGTAGAGGTGTCCCCCGGACACCCGCGCCCCCATATTCCAATGGGCTGTTCTTCCTCGGTGGGTGATGTAAAATCAGGCTGATAGTATGCGCCTTGCAGGGTGTAGCGGATGTTCGTCTTTTCATCGGTAATTTGTTCGTTCATCGTGTAATCCTCCAAAATAAGCTTTCACTTCAAAACCCATTTCGCTGCCATAAAACACGATTGTTTTGTTTTTGTCCCTATCTGGCATAACTCATCTATTGTAAACCTACACTCTTCTCTGCGGCTTTTGTGGTTTACGGCGTTGACTTTAAAAAGCCTATATGGTATACTAACTATATGTAACGTTTGGTTCGGCTGAGGTGATTGTATATCAGTGTATATTCTGGCACAGGGGAATTATGATAATATATAGCAGTTGGTTTTTGAAAGGATGAATATATAATGAGGTATTATGCGGGTGTGGATCTTGGAGGTACAAATATCGTTGCCGGAATTGTAGACGATAACTACAGAATTTTATCTAAGGCGGCGAAAAAGACCAGCCTTCCAAGACCAGGCGAGGAAATATGTGCAGATATAGTTGATCTGGTAAAAGAAACAGCAAAAATTGCCGATATACAGCTTTCAGAGGTGACAAGCATTGGTATAGGCACTCCGGGAATTGCCAACACCGACAGCGGAGTGATTGAGTATTCCTGCAACCTCGGATTTAACAATTTCCGTATGGCTGACATAGTAAAAAGCCATATCAATATACCCGTGTATATTGAAAACGATGCGAATGCAGCGGCTTACGGTGAATTTTTGGCGGGCTCAGCAAAAGGTGCAAACGATGCTGTATGCATTACTCTGGGAACCGGAGTAGGCGGTGGAATAATAATAAACGGCAGGATCTATTCCGGATTTAACTATGCGGGAGCGGAGGTCGGACACACGGTTATCGATCCTTCCGGCCCCGAATGTACCTGTGGCAGAAAGGGCTGCTTTGAGGTGTTTTCCTCTGCGACAGGACTTGTGCGTATGACAAGAGAGGCTATAAACGAACATCCCGGTTGCTTAATGGCAAAAATGGCGCAAAAGGACGGTAAGGTTTCTGCAAGACATTCTTTTGACGCAATGCGGATGGGATGCGAAATTGCAAAAGATGTCTGCGCCAAGTATATAAAGTATCTTTCTTTGGGAATTACCAATATGATAAATATTTTTCAGCCGGATGTGCTTTGCATCGGCGGCGGAGTGTGTAATGAGGGCGACGCGCTTTTGGTTCCCGTCAAGGATATAGTTTCAAAAGAGGTATATACGAGAAATTCGCCGAGGAATACAAGGATAGTAATTGCAAGTCTTGGCAATGACGCAGGTATTATAGGAGCGGCGTTCTTAGGGCTTAATAAACGCCGGTAGGAGATTTATGGGACTTTATGATTTAAAAGACAAAACAGAATCCGAGGAGGAGCTTGACAGACTGCTTGAAAGCCTGTCGGTTGATGTGGGTGACAATAACATCGACTACCGTGAGCTTACAATAGAACAGATAAACGAGATCTCAAGCGATGATCTGGTCAAGGCGGTCTGCATATGGATTGAGCAAAAAATGGAGGACGGCATTGAAGAGGGAATCGAAAAAACCGACACCCTCTCAGGGCTTCCTGAACCTTGCGGCTTAGTATACGGCATAAAGCTCCTTGTAGACGAATTTGAGAAAAACGGGTTTAACAAGTTTTACGAAAACTCACAAAACGCACAGTTTGTGGACTTTGCAATTGAAGGCTTTCGGGAACTTAAGGAGTATGAGCTTTTAGAGATAACCGAAAGATCTAGGGAGAGTTATCAAAAGCTTTTGGCAAAGCACGGTGAGGAATACTTTTCAAGGTTTATGTTAGATTACGGGAACAATGCTCTCACCGATCTTGACTACGAATTTGAAACAGAGATCTCAAAAAAGGATATAAACAGACTTCTGGTAAACTACATCAGAGGACATTCGGACGATTTCGGCGACTGAGCTTTTTATGGGAGGCAGTTATGAAAAGAACCGACTATATTTCATGGGATGAGTACTTTATGGGCGTGGCGAAGTTTTCCGCCATGCGCAGCAAGGATTCAAATACTCAGGTTGGCGCCTGTATTGTAAGTGATGAGAACAAGATAATATCGGTGGGCTATAACGGAATGCCAATAGGCTGTAACGACGACGATATGCCCTGGGAAAGAGACGGCGATGTGCTTGAAACAAAGTATCCGTTTGTATGCCACGCAGAGCTTAACGCCATTTTAAACAGGCAGGCTGTTACCACACAAAACGCAAGGATATACGTTACCTTGTTTCCGTGCAACGAATGTGCCAAGGCGATCATTCAGAGCGGAATTAAAGAGGTTATCTACGCCGACAACAAATATCCAGATTCTGATGCTGTGAAGGCTTCCGTTTCAATGTTTGAAAAATCGGGCGTAAAATGCCGACAATACGAAAAAACAGATAGAGAGATATACATAAAACTTTGATCGGAGATGAAGTGATGCACAGAAAATATGCGGTTGTGGGGGAAACATTAAAACACACAATGTCACCGCCTATACACAAAAGGCTGTTTGAGCTTAAAAACCGTGAGTTTGAGTATGACATAATGGAAATAACCCCTGACAGCTTAACGGAAAGTAAGGATAAGCTTAACTCCCTGGCGGGATATAACGTAACAATTCCTCATAAGGTGGCTGTAATAGATCTTTTAGACAGGCTTGATGAGTCTGCAAAGAGATATAATTCAGTAAACTGCGTTGACAATAAAAACGGAATATTAACAGGATATAACACAGACTGCGACGGCTTTTTGGAAACAGTTCGTTCAATGGACGCAGACCTATCGGGAGAGGTCATTCTTATAGGTTGCGGAGGAGTAGGAAGAATGGCGGCGATAGAGGCAGCTTTCGCGGGAGCAAGACTTAATATCGCGGTGCTTGAAAGCGATATGCCGCTTGCTAAAAGGACAAAAAGCGAAATAATTGCGGCAAGGCCGAACGCCGAGGTGAACATTGTTTTAAACACTGAGATAGACGCTGAAAAAAACTACGATCTTTTAATAAACGCAACCCCAGTGGGAATGTTTCCGAAAGTTGACGCCTGCCCTGTGCCGGACAAAATAATTGAAAGGGCGAAGGCTGTGTTTGATATTGTTTACAATCCGGGAGAAACCCTGCTTTTGAAAAAGGCAGGAGAAATGGGCATAAAAACTGCCGGAGGAATGGCAATGCTTGTCTGGCAGGCGGTCTCTGCCCACAGGATATGGGACGGGGACGAGTATGACACCGATGAGGTAAACGGCATTATCAGCGAGATGAACGAAATAGTAAAGAGGGATTTTATCTGATGAGGCCCGTATTTTTGTGCGGCTTTATGGGCTGCGGAAAAACAACTGTCGGAAAGCGGCTTTCAAAGCTTCTGGGGTGCGACTTTACCGATATGGACGATTACATACAAACGCTTGAGGGTAAAACTATTCCCGAGATATTCTCTCAATACTCAGAAGAATATTTCAGAGACGTTGAAACAAGGGTGATAAAGTCATTTGTCGGAAAAACGGGCGTTATAGCTACGGGCGGAGGCGCTCTTTTAAGAGATGAAAACGGCCGGGCGGCAAAGGAAATCGGCACGGTGGTTTTTATAGACGTTAAGTTCAATACCTGTTATATGAGGATTAAGAACGACAAAAACCGCCCTATTGCCGCAAACTCCACAAAGGAGGAACTCTTAAAGCGGTATAATGATAGAAAGCCGAAGTATATTAAAAATTCAAGCTTTACGGTAAACGGAAATCACGGTGCTCTTACCGTTGCAAACAACATACTGTCAAAGCTTAATGACTAAATACTGGAAAGGAATGACCTGAAAATGAAAAGTAATCCTATCAAGGAGGGCGTAAATAACGCTCCGCACAGAGCGCTGTTTCACGCATTGGGGCTGACCGAGGAGGAGGTATCACGTCCTCTGGTCGGTATAGTATCGTCTTATAACGAAATAGTACCGGGGCATATGAATATCGACAAAATAGTTGACGCCGTAAAGATCGGCGTTGCTATGGCGGGAGGAACGCCGATAGTTTTCCCTGCGATTGCGGTTTGTGACGGCATAGCAATGGGACATCAGGGAATGAAGTATTCTCTTGTTACCCGCGACCTTATTGCGGATTCTACAGAAGCTATGGCGATGGCTCACGCATTTGACGCACTTGTAATGGTGCCGAACTGCGACAAGAATGTTCCGGGACTTTTGATGGCCGCCGCAAGACTTAATATTCCGACGATTTTTGTTTCGGGAGGTCCTATGCTTGCAGGACACGTTGACGGGAAAAAAACGTCGTTCAGTTCTATCTCCGAAGCGGTTGGCGAGTATAATGCCGGGAAGATCAACGACGATAAGCTAAAGGAGTACGAGGTTAAAACCTGTCCTACCTGCGGTTCGTGCTCGGGAATGTATACGGCAAACTCAATGAACTGCCTGACGGAAGTTCTGGGAATGGCTTTACAGGGAAACGGCACGATACCCGCCGTTTATTCAAGGAGAATAGAGCTTGCAAAGCATACGGGTATGCAGATAATGGAGCTTCTGAAAAAGGATATAAAGCCGCGTGATATTATGACCAAGGATGCGTTTATGAATGCGCTTGCTTGCGATATGGCTCTTGGCTGCTCGACAAACTCAATGCTTCATCTTCCTGCCATTGCCCATGAATGCGGAATTGAGATAAACCTTGATATAGCAAATGAGATTTCAGATAAGACGCCTAACCTATGTCATCTTGCGCCTGCGGGAAGAAATTATATAGAGGAGCTGGACGAAGCGGGCGGAGTTTATGCGCTTATGAATGAGCTTGACAAGCATAATCTTCTGCACACGGACGTAATGACCTGCACGGGAAAGACCGTAGCTGAGAATATCAAGGGATGTGAAAATAAAAATACGGATATAATAAGACCGATAGACAATCCTTACTCAAAGACCGGCGGAATTGCAGTGCTAAGGGGAAATTTGGCTCCTGATTCATGTGTTGTAAAGCGTTCGGCGGTATCGGAGGAGATGCTCAGGCACGAGGGACCTGCAAGGGTGTTTGACTGCGAGGAGGACGCAATGAGCGCTATTCTCGGCGGAAAAATCAAGGACGGAGACGTTGTAGTTATAAGATACGAAGGCCCTAAGGGCGGTCCGGGAATGAGAGAAATGCTCAACCCCACATCTGCAATTATCGGAATGGGACTCGGCTCGACAGTGGCACTTATTACAGACGGACGCTTTTCGGGTGCGACAAGAGGAGCGGCTATCGGCCACGTTTCTCCCGAAGCCGCCGTTGGCGGACCGATTGCTATGATACAGGACGGAGACATAATAAGTATCGACATTCCCGCGAATAAGATAGAGGTAAAAATAAGCGATGCTGAAATGGCTGAAAGAACATCAAAATGGACACCAAGAAAGCCGAGGATAACCACCGGATATCTTGCAAGATATGCGTCATTAGTTACATCCGGAAACAGAGGAGCAATTCTGGAAACAAAAGAATAAAAGGAAAGGAAGATAAAAATGAAAAAGTTGCTGGCTTTTATATGTGCAGTTATGATGTCTGCGGTTTTATGTTCGTGCGAGGATGTTCCGTATTCACAGCCGGACTCTTCTGAAATTCAGACGACAACTGAATCTACTGAGGTAACTTCAGAGCACACAGGCTCTGAGAGCGAAGATACAACCGAAGAGCAGAGCAAAACCGAACAAGACGCTTCTCAAGCTCGGATCGAAACTCAGTCAGGCGGCGCAGCGGATACAACCGAAGAGTCAATAAGTGTTAATGAGGACGCGGTAAAGGCTCTTACCTACAGCGACTGGACGCAGTCTAACGCAAACGCAAAGAACGAAACGGTAAAAAGAATTATCATGTATATCGAGTCTAAGGGAGACGAGGTAACGCTTGACGCACGAGAGATAGTTGCACAGCTTAACTCTCTTCAAACAGCATCGGAAACAGACAGTCTTGTTACCCTGACGTACGAAATTTTAGGAATTGAGGAAAAGTAGCTTTGGACAGACTTCTTTTAAAAAGTGTTCGGCTTTCTGATGAAACTCTATGCGATATTCTTATAGAAGATGGTCTTATAAAAGAGGTTTCGGATAACGTAACCGCAGATGACGCAGAGGTCGTCAACGGAGAGGGAAAGCTTTACGCTTTGACGGGGCTGTGCGATATGCACGTGCATTTTCGCGATCCCGGGCAGACGCACAAGGAGGACATAATAACCGGCGCAACTGCCGCAAAGGCAGGCGGTTTTACGGCAGTTGCGTGTATGCCGAATACCACTCCTCCGGTTGACAGCGAAGAGGTTATTTCATATATCCTTAAAAAGGCTGAGCAGACCGGTATAGATGTGATCCCGGTGGCGTGCGTTACAAAGGGAATGCGCGGAGAGGCTCTTGCGGATTTTGACACGTATAAAAGGCTGGGGATAAAGGTAATATCGGACGACGGGCGTCCGGTAGAAAATGCAGAACTTATGCGTAAAGCACTTGAGAAGTCTTGCGAAAGCGGACTTTTGGTTTTAAGCCACTGCGAGGACCTAAAGATAATTAACGGCGGGATTATGAATAAGGGAAAGGTGAGCAGTCTGCTCGGCGTTTTGGGAATGGACAGAGCCAGCGAGGACTACATCACCGCGCGTGAAATAGCGCTTGCGATGAGTTGCGGCGCAAGTGTTCACATTTGTCATGTTTCTACAAAAGGCTCAGTTAGCATAATCAGAGCCGCAAAGGCAGACGGAGTAAAGGTAACATGCGAAACTGCGCCGCATTATTTTACCTATACCGATGAAAAGCTTAAAGCTAAGGACGCGGATTACAGAATGAATCCTCCGCTGCGGGAAGAGGAGGACAGGCAGGCTGTTGAAGCTGCCGTTATCGACGGAACTATAGACTGCATTGTGACCGATCACGCTCCGCACACTAAGGACGAAAAGGCTGATTTTAACAAGGCTTTGAACGGAGTTGTCGGACTTGAGACATCTCTTGCCGCAACGCTTTCCAAGCTTTATCACACGGGCAAAATGAGCATGAGTGATATAGAAAGAGTTATGAGCGAAAACCCGCGGAGGATCCTTTCTTTGCCCACACTTAAAATACAGGCAGGTTATCCTGCGGACATCACTGTCGTAGACGCCGGGCTTGAGTGGGAGGTTGTTTTAGAAAAGCTTCATTCAAAGAGCAGAAACAGCGTATTTAAGGGCGAAAGGCTTAAAGGAAGAGCTGTGTATACGATTTCCAAGGGAAAGGTCGTTTACAGCTTGAACGAATAAATAAGGAGAGTAAAAAATGTCATTTGACAGACTTATTGAGAAAATTATCAAAACACAGAACCCTACCGTTGCGGGACTTGACCCGAAGCTTGAATATGTTCCGGAGTTTATAAAGAAAAAGGTGTTTAAGAAATACGGCAAGACTCTGAAGGGTGCTGCAAAGGCGGTTTTGGAGTTTAACAGGGGAATAATTGATGAAATATGCGATATAGTTCCGGCGATCAAGCCTCAGGCTGCGTATTATGAAATGTACGGCTATCAAGGAGTGAAAACGCTTTATAAAACCATTTCCTACGCTCAGAAAAAGGGAATGTACGTTATAACGGACGCTAAGAGAAGCGATATCGGCGCGACTATGGAGGCGTATGCGGCGGCTCATCTGGGAACGGTTTTGGTGGACGGCGAGGAGTTTACACCCTTTGGCGCAGACGCTATGACGGTTAACGGTTATTTAGGAACCGACGGAGTAGAGCCGCTTTTAAAGGAGTGCAGGGAGCACGACAAGGGGATTTTTGTGCTTGTAAAGACATCCAATAAGTCAAGCGGAGAGCTTCAGGATCAGAAGATAGGCGATAAGACAGTTTACGGACTGATGGGAGAGATGTGCGAGAAATGGGGAGAGACCGCTCCAGGAAAGCTCGGATATTCCTCTGTTGGTGCGGTAGTGGGCGCGACCTATCCCGAACAGCTTGCAGAAATGAGAGCAAAGCTTCCGAATACCTTTTTCCTGGTTCCGGGCTACGGAGCGCAGGGAGGCGGCGCAGAGGGAGTTTCAAAGGCGTTTGATTCAAACGGGCTTGGAGCAATAGTTAATTCCTCGCGCGCTGTAATGTGCGCATACAAAAATGAAGAGTGTGACGAAGAGGAGTATGCCCGCGCCGCAAGACGCGAGTGCATAAGAATGAAAGAGGATATTTTATCGTATCTTCCTAAAATCACGCTGTAAAATGAAAAGGCTTAATATTGTTCTGGTAGAGCCGCAGATCCCGCAGAACACGGGCAATATTTCAAGGACCTGTGCCGTAACGGGTGCGGCGCTTCATCTTGTAAAGCCATACGGATTTGAAATAAGCGACAGGCAGCTGAAGCGTGCGGGACTTGATTACTGGGATAAGCTTGAAGTGTATGAGTACGAAAATCTGGACGAATTCTTTAATAGGACTTCGGGCGAGTATTTTTTCTTTACTACAAAGGCGAAAAACGTATACACTGAGATCGATTACCCCGATAACGCGTATATTATTTTCGGCAGAGAGGACAAAGGGTTACCTGAGGATTTGCTTTATAAAAACAAAGAATCATGCGTAAGGATACCGATGAGAAAGGATTTAAGAAGTCTTAATCTTTCGAATTCGGTTGCTGTTGCGGTTTATGAGATACTGCGGCAGTGGGACTTTCCCGATCTTACACGAGAGGGAAGCCTTACAAAATACATCTGGTAGCCGGATTTAGAAGGACTGCTGAAAAACAAAAGAATTATGAAAGGAATGAACACAGTAATGGGAAAGGTTTTGATTCTTTCAGATGCCGCTTGCGATATCACTAAAGAAGAAGAGCAAGATCTGGGTGTTAAAATAGTGCCGTTTAAAGTGGCGGTCGGTGATAAAAGCTATCTTCCGAGGGTAGATATAGACAATTTTGATTTTTATAAGGTTATGGACGATTACGAGGGAATACCCGCAACCAGTCAGGTCACAAGCATAGAATGGCTTGATGCGTATGAGGAGATATCAAAGGACAAATCGATATCGGACGTAATTAACATAACGATTTCTTCCCATGGTTCGGCAACCTATGATAACGCTGTTATAGCAAAGAAAAATTTTTACATAAAGCACCCGGAGCTTGAGAAAAAGCTTAATATCCACGTTGTAGACAGCGATAACTACACGGGCGTTTACGGATATGCCGTAGTTCAGGCGGCAATAAAGGCAAAAAACGGCGCCAAGGCAAACGAGATAATCGCATTTGTAAACGACTGGCTTAAAAGCGCATATGTCTTGTTTGCGTGCTATAATTTGAAGTACGCAAAAAAGTCGGGAAGAATATCCGCAGCAGCAGCTTTTGCAGGGGAGCTTCTGGGCCTTAAGCCTATTTTAAAGATTTCTCACGGGGTTTCGTCTATACTTAAAAAAGTAAGGGGAGAAAAGAGCATTATTCCGGCGATTATTGAAATTGCAGAAGATGATATGATACCGAAAACGCCTTATGTTATCATCTGGGGAAGTGACGAAACTTTAAGAGATGAAATGGCAAAGGCTATGGAAAAGACGCTTGGATATCCTCCGGCAGACTTTTGTCAGATCGGAGCGGCTGTTGCGTGCAATGCCGGGCACAGAGTGGCAGGCGTTGTGATAAAGGGGAAAACAGAATGCTGAATACAGCACAAGAAGTATAGGGCAAATAAATTATTAAAACTATGTAAATTATGTAAAAAAGCCACTTGTAATTTGGATTAAAATGGTATACAATATACTTAGCGTGTTTACGTTAGGTGAGTTCGCAGAGAAGTGCGAATTCAAATATATTTTAAGAGAGGTATTATAATATGGCAGGACTTAATAAGGTTACGGTTGAAGACCTTAGCGTAAAGGGCAAAAAGGTTTTGGTAAGGGTTGACTTTAATGTTCCGCTTAAGGACGGAGTTATCACTAACGATAACAGAATAACAGCTGCTTTGCCGACCATCAAAAAGCTGGTAGAAGAAGGCGGAAAGGTAGTTTTGTGTTCGCACCTGGGAAAGCCGAAGAACGGCCCTGAGGATAAGTTTTCACTTAAACCGGCAGCGGACAGATTAGCACAGCTTATTGATGCAAAGGTTATATTTGCAAAGGACGACACAGTAGTGGGCGACAATGCAAAGAAGGCTGTTTGTGAAATGAGCGAAGGCGAGATAGTTGTACTTGAGAATACTAGATTCCGCGGTGCGGAGGAAACCAAAAACGGTGAAGAGTTCGCCAAGGAGCTTGCCGACCTCGTTGACAATGAGGTTTTTGTTATGGACGCATTCGGCTCTGCACACAGAGCTCACGCTTCTACTGCGGGCGTTACCAAGTTTGTAAAAGAGACTGCCGTAGGCTATCTTATGCAGAAGGAGATAAATTTTCTCGGAAATGCGGTTGAGGATCCGGTAAGACCTTTTGTTGCAATTTTGGGAGGTGCAAAGGTTGCCGATAAGTTAAACGTTATTTCAAACCTTATTGAAAAGTGTGACACACTTATCATAGGCGGAGGAATGGCATATACTTTCTTAAAGGCTCAGGGAAAGGAAGTAGGAACGAGCCTCGTTGATGATACAAAGATCGATTACTGTAAGGAAATGATCCAAAAGGCAGCGGCAGCAGGCAAAAAGCTTCTTTTGCCGGTTGACACAACCGTTGCGGCTGAGTTCCCTGATCCGATAGACGCTGAAATTGCGGTTGAGGTAACAGAGAATATTCCTGCCGACAAGATGGGACTTGATATAGGCACCAAGACGGCTGAGCTTTACGCAGAGGCTGTAAAGAACGCAAAAACGGTTGTATGGAACGGACCTATGGGCGTGTTTGAGAACCCGACGCTTGCAAAGGGCACTATTGCGGTTGCAAAGGCCTTGGCAGACACGGACGCAACGACAATTATCGGCGGAGGAGATTCGGCGGCTGCGGTTATCTCGCTTGGCTTTGCCGATAATATGAGCCACATTTCAACAGGCGGTGGAGCGTCTCTTGAGTATCTTGAGGGCAAGGTTCTTCCCGGAATAGCTGTAATAGCCGACAAGTAAGAATCACTTGGGATTGCCCGTTAAATTTCGGGCAGTTCTTTTACTTTAAATAACGAATAGGAGAAATTTAATTATGAAAAAGACTGCAAGAAAGGCTATAATTGCCGGAAACTGGAAGATGAACAAAACAAGGCCCGAGGCAAAGGCTCTTTTGGAAGAGATAAAGCCTCTTGTTGCAAATGCCGGTGAAGTTGAGGTAGTGGCGTGTGTTCCGTTTACAAATCTTGAAACCGCCATTGCGGCAACAGAGGGAACAAATATAAAAATCGGTGCGGAGAATGTTCACTTTGAAAAGAGCGGAGCGTTTACGGGAGAGATCTCGGCTGATATGCTCACAGAGCTTGGAGTTGAGTATGTGGTTATAGGGCACTCTGAAAGAAGACAGTATTTCGGAGAAACCGATGAGACAGTTAATAAGAGAACAAAGGCTGCACTGGCGGCAGGCTTAAAGCCGATTGTATGTGTGGGTGAGCTTCTTTGGGAGCGTGAGTGCAATATTACTGAGGAGGTTATTTCTCGCCAGATAAAGCTTGATCTGTTTGATGTTTCAGCTGAGGACGTTAAAAAGACAGTCATTGCTTATGAGCCTGTTTGGGCGATAGGCACTGGAAAGACTGCAACAGCCGATCAGGCGGAAGAAGTTTGTGCTCTTATCCGCAGCACTCTTGCAAAGCTTTACGATGAGGCTACGGCTCAGGCGGTTACCATTCAGTACGGCGGCTCTATGAACGCTGCGAACTGCGCGGAGCTTTTGTCTAAGGAAAACGTAGACGGAGGACTTATCGGCGGAGCTTCTCTAAAGGCAAACGACTTTAATACGATAGTACAGGCAGCGGTAAACGGTTAAGTGTAAGCACCAGATCGTGCATTATCTTGCGTACTATTTTCGTTATCTGAATAAATATATTGCAATCTAAAGGAGTAAATAGAATGAAACCTGTTGTTTTAGTAGTAATGGACGGCGTAGGATACTCTGTTACCGGGCTTGGCGATGCCGTATCTCAGGCGAATACGCCAACGCTGGATAAGCTTCTGGCACAGTGTCCGAACACGTCTTTAAAGGCTCACGGCGGCGCAGTCGGACTTCCGACAGACGATGATATGGGCAACTCTGAGGTAGGACACAACGCGCTCGGCTGCGGACAGATCTACTCCCAGGGGGCAAAGCTTGTAAACGAATCAATCGAGAGCGGAAAGATGTTTGAAAGCGATACGTGGAAGGAAATTTCTGGCAACTGCAAGGCTAAGAATTCAACGCTACACTTTATAGGACTTCTCTCCGACGGTAATGTTCACTCGAACATATCACATCTTGAAAGGATGATCTCAAAGGCTAAAGAGGACGGAGTTAAAAAAGTAAGGTGTCATATTCTTCTCGACGGTAGAGACGTTCCCGCAACCTCGGCTTTGCAGTATGTTGATGAGCTTGAAAACCATATGAAGTCGTTAAACGACGGCGATTTTGATGCGAAAATTGCTTCAGGCGGCGGAAGAATGAAGATAACCATGGACAGGTATCAGGCTGACTGGGCTATGGTAAAAGCCGGCTGGGATACACATGTACTCGGAAAGGGCAGACAGTTTGCAAACGCTACCATTGCTATTGAAACGGCAAGAAAAGAAACGGAAGGAATAATAGATCAGGATCTTCCTGCTTTTGTAATTGCGGAAAACGGTGAGCCTGTCGGAAAAATTCTCGACTCAGACAGCGTAGTCCTGTTTAACTTCAGGGGCGACAGAGCTATAGAGTTATCTATGGCGTTTGACGACAAGGATTTTGACAAGTTTGACAGAGAGTTAGTACCCGATGTCGTATACGCAGGAATGCTTCAGTATGACGGTGACCTCAATCTTCCCAAAAAATACCTTGTAAATCCGCCTGAGATTACTAACACTCTTTCAGAGGTTCTTGTTAATGCCGGAGTAAATCAGTACGCGGTTTCTGAAACACAGAAGTATGGTCATGTGACATATTTCTGGAACGGAAACAGAAGCGAAAAGTTTTCAGAAAAGCTTGAGACCTGGAAAGAGATACCCTCTGATAAGGTGTCGTTTGACGAGCGTCCGTGGATGAAATCTGCGGAGGTAACTGACGATCTGATCGAGGCAATTAAGAGTGGAAAGTACGGCTTTTTAAGATGCAATTATCCTAACGGTGATATGGTAGGACATACGGGAAATATGGACGCCACGATTATCGGTGTTGAGTCTGTTGACCTTGGGCTTTCAAGGCTTCTCAAGGTAGTTGATGAGTATGACTGCACGCTTATAGTTACGGCAGACCATGGAAATGCCGATGAGATGCTTGAGAAAAACAAGAAGGGCGAGATACAGACGCGCACGGCTCACTCTCTTAACAGAGTTCCTTTCATAATATACGATAAGGATACAAAGTTTGAGATAAAAGAGGGGAACTATGGGCTTGCAAACGTCGCCCCAACGGTGCTTAAGATTTTGGGAATTGAAGCGCCCGACTGCTGGGAGGACAGTATGGTTTAATACCGTGATATTTATACTGAGGGCACGCTTTTAGCGTGCCTTTATTTGTACAGTTTGGTTTTTAAAATAATCAACTAAATACCTTGTATATGTTGCATAATATTAAAAGATATAATTGTATAATTTATACAAACTTTAAAAAATTAGCAAAAATTGGTTGAATTTTCTGTATAGTATGCTACAATATAGATAGAAAAGTTTTTTATTGTGCTAATATTATCTTGGAGAATATCCCGACTGAGTAAACTCAGTACAAAAATATGAAAGGAGATAGTCCGATGTAAAATTTAAAAAGGTTTTTATTATAGCAGCATTTTAATGCAAATCATACGCAGACTGTTTAAATACAGGGGTTAGTCACATAGTTTTGATACTAAATATTATGGGAGGTTAATTATGAAAAGATTTCAAAAAGTAGTTTCAGTTGCTGTTGCAGCTGCATGTGCATGGTGTTGCGGAATTTACGCAAGTGCATCTAATGAAGGAGAAAAAGAAACTTATTATTATGATACAGGGGATATCTCTCTTGAGATAACTGTTGATGCAGGTGTCAGTGTTACTTGTGAAACAGAGCCGTATGTTGAGACTGAAAGAGGTGCTTACAAACCTACAAAATTCTATGATTTGTCTAAAGTTAATTATTATTCTGGAACTGGATATTGGGATGTTAGTCCATTGTTTTCTGCATACTATTTTAAATCAAATAATTATGGTCTAATGTATATGAAGGGAAGGGCATATTCATCTGATACTTTTAATTTACCTTTGGAAGTAATATTAATTGACATGGACAGTAGTACTTCAACAAAGGTTAAAGTTAGTTCGAGTCTTAATGACTGTTCATCATATTCATGGAACCTTAAATACAGTAATATGAATAAATCTCATAAATACTGTTTTAAATTCACGAATCCAAGTAGTAATGGTAAACAAAGAGTTAATTTAAATGAATTTAAAGTTTCGCATTATAGTCAATATTTAAAAGTCTAGTTTAAGGCTTAATATTAAACAGAGGTGTTATTAATGAAACAAAAATCGTTATTTTTGCAGGCAATGCCTTTTGTTTTGGTGCTTGCGATATTATCAGTTTCAAGAATAGTTTTTGAACTCACATATTCTAATATAAGTTATGTTATAACGACCTCATTAGCTTGTGTGCTGAGCATAGGAATAATGTCGGCGTCCTTGGTAAAGTGTATAAAAGCCAAAGCTTATGTTATTAGTGTATTATCGTCTGTTGCTATAATGTTACTTTTGGTAAAGCTTATTATAGCGGCGTTCAGTGTCAAGCTTGACTTTGATTTTCCGATTTCTACATTTGAAATAATCTATGTATTCTTACTGCTGTATTTCTTTGCAACCGGGGTAATGAAGAAAAATGTGATTTGTCTTTTTCTGACATTTTTGGCAACAGCATCATATTTAATTATATGGTATTTTCCGAATTTGTTTATTTCCCTTAGAGATTCAATAGGATTTAATACATATTTTAATTCTCACGAGATGTTTGTAGTAATATTCGGATGGGTAATTCTGTTAACAGTTTCGGTTATATCTCATTTGTTTTATAAATGCAATAAAGGAGTAGCATAGGAGTATCGTATGAAGAAAGTAAATCTGGTATTATTGCTTTTCGCTTTGATTTTTGCTCTTTCAGCTTGCGGCGATGATGACAGTAGCATTGATGACTCGTTAAACGAGCCAACTACTGTACAAAAAGTTTCCGGTACCGTCACCTCACCTAAACTTAAAGTCAAGCTTGATGTACCTATCAAAGAGGCAAACCACAGATTTTACTACAATAAGCTGTACGAATATCTTTTGTATGATGATATATATGACGGAGAGCTTTCAAAGCTTGACAGTAGCGTACTTGACGGTTATGAGTTCATAGGTCTGACCGTCGCAAAAGCTGAAAATGGAGAGATTCCCGACAAAAACCTGGTATCGGATGTATACGACGAGGGAATACCTGTGTTTTACAGCAAGGCTAAGGACGACTTTATCTTCTGGTCTCAGGAGGACAATTATTGGGTCAACCTGACGGAGATTATCCCGATAGACAAATAAGAGTATATAAGTATTATATTAAAAAGCAAAGGGGCGTCATCAGTTAAGATGACGCCCCTATATTACTTTATTTTACCCATTCGTATAAAATTGCCGCCCATTCTCTTACCCAATAGGTTGGCAGGAAAAACAGCTCGGTTTTTGCCGAAAGAGAGTAGCTTTTTATGACTTTACACCGCTTTGCGATGTAAGACGCCCGGTACTGGTGAAATCCGTCTGTGACTATCGTTATATTTTCGGGCAGATTTCTCTGCTTGATGATTTCCTTGGAGAAAGCGATATTTTGATAGGTGTTGGTGCTTTTATCCTCCATTATTACCCTGTCTGCCGGGATACCTTTGTTTGTGAGATAGTTAAACATACACTGCGCTTCGGAAATAGCCTCGTCCTTGCCCTTACCTCCGGATACGATGCAAACGGTGTTTTCATTGTCTTTAAGATATTCGCAGGCTTTGTCAAGACGATACCTGAGCATTCTGCTTGGACGTTCGCCCCTAACTTTGCAGCCCAAAACGACAACGGTAGTGTCACCGACGGGCTTATTTAGCTGTGCTTTTATCATCAATACAGACAAAAGCACGGCAAGTATTAAAAATGCCGCAATAATAATTGCCGCAGCAATCAAGGCAACTTTTCCGAATGTGCGCCGTAGGAGGATACTTACAAATGAAGAAACCTTGTCGGACTGTGAGGTTATGAATAAAAGGAAAGTAAAAAACAAAACTCCTATTGTGTTGCCTGCATTCACGGTGTCTACAAAAATCGGGAGCAGAAAAACACAAAGCCCAATTATTTCAAAGGCAATCAAAAAATATCTGACCGCGCTCATTATTCAGAAATAACCTTAACGTAATATTTTCTTATTCTGGGCCCGTCGAATTCGGTAAAGTAAACCCCCTGCCAGGTTCCAAGCATAAGTCTGCCGTTATCTATAATTATCGTTTTGGAAACGCCCATTACCGATGATTTAAGATGTGCCGCAGTGTTCCCTTCGGCGTGGCGAAACTCCTTTCGGTCGGGATATGTCATATCAAGCGCAAATAAAAGGTCCTTTACAACGTCAGGATCGGCGTTTTCGTTTATGGTTATGCCGGCGGTAGTATGCGGACAGTAAACTACCGCTATGCCGTTTATAACACCGCTGCGCTTTACAGCGTCTTTGACAGAGCTTGTTATGCTGTAAAAATTCTGCCGCTCTGTTTTTAATGTATATTCGTATATCATTGTTTTCCACTCCTATGTTTTTTTATCAGTATAACATAAAAACAGTATTATTTCAATATTGACTGAAAAGGCTTTTATGTAGTATAATTACGTAAGCGTGATAAGGAGGGATACGAGTTGACAGAAAGTCTGAGCCAAAAAAAGGGCTATGCTTATGTGTTTTTCACGGCGTTTACTATAATGCTTGCGGTACTGCTGCCTATGATAATATATAACGGCGGAATTTTTACCTATTACGGTGATTACAATTCGCAGGAGATACCATTTTACTATCACGTGAATAAAGAGATAAGACAAAACGGACTGTTCGGCTTTGATTGGGGTACAGATTTAGGCTCAAGTCTTTTTACGTCATACTCATTTTACAATACGGGAAGCGTGTTTTTCTATCTTACGCTGCTTGTGCCACAGGGTGCTGTGATATACGTTATGCCGATAATAATGGCTCTTAAGACGGCGGTTGCCGCATTAACGTCATACGCCTTTATGCAGAGATTTTTAAAGAAAAATTCTGCCTGCTTTATAGGATCAATGCTTTACGCATTTTCTGGGGCTCAGTGTTATAATTTCTTTTTTTATCATTTTCACGATGCCGCCGCGTTTTTCCCTTTGTTGCTTCTGGCTCTTGAGATGTATGTAAATGACGGCAGAAGGGCAGCTTTGGCTCTTGTGACTGCGCTAGTGGCATTGACAAACTATTACTTTTTTATTTCAGAGGGAATATTCTTTTTGATTTATTTTGCCGTTCGCTGTATTTATAAAGGCGGGGGCTTTGACATTACAATTAAAAAGTGTTTTGGAATAGTTTTGGAGTGTGGCTTGGGAATACTTATTGCTGCCGTAATTCTGCTGCCAAGCGCTTTGTCTATTGTGGATAACCCAAGGCTTGACGAAACTCTGTCAGGGCTTGATCTGGTCGTGTATTCCGATAAGTACAGACTGCTCAGGATCATTCAGTCGTTTTTTATGATGCCGGATCCGCCTGCGCGCAGCAATCTTTTCAGTCCCGACAATGCTAACTGGGCGTCTATTGCGGGATATCTGCCGCTGTTTTCTATGATAGGCGTAATTGCTTTTATAAGAGTCAGGAAAAAAAGCTTTTTAAAAACGCTTTGCATAACGCTTTTTGTGATCGCGCTTGTGCCGATACTAAATGCATCGTTTCAGCTCTTTAATACGACTTATTATGCAAGGTGGTTTTATGAGTTTTCACTTATAACCGCGCTGATGACGGCGTACTGCTTTGATAAGGCGGACGAGGTTGACATAAAAAAGGGCGTTGTACCAACTGGGATAATAACGGCTCTGTTTATTCTTATATACTTTTTGCCATCAAGAGATGAAGACGGAAATATCCGTTTTTTTGAAATGGCAGAGTACGATACGCTGTTTATTTTGCAGGCGGCGATAACACTTGCGTTTTTCCTTATTGCGGTTCTTTTGATATACTATATAAAAAAAGACGAAAGGTATTGCCGCAGAGTGGCATTGATGACTGCCGTATGCTCTGCCTTGTTTTTGGCAATAAACGTCTATTACGGAATTTCTCAGGGACCGTATCCGGAAGAGTACCTTGCGAAGTCGGTCAATGCGGATATAAGCCTTCCTGAATCTGATACCTTTTACCGAATAGAAACCAGCGAGAACACAGACAATTTCCCTATGTTCTGGAACTATCCGACTATGAGGTGCTTTAACACGAATGTTTCAACGTCCATAATGGAGTTTTATATTTCTCTGGGACTTACAAGAGATGTGGCTTCAAGAATAGACACGGACTACACATCTTTGCGCTCGCTTTTGTCGGTCAAGTATTATCTTGATGAGATCGACGATGACGACGAAAATGACTTTGACGAAAATGGCTTTAAGCATATCGACACGCAAAGCGGATATAAGATATATGAAAACGAAAATTACCTGCCGATGGGAATTCTGTTTGACAAGTATATTTCAAAGAATGATTTTGACAACCTCTCAACCTATCAGAAGTGCCAGATGCTGCTCAATTCCGTAGTGCTTGATGAGAATATGCAAAAGTCTCTTTCGGGTGTATTGACTGAGGTGAATAAGCCCAGAACGGTGTTTAATACCTTTGTATTAAAGGATGCGGCGGATAAGCTGAGGGATTCCTGCTGTACGGATTTTGAGTACACAGCATACGGATTCTCGGCAAATATAGATACAGACACAGAAGGAGTAGTTCTCTTCAGCGTGCCGTATGATAAGGGCTTTTCAGCGAAGGTAAACGGAAATGACACCGAAGTTTTAAAGGTGGATAACGGACTTACCGCCGTTTTTGTGGGAAAGGGAGAAAGCAGAATCGAATTTTCATACTTCACCTATGGTGTAAAGGAGGGCGCAGTGCTCAGTGCTGTCGGCTTATGTCTTTTTGCGATATATATTCTTGTTTGCGTAAGGAGGAAAAGAAAATGCATTTAGAGGAAAAAACTCTGTCAGTTAAGGAAGTTTACAACGGAAAGATCATAAGAGTCACCAGAGAAGTGGCTCTGCTTGAAAACGGTGAGAAAACAATAAGGGAACTTGTGCATCATTCGGGCGGTGTATGCGTGCTTCCGATTGACAGAAGCGGAGATGTTTATTTTGTTAAGCAGTTCCGTTATCCTTATAAGGCTGTGCTTTTGGAAATCCCAGCCGGAAAGCGTGAAGAGGGAGAAGATCCGATAAGCTGCGGAACAAGAGAGCTAAAGGAAGAAATAGGAGCTACTGCGGGCAACATCATAAGCCTTGGCAAGCTTTACCCAACCGTTGCTTACGACACGGAGATAATCTATATGTTTCTGGCGACCGATCTTACATTTTCGGACAACCACCTTGATGAGGACGAGTTTATAGATGTTGTGAAAATTCCGTTTGACAAGGCGTACGAAATGGTTTTAAACGATGAGATACCCGATGCGAAAACGCAGCTTGCAATATTGAGGTCAAGGGATTTTATAAAAAAGCAGCGGAACATTTTGTAAAGTACGCTAAAAAAATTCTTTTTTGTTCTTTGTTTTTCTATGTTTTAATGTCTTTTAAATTCGACACAAAAGTGGTATAATTACACTTGTGTGTTAAGAGGATCGATGTAAGTGTTATGAAAGGACATATAAAGAATGGAAGAAGTAAAAGAAAACAAAATGGGTACAATGCCCACAAATAAACTGCTTATTACTATGTCGCTGCCGATGATAATTTCAATGCTGGTGCAGGCGCTTTACAATATTGTGGACAGCGTTTTTGTGGCTAGAGTAGATGAAGAGCAGCACGCGCTTGCGGCGGTTTCGCTGGCGTTTCCGGTGCAGACGTTTATGATAGCGATAGCGGCGGGAACCGGCGTAGGAGTAAACGCGTACCTGTCTAAAAATCTTGGAATGAAAAAGTTTTCAGAGGCTAACAAGACCGCAACAAACGCATTGTTTTTGACGGCGCTTTCATGGATTTTGGCGCTGATGTTCGGACTTTTTGCCGTTAAAATGTTTTACAGCTTTCAAACGCCGACAAAGTCGATACAGGATTACGGAATTGATTATCTATCGATAGTCACGATTTTTTCGTTCGGTCTGTTTTTTCAGGTAACCTTTGAGAGGCTTTTGCAGTCAACGGGAAAAACGATTTACAGCATGATAATGCAGGGCACGGGAGCAATAATAAATCTGATACTTGACCCGATACTCATATTCGGATACTTCGGTTTCCCGAAGCTTGACGCTATGGGAGCGGCAATAGCTACTGTTATAGGACAGATTGTAGCGGCGCTTATGGGCTTGGTTTTTAACCTTAAGTTTAATAAGGAGCTTAACATTTCCCTCAAGGGCTTCAGACCATCGGGAAGGATCATAAAAAAGATTTACTCAGTGGGCGTTCCGGCCATTATAATGCAGTCGATAACCTCTGTTATGACGCTCACGTTAAATAAAATCTGCTATATGTTTCCGGAAAATGTTGCAAAAAACGGCGTAAACGTTCTTGGCGTTTACTTTAAAGTACAGTCGTTTATCTTTATGCCGATATTCGGAATGAACAACGGTATGGTGCCTATTATCGCATATAATTACGGTGCAAATCACAAAAAGCGCATTATGTCTACAATGAAGCTCGGAATGATAATTGCGGTTTCGGTTATGATTGTGGGATTTTCGCTGTTTGAGATAGTGCCCTCTCTGTTTTTAAAAATGTTTACAGACGATCCTGAGATGATACAAATGGGCTCAATAGCGTTTCGTGAAATAGCGCCGTCATTTTTGTTTGCAGGATTTTGCATAATAATCATATCGACAATCCAGGCTCTCGGTCACGGAATATACTCAATGATAATATCAATATGCCGACAGCTTGTGATACTTGTACCTGCGGCTTATATACTTGCCAGCATGTTTGATTCGATAAACGTGATATGGCTGTCATTCCCGATAGCAGAGCTTATGTCACTTACTCTTTGCTTAGTATTTTTCTCAAGAATATATAAAAGGGTGATAAAGCCTCTTGCAGACTGATCATATATAAAAAACAAAGCCCCGCAAAATGCGCAAGTCCAGTAAAAACGGACAATAAAAAAAGCCTCCTTGATGTAGAATATACATCAAGTGGCTTTTTTGTTATGTCTGCACAATCTGGGCGGTTCAAAGCCGGGGCTTTATCTATTTATCGTATTTTACGAATTTTCCCTTTGAATTATAGTAGCCGTCACGTGTTTCAATAAAGGTTCCGTTTTCATCGTAGTATCCGGGATAAAAATTTCCGTCGTCGTCATAAACGCCTTCTTCTTCATCGCCGTCGCTGTTTTGCTGATCCGACGCCTTGCTCTTGCGCTTTATCCATATCACCACGATTATTATTGCCGCTGCAAGAACTATTGCTATCATAGCCATTATCGGAAACAAAAGCTTCATATACGCAGGTGTTGCGCTTGAGACTTTAGTTGTTTTGTTCTGGGAAGTCTCTGATTCTGAAGACCTTGCCTGATTCTGCTCCTGATAATCGGTTTCATAGGGTACGTTTGTTACCTCTGCGGCAGGAGGAGCGTATGTTTCTTCAGGCACATATGCATCGGTAGGTATGTCGTTTTCTTCGGCGGTTGACTGCGTTGTCGCAGTGGTCTGAAGAGAGGTCTGTGAAGTCGGTTCAGCGGTCGGCGCCTCGGTTACAATCTGAGTCTGTAAGATCGTTTCAGATTCCAGCTCTGTCTGAGTAAAAGCGCTCTCGGTAATCTGATCCTGCATTACAGGATCAGTTGGTATATCGTCCTCTGCGTGTACTGAGGCCGCCAGACAAAAGCCGGACGCCGCAAGGCAGAAGATCACACAAAACAGTCTTTTTATATTTATCAATCCTTTCAACATATTTTTTACAAATATATTTTATCAGACTGATATAAAAATGTCAATCTACAAATATAACGTTCTTTTTCTTTATCCAGTAATTCACCTGCAAAAGGTATGCTTTTGTCTGCGGCGTCGCCATAAGCTGACCGTACCAGTAAATGGTGTCGGTTGTGTCAATAAGCTTTTTTACTTCAGACTGCTTTAGGATTTCAAAAATCGGAGAGCTTTTATCCTCAGCCATTTTCTTGAACTCAGTATTGATTTCTATTGTGTAGCTCGGGTTGTGAGTTTTAGGATAAGGACTTTTCTTTCGCCAGACTATCTCTTTAGGTAAAACGTCCTCAAGAGCCTTTCTTAAAAGACCTTTTTCCCTGCCTTTGTAGTCCTTGTATTCCCACGGAACGTTATACATATATTCAGCAATCCTGTAGTCACAGAACGGAACTCTCACCTCAAGCCCGCAGCTCATACTCATTCTGTCCTTTCTTTCAAGCAGGTTTTGCATAAACCAGTATACGTTTAAAAGGTACATTTCTCTCATTCGCTTATCGGTTTCGGTTTTGTCAAACTCACCGCTCACTTTGCTTATGGTGTCCTTATACTTATGATACACGAAAGCCTGGGGGTTTATTCTGGACTTTATCTTGTCATTTAAAAGAGAGGCTCTTAAAGCGGTCGTCTGTGACCAAGGGAAACCGTCGATCATTCGTATTTCCTTATCTCTGTACCACGGGTAACCTCCGAACAGTTCGTCTGCACATTCGCCGGAAAGCACAACCGAGCGATCCTCCTTGACCTTTTCGCAAAACAGCATCAGGGAGGAGTCTACATCGACCATGCCCGGAAGGTCTCTTGAATCTACAGCTCGGTAGTTGGTCTCAACAAGCTCTGGCGTGTCGACGGTTATAACTCTGTGGTCGCTGTCAAGGTAATCGCTCATTATCTTGATAAACTCGTTATCGCTGTTGGGCTGAAATTTATTTTGCTTGAAGTATTTGTCATTGTCAAGATAGTTTACAGAGAAGGTTTTTAGCTGTTCGCCGTTTTCCTTAAGAATTCCCGCAGCTATCGAAGATATTCCGCTTGAATCAAGTCCGCCTGAAAGGAAGGTGCCTATACCCACGTCAGAAACCATCTGCCGTTTTATAGCGTCTGTTACAAGAAACCTTGTATGTTCCAGAGCTTCTTCAAAACTCTCTTTGTTTTCTTGTTCCACAAGTTCAAAGTACATATGAGTTTTCAGTCTGCCGTCTTTAAAATATCCGCATTCACCGGGCTTTAGCTCATATATATTTTCAAAAACTCCGAAGCCGCTTGTTCTTCCCGGGCCGATAAGCATTATCTCGGCAATGCCTGAAGTGTTTACTCTCGGCTTTGCGATCGGGTTACACAGTATTCCTTTTATCTCGCTTGCAAACAAAAGCTTATCCCCGAAGAGTCCGTAAAACAAAGGCTTTACGCCTAATTTGTCACGTGCGATAAAAAGGCTTTTCTTTTTTGCCTCCCAAATGGCAAAGCCGAAGATTCCGTTAAAGCGTTTTAAAGCGTCCTCCCGCCACTGAATGAACGCCTTAAGAACAACTTCCGTATCGGCGTGGGTTTTAAAGCTGTGCCCAAGGCTTATAAGCTCCGCTCTGATATCATCGGTATTATACAGCTCGCCGTTATATACGATAACGTATTCCTCACCGCCGTGCTCGGCTATCATAGGCTGAATACCGTTTTCGACGTCTATTATTGCCAGCCGTGTGTGAATAAGCACAGCTTCGTCCTTTATGTAAATTCCGTCCTGATCCGGACCTCGGTGCTTAAGACAGTTTCTTATCTCAACAGCTACCCTCGGATCATTGTAAAATAAATCGCTTTGATTTATTGCACCAGCAATAGCGCACATAATGTCACCTCATTTTCTTAGCTTACCAGTATATTATGAAGGCGTGTGATAAAATGTGATAAATGAAAATAAGCGACTTTGCGCTTTGAAAGTTTGATTTGATTCGCTTGTGTTTTTTGCTTGCATTGTTTTAAAATCCATAAGATCTAAAAAGAAATCTATTGAAATCTTGCTTTTTTCATTATGTTGTGTTATACTTAAATGTAAAATAAAATCGGAAAGGATGATAAATTTGCTAATAGGAACAACAGAATCAGTTGAAACCTTGCAAAACGTATACACTCCGTTTCCACTGGTTGCGCATCTTATATTTGTAGGGGCGGCGGTTGCGATATTTTTTATACAGTTTTACAGAAAGGGCGGAATACACTATCTTCTGATGGCTGCGGCCACTGCGTCCACTTTATTAACGCAGATGCCCGGCTTTTCTTCAAGCAGAACTTTTATTTTTATTCTGGAGATTGAGGAGATCGTGCTGTGCATCGGCATAGTTGTTTTCGCAGTTATAAGCGCAGTCAGACACAAAAAAAATACGGTCTCAGACGCTTCTTTATTACAGGATAAAGATAAAATTTCTACAGAAAAGGCAAAGGTTGAGTATCAGGAGAAAAAGCTTCAGGAGCTTGAGAAAAATGAAGATGAAATAAATAAAAATCCGGTAGACAACGCATTTGAAAGAGGCGATAGTGATCTGGATATTTATTTGTAATCGAACGACGAACAAAAAGGTAAAATACTGCGTTAACGCTTAGGGTAAAGAATATGAGTTTTGATGTTTGCAGGGAAAATGTGGACGAGCTTTTCTTAACAGCTCTTGAAAATCAGAAAATAAGGGTGTTTTATCAGCCTAAATACGACGCTTTGAACGGGAAGTATGTCAAGAATCCGTCGGCGGAGGACTTTCTTGCGATAACGCTTTCAAGGCCCTTGGAATAGCGGCGGGCTTTAAGGATTGTTTTCATATGAGAATGCGAAGAAAAAAGCACCTTGACGAGCGGCTTGAAGCCTGCGATGACGTTATCATAAGTATGTACTCTGAGGACAGAAATTTCAAGACCTTTGACGATAAGAAAAATTACCTTGATACAACCGAAATTTTTGGTAATGACAATCCGCTTTACCTTGAAATCGGGTGCGGAAAGGGAAGCTTTGCCACAGAGCTTGCGCTGAAAAATCCCGGAATAAACATTTTAGCGGTAGAAAAGATAAGCAACGTTATAGTTGAAGCTGCTGAAAGGGCGAGAGAGACGGGGGTTAAGAATCTTAAGTTTCTGCTGGGGCCTGCTGAGTACCTTCCGAGATTTATTGAGAATAAAAGCATAAGCAGGATATACTTAAACTTTTCCTGTCCGTATCCCAAAAAGCGGTATGCGTCTCACAGGCTTACACACAGCGGTTTTCTTGAAATATATAAAAAGCTTATGGCTGACGGTGCAGAGATACATCAGAAAACCGACAACGCACATTTTTTTGAGTTTTCGATAGAGCAGTTCTCACAATCGGGTTTTAAGCTAAAAAATGTTACTTTTGATCTTCACGGCAGCGGCTTTGAGGGAAATATCCTCACTGAATACGAGCGGCGCTTTTTAAGCGAAGGCTGTAAGATATACAGACTTGTGGCATATCTGTAAAGGAGTAAACACTATGAAAGAAATTAAAGACCCTGTTAAGGAGGTCAACAGACTCAGCGTGCTGATGTTGATTTATTTTGTTTTATATATTGCGGCTGTAATTTTGGCAATTATTGCAATGTCTGTCGGTTCAGGCATACCGCTTATCATAATTGCAGTTTTGTGTGCGGTAACGGCTATCGCGCTTGATATTTACGTTCGCGCAGCGAGAGCCAGACTCAACAACCGGCTTAACTCGGAATTCAAAGCGGCGGGAATCAATATAAGCGAGATGGAAAAGCAAAGAAAGCGCGTGCATAAATAATCCAAAGTGAATAAATATTCATATTTTCCTGCATATATACATGTTATATGCAGGAAATTTGCTATCATCGGAACTTTTTATAAATTATTTTGAATAAACGCTTGACATTGGAAAATTTATGTGTATAATTTACATTTGAAAGTAAAAACCAACAAAAGGAGAAAATTAAAATGGCAAATGAGATCAAAAAGGTAGTGCTTGCATATTCTGGCGGACTTGACACATCTATCATTATCCCGTGGCTTAAGGAGAACTACAACAACTGTGAGGTAATAGCTGTATCCGGAGATGTGGGACAGGGAACAGAGCTTGAAGGCCTTGAGGAAAAGGCCTTAAAGACGGGCGCTTCTAAGCTTTATATTGAGGACCTTAACAAGGAGTTTGTTGAGGATTATGTTTTTCCGACTGTACAGGCGGGCGCTGTTTACGAAAACAGATATATGCTGGGAACCTCCTTTGCAAGACCTATTATTGCAAAGAGGATAGCGGAGATCGCTATAAAGGAGGGCGCTGATGCTATCTGTCACGGCTGCACGGGAAAAGGAAACGATCAGGTAAGGTTTGAGCTTGCGATAAAGGCCTTTGCACCCGATATGAAGATAATCGCACCGTGGAGAATCTGGAATTTAAAGTCCAGAGACGAGGAGATAGATTATGCCGAGGCGCACAACATACCTCTTAAGATAAACAGAGAAACAAACTATTCAAAGGACAAGAATCTGTGGCATCTTTCTCATGAGGGACTTGATCTTGAAGACCCTGCAAACGAGCCTCAGTATGAGAAGGAGGGATTTCTTGAGCTTGGCGTATCGCCTATTCAGGCGCCGGATAAGCCGACATATGTTACTATCCACTTTGAAAAGGGAGTGCCTACCGCTATCGACGGCAAGGAGATGAGCGGAGTTGAGATAGTAAAAACGCTTAACAAGCTCGGCGGGGAAAACGGAATAGGCATTGAGGATCTGGTAGAAAACCGCCTTGTAGGTATGAAGTCAAGAGGTGTTTATGAAACTCCGGGAGGAGCGATACTTTACCGTGCGCATGAGGTTTTGGAGACTATAACTATCGACAAGGAAACCGCAAGGGTAAAGCAGTATCTGGGAATAAAGTTTGCGGATATCGTGTATAACGGTCAGTGGTTCACCCCGCTAAGAGAGGCGCTTTCCGCATTTGTAACCGAAACGCAGAAAACGGTTACAGGAGATGTAAGGCTAAAGCTTTATAAGGGCAACATGATAAATGCCGGAGTTACTTCTCCCTACACTCTTTACGATGAAGAGGTCGCGACCTTTGACGAGGATCATGTATACGATCAGAAGGATTCGGCAGGCTTTATAAATCTGTTCGGACTTCCTATAAAGGTGAAAGCTAAGCTTGACCAGAAGCGCAATAAGAAATAACAGATTGTTGAAAAATAAACTGTCGGGGCAGCATTTTTCGTGCTGCCCTTACAGACTTTTATAGACGGATTTAAAGGAGAGATTTTTATGCCGATGTGGGCGGGAAGATTTTCAAAGGAGATAGACGAGCGTGTGAACGACTTTAATTCGTCTATCAAGTTTGATGCAAGAATGTATAAGCAGGACATAAAAGGCTCGATAGCTCACGCGACTATGCTCGGAGAACAGGGGATAATAGATAAAACCGACAGCGAAAAGATTATTGACGGGTTGAATGAAATACTTTCGGATATTGAATCGGGAAAGCTTGAGTTTGATTACACCGCCGAGGATATACATATGTTTGTCGAGGCGGAGCTTACAAAAAGGATCGGAGACGCGGGAAAGCGCCTTCATACCGCAAGGAGCAGAAACGATCAGATAGCTCTTGATATAAGAATGTATCTTTTAGACGAGATAAAAGAAATAAAAGAAATAACCGTAAAGCTGGTCCATACCATTACAGATATGGCGAAAGTGCATCTTGAAACCGTTATGCCGGGATATACGCATCTTCAGAGAGCACAGCCGATAACCTTTGCACATCACCTTATGGCATATGCAAATATGCTTTTGCGCGACATCGGCAGGCTTGACGATACCTACAAGAGAATGAACCAGATGCCTTTGGGAAGCGGCGCTTTAGCGGGTACTACCTACAAGATAGACAGGCAGAGAGTTTGCGAGCTTTTAGGCTTTGACGGAATTACTCAAAACTCGCTTGACGGAGTTTCTGACAGAGATTTCTGTATTGAGCTTGCGAGCGCAATATCGATTCTTATGATGCACCTTTCACGCTTTTCTGAGGAAATTATTTTATGGTGTTCGTGGGAGTTTAAGTTTGTCGAGCTTGACGACGCTTATGCAACCGGCTCAAGCATTATGCCGCAGAAGAAAAATCCCGACGTTACCGAGCTTATCAGAGGAAAGACAGCACGTGTTTATGGAGATTTGAACACCTTGCTTTCTATGATGAAAAACCTGTCGCTTGCATATAACAAGGATATGCAGGAGGACAAGGAGGCAATATTTGACGCGGTCGATACTGTCAAGCTTTGTATAAACACATTTATACCGATGCTATCAACGATGACAGTGCTAAGTGACAATATGCGACTGGCCGCAGCTAAGGGATTCATAAACGCAACCGACTGCGCGGACTATCTCGTAAAAAAGGGACTGCCTTTCAGGGACGCATATAAAATCACGGGTACTTTGGTTGCAAGATGTATAGAACTGGGAGTTACTTTGGAAACGCTACCGATAAGCGAGTATAAAAAGCTGAGCGACAGCTTTGATGAAGATGTGTATAAAGCTATTTCTCTTGACACCTGCGTGAACGAGAGAAAGTCGGCAGGAGGACCTGCGCCAGAAAGCGTTAAGGCGCAGATAGAGTATGTTTTGAGAGAAATTGATAAGTAAAAATCGAAAGGCAAAAGATATATGAAAACAAAAATCTTTATAGACGGAAAAGAAGGAACGACCGGTCTTAAAATCTATGAGCGATTTAAAAACCGTGATGACCTTGAGATAATGCTTATAGATGAAGATAAGCGCAAGGATAAAAGTGAGCGCGCTAAATTTATAAATGAGTCGGATATTACTTTTCTGTGTCTGCCTGATAAAGCGGCGATAGAATCCGTATCGCTGATTGATAAAAATAACGTCCATACAAAGATAATCGACGCATCTACCGCTCATAGAACAAATCCGGACTGGGTATACGGCTTTCCCGAGTTGTCTTCAGCACATAGAGAAAAGATAAAAAACTCAAGCAGAATTGCTGTTCCCGGCTGTTATGCAAGCGGATTTATAAGTCTGGTTTACCCTCTTATAACCGCAGGAATTCTGCCGCGTGATTATCCAGTTATCTGCCATGCGGTGTCGGGATATTCGGGTGCAGGCAAGAAAATGATAGCCGTCTATGAGGGTGATGAAATGCCATATGAGTATAACTCCCCAAGGCAGTATGCGCTTACGCAGAATCATAAGCACCTGCCCGAAATGCAGAAAATCTGCGGTCTTGACTATCCGCCTGTGTTTAATCCGATAGTTGATAATTATTATGCGGGAATGGTGGTTACTGTGCCGATAATAACAAGGCTTTTGAACGGCAGATACACAGCGTCTGACATACACAAAGCATTAAGCGAGCATTATAAAAATGAGCATTTTGTTCGGGTTTTAGAGTTCGGTGCTACAGAAACTTTGCCTGACGGCTTTTTGGCTGCAAATACTCTTGAGGGAACAAACAATATGCAGATTTTTGTCTGCGGAAATGACGAGCGAGTTTTGCTATGCTCACGGCTTGACAATCTGGGAAAAGGTGCAAGCGGTGCGGCGGTTCAGTGTATGAACATAGTTCTGGGGCTTGATGAAAAAATAGGGCTTGAATAGAGTTTTAAGTGTGTAAATAACGAAATGAGGACAAAAATGACAAAAGTTTATTTTGTGCGCCACGCAGAGCCTGACAGGAACATTCATGATGACAGGACAAGACCGCTTACTGATGAGGGGCTTCGGGATTCTTTAGAGGTTACGAATGTTTTAAAGAACAAGGGTATTGATTTTGTGATGTCTAGTCCTTATAAGAGAAGTATTGATACGATTAGTGACCTTGCAAAAACTCTTAATATGGAAATTCACACAGATGAGAATTTCAGAGAGCGTGACGCCGGAGGCTGGCACGGTGAAGGGTTCTTTGATTACATACAAAAGCAATGGGCGGATTTTAATTATCACATAAAAGACGGTGAGTGTTTAAATGAAGTTCGTGAGCGTAATATCAAAGCATTGAAAAAAGTTCTTTTAGAGCATAAAAATGAAAATATAGTTATTGCAACTCACGGAACAGCGTTGAGCACTATATTAAATTACTTTTATCCGAAGTTTGATTTTGAATGCTTTAAGAAAATTGTGGATTTTATGCCATTCATTATAAGGCTTGATTTTGACGGCAATAATTGTATAGGTTCACAGGTTGAGCTTGCTGTCAGGAAAGAATTCAGATAATTTAATATCAAGATATACAGATAAAAAGGACAATAATATGATACTAAAAGGTAATGATAAATTTATTGGGGGCGGAGTGTGCGCCGCAAAGGGATTTAAGGCAAACGGCGTAAACTGCGGACTTAATTCTGATAAGAATAAAAACGACTTGGCGCTTATAGTTTCCGACACGCTTTGCAACACCGCCTGCGTTTACACGCAGAACAAGGTAAAGGGCGCGCCGATTTATGTTACGAAAGTCCATCTTAAAAAAACAGGCGGAAAGTCGAGAGCGGTCATTGCAAATTCAAAGAACGCAAATACCTGCAACGCTGACGGAGAGGAGAAGGCAGAGAGAATGTGTTCTCTTGCGGGCGATGCTCTCGGAATACCGAGCGACGAGGTTATAGTTGCCTCAACAGGAGTTATCGGACAGGTTTTGCCGATAGAGCCAATTGAAAGCGGAATAAAACCGCTTGTCGAGGGGCTTTCGTATACGGGAAACGACAAGGCGGCAAATGCAATTATGACGACCGATACGGTAATGAAGCAGGTTGCGGTCGAGTTTGATGTAAGCGGAAAGACCTGCCGCCTTGGCGGTATGGCAAAGGGCAGCGGAATGATCCACCCGAATATGGCGACGACCCTCAATTTTATAACTACTGATGTCAATATCAGGGCTGAAATGCTTCAAAAGGCGCTAAGCGAGGTCGTTAAAACTACTTACAACTGCCTGTCTGTTGACGGAGATACTTCCACAAACGATATGGTATCGGTTATGGCGAACGGACTTGCGGGCAACGACGAGATAATGAGTGATAATGCAAATTTTGAAACCTTTAAACAAGCATTGTACGCTGTAATGATGAATATGACAAGAATGTTAGCCGCCGATGGCGAGGGTGCAACAAAGCTGCTTGAGTGCAACGTAAACGGAGCTAAAGATTTTGAAACGGCAAGAACAGTTGCAAAAAGCGTTATATGCTCTCCTCTATTTAAGTGCGCGATGTTCGGCGCAGACGCAAACTGGGGAAGAATACTCTGTGCGATAGGCTATGCAGACGCTGAGTTCGACATAAATAATGTGTCAGTAACGCTTGAAAGTTCAAAGGGAAAAATTTACGTTTGTGAAAACGGAGCAGGGATCGCGTTTTCGGAAGAAAAGGCAAAGGAAATTCTGCTTGAGGACGAAATAATCATAGATATAAATATAGGTAACGGCGATGGCAAAGCCACTGCTTGGGGCTGTGATCTCACATACGATTATGTTAAAATAAACGGAGATTACAGGTCGTAGGGTAAGATAAAATTTTGGAGGAGAATTAAACAATGGAAGTAATTTCAAATTACACACGGTCAAAGGTTCTGATGGACGCTTTGCCGTATATACAGAAGTATCACAATAAAATAGTCGTTGTAAAATACGGCGGAAATGCAATGACAAATGAAACGCTGAAAGAAGCGGTAATGAGCGACATTGTACTTCTTGCAGAGGTCGGAATAAACGTAGTTCTTGTCCACGGCGGAGGACCTGAGATAAACTCAATGCTTGACAGGGTAGGGATAGAAAGCAGATTTATCGGCGGGCTTCGCTATACTGATGAAGAAACTATCGACATAGTTAAAATGGTGCTTGCCGGAAAGGTAAATAAAGAGCTAGTGTCAAATATCCAGCTTCACGGCGGAAAAGCGCTTGGTCTTTGCGGCATTGACGGGGAGATAATCGTTGCCGAGAAAAAGCAGTCGGAAACAGATCTCGGCTATGTTGGAGATATAAAAAGAGTTACGACAAAGCCGATACTTGACGCTATTTCAAACGGATACATTCCGGTTATTTCAACCGTCGCCACCGGCGAGGACGGCAAAACCTATAACATAAACGCGGATACTGCTGCGGCTAGGATAGCCTCCTGCTTAAGAGCGGAAAACCTTATTCTGATGACGGACATCGCAGGGCTTTTGGAGGATAAGAACGATGAATCTACTCTTATTCCTGCTGTAAATGTCTCAGAGGTTCCGTATCTTAAAAAGACGGGGATAATAAGCGGCGGAATGATACCAAAGATCGACTGCTGTGTAGAAGCGGTTCGGCGCGGAGTTAAAAAGACCTGCATCATAGACGGAAGAGTTCCGCACTCGATCCTTATCGAGCTTTTGTCAAATGAAGGCGTCGGAACGCAGTTTATGTAAAGAAAGCATAAAGAAAATATATAAGAAGGAAATACATATGAATACGATAGACAAATTTAACGAGCATATAATGCCCACCTACGGACGGTTTGATGTGGTACTGAAAAAGGGAGAGAGCACTACTGCGACCGATGAAAACGGAAATGAATATGTCGACTTCGGCTCAGGGATAGGAACAAACAGTCTGGGCTTTTGCGATGAAGAGTGGGCTGATGCCGTATCACAGCAGGCGCATACACTTCAGCATACGTCAAATTATTATTATACAAAAGTGTCCGCGGATTTTGCAGATAAGCTTACAAATGGGTGCGGATATTCCAAACTGTTTTTTGCAAACTCCGGCGCTGAGGCAAACGAGTGTGCAATAAAGCTTGCCAGAAAGTATTCCTTTGACAAATACGGAAAGGGAAGGCATAACATAATCACTCTTGTAAACAGCTTTCACGGAAGAACGCTCCTAACGCTTACCGCAACCGGGCAGGAGGTTTTTCACAATTACTTTTTCCCGTTTGCCGGGGGATTCATTTACGCTCCCGCAAACGATACCGCAGCGTTTATAAAGCTTCTTGAAGAATACAAGGATACGGTTTGCGCTGTGATGTTTGAGTGTATACAGGGCGAGGGCGGAGTTATCCCGCTAAATTATGATTACGTCAGCACGATTGCAAAGGAGTGTGCAAAGAGGGATATTCTCACTATCTGCGACGAGGTACAGACGGGAGTCGGAAGAACGGGAAAATTCTTGGCAAGCGAGCATTACGGAATAAAGCCCAATATTACCACACTTGCAAAGGGACTAGCGGGAGGAATCCCGATAGGCGTGTGCATGGCGGACGAAATCTGCTGTGATGTGCTTACAAAGGGCATGCACGGCTCTACCTTCGGCGGAAATCCAGTTTGCTGTGCGGGCGGAAATGTTGTTTTAAACAGAGTGATGAACGCCGAGTTTTTAGATGAAGTCACAAGGAAGGGCGAATACATAAAAACCGAGCTTTTGAAAATGGAAAAGGTAAAATCCGTAAGCGGACTTGGTATGATGATAGGTATCGAGCTTGATGGTATAGAAGCTGCTTCGCTTTGTAAGAAGTGTCTTGATAACGGGCTTCTGGTGCTCACCGCAAAAGAAAAGCTAAGGCTCTTGCCACCGCTCACTATAACATATGAACAAATCGACAAGGGACTTGAAATACTTTGCTCTTGCCTTAAAAATTAGAAGGGAGAAAAATTTATGAAAAACCTGTTAAAGCTTCTTGATCTTACGAAAGAGGAGATAATTGAGATTTTGAATCTGGCTGATCAGCTAAAGTACGAGGTCAAAAACGGCATTGAACATCACCTGCTAAAGGGGAAAACTCTCGGAATGATTTTTCAGAAGTCATCTACAAGGACCCGTGTTTCGTTTGAGACGGGCATGTATCAGCTCGGAGGAAATGCGCTTTTTTTGTCAAACCGCGATTTGCAGATAGGCCGCGGCGAGCCGGTGCAGGACACCGCCCGCGTTCTTTCAAGGTATATTGACGGAATAATGATACGAACCTTTGAGCAAAAAGAGGTCGAGGATCTTGCAAAATACGGCTCTATTCCGGTAATAAACGGACTTACTGATTTTTGTCATCCGTGCCAGGTGCTTGCGGATCTTATGACGATAAGAGAGTTCAAAGGACGCTTTGACGGACTTAAAATGTGCTATATCGGCGACGGAAACAATATGGCTAATTCGCTTATCGTCGGCGGTTTAAAGGTAGGTATGGAGGTGTCTGTTGCCTGTCCAGATGATTATCGCCCCGACAAGACTGTTCTTGATTTTGCAAAGGCGTACGGAGATAAATTTAAAATTACAAATGTTCCGCTTGAAGCCGCAAAGGGCGCGGATGTTGTATTTACGGATGTCTGGACGTCTATGGGACAGGAGAATGAGACTGCAAAGCGCAAGGTCGCGTTTGACGGTTATCAGGTAAACGGAGAGCTTATGTCTGTCACCAATGACGAGTGTATGGTTCAGCACTGTCTGCCGGCTCACAGAGGTGAAGAGATCACCGAGGAAGTCTTTGAGGCTCACGCTGATGAGATCTTTGAAGAGGCTGAAAACCGTTTGCACGCACAAAAGGCTGTTATGGTTCTGTGTATGAAAGGGAATTGTGAGGAGTAAGGTAAGTTCGGAATATAGAATAAAAAGCGAGAGAATGTTCTCTCGCTTTTCGCTGTATATTAAGCTATTCCTGCAAAACAAAATCGCTTTTCTGGTGCTTGCATAAGGGACACATAAAGTCATCGGGAAGCTCGTCAAAGGGAATGCCCGTCTTTCTCTCGTCGTAAACATATCCGCATATCTTGCAGACCCAAACCTTACCGCTGCTTTGAACCTTTTTAGGCTTTGGCTTTACATTTTTAAAGTAATAAGCGTAGGTCATTGATGGAATGTCGGAAAGTATCTCGCCGTCTGTGACCTCAGCCATAATAAGCATATGAGAGCCTATGTCTTTTATCTCGGTCACTTTTGCGCTGATGTATGAATTTACACCCTTTGTGATGTAATAGATGCCGTTAGCGCCGGTCTTTTTGTCAGTAAAGTCTAAGAATTTGTCACAGTCACGACCGCTTCTAAAGCCAAAGTTTTCAAAAACGGAAAACGGTGCGGACTCGTCAAGAACAGAGACCGTAAAGATACCGCTTTTCTTGATAAGCTCAAGGGTATAGTTTGCCTTATTAACGGTGACTGATATCTGATTAGGTTCTGTGGAGTGCTGAATAACCGTGTTTACGATACAGCCTGACTGCTTTTCGTTATCCTTTGAGCTTAGCACAAATAATCCGTAGCTTAGTTTAAACATTACATTTTTATTCATTTTTATTCCTCCGTTTAACCGCGACTATATCGGCCTTTCAGCGTTAAATTATTCTCTCGCTGAATTTCTATTAGGTTTAAGCCCAGGTCGTCGCTTATTAAATGACGGGACGTTGCCCCTTATTGAATTATTGTATCAAATTTTCAGTAATAATCAAGTGTAATTAAGAATTTCTTAATTTGTTCACTCCTTTTTAGAAAACACACATCCGCAGAAATTCTGGCGATAAAGATCATATTTTCTCGAAAGCTCAATACTTCTCTTGTAGCCGTTTTTCTTTTTAAAGTCACTCGGAAGAAAATGCACGCCGAACTTTTCAGAAAGCTCCTCGCCTATTTCGTTTATCCACTGAGCGTTTTTGTAAGGGCTGATAGAAAGTGTGGTACAAAAGTAGTCAAATCCGTCCTGCTTTGCTTGAGCGGCAGCTTTTAAAAGCCTTAAGCGATAGCATTTTCTGCATCTCTCTCCGCCCTCGGGAAGCGCCTCAAGACCTTTTGCCATATCGAAAAACTCCTGCGGGGTATAATCGTCTTCAATAATTTTTACCGAAAGCCCCATTAGAGCGACAAGCCTTTCAAGCTCACGCAGCCGTTTTTGATATTCCTCTTCGGGAGATATGTTAGGGTTTGAAAAAAACAGCGTTATGTTAAAGTGGGAGTTTAAGTACTCAAGCACATAGCTTGAGCACGGTGCGCAGCAGGCGTGCAGTAAAAGCGACGGCTTTTTGCCGTTTAACCCACATATAATGTTATCAAGCTCTTTGTCGTAATTCACAAAACTTTCACCTTTACATATTAAGATTTTGTCTGATAAACCAAGTATAACATATTTTTTGAAAAAATGCAAAATATCTCTTGACAATGCAAAGTTAAAGGGATATAATGTTAGGAACGAAACTGTTTCAAAGCTAACAATTTTAAGGAAGTCAGACGTATGAAAGGAGAATAAAATGAATAACGCCGATTATCAGATAGGTCCGGAGATATGCAAGCTTGCCCACACGATAAGGCGTATGATAGATTCGTCTCAGCGACATAAATACATCGACAATGTGCTTGGGAGCACCAACGGCTGGGTGATAGGGTATATTGCCAAGTCAAGCGGCGACATCTATCAGAAGGATCTTGAGAAGCAGTTTTCCATCCGGCGCTCGTCTGTGTCAAAAATGCTTTCGTCGCTTGAGGAAAAGGGCTTGGTCAGGCGTGAAAGTGTAAAGGGTGACGCGCGTCTTAAAAGGCTTGTTCTTACAGATAAGGCCATTAAGATCCACGCTATTGCAGAGGAGGACAGAGCCGAGCAGGAGGGAATTCTGCGCAACGGTATATCTGATGCGGAGCTTGCTGCGTTTATGAGCGTTTTGAGAAAGATTGGTCAGAATGCGGAAAAACAGACAAAAATGGAAGGGGATAAATCTGGTTTATGATAAGAAGACTTATGAAATGTATCAGAGAGTATAAGCTTGCATCTGTGCTTGCTCCTGCTTTTGTAATAGGAGAGGTAGTGCTTGAGGTTATTATTCCGGTGCTGATGGCAAGGCTTATAGACAACGGAATTTTAAAGCAGGATATGAGCTATATTTTGTTTATGGGAGCTATTCTGCTTGTGGCTTGTATATGCTCGCTTTCCTGCGGAGCGCTTTCAGGTTTGTTTGCAGCAAAGGCTTCGGCAGGAGTTGCAAAAAATCTAAGAAAGGATATGTTTTACAATATCCAGAGGTTTTCGTTTAAGAACATAGATAGGTTTAAAACCTCATCGCTGGTAACACGTCTTACCACAGATGTCACCAACGTACAAAACGCATATCAGATGCTTATAAGAGGAGCTATACGCTCGCCGATCATGCTTATATCGTCTGTTGCGGTGGCTATGACGATAAACTTCAAGCTTTCCTTGATTTTTGTCGCGGTAATACCGATTCTTGCGATAGCTCTTTATCTGATAGTCACAAGGGTACACTCGGTATTTATGAAGATGTTCAAAGGCTACGATAAGCTTAACAATGTCGTTGGCGAAAACCTTCACGGAATAAGGGTTGTAAAAAGCTTTGTAAGGGAAGAATACGAAAAGAAAAAGTTTTTTGACATATCAGAATATGTGTATAAGCTGGGTTCAAAGGCTGAAAAGATCATAGCTCTTAATATGCCGGTAATGAACCTTTGCGTATACGGCTCTATCATAGCAATATCGTGGATAGGTGCCACGATAGTTGTAAACAGCGGGGAAACCGCGCTAACTACAGGAGAGCTCACCAGTATGTTTACATATGCAATGCAGATGCTTATGAGCCTTATGATGCTTTCGATGATCATGGTTATGATAATTATGTCCCGTGCGTCTATACAGAGAATATATGAGGTTCTGGTCGAAGAGCCGGATATCACTCCTCCTGAAAATCCCGACTTTGATATTTTTGACGGAAGCATTGAGTTTAAAAACGTTACCTTCAGCTATGCAGATGATTCGAGTAAGGCATGCTTAAGCAATATAAATCTCAAGATCAATTCTGGAGAAACAATAGGCATAATAGGCGCTACCGGTTCTTCAAAAAGCTCTCTCGTACAGCTCATACCACGCCTTTACGACGTAACTGAAGGAGAGGTGCTGGTTGGCGGAAAAAATGTTAAGGATTATGACCTTGCCGCTCTCAGGGGAGAGGTTGCTATGGTGCTTCAGAAAAACGTGCTGTTTTCCGGCACCATAAAGGATAACCTGCGCTGGGGAAAAGAGGACGCCACCGATGAGGAGATAGTTCACGCGTGCGAGCTTTCGCAGGCGTCTGAATTTATAAACACATTCCCAGACGGATACGATACCTATATAGAGCAGGGAGGTACAAACGTATCGGGCGGACAGAAACAGCGTCTTTGCATTGCACGAGCGCTCATCAGAAAGCCAAAGATACTGATACTTGACGATTCAACGAGTGCTGTAGATACCAAAACCGATGCTCTTATCAGAAAGGCCTTTGCAGAGGAGATACCAAATACCACAAAGATTATTATTGCGCAGCGTGTTTCGTCTGTTCAGGATGCCGATAAGATTATAGTTCTCGACGGCGGAAAAATAAATGATTTTGCAAGTCATAAAGAGCTTCTTTCAAGAAACGAGATATACAAGGAAATCTACAGTTCTCAGCAGAAGGGAGGACTTGAGTAATGCCGGGACCTAGACCGAGAAATATGGGACCCAGACCCAAAATAGACAATCCGGGAAAGATAATAAAAAGAATCTTATCTTACCTAAGAGGTAAAAACCGTTTATATTTTATAATTGTTCTTGTCTGCATTATAACAGTTGCAGTCGCGACAACTACCTCAAGCGTATTTCTGGGCTCTCTGATAGATGATTATGTAGTGCCTCTTCTGGGACAGAAAACCGCGGATTTTCATCCGTTGCTTATCGCCATTATAAAGCTTGGAGCGCTGTTTATAGTCGGGGTTTTTGCAAGCTGGCTTCAGAGTTATTTAATGGCGATAGTCTCTCAGAGAATGCTCAAAGAAGTAAGGGACGATATGTTCTGTCATATGCAGTCTTTGCCGATAAAGTATTTTGACACGCATCTTTTCGGCGATCTTATGAGCCGCTATACAAACGATACCGACACATTGCGCCAGATGATAGGAATGAGTATTCCTCAGACTATGTCTTCAATGTTTTCGATACTGGTTGCTCTTGTGGCAATGCTGCGGGAAAACATCTGGCTTACGATTTTTGTTCTTCTCACGGTAGTTGCTATGCTGTTTATTGTAAAATACGTCGGCTCAAGAAGCTCAAAGCACTTTGTGCTTCAGCAGAAGTCAATAGGTGAGATCAACGGCTATATAGAGGAAATGGTAACCGGACAAAAGGTTGTAAAAGCCTTTACTCACGAGCAAAAATGTAAGGACGGCTTTGACAGGATAAATGAAGAGCTTGTTGAAAACGCTTTTCAGGCCAACAAGTATGCAAACATACTTATGCCGATTATGGGAAACTTAGGACACGTTCAGTACGTTCTGATAGCAGTTGTTGGCGGAGCGCTTGCCTTAAGCGGTGCTGTCAGCGGAATAACCATAGGAGTTATTGTGTCGTTTTTGCAGCTTTCTCGTAACTTTACACAGCCTATAACTCAGATCTCCCAGCAGATTAACGCCGTTGTTATGGCTCTTGCGGGAGCAAAGAGGGTTTTTGATCTTCTGGATGAAGAGCCCGAAAAGGACGACGGCTATGTTACGCTTGTAAACGCCAAGTACAACAAAAACGGCGAGATAGAGGAGTGCGATGAGCGCACTGAAATGTGGGCATGGAAGCATCCTCACAAGGACGGTACCGTGACCTATACAAAGCTTGAGGGCGATGTGGTCCTCAATGAGGTGGATTTCGGGTATGTTCCCGAAAAGATAGTGCTTCACGATATTTCGATATATGCTCATCCGGGTGAAAAGGTTGCATTTGTAGGAGCAACGGGTGCAGGAAAAACGACAATTACGAATCTAATCAACCGTTTTTACGACATTGCAGACGGTAAAATTAGATACGACGGAATAAACATAAACAAGATAAAGAAGTCTGACTTAAGGCGTTCTCTTGGAATAGTTTTGCAGGACACCAACCTGTTTACGGGAACAATTATGGAGAATATACGCTACGGCAGACTGGACGCTTCCGACGAGGAGTGCATTGCTGCGGCTAAGCTTGCTAACGCACACGACTTTATAATGCGGCTCCCGGAGGGCTATAACACCGAAATAACAGAAAACGGTTCTTCTATTTCTCAGGGACAAAGACAGCTTTTGTCTATTGCCCGGTGTGCTGTTGCCGATCCGCCGGTTATGATTCTGGACGAGGCTACTTCCTCAATAGATACCAGAACCGAGCGTATAGTTCAAAAGGGTATGGATAGTCTTATGTACGGCAGAACGGTTTTTGTTATCGCGCACAGGTTATCTACCATTCAGAACTCAGATGTTATTATAGTGCTTGAGATGGGACGAATTATCGAGCGCGGAAACCACGATGCGCTTATTGCCCAGAAGGGTAAGTATTATCAGCTTTATACCGGAGCTTTTGAGCTAACAAGCGGTAATCAGGATTCAGACGTTTAGTTTAAAGCTTTTCACCAACAGGCGCTTTTTACCATTCATTGCACGATAACGTACATCACTGATAAAATAAGCTGGCATTATCAAACAAAATGCTTTCGATATTCATGCCGGGAATATTTTACAGTGAAGACGAGGAAATAAAAACAGAAAAGAAAAAACGGCTTGCGGGCAAAATTAAATGCTTGCAAGCCGTTTATTTTATGGTTTTTACCTTTTTATAAATTCAGCCGCTGCCGCTGCCCACTGTGCGTTTACCGGCATCATCTGGTACGGCTGATTTACAGTAGTTTCATCGCACAAACTGAGTCCGTGGCCGCCCCACTCATATATGTGCGCCTCAAACGGAACTTTTGCCTTTGAAAGCGCCTCCATATAAAACAGCGAGTTTTCTACAGGTACGCAGTCATCGTCGGCGGTGTGCCAAAGGAATGTCGGCGGAGTCTTTTTGCTGACCTGCGTTTCAAGTGAAAGCCTGCTTCTGAGTTTATCGTCGCCGCCGTCGGAAAGCAAATTTAAAATCGAGCTTTCGTGAGTGAATTCGCCGCTGGTCAAAACAGGGTAGCATAAAACCGATTTGTAAGGCTTGACTTCATTTTCCTCGGCTCCAAGCAGAGAAAGAATCTCGCTGTCGTGATAAAAATTTGAAACACATGCGGCAAGGTGTCCTCCCGCCGAGAATCCCATAACCGAAAGCTTATCCGGATTTATAAAAAATCTGTCGGCGTTTTCCTTTATGTACTTTATAGCGGTTAGCGCCTCTAAAAGAGCGGTGGGGAATTTCTTCTTAACGCAGGAATACCTCAGCACGAACGAAGCAACGCCAAGCCCCATAAACCGAAACGCAACCGGGTCTGCCTCACGGTCTGAGCAGTAATCATATCCGCCGCCCGGCAGAATAAGCACCGCAGGATAAGGCTGTGTGTTGATCTCAGGACTTTTGTCGGGCGCATAAACGGTAAGGGAGGGTTCAAGCCCTTTGTAGGTTATTCCAGCACGGCTGTAATCCACCTTGATTTTCGTGTTTTCGTATATCATAACATTCTCCTTTATTAAGCGGAAGATTTTATTTTATTTTATCATATAGACTTATTTTTGTAAATAGATATTGAAAAAAAGCGGAATATATAGTAAAATTATATTCGGAGCGTTAGGGCTGCATAAGCTCGCCGATATTTACACCTCCGGAGGTAAAAATGGATCTTAACCAGCTAAGAGATGACATAAACACAATAGACGAGGAAATACTCAGGCTTTTTGAAAAGCGAATGGGAATTGCCAGAGAGGTGGCGCTATACAAAATAAAAAACGGCCTTGACGTTTTTCAAAGTGCAAGGGAAAAGGAAATAATCAGCAAGGTCAGAGGAATGGTGCCCGATAATCTTAAAAACGGCGCTGAAATTCTGTTTAACACCATTATGGATATTTCAAAGTCTAGACAGTATCAGGAGTTTTTTCCTGCAACCGGTGAAATCAAACACAAAGAGCTTGATTATAACACAATTGGCAAAATTGCGTGTCCGGGCACATACGGCTCATATTCCCAGATAGCGTGCGGACAGATATCCCAAAATGCAGAAATAAAGTTTTACAACACCTTTGACGAGGTTTTTGACGCCGTCATAAAGGGCGAGTGTGATTTTGGCATCCTGCCGATTCAAAACTCAACTGCCGGCTCTGTAACACAGACATACGAACTTATGAAGCGCTATAACTTCTTTATTGCTGGAGGCACACGGGTAAAGGTAGATCACTGTCTTGCCGTTCGCAAAGGCGTAGGACTTGACGAAGTGAAAGCCGTTTTATCTCACGAGCAGGGGCTAATGCAGTGCAGTGAATTTTTAAAGCAATACGGCCTTGCTACTGAAGAATATGTAAACACAGCTCTTGCCGCTGAGTTTGTCAAAAATTCGCCTGAGCCGTATGCTGCAATCTGCTCTGAGGAGTGCGCAAAGGAGCTTGGTCTTGACATAATCTGCAAAAAGATAGGCAATTCTGCAGAAAACTATACCCGCTTTATTCTTATATCAAAGGATATATTTATAGCAGAAGGAGCCGATATCATAAGCGTATCGCTTTCACTTCCGCACAGTCGATCTGCACTTTACAGACTGCTTACAAAGTTCTCGGTATCGGGGCTTAACCTTTTAAGACTTGAAAACAAGCCGATTGCCTCGAAAGACTTTGACGTTGTATTTTATCTGGACTTTGAGGGCAGCGTCAAAAGCAAGGATGTAATGAGCCTTTTAACCGAGCTTTCTAATGAGCTTGCGTACTTTAAGTTTCTGGGAAACTTTAAAGAGTTATAGTGTGAAAACAAAAAAGACTTCGGAAACTTCCCGAAGTCTTTTTGCTTTATCCCATTGTCTTTCTATATTCGGTAGGAGAAACGCCCTCGTACTTTTTAAATGTAATGCAGAAATAATTGCAGTTGTTATATCCGACAATTCTGGATATTTCCGCTATGTTTCTCGGAGAGTTCAAAAGCAGCGCCTTTGCTTCCTGAATCCTTTTCTTTGCAATATACTCCATAGGACGTATATTGAGCTTTCTTCTGAAAAGTCTGCACAGGTGCTGAGGAGAAATGTCTGACACAGAGCACATACTCTCAAGAGTAAGATTGTCAGCGTAATGCAAATCTATGTACGCCAAGACTTTGTTCAAAGGCGAATTTGCCGCAAGGTTATCAATCTTTCCCTGATTGCTTGTACATTTATAAAATTCAATCAGGAATGAATAAAGAAGTCCCGCAGCAGTCATAGAGCCGTAGAAATTGTCCCTTATAATTGAATAGTACATTTCTGTGATAAGCTTATCAAGCTTTGAAGTGTTTCCCAAAGCCACAATGTAAGGCTTGTCAAGGCCCAGAGACGTAAGGGTCATTTCAATGGCAAAACCCGATAGAACTACCCACTTGGTAGACCAGTTTTCACCTGTGGAGCTGTAATACTCATGCGGAGTGTGCGCAGGAATGAAAAATCCCATATTAGGTGAAATTGTGTGTGAAACTCCATTAACAATCAAGGTTCCTTCTCCGCTGACCGAATAGATAATATGCGGGTGTGCGTATCCATGCTCACGGATAACGTGACGCTCACATTCGTTTGAGCCGATTCCGTAGACGTAAATAGGCAGTGCACCTTCGTGTCCGATCTCTGAGTTGATAACCGGATAAATGTAATATGAGTTTCCTTTTGCTTCTGTTTTGTTTTCAGGCATCATATTTTTACCTCCAATAATGCTACATACAAATGTTATTACATTTCAAAAATTATTTTAACACACTTTTCTAAATAAGTCAATGATTTTTTGCGATGTTTTTGACAATTTTTTATCTATTTTGACATTATTTAACTGATTATACTTTTATACTTATTGGTAAAAAATTCAAATAATAAGAAAATGATAAAAAATAAGGCAATTCCAGAGAAACTACTATGATTTTAACATACTAAATATTTGTAAAAATTTTAATGCTTATAAAAGGTTATAATAAGTTAAAAAAGAAAAACAGACGGTCATTTTCCGTCTGTTCAGCTTTTTAGTTTCACGAAAAGTTATTTGCTGTTTTGCTCTTTAAGCATATCTCTGATCTCCTGCAAAACGGAAAGATCGGTCTCAATAACCGCTTCTTCGACTTCATCTTCGACTTCTTCCTTCTTCTTTGAAAGATTACGCATCGCATTGATTGCCTTGACCATAATGAATACGCCGAGAGCAATAATAAAGAAGCTGATTACCGTGTTGATAAAGTTGCCGACACCGAATCCGTAAATTTTCCACGCCGCAAAATCATCCTGAATTCCGACTGCTTTGAGCAGAATGCCTATGATAGGAGTGAGAAGATCGGCAACAAATGAGTCAACTATAGCCTTGAAAGCGGCGCCTATTACAACACCGACTGCCATATCGACTACATTTCCTCTGGAAATGAATTCCTTAAATTCCTTTATTATTTTTTTCAAAAAGATTACCTCCCTTACACATTTTTGTCAATATACATTTTAACACTTTTTTTTACAAAAAGCAACATTTTTAAAATATATTTTTTATACAGAATTTTCCGATAATAAAACTTTTACTGATACAGATAATATTACTGAAAGGAGTGATTGTAAAATGCAAAACCAGAATAACAATTCACAAAACAAAGCACCGAACAATTCGGAAAATAATCAGAATCAGAACCAGAACTGCCCTTCAAATAAAACACCTAACGGCGGCTCTAATAAAAAACAGAACCCTAGCAACAAGAATTCTAACAATTCAAACAACTAAATACGGCTATAGTTATTTAGCAGACTCGAAAAATTTATTTCGAGTCTGCTATTTTGCACTTTTATTTAAAATTTATATGCAAATGTAACAATTTAAAATAAAAAATTTTGTGTAAAAAGTCACACTTTGTAATTTCCTCTTTAAAAAATTTGGAAAGTGTGGTATACTGTTTAAAAAGTCTGTTGCCCTTTCGGCGATAGACGATTGTACAATAAACTTAAAGGTATTACGGAGGAATTACAATGTCGAATAATATCTGGAAAAACTTGAAATATAAAAATGTTGCGGTTTTACTTGCAATTATTTTGCTGGTGATACTTATTATATGTGCGGCTTGCTCTAACGGAACTGCTGATATCAACCCGAATGCCAAAAAGGTTCAGACTATTACCGAGAGCAAGGTTGCCGATAAGGAATCGGAATCGGTTTTGTTTAAAACCTCTACAACGTTGACATTACAGAATGACGATGCTTTATCCAGCGGAAATCTCGCTTTGGTAAATGGTGAGCACACTTTTGATAAGGACGCTTCAGGCGAGGTTGTGTCATTGATGGGGTACAACACCGACAGCGACGGAAATCAGCTTTTTTCGCTCACTGACAGCTCGGTAACTGCTACCGAATCTGCGGCTTTGCAATTGCAGTCGATGATGAGTGACTTTTACAAGAAGTATCAGAACTCCACACTGTTTATTGCCAGCGGATTCGTTTCAAACGATAATCAGGATGGAGAAGCTTTTGCAGCAGGAAGCAACGATGTAGGAACGGGGCTTTCTCTAAGTCTGGGAACGTGGGCCGACGGTGCTATGGGAACATATGACGGCACTGGAGATTTTGAGTGGATTACACAAAATATGGCAAAATACGGTTTTGTTGTCAGATATCCAGAGGGCAAGAGTGATATTACCAAAGCGGAGTATGATGCTGCGCTTATAAGATATGTGGGTCTTCCGCACGCAGAGATTATGAACGAAAACGGCTTTTGTCTTGAGGAATACGTTGAATATCTAAAGAGCTATACTTATGAAAGTCCTCTTGAGTACGACGGCTCTAACGGAATTAAATACGCTGTTTATTACACAGAAATGAAGAAAGGCAACACCACTGACGTGAAGATTCCGACGAAGGACGATGCAACGGAGTATACATACTCTGTATCCGGAAATAATTCAGACGGTTATATTGTGACAGTTGCTGTAGAGAAATCATCGGCTCAGACGACAAGCGCTCCCGCAGAAGATCAAGGCGCAGGCGATAATCAGGATTCTGCTGCTCAGACAGATACTTCGGCAAGTGTATTTGACTCCAAAGAAACAGTAGTTTCTAATATTACAACCACTACGGTTACGCCGTTTATACCTTCGGCAGATTAAAAAATATTAATAAAATTTTTGCTGCCCGATATCTTTCGGGCAGGTTTATTATGACGAAAAAGCCTAGCTCTTGCTAGGCTTTTTAAATAAATGAGATATTCTTAATCAAACCTATTTCATAAAATTTACATTGAGTCAGACTATGAATACAAGAAAGTCCTAGATGTGCTTAATTTTAAGCTTTTTTTGATTGGTGTTTTTTACACAGGTTATTCGGGGTACAAACAAAACAGAGCAACAATACCCTGAGGTCTATATTAAACTATTGCAAAAACAAAACGCACCCCGAAAACGAGGTGCGCAAATTATATGCGGCGATTGCCGTTGGCTGGGGTAGTAGGATTCGAACCTACGGAATACCGGAATCAGAATCCGGGGCCTTACCACTTGGCGATACCCCAAAGTATTTGGCGCCGAGACCACTCAGCGTCGTTTGGTTGGGATAGATGGATTCGAACCATCGGAATGACGGAGTCAAAGTCCGCTGCCTTACCGCTTGGCTATATCCCAATATCTATACACCACTCAAACAGCTTTAGCGGTATATATTTTATCATACCTAACTATATTTGTCAAGACTTATTACCAATTTTTTAATAATATGTTTTTGAAGCTTTAAAAAGATATTCTTTCTAAAATGTAAATCTATATTAGTCTCAAAAATATATTTACCATTTTTACTGTTCTAATGATATCATGCCGTGAAAAAAAGCAAGCAAATAAATGTTTCTTCACAAAAAAATGCTTTTGCTTTAGTATAATTTTTTCCTGTATGCAAATAATAAATGCAGAGCGAATCGATTGCTCGGAAAGGAATGGTAAAAAATGACTTCAAAAGACCTGCTTTATGTAGAAGACGCACTGAGCCATGAAAAGTTTTTTAAATCCCAGTGCAAGGACGTATTGTCAAAGCTTGAGGACGCTGAGCTTAAAACCTGTGTTTCAGAGCTGATGCAAAAGCACGATCAGATTTTCAAGAGCTTGTACGGACTGCTTTAAAGACGAAAATTAAATTTTCAGAAGGAAAGGAATGATTTAAGTTATGAACGATCAGAATTTGATGGAGGGTATACTGCTTACCGAAAAAGGTGTGTGTGACCTTTATATGCACGGAACTATTGAATCTACGCCTGGAAATGTAAGACAGACGTTTTCAAAGGCTCTCAACGAGTCGCTTTGTATTCAGGATACCCTTTACAAGCAGATGTCGCAAAAGGGCTGGTATAATGAAAAACCGGTTGAACAGCAGAAAATTCAGGAAGTAAAAAGCAAGTATTCAAATCAGAACTAACCTTATCGGGAAAGGGCAGAAACTATATGCCTTTTCCCGATTTGACTGTATTGACATTCAAATATACCTATGATACAATTTATATTGTCTTAACCCACTAGGCAAAAACATCATACAATATAATAAAAACTAAAGGAATGATTGTATGAATGCCTGTGAAATTACCGCAGCTGTAACTGCGCTTGCAAATACAATTGCGGCAAGATTTGATAACGCAGAGCTTTCTCTTATCGGTGCTGTTTTTACTCAGCTCGGCGACACGCTTGAAACCATCGCCGCACAAAGAGAGCTTTGCAATACTACTGAAAATAAAAAATCCTGCGGCTGACAAGCGCGGGATTTTGTACATATGCACGGAGGAATCATGGCATTAACATACAAACATACCAAATATGCTGCCTACATAGGATACGTCACTCAGGCGATAGTGAACAATTTAGCACCGCTTTTGTTTGTTTCTTTTCAAAGGGAGTTTTCTCTATCGCTTGACAGGATAAGTGTTCTTATAACAACAAACTTCGGCGTCCAGATAATTACTGACTTAATAGCAGCCAGATGCGTAGACAGAATCGGCTACAGATTCGCTTGTTTGATCGCCCATATATTAGCTGCGGCAGGTCTTGTGGGGTACGGCGTTTTGCCGTTTGTTATTTCACCCTATGCGGGACTTTTGATTTGTTCGGCGGTGTGCGCAATAGGGGGAGGTCTTACGGAGGTCGTTATTTCTCCTGTTGTAGAGGCGCTTCCCGGTGACGAAAAGGAGTCTGCTATGAGCCTTCTGCATTCATTTTACTGCTGGGGTCAGGTATTGGTGGTGCTGCTCTCAACGATATACTTCAGCCTTTTCGGCGCAGGTGAATGGAGATTCTTGCCTTTTATCTGGGCAATTATTCCGCTTTTCAATGTATTCTTTTTTTGCAAAGTTCCCATAAGGCACCTGAACGAAAACGGCGAGTCGGTGCCGGTTAAAAAGCTGTTTTGCAAAAAGGCGTTCTGGTTGTTTATAATTCTTATGATATGCGCCGGCGCAAGCGAGCTCGCTATGAGCCAGTGGGCGTCGCTGTTCGCTGAGGAGGGTATAGGGGTATCAAAAACGTTCGGAGACCTGCTTGGCCCTTGTGCATTTGCCGCTCTGATGGGAATATCAAGAACCGTGTATGGAATTTTCGGCGCTAAAATGAACTTAAGATACTTTATATTAGGCAGCGGGATTTTGTGCGTGATAAGCTATTTTACCGCTGTGTTTGCTTCGGTTCCGGTTTTATCGCTTATAGGCTGTGCTTTTTGTGGACTTTCGGTCGGAATAATGTGGCCGGGTACTTACAGCCTTGCCGCAAGGCGCTTTGAGCAGGGAGGCACGGCGTTGTTTGCAGTACTTGCCCTTGCAGGGGATGTAGGGTGCACGGCAGGTCCTGCCTTAGCGGGCTTTGTGGGAGATGCCTCGGCAAATCTTAAAACCGGACTTCTGGCAGCGGTTATATTTCCTGCGGTAATGGTAATAGGCACAGCTTTTTTAAGAATAAACACTGACAAATGATAAATCCGACAGATTATTTTATCTGCCGGATTTTATTATACCATATGAATTTATTCGCCTTTTAGTCTTGAAAGTCCTTCTTTGTAAATGCGGCTTGTGTTATCTACGACATCCTTTGGAAGCGGCTTTATGCCTTCCTTTCCGTCAATGCCCATTTCCTTTAGCCAGTCGCGCACAAACTGCTTGTCAAAGCTCTTGGGGCTTGTGCCGATTTTATACTCATCTGCATCCCAGAAGCGTGATGAATCCGGAGTGAAAAGCTCGTCCGCTATGGTGAGCACACCGTTTTCATCCATTCCAAACTCAAACTTTGTGTCTACCAAAATGATACCGTGCTTCTTTGCGTATTCAAAGCACTTGTTGTAAAGCCTGATCGATACATCTTTTACTTTTTGGGCAAGCTCCGTGCCGATATTTTGAGCCATACTCTCATAGCTCACATAGATATCGTGTCCTTCGCTTGCTTTTGTTGATGGGGTGAACATCGGCTCATCAAGCTTCTGCGCCTGTTGATACTCTTTATCAAACTTATGTCCGCAGAATTCTTCGCCTTTCTTGTACGCCTCCCACATACTTCCGAACATATATCCTCGTACAATAAACTCATAGCTGAGCATTTTAAGCTTCTTGACCAGAATAGTTCTGCCTTCGTACTCGGGCCTCTGAAACTCCTTCGGCATATCTTTCAAGTCGCTTGAGATTATGTGATTTGGGATTATATCCTTTACGTAATCAAACCAGAAAAGCGACATCTGATTTAAAACCTTTCCCTTGTCGGGTATCTCGGTAGGCAATATCACATCAAATGCCGAAATTCTGTCGGTAGTAACTATAACCAGTTGCCCGTTTTCAAGATCGTATACTTCTCTTACTTTTCCGCTGATGATTTTTTTCATTCTAACATTTCCTTTCCATTGCTGTCGATAAAACCATTTTAGCACAGCTTTACACATTTTGCAAGAGATTTGCTCGACTGATTTTTAAACAGCTCTGATATATCTAATGAGGGATTTTTATTATATTCAGATTGCAGACCCGTTGCAGGTATAAACAAAAACAGCCCCGATTTTTCGGGGCTTTATTGCTATCTGGCGGAGAGGGTGGGATTCGAACCCACGGTACGTTGCCGTATCACTGGTTTTCAAGACCAGCTCCTTAAACCACTCGGACACCTCTCCATTATATACATATAAGCTATGTCTGCTTATAAAGCTAAGGGATACATATCCCATGATTATTTTACCACAATATTTACGACTTGTCAATAGAAATTTCAGTAATCTTACACAGTGCAAAACAAAGTGGGACTTTTAGTCCCACTTCTTCTTTTTAAGTACCTTTGTATATTTCTTGTAATACCGTTTAGACAATGTGATCTCATAAAACTTGTTATCGACTATATAATTTGCTAACTCAGAGTCAGGCGGAATAGGTGGAGAGACATAAGAATGGGTGATTTTTTCTTTTGCAGAGCCATTTTTTATGCAGATACAATTTGATTTGCCACCACTTTTAAATATAACAACTAAACAACCTTTTTGGTTGATCATTGCTGTTATTATGTCCTCATAGTAAATTCTGAATACTGTCTTAACTTTGGCATCAAAAGAAACAATTTTTAAAATATCGTCCTTGAATTTTAAGACTGGTAGTGTGTCAGAATTCATAATGTACCTATTAACAAAATATGCGCCCAAAAATAACAGTATTAAGAATGCCAAAAACAAATACGATGATAATGACGAGACATTCATAAATACAAAAGATAAACATAGTCCTAAAAACAGTAACATACAGACTGCAAAGCAAATAAGCTTTTTAGTTTTACTTCTTATTTTCATTAGTATTTATTCTCCTTTCTCTGATAGTTTTAGTAATGTATTTTACTAATAGGTTGCTTTCATCCGGTGTGATAGTATCCAGTCTTTTAGCAGTAGTGTAAATAAGATTTATTGCCTGAACTTCAGAACCGACCTCAATTAAATTGTATATTTCGTTCTCGGTCTTGGTTGCAATCAAATACAACAAAACATCAATGTTGTTTACAGTGATATTTGATTTAGGAATAACACGATTAGCTTTAGGCGACGCCAGAGGATCGCTGTCCTCATCAGCGCCGTTTTGCAAATCCGTTGGGACAAAATCACGAGGAGCAGCAAACTCTTCTCCGTTTTCTGATTCATCATCATTAGCAGTAATAGCCGGACATTTATTTGCTTCATCAGGCATATCGTTCATTGCAAATGTAAATGCCAATAGTGCCTGAGCTGCTTCAATATCATTATCCGGATTCGCATTAAACTGTTTACAGATGTTATCTACTGTAAGGTTTCTGGGATTTGAATACTCATAAACTCGGTTATCATCAAAAATAGAGACTATATTCTGACTTTCTGTAACTTCATTAAGAATAAGTGCAGCCACAAGACTTACAGCCTGACGGTTAAAAAATATCAAATCTGTGTACCGGGATATGATTTTTTTGATTTCGTTACATTGTGATACATTCTCATCCTCGCTCAGCATTATATCGTTTATAGTGGTTTCAATGATTTTGTTGTATTTGCCGTCAAGAATAATCAGCTTCTTTTTTGCACGCTCCGGAGTAATTTCCGAGTAAATATCTTTTATTGTCAAAACATAAATGATTATTGTATCGGCAGGAATAAGCTTTCTTTTAAAAGGAAGTCCTAATTCCTTTTTGACATTTATAATTTCATCTGCTATCGTATCTTCGGTTGAGTTATAATCGAGCTTTAACTTTCGTTTAAAGAATATATCCCAACCATACCAAAGATTAAACAGCGTGTCTTTAAGAATAATATGGCGTTCCGGATAAATAGCTTCAACACTTTTTTCGGGAAGATGCTTTTTGTAAAACGGTTCAAACTTAGTAATAAATCCGTACATACGCTGCGGCTTTACCAATAAGTACCCTGTATCCATTCTGCCGAGTTCGGCAGCTGTCTTAATAGCTCGTCCGGTGTAATTCTGATGACGCTGCTCAAACATAAATGCGGTTAGCGCACCGTTATATGTTTCGTATTCACCGGTCATCTGACCCAGCATATTTGACATATGTTCGTTTGTGCCCTGATCATTAGTATAAACATATACAATGTTGCCGCAGTTTGATGTAATAGTTGCAGCACTTTGTCCATACTTAGTCTCAATCTGCGATAATGATTGGACAGCGAGGTAAAACAATATATTCCTTCCTAAACAAACAGTGATAATGTTTCCAAAATTAGGAATAACAGGCATATTTCCAAACTCATCAAGGATGAAATTCACTCGTTTTTTAAGTTTACGTTCCGGGCATAGCTTGTAGTTTGATGTATGATCTACTAAAACCTCATAGCACTGTGTAACAAAAAGAGACGCTAAACTGTGTCTTGATGGATTATCGTCAGGAACAATCAAGAAGATCGCACAAGGTTTATCATCAGAAAGCAATTCCTTGAGATTGATTTCGTTTCCGGAGGTTACCTTTTGTATTCCAACATCTTCTCCGAATAGTGAGATATTTGACGATAGCGTTGCAAGTATTGATGTAAGCATTTCACCGGATGCCAGTTTTACAGTTCCGTAAGCGTTCTTAGCTGCTGATCCGGCAGGCAGAGCCTCAAACAACTCGGTCAAAGCCTTGTGTGTCGTGAAGTTAGCGTCTCCGGGCGTTGTCTTCCATTTTTCCTCGTGTCCTACAAATTCAATGAAGAATGTGTATAAGCTATACAGATTAAGCTTATCAAGTTCATTGTTATCGTATCCTATTTCAAGTAAAAGAAGAATGATAGCTTTAAAAAGCGACTGAGCTGATTGCGGCCAGATAGGATCAGATTTGTCGTTATAGGTAAACAGTAATGTCAATGTTGCTATCTTAGTGTTTATTCTGCTGAGATCGTCAGAATTAGATTTTCTCATTTCTACATAATCATCAATGATGTTTTGAAAAGCATTCCAGAGTTCGGACATATTAGTGTCTCTAAGATTTAGGGTGTGTACTGTATATCCTTGTTTCTTCAAAGAGTTGTAAGTGTTAGCGAATATTTCGCCTTTTGGATCGTTGATAACCAGATGTTGTTTGTCCTTTGAATGAATAATATTGTGAATAGTTTGCAGAATAAAATACTGTGTCTTGCCTGAACGAGTAGAGCCAATACACAATACATTTGTTGTGGATGTATCATAGTATAATATATGTCCGTACCTTGCAAGAACTAATCCCATATTTTCAGCATTTTCCAAGTGCCTTTCATCCACCTTACGAACATGAGGCTGGTCAATAAAATCAGACGGCTTTCCTGTACGCTCAGCTCCCATTATGTCTTTGTTTTTGCTGCGTTTGATCATTTGAACACGAAGTGTAATAGCAAAAGCAATAATAAAGACAAGACAAAGATGAATAATAACGGATTTCTTTGGAACAAAAAAGGTTGAAATAGTGATTGGTGCTAATGTTGCAAGGCTTCCAATTCCGATGCAGCGCCACAAGTCTGTAACAAAGTTAGTTAAAAATGACAGAGTAACCCAGGCAAGTAAAAACATAAAAGCAAACAGTAAAATTGTTTTTGCTGAGTGTGTAATTTTTTTTCGTAGACTATCAAAAATTTTCTTCATAATTTTACCTCCATAAAAATATGTGGGACTAAAAGTCCCACTAAATTGATATTGTTTGATTGTGTTCGTTTTCCCATTTTCGCCGTTCGACATTTTCGTTAAATGTTCGCTCAAATTCATTTATAAGCTTCTGTGTTTGAATTTCAGCGACAATTCTGACCCGCCTGGCTATTGACAATGCAGAGGCATTAACTATATGGGAACGAGGTTTGAAGCGTTTTCCAATGTATTGTTTTTTACTTAATCTGTTTTCATAAGCTTTATCAATATATTTTTTTGCGAGCACAGGATTGTGAAAGTAATTCAGGTAAAGCAGACCAAGTGTCATTTGTGCGTGAGTATTGTTATCCTCATCAGCAGATTGTTTAAGCAGGGGTAACGCTAGGGAAGGGAAGAAGTGATCCTTCTGAGTATACAACTTTCCGAGTGTATATCTGGCTTCTTTACAACCGTCAGCTATTGACATAGTAAGACAAGCAGAAGCTTTATCATAATCTTTGACCTTTATATACAACTTGCCAAGTATGTGTAAAGAAGTACCGTTGTCTTTATTATCCGGATTTGACTTAAGATATTGTGTAAGATAGTAAATAGCATCGGGGTAGTTTTGTTTCCTATTTTCGATTAACGCTAACTTGTACAATGCAGTTGAGAAACCGTTATCTGCTGATCGCAACAGATACTCTTTACCACACTCTATAATCCCGTTATCAGCATAGTATTTACCGAGTGCATACTGAGCAAATTTGTTGTTATTCTTGTTAGCAGATATGGTAAGCCATTTGACAGCTTTTGATTCTTCGCCTTGTTGTAAATACATTTTGCCAAGAGCATACATAGCATTATCGTTATCATGTAATGCGGATTTCAAAAACAATGCCTCGGCAGTAGGGTAGTCGCTTTCGCCAAGTGCAATTTTACCGAGTAAGTATTCTGCGTAACTGTTGTTTTGGTTTGCCGCCATCGTAAGGTAAGTTTTTGCCTGTAAAGTATCGTTCTGTTCGTATAAAAGCTTACCCAGTTTATACTGTGCGTTTATGTTATTATCTGTAACAGACGCATACATTAGATTATCTACAGCGCTTTCTATGTTGCCAATTTGTAAATAATATTTTCCAAGTTCAAAAGCAGCGCTTTTGCTCTTTTGTTGTTTGGCTTTTAGCATTAGCTCAATGCCCTTAGCCCTATAATTTTCGTATAATGGTTCAAAAAGAAAAATGCTGCCGAGTAGTTCAGTAGCATCTACATTGTTTTCCTGTTCAGCTTTCTGCAGATATTCAACAGCCAAATCAATATTCTTTTCACCGCTTAAGCCTTTATAGTAGATTTTGCCGATATTATAATTATCGTACTCTGATTTATCCTTTATCTCAAGGAATAATCGTAGAGCATTACTGTACTCCTCCTTAGCTTTGAAAGAATCTGGCTGTAATAATTGATCTCCGTATGTATAAATGTTTCCCTTGATCATAGACGCATACGGGTTATCATTCACATCTTTTAATAAATCCAAAGCTTTGATATATGATTTGTCAATGTGTTCAGTCCCACGATAATAAATACTTGCTGCTGCGTAACGACACATAGACGAATTGTTTGATAAAAACATATTCAAAGCTTCCTTATCATCTTTGGTTATGCCGTCACCGTTTTGAAGCAGCATTCCGATCCTATAAGAACACCAATCATTAAGAAATTCAAATTTAGGTGTGTCCTTAGATAATAATAGTAAACTGGATATAGCGTAATAGCAAGATGAATATATCAAATCACCATACTCCTCGTTTTGTTCTAAATACTTGTGACCGTGCTTATAATACTTTGCAAGTTGTAATGCAGAAACTATATTGCCATTCTCAGCTGATTTGCTGTAACATCTTATCGCAGATTCAAAAAGAGATCGTTTTTCATCATCTTCTTTCTTTGCATTTTGAGATTTTCTGATAAACTCTTTTGCGGTTGTATAATTCTCATCGCGAAAGTCTACTGTGTGCAGATTCATTTCAGGCAAATTGATTTTTACCTTATCAGTTTTGATATTAAAGGAATCTGAGGTAATATCATCAATAGTATTTGTATCAACATCTATGTCAGCATCGTTAATAGGCATATGATATAACTCAATGTTTAATGTAGCAAGTTTTTTGTTATCAGAATGAAAACTTTCATCCGGTAAATTTCTCATATGCTTTAGAAGGGCGTTGCCTAATTCTTTTTTCAGAGCAAAAGCATAATTGTTATACATTCTAAGTGGGATATTTGTCCTAGCGCTGAATTTTGTAATTACTTCGCCGCTTTTCTTGTCAACATAGGTTATATGTCCGAAACCGTCACCAAACCACTCAACATACTTTTGGCGAATTTCAGACAGACGATCTTGAAACTGATAATAATTGGCAAGCGATTTTTCGTCAGCTCGTATTATTGATAATACTGTTTCGTCAATAATAGGTCTTATATCATCAAGAACTTTTCGCCCGTATTCCCAGATATTTTTGTTTTTTGGTAACAGTTGTCTAAGCGCCAACATCTTATCGGTAGGTGTCTGTAACAATTCTTTAGTACACGGAATTAAAACATCTTTCTGGAATTTTGTAAGTTCCAGTAACGGCGATTGTTTTGTGAGCGTTTTTATCATAGTGGTTTTGAATTTATCAAACGCCTCAATTTCAATTTTATCACCATCTCTGAACAAAGCACCTTTTTTCTTTCTCTTTTCTTTTTCAATAAACTGCCAGTGAACATGAATATTATCGGTGTTTGTATGTATAGAAGCACTCCATATTACATTGTCGCTATCTATCTTTTGTGTTTTGTCAAACATAGCTGCCATTGATTTTCTGACTGCATCACGCAGTTTGTCGTGATCAATAAGTCCAAGAGGGTTAAGCACCTCATTCTCTTCTAAAAACTTATTATCAAAACTGCACACGCCTCTGTATCTTGGCAGTCCGAGCGACTGAGCATTTTTTTCAAAGTTTATAAATTCTGTTCTGTCATTGTCATCACAAAAATCTTTTGTAGCCGAAAAGTTACCAACAGATTTTTCTTCATTAGCCATATAATCGTAATAATCATATTTTTTAGCTGCTTCTTTTGCATAAACCTTTTCATCTAAAATTTTTCTTTTCAGTTCTGCATATTTTTTTTGAAACGCTCTCTGGACAAATTTCTCTTCACGTTCATCATAATCCCACAATCCTCCTATTTTCCAAGAATAGTCAAAAGACCCCAAAAAGACAATAGCTGGCATTTTAACACCTCCCTTTGAAATGGGACTTTTAGTCCCACATTACACACCATTTTTATTTGCCTGATCTATTCGTCTGTACTCGGTCAATTTGTTATATTCGGTTTCTGCTGCTTTTAAAAAGTTATGCGGGCTTGTTTTGTGAGATTGATATGTGTCTGATGGGGGATTGTTTGATAATGCTTCCGGCGAAAAATACATAATATTGTTTATCACTCCCAAAAGCATTTCAGTGTTCTTTGTTATCTTTCCAAGGCGCTGCAATATTTTTTCAAACTCGCTATCTGCCTTATTTATTGAGCCACCGAAATTTAATCCATCAATCATTAAGCTGACCCTACCTTTTATATCCTTTGGAACATCCTCTAAGGAGATAGTCTTAGTAGCAACTGAGTAAAAAACTATTGCATATCGGACAAGCTCTGATGTGTTAGAACAGTACCTATTAGCAGCTAAACATTTGTTTATTATGCTGTTGAGATTTGAATCAATTCTTATACCGACAAACTTTCTTTCTTTTTCCATAAAAATACCTCCAATAAATTTTTTTGCCTCTTTCTTTCGCTTCGCTCAAGAAAGGAGCATAAAGGACTGCTGGCAGTCCGGTTGCGAAACCCAGTAAAACTGGGCTTTCGCTCAAAAAAAATGACGGCAGTGTTTAACAGGATTAAACACTTTTTAGCTATTTTTCAAGCAATGTTAAATAATTTTTAACCGCTTTTTAACAATGTTAAACACTGTGTTGAACATTATTTAACATCAAAAAGTAAAAAAAATTAAGTTTCCTCAAGATCACTTTCTTGAGGAATGTAGTCTATGAGACTGTCTGCAACATTGCTTATTTTAGCACAAGCAAGTTCAGTAGTCCTTACAACTTCTTTAACAAGAAGTCGATTTTCTTCTATGTTTTTATTGATAGTTTCTTGACATATTGCTTTAATAATCTCCGGTAAAAAATTAGATATTGATGGAGTATTAGAATTTAAAAACGATTCCAGAATATGATTATAAAAGTCGTTTTTAGTTTTAAACTTTATGTGATAGTTTTCAAAAGCTGCATCAAGTTTCTGCGCAATATCATCGTTAATTCTAACAGTGATCTTCATAGTGTTTCTCCTTATAAAAATAAAGAGTGGGACTAAAAGTCCCACTCATATCAAAACGGAACATCGGATTCTGCCGCCGGTAAGATTTCTTCAAAGTCATCTATTGACGCATCACTTAACGCTCTGGCTATGGTGTCAGTTTTTTCTTTCGGGCGTGACACAGGAAAATCAAAGCCTTTTACCTGTAAAATATTTGTGTTTACTTCCACACCTTCTTTAGTCGTAAACTTTGAGTTTCGCATCTCACCGCTGACTATTATGCCGTCTCCTTTCTTAAAGTGATCACAAATGACTTTGGCAATGACTTCACTAGCAAAGCAAGTGAAGAAATCGGTTAAGCGCTCATTATTCTTATTTTTATACGAGCGTTCAACTGCAATCGTAAACCGGACATATCCCTTTCCGTTTTTTGCTACCTCAATTTCTGGATTGGCAGTAAATCTGCCGTTAAAAGTTGCTGTATTTAACATTTTATTTTCCTCCTCTGTTATTATAAGATGATTGAATAGATATGTCTGAAGAACATACCTTGTAGGTGTTGTTTTCTTTAAACTTTCTTAGTTCTCCTTTAACGATTATTGTCTGACCTTTCTGAAGATTATTTTTACAAAACAGCACTGTGTTATGGTCGGACACATAGACGTTTATTACATCATAATATTGCCGTTCACCCTTATCACAAGGTCGGGGCACGGTCAGCTTGAACTCAATAGCGTATTGACTTGCGTTACTTATCTGTGGCAAAGAGTTTACATATCCGATCAATTTTATGGCGTTGGTTTTACTCTTGAATTGCATCTTTTACTCCCTTTCTAGTCTTAGATGTAGCAACGGTTGTTGATTCCGTCGGTGCTTCTGTGGTAGGCTGTACAAATTCCACATTATCCCATTTGCTGACTGATTTAAAATCATTACGACTAATACGAATGTAGCATTTACATATTTCGCTGTTATGCTTTTCGCCTTTTATGATATTGCCATATTCGTCAACTGTATCATCGTCTGAATATGCAAGATTTTTATATTCAAATAATATGATGCAGCTCTTAAAATCCACATCATCAAGGTTGACTGTTACTGTACTATGAAATCTTTGCTCAGTATTGTCAACAATCTTGTATTCAGCGGATTTATCCTCGATTGACTCAGAGTCAAATAATACCTTGATAATTTTAGGCTTTGAAACACGATTAACATAGCTAGTATCAGAATTTGTAATATTGTAAGATTCATAAAAGTGCTTTATCAGCAAGTCAAATCTTAATTCTTTAGAAGCTTTGTTGATTTGGGCATTGGTAACCTTAAGATCATATTCACCTTCAATTGAAATAGTCTGATTATAATCTTCGCTTACTATGTCGGTTTTGTTATTATTGCTCAGCATCATAGCAAATGGCTTTGAAGTAAATGCCAATAAATAGACGGTAACGATAACAACAGTAAACGCAATATAAAACTTCTTTCCACGGGATTTTGTTGATATGATGCGTTTCTGATCTTCCTTAAGTTTATCACTAAAGGTGTTGATTTTATCCTGAAGCTTACTCATAGTTATCACCATCCTCGAATCGTTTATCACGGGAATTACCGAAATAATCGAAGTCCTCCGGTGAAATATACCTCTGACATCTGAGCTTTAGTTTACCTCCAAGGCTCATAAGCATTTCACCCGGAATAAAATTACCGGTACTCATTAACTCGGATTGAGTGAATTGTGGAAATGCTTTAATAAGAGCATTGATAGCTTCAGGAGGCTGCTTAAAAATAAGCTTGTACTGTACCAGTCCGAATATCGTCCGGATAGTATCTGTACCGTCTGATACACCGTCAGGGAAAAAGTCTGTAATAGATTGCGATGCAAACCAAAGTCCGGCATCATATTTCCTAGACCGTCTGGTCATTTTAGCTATAAAATTGGTACACTCAGGATTTTTGCTGCTCATAAACCTATGTGCTTCATCGATCAGTGATACAATATACGATCTGTCATAATTTTTATCTATCACTTTATTATAGTAGGCATTGTCACAGGTTTCAGCCCACATCATAGATAGCAGTTGAAACAATACAGCGTTATATATGTTTTCTTCAAGCTCAGCTAAAGCTTGAACATCGAAAACAATGAGCTTTTCGTCTGTGATTTTTACAGTGCTGTGACCGTTAAACATTGAAGCGTATATACCTTCAGCAATAGGTTTAATCCACGCTTCTATACGCTCGTATATAGTTTTCTTTGATTCGGTAATATTTTCTTTATAGTGGGTACCGTCTTTCTCATACAACCTTTCTCGAACAGTTTGAAGTAAATCCGAAAGAATAGGGAAGTCCTCCGGACTAAGAGACGATAAATCTGTTTTGTCGTTTATACCGAATCTGTCAAATGTTTCAGCCAGTAAGTCTTTGAGTTCAGCTAACTCAATATCGTTCATTGATGGGATATATTGAGTGAAAAAAACATTTATTCTTGACAATTCAGATGCAAAGTTTGAAGCTATGGATTCTTCGGGTGAAGTATAGGTCACATCTTCGTTGTCAATTTCTAAAACCATTGATCTCCTAAGCTCAAGTGGATTGATAATAGAATTTTTGCTAAGCTTTATAACCTTTCCGCCAAACTCTTTAGCAATGCCGTAATATTCCTTTTCTACATCAATAGCTAATACTTTGTGTCCCAAAGCAAGCGTATCTTGCATCATAGCTTTAAGTGTAGCAGATTTACCACTACCCTTAACTCCACTAAGAAGCATATCGTATGAAATGCGTACTTTACGGTCATATAAAAACGGATCAAGAATGACAAGTCCGTGAGTATATGTCTCACCAAAATACATACCGTTATCGTCTATTAAAGACTGATAGTAAAATGGATACTGTCGCTTGTATGTATCTTGCAACGGCAACGCCGTGAGCATATTGTTATTTATCATAACAAGCGATTCATATTCTTTGAGCATTTCATTCTCATTTATATGAGCTTCAATACCCAACTCGGAAAGACTAAGTACAGCATCGTTTATTGTTTTGTTGAGTTCTTCTTCACTATCTGCCGACAGATGGATCCTCAAGGTGGATTTCATCATTCTTTCATTTGCGGAACGCACATTGTTATAAATGTTAGAAAGCTCGGCAATATCCTGACTATTGTTTATCTCATCAGTCCGCTCCTGAGTAATGCTGCTGCGTGAATCAATTTCCTGTATTGATCGGTCAAGCTCATCAATAGTTTGTTTTTTGTTCTGCATATAGCTGTCAAGAGTTATCTCTGCACCTTGCAATTTAGTGAACAAATATGCAAATGTTAGATCGTCGAAATATGAAGGGAAGTCGTGACAAGTGATAACAGAACCGTAACGCTTATCATTGATAACATAATGATTGCTTAGTACACTTAGCTTTTTTGGTAAAATGCGTTTTTCATCAAGTTCACATCCTCTATGCAGCAGTTTTCTCATAAATTGTAACGCATCATCGGTATTAAGTCTGCTTGTACTGCAATAAGCGCTCATAGAATTTATGTACTGTGCAACAGATTCATCAAGCTCTGATAAATTTTTACCATAGACAAGCAAAAATGTTTGTCGGTCGTTTTGATTGTATTCAATGTTACTCAACCATTCGTATTCTCGCATTAAAATTTGACGGCATTTTAAATTAGTATTTTTTGAAAGCCGATACTCTATATGCCGTTTTTGTTTGGACAATATAGGTTTAGAATCAGTGAATACATATTTATGGTCAAGTGATTTTAAAGCCATTGAAGCGTTAGCAAAAGAATCAAACGCATTGATAATATCAATATCTTTAAAATTCATTATGTCACATCCGATAATTGATATTACAGCAACATTGACACTATCCGCAGCAGTTTTTAAAACTACAGTATTGTTGACGCCGCCGTGAATATCAAGTAACTTATCAATCATTTGCGCCTCGGTAATGAGCTTTTCATTTTTTTGTTTTCTACAGGTTTTACTTACTTTTGCGGTTTTTATTTTTTTCACTTTTCTTAGCTTCCTCCTTTTTCAAGTATTTAGCGACCTCGCTCGTATTGTTGCCAAAATATGTTTTCGGCTTTATATGGGATACAAGCCAAGCCTTGTATCCCATATAAAACTTTTGCCGGGGATTTACAATATCATTTGCTGAAAGTATGTAAAATCCGACAGTATTTGTAATAGCAAGTATAACGGTTGCCCAAACTTCACAAAACACAGAGCCGATCAATAACCCGGAAACAAATGCAACCAATAGCCCTATGATTCTTGACATGGTTATATTTTTCCATATCTTTCTCTCGGCCGTTGTCGTTTTAGGAATCATACCCATTACTCTTGATCTCCTTTCGGTTTAATGATATTATCTGTTGTAGGTTGTTTACTCTCGACTACTCTCGCTTTATCTTTACCACTATTATTTACAATGTGAGAGGACTTACCAGTTTGATTTTGTTGTTTAATTGACTGAGAATGACCTGATCTTGCGGTTTCACTATTTTCCATTTTTCTACGCTGTTGCTTTGTATCTTTTACTACTGATCCTGATCTTTCCGGCTTAGATGTTGTACTTGCTTTTTCTTTGCTACTATCAACTACTTTCGTCGTACTATTGTTATTATGATTTTTAGGCGAATTTTGAGTTGCACCCGATGTATATCTTGTTATTTTTGCCTGTGGGTAATCTTTAGGCTTGAATTGCCGTTTAGATACAGAAATATCTTGCAATTCATTACTTTGTATCGGTAAATGCAAAGCTTTAACATCATTGAGATCAACTTGTGGATTATTTTGCTTACTTAACTCGTTCGCAATCACATTGTCTTTGTTATCAGGTGGTGAAACAACAGCGCCCGGATCATAACTTGGCAGTTCCTGATTCATATTGTTGTCAATAGGTTCACTGGGAGTTTCATTGGCATCAGTAACATTTGCAACAGGTTCATCGTCTTTGTTGTATCTGGTAGATGAATAACCATCTTTAAAGTTGTTATAAGCTTTGTTTGCTTTATCAGAAATCTTATCTTTTGCTGATTTTGCAGAATCTACAACAGCACCGGATGCATTTGACACAACGGCTTGTGCAGAACCTTTAGCACCGAGATTCTTTACAGTATTCGCTTTATTTGCAGCGCTACCTAATACTCGTCCTATATTTTTGGGCTTAATTGCCTTGCCTGCACCTCTTATAACTGAACCTGCCGCATATCCTGTTGCCGATGATGCGGCTTTCATAAATCCGCCTGTTTGTTTTGCACTCGATACAGTATTGCCAAGTCCGTCACCGCCTTTACCGTGAATAGCTCCGCCAACAACACCAGATGCAACATTATATGCTCCGGACGCAGCGCCACGAGCAAACCGCCCTACGCCACGAGCGACCCCTACACCTGTTCGTGCAGCAGCATAAGCGCCTAACAGTGCAGCCTGACCGGATTTAACTCCTGCATCAATTCCGCAAATCTTTGTGACAATATCAGGACCGTCAATGGTAAATCTCCAACCGCCAAAGACTATCAGTAGTTTTGTTATCCAACCGATATTCTGATTAAATGTCCAAAGCAGAATGATTATATATAGTTTAAGCAGCAGTAAAACTATAATAATAACAATAAACGATGATATGATTTCGGATAGCAGTCGTTTAGTTCTTCCGGATTCCTGCAAGTCACTCGCAAAAACTAACGGTCCTATTATTTGCATAAAAATAATGTCTAGAAGAAGTCTTACAATGCGTATTCCCGCAGATAAAAGACATATAAGTACAGATATAAGAACAATCAAACCGTACCAGAAGTCAAAGTCGTATTTATATACATTTTCAACTGGTGTAAATGGATTCGAGAGCGCACGAGACAGATATACGTAAATATCTAAATTCCAGTCGTCTTTCTCTTCCTCATAATCGGCATCTGTATATAGCTTTCTATATGTGTAATCGTACCGGGTATCTTTTTCACTCATAATTTCATTATGAATATTGTTTAGTAAGCGAGCTGTGTTTGTACTGCGTATATAGGATAACAGCTTTGACATTAAAGACTTGGGCGTTGGTGATACTTTATAATCTGTAACTGATGCGGTTGTCGCAGAATCAACGTCAATTTCATTGCCGTTTGAAAGCGTTTTTGTTATTCTCATGTCATATTCGGCTGATAACTTAAACACACCGCTGCTTGTATCCCAGACAATACCTTCAAACTTAGACGAATCGAATCCATTAGTATTAAGGAGCTTAAGATATATCTGATAACAAATATCGTAATACCAAATTCGATCTCCTCTCATTGTTTCGGTCTGAAACTCCAAGTGGCCACCTTCGTCCCTAATCCAATGAGTGATCTGTTTGGTGAAATTTTCTATTTTATGTTTACCTGTCTCACTGGTTGATGTCTTGAATACATCATACATTTCTGTAAGCTCGTCATAAGATGACTTGATACCCAGCAGATCCAAAAGATTGTCGTCTGTTAGATCTTCATACAGGCGTATGTCTTTAGCTATCGGATCAGCACTATCGACAGCCCATTTGTATGGAGTATCACTATCAGAATCTATCGTAGCATTTATGTTTACGTTATACGGAATATCCTGAGTAGTTTGATACCTTTGAGATTGAGATATATACTTTTCAACTCCATGATTTCCTGAGTCTTCCATGTCAACAGTTACAGATGACAATATTGAATCACCTATACTATGTTTTACAGTTGAAGTTGCTCCTGAAGGATCTATTGCTTCTACGCTGCTGATCCCCGCATTCTTCAGATCTGTTAGAGATGAAATTAGCGCCGGGAAAACAGCAATCAGGAATGAAACCATAATTATTGACTTTATGAAAGCTGACATTCGTCCTTTGTTATAAAACACCATAAGGAATATTGTACAGCCAATCAGACAAAACAAAAACAAGGATGCTGCTAACGGATAAATCCAACTGTCAAAATTAAAAAACTGCTTGACGCCCTCATATAGGTTTAAATGAAGAACCTCATCTATGGAATCCTCTACCATATCTATAAGTGTGGCTATTGATCTGAGAATGGAATAACTTGCACTGCGTATCCAATCTTTAATTGTATTGGCTACGGAGATTCGCTGTACAAGATCATTATCCCATGTGCTGTAAACACAATCAGCGGCTGAAACTGTTACGGTGTAAGCAAAGAAAGATACTATAATTGCGAACAAAAGACAAGAGAGCTTTTTGTGATTTTTTAATGTTTTATACATAAAATCTCCCTTTCAATAAATATTGCACCGCCTTATTGGCGGTGCAATATACAACTTAATTACCTGAGAACAGGGCAATTAAAAAGCTTCCTGCAGATATAACGAAAACACCAATTAAAATGTTAAGCAGCCAACCTTTTGCTATTTGTGAACCGGATCGACCAAACATAAAGCATATTCCTGCAAAGATTATGCAGACAACAGCAATCGCTCCGGCAATAGCAAGTATGGTTGGACGCTGCCTTTCGATAAAACTCCTAATGCCGTCAAGACCGTTAAATGAGTCCGTTGACAGATTTACCATGGGTGTTATTTCTGCTGAATAGGATTCAGCTACCGGAGGTTCTGTATCAACAGCGCCTGCACTTAAACTATACATTGAAAACATTGATATGCACATCATAAGCAGTGCAAAAAAGGTAACCATAATTTTTCTTTTAAATGTAATTTTTGTGTTTGTCATAATTTTTCTCCTTTTTAAAAATTAACGGCTATAAGTCGATTTTTGCTCACTACTTACAACCTGAGAGGTTGTCTGAGCGTGACTTATAGCCGTTTTTTGATTGTGTGATTGATTTAAACTCTCTTTAAACGCTTTTAAAAGATCGTTCTGATCTTTACATTCAGAATATGCGTCAGGCATAGTTTTTATCGTGCAAGTTAAACCGAACTGTTCGTATTTAGATTTAATTTTAACTGCGCCTTCACGCCCTGCATCATCATTGTCAAGCATTAGGACAATATGTTTGATTTGAGGACGGTCAATTACGTACTTCGATAGTGCTACATCAGTCGTGCCGCCGAGAGCCAGTACATTAAACTTTTTATAATAATTAGGATTATTCCTTGCTTTGGCTGACATATTTCTGAGTGAGCAAAAACTAAGTGCGTCAATAAATGCTTCAAAAACAAATACCGTATTTGAGTCACAATTTGAATCTAAACGAAAGCCGTAGCTTTTTTCACTGCCTGTTACACATCCTCTGAATTTTTTTCCGTGTGTGCTGGAAGAACGCAGGTCAGCTGATTTTGGATTACCGTCTTTGTCGAATCCGACAGCAACTACATTATGTCTATTATCTTCATAAATGATACCTTGCTTCACGCAATCGTGTACAATGTTTCTGTCAATCATACGAGTTTTTACCAGATAAGCAAAAACTCGTTTATTATCGTCATTTTTATTTGGTAATTCAAAAGGTTTGCGTTCCGGTTCTTTTACCTCAAAAGCCGTTTTATATGAACTGCTATTGTTTTCATTAAGTAGTTCATTCATAGCCTCTACATAGGTAAGTCCCTCTATTTTTTGTTTCCAAGCAAGCACACCGGAGCCTTTTATATCTTGACTGTTCCAAGCCCAACCTTTTTCATCGGGAAAGACCATTAAGGAATCGTGTTCGTTGCACCTATAATATTGCCCGACACGCTTAAATGTAAAGCCTTCCGATCTAGCCAAATAGTCGATGATGGATATATTTGCTACATATTCTTTTTGTGAATCTGTAAACTTCATATTATCTACCTCTTGACTCTGGCATTATTTTGTGTTTGAAAAGCATTTTGCTCGGATTTTGCCGCAGATGTGGCAGATGTCACGCTCTGTGTAGGAACAGATGACAATTCATTGTTTCTCTTGATCTCTAGTTGGTTGCTATACGCATCAAGAACAAGATTATTAAACAACTCCTGCTTGTTTCTATCTCTGGCAAATATGGCTTGCGGGAAACGCTTTGTTTCAACATTTCCTTGTGCATCTTTGGCTTCAAATGTTTTTGTTGGCATAGAAACATATGCCTGACCTGACTTGGAGCTTTCCCAAATGGCAACATCTCTTATTTCGAGACCGTTTTTAAATGTAGCTCTGCATGATGCAAGAGGCTGTTGATCATTTCGATTCTCATTAAAATAGACGCTTACGAATGCTAAGTCAATATTGTTAGGTTCACAAGCCTGTGTGTAATTAACCTTTTTCATACTTTCTACCTCTCTTTCTTTAAAATTAAAAAATGCCCCTGTATGAGTGCTGACCTCAATCACACAGGGGCATATATATAATAAAAGGATATACCTTCTATTACCTATGAATTTTTTGTTCGCCGGAATCACTTGGAATGTCCGGTTTGTTGTTAGTATCTTTATTTTTTTGTGTATGGTACTGAGTTACGCCTATCGTTCCGTTTATTTGATTAACAAAAAACGGTGTTGTCGGTGCATCAGATGAAAACAGATACTTATTTTCTCCATTGCGAATACCATATATATCATATGTATTGCTTCCGGCAGCTTTTTTAACATACAGTTTATCAAGACCAAATTTATAGACCGGTTCTTTTTCTGTTCTGTGTGGCTTAGCCATATGTCTAACCATTTGCGATAATCGATCTCTTAAATCTGGAAATGTATTGTGTATATGCTGCACGGCATTGTTAAGCTCGTCTTCTTTAAACATCAGAAGGCAATCATCTGACCCCGAAGGTTCTATTGCTTGTCTGTAAACAAACTCATTTATTGCCTTTTGACGATCCTTTAAAAAGTTTGGATTTTTCGTATTGGAAAGTGTGTATCCGTCTGTATCATAATTATCACAAACAAGATAGGTTTGTTCCGAGTTCGGCGGCATAAGTACCGAAAACAATGCTCTTTCTCCCGAATGTACCTCTATATTGGCAAGAGCATTAAAGGTAATGCCATCTAAGTAATAGTATGCGTTATATTCTACTTTCTTTGACTTATATTCAACATTGAGATTTATTTCCTCCGGTTTTTTATCGGAGAATATATTGAGTATAGTATCAACGCTTATCCAGACCGGGAAAGAGGTGTATATTCTTTCGCCTGTCCATATATTACCTCTATCGCCGCCTAATGCTCCAAGACCTTTGTCATTAAGGCTGTTTACAGCTTTAACAGCTTTAGCGTTTACATTAAGTTCATTTGCCTTGTCCTGCCATTCCTTAAGGTTTATGTTATAATCATCAATTAAAATATCACCGTCCTGAAGCCCACCTGGAATGTGATCGGTTTTATCTTTACCGTATGGAACATAAATGCGGTTTTCCGGCTTTATGTTTACGCCGTGCTTGTCTAACCATTTGTCCTTTTGCTTTTCAAATCCCGGAGGATCTCCAAGCTCACAGGCTGATAAAGCATATACATCAACGCCTCTTTCGGACAGTTCATTTACCAGTTCAAGCATATTTTTTTCCGGTTCTATATGCTCAAAAAAGTTTTCTGTCTTGTACATCTTTTCTAACTGAACGCTTCCATTTTCGTCTAAAAGTGAATTTGTGATTTTATTGAGCGTTCCGTCTAAATCAAAAAATACTCTCATAACTTAATTCCGTCCTTTCTGTTTATTATTTTCTTGTGTCTTTTGCATATTTAGGTTATCGCCTTGACCACTCGTTAAACGGCGAGAGAGTTTAACAAGTCCTTTCATTGTTTCTTTATTTTTTCCTACAAAAAGTGCTTTACCGAAACTGAGCAATTCCTTGACACTATTAAATGCCTCCTGATCTGAAATGTTAATAGTCTCTTTTCTTGAGTATGTATCTAAAATCTTGAAAAACTCTTGAGAATTATCTGTATCAACACGAGTTATAACTTCAAGAGGAATTCGACTTATAACGAACCGTTCACCGCTATCACTATCAGAATCAAAGTGAATGTCTATGAGTGTGTCCTTAGATGCATTAACAAAAAATTTATCATCCGATTCTTTTTTTAAATAATTGTATGGCGAATGCTTGACAATATTTTTGCTTTGGTGTATAATAATATTATAGTCAAGATTGTTTAAGCCCTTGGATGATTGTAGTCCAAGCACACTGAACAGTTCTTGACTTTTTTGTTTGTTAGCAAAAATCATATTTCCTTTTTCTATAACTCTTTCTAAGTGTGTTTGGAAGTTTTCTCTTCCATATATACTTGTGATAAAATTGCTATTTACTTGTTTTAATTGATATTTTCCAATGCCATTAGGCATTACAGAGATGATTATTGGATTGTTATAAGAGTCAATCATTGAGGTAACGATTATTATGCTATCGCTTCTTGTAAGTGAGTCAAACACCATAACCGGATTTTCGATTTCTTGCGGAATTTGCTTAAGCTGATTTATTGTTAATCCGTGAGCATGGGTGTGTCCGTTTTTTTCTTTTATAGATTCCGTAAGATGTCTACTAGTGTAAAGCATAGGAAGTTGTTCACAACCCAAAACAAGAAGTATGGCAGGGGTATCACAAACTTTTAAATCATTATAACGGTTAAGTTTGCCTGCAAAGTAATCATCTACCTGTTCGCCAAATGTTTTCTCATTATTAGTAATACCTTTTTCGGGATGAAGCTTTTTAAAATATTCTTTGTTATTTTCTTTCATTTTTCATCTCCTCTTAAAATACAAAGTGGGACTTAAAGTCCCACTAAAAAAACTTATGGCTGTTTTAAACTTTTTCTTATATTGTCTGTGTTTCTTTTACTAACTACTTGTTCTTGCGGAATTGACTGTTCGCAGAATTTTTTAAACTCGGCTTGAATACCTTTAATTTTAAGGTACTCAGCAGTTATTCTTTCAGCTTCAAGTGATTGCTCGCTGCTTTTATCATTTGAAATAGTGCGAAGCCTGCTCTGTATCTTATTTGAATAAACATTTTCTCTTGCGTTTTTAGAATAATCAATGTATGTACCGTTGTCTAGATTTGCTCCCTTTTCTTTATCATAGTTTTCAAACAGATTATCAATTCTTTTTGCCAACTGTTCGATATAATAGTCAATAGCTTCGGAAATTGATGCTATCTTTTGATCAAGACTGACTTCGGGTAAGAAAGAAACACCGTATACTGTCTGCTTCGTTAATCTGTTGTTGCTTGAAACATTGCGCTGTTGTTCGTTTAATGCAACAAGGGCAGCATATTGCTTTTCAATATATTCTTTGTTCTTTATCATTTTGTTGTACTCTTTGCTGCCAAATATGCTGACAAGCTCACTGCATCCAACTACTTTGTCAAGTTCATCAATGTCACTGCTATCTATATCGGTAAACGCACGCTTAAATAAACTTTTGAGTTCAATACAGTTTGCGTGAGTCGGAGTAAGTTCTTTGTCATCGCCGGATAGATAATCACCGTTTGAGCAAATTGCTACCCAGTTCTCTCTTTCATCCGTATATAGAGCAGTTACTTTTGACAACTTTTCTCTTATATGTGGCGGCAAATATCTGATTTTTAGTTTTCTCACGCTATCACCTTCCTATCTTTTTATCATCGGTCTTATAAACGGTTGTATTGACTTGATCGCCATCGGTTAACTCCACAAATGTAAGCTTGTGAGCTATAGCATACTCGTGGGCTTTTGAGTTTGCAGGGGCAATAATTATAATCTCATTATTTTTTACGCAGGGTTCAATCAAAATCTCTGTTTCGGGATTGGGAATTTCAAAACAAGATTCGCTTGTGATAATGCCTTCGATGCGCTCAAGTGTTTTGGGAAATACAATATTACATATTTGTCCGTAACCATAATAAAGTGCTTTATTATCTGTATATACATTAGTGTTAAAGGACTTTATTTTTGTAGGATATAAATTGAGGTCTTTTAAGCTCCAACAATTACCGAACGCACCCTTACCGATAGCTTCCAAGCTCTCATTAAACCGTATCTCCTCTAAAGACTTGCAATTTACGAATGCTAAATCACCTATTTGTTTTAAACAACTTGAACAGGTGAATCGCTCTAGGTTTGAGAATCCGGCATATGTAAGCGGCGGTATTTCCTCTATATGAGACTGAATAATCTCTTTCTTATAAAACTGTGATATAGTGCTAGTAAAATCCATAGTTTAACTCCTTTTCAAGTGAAGTGGGACTTAAAGTCCCACTTTTTATTTTCTCCCATCAGTTTGTTCTTCAGTATTGCTTTGATTCTGCTCCTGCGGCTTAGTCAAGTCTATGTAATTGTGGCAGGGGAGATCAGAGCTCTTAATTTGTTCAACTCTATTGAAATCGGAGACTACTTCAGTGCAAAGTGCCTCATTGTGTTGACCTCTGCCGTATTGAGCTTTAAATGTCTCAACTGCTTCATCTTTTGTTCTGGCATTGATTATTACATAACCGTTGTTAAATGACTGTGAGCGTTCACCAATCTTTGTACCGTCAAACAGAAAAGCGATCTCTTGGTTTTCTTTTTTTCATTAAGGTCTTTAAAGTGTTCGTCTGGCTCTTGGTTTGACTCTCGCACATCAAAAACAAATCCAATACTGTTTTCGACATAAATTACTCTATCATTGTCATATTCTCGCTTTACCCAATAACCATCAGACAATTCTTGATAAATTTCTCTACCTCCTTCATCATACTTATGCTTTTCCCAATAACCAGTACTGTTTTCATAATGAGTTAGTTTGCCGTTTTTGTCATACTCTCGCGTTTCCCAATAGCCTTTACTATTTTTGGAATAAGTTTCTCTTCCATTTTTGTCATACTCCCAACCTTGCCAATAACCATCACTATCTTGGCAATAAGTTAGTTCACCGTTTTCATTATATTTCCAGATTTGCCAAGAACCATCCGAATATTCTTTATAAATTTCCCTACCTCCTTCATCATACTTATACTTTTCCCAATAACCATCACTATCTTGGCAATAAGTTAGTTTACCGTTTTCATTATATTTCCAGCTTCGCCAAGAACCATCCAAAAATTCTTGATAAATTTCCCTACCTCCTTCATCATACTTATGTTTTTCCCAGGACTCATCACTATACTTTCGATATGTTAATTGTCCTCGCTTGTTTCGTTCTTCTTTTATTACTTTTGTCATCAGTAATCACTCCTCTTATTTTCTTCCATCAGTTTGTTCTTCAGTACTGTTTTTATTATCCTGTATACTGATCGCCTTGATCATCACTGTTTATTACTAAATCATTAAGACCATTATCCATAAGCCATTGATCGTGAAGACCTTTTCGCAAGTCAAGCGTGTCCGCAAACTTTTCGTATTCGTCAATATCAAAAGAAGACTGATTTTTAGGTTTTTCACGCTTGATGTCATCCTGCATTGGCGCTAGATAAAGAGCGGACGCTATATAAGCAAAATAGTCCTTAATCTTTGACCGACAGTTTATTAAGTCATCAATAATGCCGATAATCATTTCGCCGTTAAGCTTTAAATACATATCTATGCATTTATTGTTTTGAATAATTTGCCCTTTGGATTTTATTGGTTTGTCTCCTTTAACAACCGAAGAGATAACGCTCTGAATAAAAACAATAAACTTTACCTTGTCGGGGTTATTGTGTATAAGCATTTTAAAATTCACATTATCGCATATTTTTTTATAAACCTTCATTCCATCCGATTCATTTGATGTAACCTCACTATCTATAACATCAGTAGAATGTATGAAAGAAGGAATAGTATTTGATTTATTAGTATTTAATTCTTTAGTATTTAATATATTAGTATTTAATTGTCCGTCCTTTTCCACCGCTGGATCATCCACCCCTGGTTCATCCACCTGTGGATAATGGGGGTCTGGTTTTTTTACCACACCCCCATTATGGTGGGGTGGAGTATTTTCATCCGGAGTTACATTATTAGGTTCCTCAAAAATAGTATAAATGTATTCATACCGACCTTGACTATTGCGCACTTTATCTACAGTTAAGTAACCGTGACTCTTAAGTTCATCTAAAGTGCTTTTTATTGCTTTCTCCTGCTCCAGACAGATGGAACATAATCCCTTCATGGAATAATCCCATTTCTCAGGCAATGATAGCATCAAAGACAATAGACCTTTTGCCTTTAACGATAAATTTGTATCTTTTAAATGGTGATTACTCATCACCGTATAATTTTTAGTTTTTTGCACTCTGAATACAGACATTATTATCTTTCCTTTCTTTTAAAAAACTAAGGCTTGCCTTTATTGACAAGCCTTACTCATTTCAATACTTTATTTATCTCGTTGTTCGGATCGTCAAACTCGCTGAAGCTGTCAGCCAGAACCGCATTTACAACAAAAGAGATCGAATAGTTTTCAAGAGGTGACATAACCGTTGTAAAATCCTTTTTGGTAATGTCGCAAGGAACGACTATGTTTGTAAAAAGCTCCTTGCTTGATCCGTCCTTGAGGATAGTGTACTTACCGTTAGATTTTAAATAGAATTTGTCACCTTCACGGGTAAATTCCGGATTATAGTGGGAAAGTCCCAACGCCTTAAGCTCATCAGTGGTATAACTCTTACCCTCCTCAAGCTTATCATCCGGATCGTAGTACATAAAATCATTTATGTACGAAAGAACCTTACTGTCTGTAATCTCTTTGCCGTCCTTATCTTTTATTGACATTGTAACAGCACAGTAAATATCTCCGTCGTTGGCGGTTACAGTAGGATTCTTGCTGATTGTATCGCCTATGCGAAGTTGTTCACCGTTTTCCGGAAGCCATTCAAGCTCCTGCAACTGAACATCTACATTTGCGGTAGTGAATGTATTCTTGACTTCATCAGAAGATATGAACCACGCAAAGGAGACGGTCGCAACAGCCAGTAAAGCGATCACAGCAACAGATATAGCCACAGTTACTTTTTTCTTTTTTGTCATTTAACCTTCCTCCTTTAGCGTAATGCAAGCTGACCGTTTGTTATCTTAACATCCGACCAAGCATTGTCTTTGATGATTGCTTCTTTCTGAATGATGTCAGCTGACACCTCAATATTTACTGTAATATCAGCGTACTTCGTCTTATCTGCTGTGCCTTTGAGTGTTACGCCTCTTAAAAGGAGTGAGGTAGACTGTCCCGGGGCAAGTTCAGACTTATAGTAAAAGTATCCGTTCTTATAAACCCAGTTTTTTGACCAATCACTCGCAAGAGTAAAAACAAAATCACCAAAAGTTATTGTATTGCCTGACGGATTTGAAAAGCCTGATGTACCGATATTCTGTATATTTCCGTCTGCGTTCTTTAGAATCGGAAATATCATTGCCCGTACATATCCGTTAAGGTTTGTAGAATCGTTTCTTAATGAAACGTGCTTTCCATCAGCTGACCACTCATAAGGACCGTCCTTTGGAGTTTCTTCAACTGTTACCTTTGGATCGGCAACAGTAAATTCATTCACAGCTGAATCATTGGCTGTGAAAAAAGCTCCGGCAACAATGCTGCAGGATATGACTGCAACAATACAAACTGTGATTATAGCTATAAGTTTCTTATTTTTCATCTGATGCAGCCTCCTTTATAGTTTTGTTTCTTCTACGCATCAGAAATATAAACAATGCGTCAATAGCAAGGAACGATATGAAGATAATCATAATCGTACTGCCAACGCCTGTATTTGGGGTAGGGGAGTCAGACGGTAAAGGGGAGGGTGAATAGGATACTTGCTTTAACGCAGCTTCAAAAGTCCACTTGAAGTCAACTTCGCCTTTATATTCATTACCGGTTATTTTATCAAGTCCTCCGCCGTCCCACAAAAACTCTGCTCTGAGCTCCTTACTTTGTCCTGATGACAGCTCTCCGAGATTTAACGGTGAAGCTACTGTCATATTCGTTTTACCTTCGCCTGTAACTTTTCCGTCGTAAACAAGCTCGTTATCAAGAAAGAGCTTTACATTCGTATTGTTCTCAAGGTCGAGGTTGCCGCCTTTACTTACAGCGCTTGCTGACATTGTCAATGTGTACGGAGTGTCAATAAGGTTTTGCAAAGATATGGTTTTTGTGTATACAACATTTGGCTTCATATCCTGTATGTCAACATAGTACGATCCGTCTTCAGATGCTTTGTTGCCATCGGAATCCATAATATATATTCCTTCCGGCAATCCTTTTACAGAACCGTTATCTAAGTTCTGTGTATCTGCTGCAAACGCTGATATGCCGGCAGACATAGAAATAGCCAAACTAAGCATTATAGCTATCAGTTTTTTCATTTAATCACTCCTATTTGTCTTTAATAATTTAATTGATAAGAATATAAGCAATATAAAGCTCATTGCAGTTGCAATGCTAAGCAAAAGGTTTTGCTTGACAAAGGTAATAACATTGCCTAAGTATGGTATTTTCAACACAACTTTGCCGATAATCTGGTCGGCGCTTACCGGGGATATATCGCTATGTTTATTTGCATCACCCTTTGTCTTAAATAGCGTTTCATAATTTAATTTATATTTTTCTGCAACACGGTGAGTAAGATATGTGTTTTTCTTACCCTTGACAGGATTAAAGGTAATAACATCGCCCTCATTTACATCCTTTGTCATTCTCACAATGACAATATCTCCCGCTCTTATCTCGGGAGACATTGAATCAGTGAGGATTTGATACCACCTGAACCCAAAAAAGGAAACATCATTGTCTTGTTTAAATTGAGTCCCGATGATAAAAGCAATAAGCGATAAAATTACGATACCGAGTAAGAGCCAGAATAGTATATTGCCTATTATCTTCAGTATCTTCATTTACATAGTTATTCTACTGCCGGAATTGAGCCTGTTGTGTCAACTGTCGCAGAACCTATTGTAGCATTGCTACCGCTTACCTCTGCGTCCCATTCGTCAGCTATGCAGTCTACTGCTGCCTGAATGCCGTCATGTTCAACAGTAATGTCATACTTAGCATTTGTCCAATCGTTATCAGCCTGTGGCAGAAGAATTACATCCTTAACAAGACTTTCAGATGTAGCGCCTACCGGAAGTATTCTCTTGTAATAGAAGTAACCGTCGTTGTAATCAAAGTTATCTGACCAATTCTCATCAAGTACGATCACAATAGGTGTACCGTCTATCTGGGAAAGACAAAGATTATTTCTTTCTGCATTTATGTATCTCTCAAGTACCTCAACATCAGCTGCTGTAAGCTTAACTGAGCCGTATGTCTGTCCTGCTATCAACGCCTCGTCAATTACATCAACAGGCTCAAACAGGGTACCTGTTGTGGTGCTTTTAACGGTAGTTGCATATCTGATACCGAGAGTGCCGGTAACTGTGGCCTTTGGCGTAGCTCCGTCCATTGTGTACGCGAGTCCGTTAAGGTAAACCTTTTGCTTTGTTGCGGTTACATAAGCGATATAGCCGTTATCACCGTTTTTCTTAATTGTAATGTTGCTTGGAACAACGCCGTTGTTCTGGATAACTGTGGGATACTTTGCGATCTGCTCATCGGTGTAAGTCACCGGTGTGCCTGTGCCTGCGGTCGTAACAGATGTTTCTACATTAGTCTCAAGAGATTCTGAAAGCTTAACTCTTACAAACGAGTCAACTTCGCCTTTGTTTGCAATGGCTACATCCTTTACAATGGTCTGCCCCGGTGTCCACTCTTTGGGAGGGTTAAACTGTTCTACGATCGATGTTTCCTGTCTGCCGTCGGTCTCAAGGTGGTTGTTGATGCTGTCGTAGCTTGTCATCCAAGCAAACGATACAGCGAGTGCGCCTACTGCTGTTATGGCAGCTACGCCGAGTGTGAGTGCCTTCTTCTTTGTGAAGAATTTCTTTTCTGTGTTTTTCATAATGAAAACTTCCTTTCTGGTTTTTTAGTCTTGTACCTGACTTTTTATTTTCTGTGGTTTTAGCGACTTTTCCTTGTCAAATAAAAAAACCACGGATTATTTTAAGTCCGTGGCAAATAAAAATACCGATTGCTTATACAATCGGTTGAATACATATTTGTACTTTTTTAGTTTTAATTACTGGTTATCTTTTTTGTTGTTATTGTTCCGGTTTTTATATGAAAATCTATATTACTAGCCTTACAAAAATCAATAACCACTTGCGCTTGTTTGTTATAAAAGTCTCTATGATTTGCATATGAGGATATCTCTTTATTGTAATTGGTGCGTCCGAAGATGATTTTATCTGCAAACGAAACAGCATCTAATATTTTTGAAATATCCTGTTCTATAATATTTGGTGTTGGATATGGTTCAATACTCACCCATGTTTTACAGCCTGAGTCATGCAGATATTTTAATGCTTTCAATCGCTCAATATACGGTGCTGCTCCCGGCTCTACTTTTTTTCTGTAATTCTCGTCCAAAGAAATAAATGTAATGCCATACTCATTTTCACAATGATATTCTGCTAATATTGAAGGTAAAATACCCTTCGTTAATACCGTACATTTAATTCCAGCATCATTTATTTTTTTTATAGCAGCTAAACTCATTTTTTCAATTTCTTTATATCCGTACATAAACGGGTCCGTTGTAAAACATAGCTGAACAGATTGAATTTTATCTCTTAAACGGGGAATTTCTTTGTCTAATAGATCTAAGGTGTTACTAACAAGAACTGGTTCACACCATTCTTCATAAGAATGGACTTTACCAAATCTTTTAGCCATTAAATATGCATAGCATGGATATTTGCATCCATGAGAGCACCCTAGAACATGATTCATAGTATAATCTCCATACTCCACACCTGTCTTATAAAGCATAGATTTGCGTGTCATATATTTCAAACAAATCACTCCTTAGGGTCAAGAATATATTTTGCGATTTTCATTTAACAGCAGAACACTATTCTATATCTCCTTTAAGAAATTTACTTACCAGTTCAAGATGATGCATTATAGATAATTTTTTAATTGTAGCAAGTCCCGGGAAAGAGCCCTTTTCGACGCACTCACGGAATTTTGATAATGCATATGTGTCTTGATTTCGATGGCCATTGTTGTACCAAGTTATTAGTTTGCTAACTGCCTCATAGAATTTTCCGGCAACGTCTTCCGTACCTTGATTTGAATTGGATACAAAATGATGTATTCTAAAAACATTATCATCATCGAAATATACTATGTGAATAGCTACGGCTTTAGGAGCAAATCCTCCTTCTTCATAATTATTTCCTATAACTGAATAATCACCAAAGCCTGTATATCCTTCTCCTTGATAATATATATGGTCTTCAGAGAAAAATTCATCTTCATTTTTTAAGTAATCTGCATTTTTACTCTGCTTATTAAATTTATCTTCAAATAAAACTTTATTACTATTTACCGTGTGGCGTATTTTACGTTCATCCGGGAATAGTGTGAACCTTGGCGCATTGTATGTAAACAGTTCCTTGTAATAATCCACATAATCATAACTGTTTAATATAGCCAATATTTTATCTTCAGTTATCCCCATAGCAGTGATTTTTTTGATCGCATCTTCAGCACTATCGTCTATCAGCACAGATGGAATGACATTTTCTGTGATATAATACAAAACAGGAGTTATATCTTCTCCAGCAATATCTCCGACCGTCGGATTTACAATAAGTGAGATTGGCATATCGTTATCTTTATAGATGTTTAATGTACTTTTAATGTTGAACTGTTTTTGACTGGTTCAACAACAGGAATAATCAAACTGCCAATCAACTTTTTCTGTGCTAATTCTCTTAAAGCAATCAATTCATATTGTCTGCCTCTAAAATAAGGAAAATACATATTATAACCTCCCGTATGATTTTTGCCAAAACTCATTTAATGCTGGCAATTGTCTTGAAAAGTTTGAAAAATAAACTACTGATTTTAATTCAGTTGGTATGTTTTCAAATTCTACTTTAGAAATTCTATTGCGCTTTTTTAGTTGCATAAAAGCTAACCTTTGAGCTTCTAATATCGGTATTTTGCAGAATTTTTCAAAGAATGCCTTAAAATGAAAAACAGGAGCTACTTGCGGCGTTTCATGAAAATACTGTTCTATTACTTGTTCATATTCATTTTTTCTTAACAAAGTAAAAATAGATCTATAATTCAAATTGTCGTTATATTCTTTAGGCTCTCTTCCCTTTGACTTGCTGAAGATCGTATCATTTTCACTTAGAACATATATTCCTACGGCTTCTCCCATATCCCCTAATTTTTTAAGCACTCTTTCTATATGCGCTCGTTCATGTTCTGAAGCTAAAACTGAAACCTTGCTAAATGCTTTAAAATAATCATAAAGCTGTTCATTTAACCTGTCTAAATTATCCAGATCGGATTTGACCTCATATACTCTGCCTTCACCATTTATTATCACAAAATCTGCTATATGATCAGCAATCCTGACTTGTGATAATGCCGTAGTCGTGTTTACGCTGTGAATACCTACCAGCAATTTATTAAGTAAAGTATTTATATAATAGTATTCATTCCTATATGTATCACTAAGATGAGTGTATATCTCGCTGATGATTTCACCATTTGTTTTATTCTCAGGATCAACAAGATATCTTTTAACAACATAATCAAATATGTCATTTGAGCCGGTAGATATCAAATCGCCAATAACCTTGCGTGTAAAGATGCGATTAATTGCTCTATTATAGTCTGGCAAAACAATCACCTCCATTTTTTGCAGTTGTAATTGGCACTTACAAGTGTAATAATAATCATTATTATATCATATAAGCGCAACAATTACAATAATATAGCCATAATTTTATTATGTATTAAAAATAAACTGATTATTTATGTTTATACGTTGTGTTCGCTCCTATGCAAACGTACATTAATAAACAGCAAACATAAATCGAATAGTAGGCAAAGCTGCCACAAATAAATTTTCGTACATTATCTTACCTCCTGGTTAATAACACAAAAGCACTTAGATCTGTGTCTAAGTGCTTTATTTTATCGGCTTCATAACATTAAAAAATAACACTTCACTGGGCAGTGAGATATCAAATAAATGTGATTTGTCAAAATAAGCATTTTATTAGCAAAAAAACGCATATTATGCAGATTGCTTTATTGTGTACTTATATGATAATATGAAATAAACCTTTCTGAAGGGAGGTGATACGATGAATAAGGATACATTTGACATTATTATAGCGACCACAGGTACTATTTTAGCTGTTATATCGTTGATTTTTGGCATTTATAAAAGTCGAAATACATCACTTGCATATAAAAGAGTAATGGAAGTTTACGAGCCTATTTTTAACTGTTTAGAAAAGTATTTATTCAAGTATAATCCTACAAAAGAATTCAATGATGCCATTGAAAAATGTGCAAACATAATAATGAATAATCGAGCTATGTTTGGATATGGTTTGTATGATAGTTTTAACGAGTTCTACACAAACCACAAAAAGAAAGACAGTAAACAAAAAAGTTACGTTTCAAACAACTTTAATAGTTTCTCAAGTCGATTCCTCCGACAGTATCATAGAATTTGTAAAGATGCAGGTTTACCGCATATTGAGCTTTCATATAGATTGAATCACTATATTTATAAATATAAAGCTCCTGTTTTGCTTCAATATGCTATTATAAACTTTGCTCAATCAGCGTTAGTATCTTTTGGTCTAGGATTGTCACTCGCTATAATAATTAACTATTATTTAATGTGAAATATCATATGTATTTTGGGTTTAAAAAGAATAGTGGCAAGTTATACCCTCAACCACTGATAAATGGCTAATCATAATAACCGTCTTAATTGCTTGTCACGCTTCTTTTGTAGTTTTCGTAAACTTCATAAAATTTGTCAGAATCACCTTTTGAGCAACTTATATTGTTGACAAGGATTATAGCACATACGACCTTTTTGTGAATGCTCTTAAAAATTCCTATAATAGTATATCTTCCTGTTCCTTTCAGTATAGGCATCACAAGATAACCAAGTAAGATATATCCCATGCCTATCAAAAGTGGAAATATAAAAGACAAGACTAGGTTGGCAACACATACGGTAATATTATAAAGGTTGTCTAACAGAACATCCTTTACCATATAGTAGTGATGCCCCTTTTCCTCAATGCTCAGTGTTCTAAAAATAAGAACCAAAATAATAGTTAAACTAAATACCGAGTATATTATAGGAACAAGCAAACCGTAACAAGTCACCAAAGGCTTTAATGTTTGCCATACCTCATGAAATAAAATCATATGATTTTCCATAATTCTAAAACCTCCTTTCAATCGGATGCTTTTAAAACAGGATTAACTAGCTCACTATATGCTGGCTTTTCTAAAATAACATCATACAACATTTTATCATTCTTAATATACTTTTTGTATACACCCATGATGAAATCGTGACTAATACATACATTAAGCAATTTGTGAAATTCAGATTCGCTTAATGTTACTGTAATGTATTTTCTTTTATTTTCATCATTGCTATTAAGAATGCGGCCAATAATTAAATATGGAGTATTGGGAAAAATTTCCTCAACGGGATATATTTTTATTTTTGCGGCTTTTCTTTTCCTAAACATATACTATCTCCTTCCTATACCACAAAAGCACTTAGATTTGTGTCTATGTGCTTTTACTTTCAGGTATAATTCTCAAACTCAATACCCGTTCTATGTAAGCAATAGCAGAAATAATGACACTATTTCTAATGCTGACAGATGGAAGATTGACTTTAAATTCCTTCCACAGTGAAATCGTTTCTGGACATTCAGAGAATAATTTATCATAATCAGAATAATTTGCAGATTTTATCACTTCTTGAATTTCTTTACCTGAATAGTTATTTGAAAATTTATATCTGAGATATAACGTGAAAATTTTTATGAATTTATTTTCGTATTCTATCCAAAATGGATCACAAGAAAATCGGGATGATTCATTTCTTTGATTTTTACCTATCTTTTCGTATAAATCTACTAAGAGTAATAACTCATTACCAATTTTGAACCAGTTCTTTCGGAAATTCTCGAATGCCATTTCTGCACTTATACATTTTTCAGGCGAAAACTCAATCGTTTTTACACACGAATCAGTTAGTATTTCTGATGTACCAGTAAGAATAACATTACATAGATGGTTTGCAGCAATAAGATTAGGGTCGTTATCACTTTGTTTTATTTTTTGAAACATTACATTCTTCCTTTCAATTTTTTAAACACAAAAGCACTTAGATCTGTGTCTAAGTGCTTTATGTTATCGGCTTCATAACATTCGTTACTGTTGCTCCATCATCAAGCCAATGATCGTGTCCTTTATTTGTGAAGATACACTCGTAATCATTGCTGTTTAGTGCCACAGCCTTGAACGATAATGTGTTAGTAGCTGTATTCTTACTGTAATTGTGCTCAGCAGTAGGAGACTTGCCATTTACCTGAAGGTATGTGCCATCATTTACAGGCGTGTATCTCCAATTGGTATTAAGCTCCCTTACAGAATATGTTCTGCCATTCCTACACTTGTCTATCGTTACAGAGCCGGAAGTCTTTCCTGCAGGGATAACGATGTAAGCCAAGAATTTGTTTACGGTACCGTCCTTTTCGGTTTCGGAAACTTCAAAAACAAACTCTTCTTGAGTGTAATACGATTCTGTAAGCTTCTTTGTGATAGTGATAGGACCCTCTGCAAGCTTGTTGACAAAAGTAACTGTTGCTGGACTGCTGAAGGTATCGCTATCGTGTACATCGACAGTTTGCGGATCAGCTACCAAATAATCTTCAGGAACGGAGTTTGCAATCTCTGTTACGATGTATCTTCCCACAGGTAGATTGACATTAGCTGATCCATTTATAATGATGACAGTCTGATCAACGGATACACCGCTTGCCGTAGACACAGATTTGATGTTAAACGCAATGCCATTTGGTATGCTGCCGTCCTCATTTTCTTTTATGATCTTCAAAAATCCTTTTGTCAACGGATCAGTAATATTTATTGTGACATTTTGAGTTGTACTTGAAACCGTCACCTTTCTGTCAGCGACTGCATCATAGCCTGTTGGCACAGCCGTTTCCGACAGCGTATATGTTCCGTAGGGAATGTTGCTAAACACTGCTTTGCCGTTTGTTACAGCAACCGTCATATTAACATTTGTTCCGGAATCTGATGTACCGGTTAGTGAAAACTTTGCACCACTGATAGGTGTTGATTTACTTTCAAATGATTTATTAACGGTAATGCTGCCCACATTTAATGTGTTTAGACCGGACACAGAAATTTCTGAATTTTCTTTTAACGTGAAGCCAACATCAGACATGGTTCCGGTAAATAACTTATCATATCCGGTTATTTCACGGAAATAATAATCCCCGGGCGGAAGATCATTTATGACGATCTTATTACTGCTGTTAAGCTTTAAGACTGTTCTCAGAGGCGTTGGATATGCAGTAGGTGTTCCTAATTTCTCATAGCTGTAATTACCGTTACTTCCTGTGAGAATTGTATAAAAATCATTATTATTCGTATTTTCATTCTTCCTCATAAGAACAAATTCCATAGCATCGGTTGCAGCAGAATTTTTTATAGTTTGTCTCGTGTTGGTGTTTGGAGTTTTAGAATATTTGGTAAATGTGACTTTGCCCGTGTCATAAAGATTGTTATACACAAGTACATTTGTGGTTTTATTTGTACTTTCCTTATCGTAAACCTCAAATTTTCCGTCTTCAGATTCAGCAGGGGAAGATGGTGACGACCCTGTGATGACGGTGCATCTAATTGTCGGAGTTTTGTACAATGATTTATATTCCTCGGATGTAAATATTTCTTCAATGAAATATGTACCGGCAGGTATATTAGTGATATGTATTACTCCGCTAGAGTTTAAGGCAAATCGTGTAACTCTGCGAGCTTGACGGGAACCGTTCCAGTCGTTATACGTGATCGTATCGTCAATTACATATTCACCATTAGAGTTTGAAGAAGATAAATCATACGCCAGATATTTTCCGTTACCGTCTTTAATAACAAAAAAGACATTGTTTCTACTTGCCCAATCAGACCCGGAAGCCTTAACGTATGATCCGTTTTTCTGTTGAACAAATTTATTTATAGTTATCTCACCGTAATATGATGTACCGGTTACATCGTTAACAAGGTGGGCATCTGACTGTCCTCTCATTCCTTGTATGGACGAATATGTAATTACTTTTGAACCACTGTCTAAAGCGGATAGAGATGTAACCGGAGAAGTAGCAAGCCTCTTTCGGCTTGTAATCTCATCACCGGAATTACTATACTCAAAATGTATACCACCCTCAGTATTATACTTATCATTCAATCCTACTGAAGTCATATCACCATGACCGTTTGCTCCGTATACTATTGAGAAAGAGCCGTTAAACTCTGCGTATATCCAGTTTGTTTTGTAGTTGTCTAACTCACCGTTTGTAGATACCCAGTCAAATACTCCCCAATATTTATCAGTGCTGCCGTTTGAGTTAGTAAAATCCCATGACTTATATAACAGGGAATCATATTTTTTATTTGCTGTGATATTTATATTATATTTCGAGTTGGCTTTTGAAGCTGCCTCAGAATTCATAAACACGACTGATCCATCATAGTCATATATGCCCGTAAAGCCTTTTCCGTTATTTTGGGCAGCCGGTAAAAACGAAACTGATTGAGAGAAATCTATGTCTTTCCACGTGCCACGACCTGAAAAATCAGAGTCCGTGATTTCTTTTCCGTTTTCATCAATGAATGTATAATCTACCTTAATCCAATCGACAAAGCATACATTGACACCTATACCGTCAGAAGCAAAGGATAATAGGGGACAGGTTTCATTTTTGTTACCGCCACCATATGGACCACCGGCAGCAAAACTGTCATCATACGCATATGTAACATTAGTACCCGGAGTTTTTCTTAAACTCCAGTTTCCTACTGCGGATTCTGAAAGCGAATTTAGGTACCAATTTCCCGTTTTGTAATTTGCGCTATCACTATATTGACGAAAAGCGCTGTTTCGCCACTCATCTGATGTCTGCCAATCACTGACCGTTAATTTTACACTAACAGTCTTACCCTTAAATTGACCTACATTATCATAAGTACAGGAAAGAGTTCCCTTGTCGGCTTCATTTAATGCAATAACCCAACCGGATTGTCTTTCATGCCCGATAGCTTCTTCTGCAAGGGTAACAAGATCTACTCCGCCATAGTTATACTTATATTCCTCATAATCCTTATCGTTATCTATATCGGTTGTATCCTTTACACTCCATTTTCCTTTGGTTTCCTCTGCATCATTCTCTGATAATATCTGCTCAGGATCAAGTGGAATTTCACCGTCAGTAGATTTATCTTCTTCTCTTTGATTGTCGTGAAGATGTTTAATACGGCTTAAAGCCCAGTTTAGCTGTGCGCCCTCCCAGAATCCAGCTGATCCTGTTGTCGGCTTACTATTGTTTCCGTTATCGTTTATGAATGAGTATGTAAGTCCTACTTTATCGGCGTTATTCCACAGATATCCGTTAATACCGTTTGTTCTGCTTACCAATGGACTTGACATACTTGAAAGATCGTCATATGTCAAAAGATTATATGACTTTCCGTCGTTTGTATAGCTTGTTCTGTGCAATCCTGACAATGTTTTGGTATCTACTTCCCATGCATTAAATGTGTAATTGCCGTAATATGGATCGTGCTGAGAAGAAGGTATATACCGTATGCCGCCAATGCCGGTAGTTGGGTTGCCCCAGCCCCAGTTGTTAGCCTGATTAAACACATAGTTCCTGTTTGAACGGTTTACTGTGTAGGTAAACGAATCTTCTGTGCATGGTGCTTCCATGTAGAACTTTATGTTGTGTTCATACGATTTACTCTCTCTGTCAGAAGCGGTTTCGCCATTTGCATTTACAGTGAAACCTGAACCGCTGATCGTACCATTTGTTGATGACGGTCCGGTAAGGGTTGAGTAGCCGAATGTATCGTTTCTGAATGTTCCCAGACAACTAAGCAAATTCAGGCTGTTTTTAAGATTTCTGTCAACAAGAGCTTTTGTACGCTGCTCATCCATTGTTGGTGAAGCTACAAAATCAGTATAATTAACTGCTTTTGTCCTTATCGCAAGTTCAAGCGGCTGAGAGTATGTTTTATTTGTTCCGCTGCCGTTATATGTATATGCTTTAAGGTAATAGAGCGTATTACTGCTTATGTTATCAAATCTTAATCCGTTATTAGATTTTTCTTGCGCTACTGTTGACTCTGACGTTTTTAAAACAGTACCGTAGTTTGAATCACCATATAGCTCCAATTTATATCCGTTAACATCTGTACGATCAACGAAATTAACTCTCATTGCGTTATGCACCGCGTTATATTCTGTTATTTCGGGACGTGTGGGAATTGCCGCAGCAGCTGCTTCTGTTGCAGGGGTGATTGACAGCATAGATATTGTCATAACAATACTTGTAAATAATGATAATAATTTTCTCTTATGCATTTTTAAACTCCTTTCGCATTATTTTTGGTTTGTTACATACAAATTTCTTCTAAGATGTGTTATTAAACATCTTCATACTCCTTTCTGTGAGACTTTTAGTCCCACTTGATTTTTATATCAAGAGTTATGAGCCCTTAATAGCTTGAAATGAAAAAAGCCTACGGATACACATCTGTAGACTTGAAATTGAATTGTATTTACTTTATAATATAAATAGAATTATATTTTAATCTTCTTACAATTGTGCTGTTGACAATACATATCTATGGTTTGTTCAGCATCGGTAAATTTGAGGGTATGTCTCATTGCAATATCGTAAAAATCAATTGAATAATGCTCTGTAACTTCGTTTTCAACAATGTCGATACACTTAAACATGTTTTCCTCATTGAAATCGCTTTTTTTCACTCCAGTATAACAACCTAAAGATATACCCTGAACTCCTTTAGATAGACAGCCAACACTTATGTATCTAAACCTACTGTCTGAAGGGAATTGTATTCCAAAAATTATAGTTTCTTCAGATAATGAAGACTTATAGAAAACTAATACTTCTTCATTTTTTGCTTGTAAAAGCATTGTAGTATAACCGTTTTTTTTAAGAGATTCTATTAACGATTTAATTAATGACTTAAATTCTTTTCTCATAATAAAAATCCTTTCTAATTGGAGGTCTTATAATGTTTGAAGCTTATTCTTGTAATTTGAAAAGATCAGTAAATGCAAGTGATGTCACAAATTTACTTGACACCTTTAAATGTCTTAACCCAGAATGCAATGCCATATACACCCTTAGGTCAATTAACGGCAAACGTTCGCCGTATTTTGGACGTCGAACATCAACGCCACACATTAATAATTGTCCATATGATATAGAGGCTAATCGTTATTTGGATAGCGAAGATATGATAAAGTCAGATGTGTATAAAATATACAAACACGAAAAAAATATTTCAAATAAAAATAGAGGTTTTCACAGTCAAACAAGTAGCACAACTGGGACAGCAATAAAACACATTAGCACTCCTAAGCAACTGCTTAACTATTGTATATCAAATAAATTAACTACAACATACATGAATGGTATTACTGTTGGAGATATAATTGTTGATAACCGAAACATACTTCAAAATAAAAATTATAAAGGAGTTTCCGGATTAAGGTTAATACTCGGTAATACAATATGTTATGACAGCAGTACTAAAGTTATTTACTTTGATGTATCCTACAGTTTCTCAAAATAACAAACGATATTATTTAACAGCATCAATATGTCTTACTAAAATACAGTTCGATGAGATTTTAAGATATATTCTTAATACTTTTAAAAAATTTTCTAAACATCCAATAGCTGTGTTAGGCGAGTGGAAAATTGAAGAAAACTATAAGGTTAAATGTGTTGTCGACAACCCCTCGAATGTAATTTATAAGTTTGCACACAAAAAACAATAGAATTTACAAAGAAGTGGTAAATCTGGTCCGCATATTACAAACCATCCTAATTCTCATATCTTTCCTCTTCTAACGCCTTTGATTTGCTGATTCGGTCAAATGTAATCTGTTTATAAAATCATTTCATATGGCAAATCACAAAGAATCATATCAATGCTTTTATCTGGTATAACATTCATCATTTCTAAACAATCGCCTTTTAATAATTTAATTGTCATTTTGACCTCCTTTAGCCTTTCACAAATCTCCGGAAAGTTTGCTATCTCCTGTTCTGTAATCAATAGTTATGCCAGGCTGAGCATTATAAACAAATACATTAAAACATATACCGTTTCCGTCATCCTCTACGGAATATGCTTCCATTTGCACACCGTTTGCCACTAGATTATCACCTTGATAGATTGGTGTTACTCTATATAGTACATGATTATTTGTTTTTTCAATATATTCGGCAACGTCATTTTCAAAAGGTAACATACCTTCAACATTCATATATCGTGTTCCGGTAATGAGATTTCTCTCATTAGCATTTTCTCCGGTAAGTTGATACCCTATAAGGTGACATCTATTATATAGATATTTTCCATCAACAATATCATATTTCACAGTGTGCCACCCCGACGGTTTAATACCACCTATTTCACCTCTTTCTTCTGTCGGCATGGTATCCACACCGACATTTGCAAAAGCTACATGACATCTTCCAAGAACATCTAGTTGGCTATATTGTTCAAAACACTCAGCGGAATAATCTTTTACATTAAAATCTGGCTTATTATTGTTAATCTGAGCGTATGGTTTATTATTAAATTTTGGTATATCATCTAAATCAAATGATACATGGGTATATGTTGTAACTATACTGCTTATACCAACGATTATAGTAACTACAATAGACAATATAATTTTTAATGATCTACTTTCATTTCGCTTCCTGTTTGACAAAAACATCACTCCCTCTTGATTCTCATAGCTTATAATCCTTTATGAGACATAAAAACTATCAATATTGACAATAATGCAAACAAATATATTTTACTCATAGCGATTACACCTTTCTCGTTTTAATTATTCTCAAATAATGGTCTACTAATGGTCTACTTTTATTTCGTTTCCTGTTTGACAAAAACATCACTCCTATTCAGTATTAAATAATATTGGTTTCGTTTGAATCCTCATTGTTTTCTTTTTTTATTTCTTTAATGAAAAATATTTCTGGTTTAGTAACACATATAAAGATAAATGTCAAACCTACTGCTAATGCAATATCCAAAAGTGTATCTGATGTCATTAAATAACCAAGTATACCAGCGATTATAGTAATTGCAAACATTACACTAGGCACTAGTAATGATCCATTTCCTTTTTTCTTTTTTGATTGCATGTTTTTTTACCTCCTTAAAATAAAACAGCCGACCGGTTTTACACCAGTCGGATAAGCAAAAACGGCTAGTGCTTTTAACACTAGCCGCACAACATATTAAATTTATGCGTAGTATCCGCTCAGGCACTCGGTA
>CANQNK010000005.1 GCA_947625195.1 uncultured Clostridia bacterium | reverse complement strand
ATCAAGCTATCTTCCAGATAATGTTACACATCCGAAAAAGCGGCTAACTTCTTTTTGAAGTGTGCCGCTTTTTTGGGGAAAAAAATAAAAACAGGTTCGTCAATAAGCTGATAAACCTGTTATACGGATTATTCATAAACGCCTTTTAAAATCGTCGTAGCTGAAATTTTTGAGAGCTTTAAGATTTCCGTCACGCTCAAGCAGAAAAATTGACGGAAGAGGCATACCGTTAAAGGTATTGTTTTTCACCATTGTGTATATTGCCATATCCTCAAAAATCAGTATGTCGTTTGGCCTTAATGGTTTGTCAAATGAGTACTCTCCGATAACGTCTCCGGCAAGACAGGTCTGAGAGCCCAAACGGTAGATAAACTCTTTCTCTCCGGGCTTCCCCGAACCGTGCAGCGGCGGACGGTATGGCATTTCAAGCACATCCGGCATATGACATGCGGCAGATGTGTCTAAAATAGCAATTGGCATATCGTTTTCTGTTATGTCAAGAACTCTCGTTACCAGATAGCCCGCGTTCAGCGCAATGGCTTCACCCGGTTCCAAATAGACCTCAAGTTGATACTTTTCCTGCATACGCGTTATACACCGCTCAAGAGTGGAAATATCGTAATCCGCGCGGGTTATGTGATGCCCGCCGCCGAAATTTATCCAATCCACACATTTAAGCACTTCTGAAAACTGCTCTTCAACGGCGTCCAGAGTAGTCTTAAGATCATCGGAATTTTGCTCGCACAGGGTGTGAAAATGAATGCCGCTTACGCCATGCAGATTTTCAAACTGAAAATTTTTAGCCGTTATTCCAAGCCGTGATGTTGGTGAGCAGGGATCGTAAATCTCGTGCCCAATTTGAGTTGAATGCTCCGGGTTTATCCGGAGACCGATCTTCTTTCCGGCGCATAGAACCTTTTGCCGGTACTTTTCAAGCTGTGAAAAGGAATTAAAAATTACATGGCCGCAAAGGCTTAATATTTCATTGATCTCATCTTCACGGTACGCGGCTGAGAAAACGTGATTCTCTTTGCCCATAAACTCGTGACCGAGCTTTGCCTCATAAAGTCCGCTGCAAGCCGTTCCGCTGATGTACTGCCCGATAAGCGGATACAGGTGATAGCAGGAAAACGCCTTTTGCGCCAGAAGGATTTTGCAGCCTGTGCGCTTTTCAACACCGCTTAGTATTTCAAGGTTTTTTATAAGACTGGCCTCGTCGATCACATAGCACGGTGTTTTTATTAAGGGGTTGTTTCTAAAAAGTTCTATCATATCAAAGCCTTTCTGTCCGGGGCAGTGTTTATCAAGTCCTGACGCAAAGTATGTCGTCAGTCTACAAGAACAGGGTTAAAGTCCTCCTGCCAGGGAAGTCCCCACTTGTTCAGCTCATCCATAAACGGGTCGGGGTCAAACTCCTCTACGTTATAAACTCCCGCCTTGTTCCACATGCCAGTGAGTATCATCATAGCACCGATCATTGCGGGAACGCCTGTGGTGTATGAAACTGCCTGAGAGCCGACTTCTTTGTAGCACTCCTGGTGATCGCATATATTATAAAGGTAATAGTTTTTGTCTTTACCGTCCTTTTTGCCTCTGAATATGCAGCCGATATTCGTTTTCCCGACGGTTCTTGGACCGAGTGTTGCAGGATCCGGCAACACGGCCTTGAGAAATTGCAGAGGAACGATTTCTTTTCCCTCATACATAATCGGCTTTATTGAGGTCATACCCACGTTTTCAAGGCATTTCAGGTGAGTAAGATAGCTTTGACCGAACGTCATAAAAAACCTTATGCGTTTTATTCCCTTTATATTGATTGCAAGCGATTCGAGCTCCTCGTGGTGGAGAAGATACATATCCTTTACACCCACACCCTTGAAATCATAGGTGCGCTTTATTTGCATAGGCTCTGTATCCACCCATTTTCCGTTTTCGATATAGCTTCCCTTTGCGGAAACCTCTCGGATGTTAATCTCAGGGTTAAAGTTTGTGGCAAACGGATACCCGTGGTCGCCTCCGTTGCAGTCGAGAATGTCTATATAATTGATCTCGTCAAAGTGGTGCTTCTGAGCATACGCCGAAAACACCCCGGTAACTCCGGGGTCAAAGCCGCAGCCCAATAGCGCTGTGATCCCCGCACGCTCAAATTTGTCTTTGTAAGCCCACTGCCATTTGTACTCAAACTTTGCAGTATCGGGCGGCTCGTAATTTGCGGTGTCCATGTAGTGAGTTTTTGTAGCAAGACAAGCCTCCATAACAGTAAGGTCCTGATACGGTAAAGCCAGATTTAAAACCACGTGAGGCTTGTACGAATTTATAAGCTCCACAAGCTCGTCAACATTATCCGCATCGACCTGTGCAGTCTCTATGACAGTGTCGGTTTTTGATTCAAGCTTTTTCTTTAAAGCGTCGCACTTTGACTTTGTGCGGCTTGCAATCATTATTCCCTCGAAAACGCTGCTGTTTTGGCAGCACTTGTGTATTGCTACCGAGGCTACACCGCCGCAGCCGATTATCATACATTTTTTCATCTTACTCTCCTTAAAATTTGTATTCTTAGTTTTTGTGAGAAATCGCAAGCAGAATTTCTCTTAAAATTTTGCACGCCAACGCGGTAGATCTGCCGCTTGTGTCATAAACAGGGGAAAGCTCATTGACATCAAACCCTACAATATTAAGCTTTGATACTTCCCTTGCCGCGTAAAGAAGTGCTGTAAAGCTTACTCCGCCAGCTTCAGGCGTACCTGTACCCGGAAATTCGCCGGGGTCTAAAATGTCAAGGTCAAGTGTGAAGTAAACGGGAGCTTGTCCGATTTTTTGTACTGTTTTTGATATATTGCTAAGGTCAAATCTGTTCATAAAGGTGTGTTCATTTGCAAACAAAAATTCCTCTCTTTCGCCGCTTCTTATCCCAAACTGAAAAATTCTGCCGTCACCCAAAAGGTCGTGGCATCTTCTCATTACGCAGGCATGAGAAAGCTTTGCGCCCAGGTAATCATTTCTGAGGTCGGCGTGGGCATCAAACTGAATGACAGCAAGATCACTGTATTTTTTTGACGCAGCCCTTACCGCTCCGAGAGTTACGAGATGCTCGCCTCCTATCATGCAGGGGATTTTTCCGTCGTCAAGTATAGTTAGTGTTCTATCTTCAATATCCGAGAGCGCCTGCTCGGGGCAGCCGAATGGCAGCTCTAAATCTCCGCTGTCAAAAACCTTTATGTCAGTAAGATCCTTATCCTGATACGGTGAGTAGGTTTCTATCCCGAAGCTTTCACTCCTCATTGCCTGGGATGCAAATCTCGTTCCCGGCCGAAAAGAGGTGGTGCTGTCAAATGGCGCGCCGAAAATCACTATCTGGGAGTCTTTATAGTCGCAGTCGCAGCCAATGAAGGTCTGTATATTTTTATTCAACATCTCTTAACAGCTCCTCAACATAATTGGGAAGCGCAAACGCTCCCACATGAAGTCTTGGGTTGTAGTATCTCGTATTCAGACCTAGCATATTCCACTTTGTACCGTTGTAGTCGTTTGTGGGGTGATATTTTTTAGAAGCAAATCCGAAAAGCCAGTGCCCCGACGGGTATGTAGGAATATGAGCCTGATATACCTTGCTTATGGGAAAGCTTTCGACTATGCGTTTGTGAGAGCGCTGCATTGAGGCTGCGTCCTCGGCGTAAAACGGACTTTCGTGCTGATTCACCATTATTCCGTCTTCTTTAAGAGCCTTAAAGCAGCTTCCGTAAAACTCTTTTGTAAACAATCCCTCGCCCGGTCCGAACGGGTCTGTGGAATCAACTATTATAATATCGTATTCATTTTCACACTTGCGAACGAACTTTACTCCGTCCTCGCAGTAGATGTTAAGTCTCGGGTCATCAAAGCGGCAGGCGGTAGTCGGCAGGTACTGCTTGCTGACTTCAATTACAAGCTCGTCTATTTCAACGAGGTCTATTCGCTCAACAGAGGGATATCTTGTAAGCTCTCTTACTACTCCTCCGTCACCCGCACCTATTACCAGAATGTTTTTCGGATTCGGATGAACTGCCATAGGCGTGTGAGTTATCATTTCGTGATAAATAAACTCGTCCTTTTCAGTAAGCATCATATACCCGTCAAGAGTCAAAAAGCGTCCGAACTCCTTTGAGTCAAAAACATCTATGCGCTGAAATTCGCTGTATCCGCTGTAAAGCTGTCTGTCAACCCGTATTGAAAATTTAACGTTAGGCGTATGTCTTTCGGTAAACCAAAGCTCCATATTATACTCCTTTCAAAACGTTGAGCCGCTCAATGTTTATGTCTTCAGTACCCGTCATTGAGCACCCTTTTTCCTTGGCGTACTTTATATATCTTATGATGTCTTCCGTAATAAGCTCACCGGGAGCAAGAACAGGTATTCCGGGAGGATAGCACATTACAAATTCACTGCATACCCGCCCAACAGTTTTGTCAAGCTCAAGTGAAATCTTATCGGCGTAAAATGCCTTTCGCGGAGACTGAGCCACAATAGGGTTTATATATTCCTGAGTGAGCATTTCTCCCGTTTTTGCGCGCCCAAAGCGCCGTCGTATTTCGGAAAGAGCACTGATAAGGCGCTCGATATCCTGTTTTCTGTCACCGATTGATAGATATGCGAGTATGTTGCCTAAATCGCCGAACTCTATCTGTATGTCATACTCGTCACGGAGAATGTCGTACACTTCAATTCCCGCAAGACCGACAGACAGAGTGTGTACCGACAGCTTTGAAACGTCAAAATCACATATGCTGTCTCCGTTTATAAGCTCCTTTGAAAAGGCGTAATATCCGCCTATTGAGTTTATCTCTGCGCGTGCGTATTCCGCCATTTTAACGGCCTTTGAAAAAATATCTTTTCCGTTCAGCGCCAGTCGTTTTCGTGAAATATCAAGGCTTGACAGCAAAAGATACGATGCACTGGTGGTCTGGGTAAGATTTACTATCTGGCGCATATAATCTGAGTTTATACTCTTACCCATAAGAAGAAATGAGCTTTGCGTGAGACTGCCGCCGGACTTGTGCATACTTACGGATGAAATATCTGCACCTGCTTCCATTGCGGTAAGGGGAAAACCATCGCCGAAATAAAAATGAGTTCCGTGAGCCTCGTCAACAAGGCAAAGCATACCGTTTTCGTGAGCAAGCTCGGTAATTTTTTTTAAGTCTGAGCAAACGCCGTAGTAGGTGGGATTGTTTACAAGTATCGCCTTTGCTTCGGGGTGTTCCTTAATTGCTTTCTCAACCTCGCTTACCGACATTCCCAACGAAATTCCGAGGTTACTGTTAACCTCGGGATTGACGTAAACGGGAATGGCGTCGCACAAAATCAGTGCGTTTATAGCGCTTCTGTGGACATTTCTCGGAAGTATTATTTTATCGCCGCTTTTGCAGGCGTACATTATCATGCTCTGCACCGAAGATGTGGTTCCGCCTACCATAAAAAAAGCGTTTTCAGCGCCGAACGCCTCAGCAGTAAGACTTTCCGCTTCACGTATAACGGAAACGGGATGGCAGAGGTTGTCCAGAGGTTTCATAGAATTTACGTCTACATCAAGACAGCTCTGACCTAGAAATTCGGTAAGCTCCGAATTTCCGCGCCCTCTTTTATGTCCGGGAACATCAAACGGAACTATGCGCATTTTTTTGAATTGCTGTAACGCCTCGTAAATAGGAGCACGGTTTTGATCAAGCATATTCAATAAACATTCCTTCCGTTAAAGATTTCGATCATTTCTCGTTTAAGGGCCGTGCTTATGTCAAGTCTTTTATGAGGGGGAAGCTCGTCTATATCTGTGTTGAAAAGATAGTTCTGTAAATAAAGCTCCTTTATAAGCATTTTTGTGTGAAAAATGTTTGCTTGATAAACATTTATGTCAATTGCATCATATTTTTTTAGCGTTTCGCGGTTGATGTAATCCTGAATGGACGTAATGTCGTGGTCGATAAAAAGCTTTTCGCCGTCAATGTTTCTGGTAAAGCCTCTTACTCTGTAATCCATAGTTATTATGTCTGAGTCAAAGCTTCCGATAAGATAATCAAGCGCAGTCAGAGGAGTTATTTTTCCGCAGGTCGCAACGTCGATGTCCACTCTAAAGGTCACGATACTGTTGTGTGGGTGAAACTCTGGGTAGGTATGTACCGTTACGTGGCTTTTGTCAAGATGAGCGACGATCTCATTTCCACCCGCAGGCACCATAGTATCGTCTGCAATCAGAAAGGTCGCAGACGCACCCTGAGGATCGTAGTCCTGCCGGGATATGCTTAAAACCTGAGCGCCTATCATTTCGGTAAGGTGAGTCATAATATCGGTTATTCTCTTAGAGTTGTACTGCTCATCTATATAATCAATATAGTCCTTCTGCTCCTTGAGAGTTTTTGCATAGCATACATCGTATATATTAAAGCTTAATGATTTTGTAAGATTGTTGAATCCGTAAAGCTTAAGTTTATTTTCCATAGTTTTCACCTCAAAACAAAAAAGCACTCAAGAATTTTTCTCTTGTGTGCTTTAAAAATCATATTGTTGCATAAAACGAACAGATATTTTAATGCTGGTTTCAGAGCTTGTATAGCAAATATACTTTTACTACTCTTATTGACCGTTTCACAAGTTGATGCAAAATAAAAACAAACTTATAAAATTCTATTTGACTGAAAAGTCCAATCAATAAAGCAACAGAAGTTGCCGTGCCGGCATTTGACCTAGCTGTCCGTATGGCTTTGACTTCGGTTAAGAAGTGGTCAATCTTTGCTGTATGATGAGTTCTGAAACATCATTTCTGCAAGTTATTACATTTTATCACGGTTTAGGTGCTTTGTCAAGAGAAAAACGGTGAAAAATGGCAGTATAGGCATACATTTTTACTAAGAATGGTTGTTTTGGCAAAAATGCGTGAGAAACCAAAGCTTTGTTACAATATTAAGCTATTTTTGTTTTAATATATGCTCGGCGTTTCTGCGAAGTTCAAACAGGGTGTGAATAAATTCGTTTTGATCGCGCAGAATAAGCTGCACCTCTCCGGGCAATGAAAAGAAGTAATTCCTTGAGCTTGAGCTTGACAGCAGCAAATGACTGAGATTTTTATATGGCATAATAAGTCACCTCAAATATATTTTACTCATGTTTTTAGAAATAATTCTAAAGCTGTTTGAAAATATTCGGCTCTGTGCAGATTTTAAGCATATATGCGGTTTTTGTATATAGTTTTTTAATTACCGAACAATCATTTTTAATTATCAAACGCTTAAGAAACATTACAGATTTTTTCTATAGTGTTTTGTTCATACTGCCCGTTTTATATCCTCCAAGATCAAGCGTTACATAAGCAAATCCAAGTTTCTGAAAATAACGGTTCAGCTCTGATGCTGTATCTTTTTTCAGAATTTTTTCAAATTCAGATTGTTCAATTTCGATCCGAGCAATTTTTCCGTGAATCCTTACCCGCACCTGATTAAATCCGAGATCGATCAGTTTTTGTTCAGCTTTATCTACCATTGTAATCTTTTCTTTCGTTATGGTTTCTCCGTATACAAAGCGCGAGTACAGGCAGGCAAAGGACTGCTTATTCCAGGTAAAAAGTCCGAGCTTCTTTGACAACTGACGGATCTCTGCCTTTGTAAATCCGGTCTCACGCAGCGGGCTTTTTATATTCAGCTCGGAAACTGCAATCAGTCCGGGACGGTAATCACCGTTGTCATCTATGTTTGAGCCCTCTGCTATATACGGAATCTTTTTCTGCTCTGCAATACCGAGCATTTTTGTGAACAGCTCACGCTTGCACAAGTAGCAGCGGTTTTTCGGGTTTTGAGCAAAACCATCTATCGACAGCTCTTCAGATTCAAAGATAATATGCTCAATGCCTTCGGCTTTACAAAAAGCCTTTGCTTCATTAAGCTCCCGTTCGGGGAATGAGCAGGAGCGCGCGGTAACGGCTACGACTTTATCGCCCAAAATGTCGTGTGCGACTTTCAGAAGAAATGTAGAGTCAACACCTGAAGAAAAGGCTATGATCACACTGCCGAGTTCTCGAAGATACGATTCCAGACGCTGCTTTTTTTCTTGTAACGCGTTCATTTAAAGCTCCTTTTTTAGTGATTTCATCAGTTTACAATCAAAAGCTTTCGATCAGCTTGCAAACTTCTTCTATGCTGAGATTTTTCTCTCTGGCAATGCGAGCAAGGTCGTCATATTCGTACTTTGTACGGGTAACTCCATAGCCGCAGGAAGTTTTGCGTCGCACATCTCCGTAAGGAGTATGAAGCGTTTTAACGCTTCGCTTTAAAACATACCTGGAGGTTACGGCCTCACGCACGCCGATAGTGGTTGTATATTTAAACAACAGTCTTATAATGTTTTCCTTGTCTTGCGCCTTACACATTACTCGAATCAATGTGCCGGGGCGGGACTTTTTCATACCTATCGCAACCGTATAGACTTCCTTTGCACCGCCTTCAAACAGGCGTTCAACCGCAAAGCTGATTGCTTCTGCCGTCATATCGTCCACATTACAGGAAAGCTCCGACACTATATCTGTCTTGTCTTGTGTTTCTCCAAACAATGCACGAACGCAGTTTGCAATTTCAAAATCCTTTTTCCCCATTCCGTAACCAATCTTATGAGTTTTCATGACGGGCATATTTCCAAAGCGAGTTGCAAAATGCCTGAGAAGCGCCGCGCCAGTAGGAGTACAAAGCTCTCCGTCAATTTCGCCGCTGTAGATAGGGATGTCCTTTAAAATATATGCGGTTGCCGGAGCAGGAACGGGAAGGATTCCGTGGGCGCATTTTACGTTTCCTTTTCCGACGTGGACGGGCGACACGATCACCTCATTCGGGGCAAGAGCGTTCATAAGCATGCAAACGGCACAAATATCGGCAATGGCGTCCATAGTGCCGACTTCGTGAAAATGTATTTCGGATACAGGTACGCCGTGGGCGTGACTTTCCGCTTCAGCTATCAGCCGGTAAACCGCTGACGCATCCTCTCTTACCTTTTCAGGTAGATCGAGCTTTGATATGATATGCCCGATTTCGTGCATACTGCTGTGGTGATGTGTTTCACCTTCGTGATTGTGATGTTCGTGTCTGTGCATATGTCCGTACATTTCTTCGCTTTCTTCGGTTTCGTTTACCGTAACCGCAATATGCGTTCCAGTAATGCCACATCTTATAGATTTTTCCTTTGTGAATTTTACGCCAGGAATTGAAAGCGCATTCAGCTTATCAATAAACTCGTCGGGATTTGGCATAAGTTCCAGAAGAGATGCCGCAAGCATATCTCCCGCTGCGCCCATTGAGCAATCTAAATATAAAACATTCATTTTTTTACCTCCATATGGTTGATCATGCTAGCAAGGTATCCCGCGCCGAAACCGTTGTCTATATTTACAACAGAGACGCCGCTGGCACAGGAATTGAGCATTGACAAAAGAGCAGATAAGCCGTTAAAAGACGCGCCGTATCCCACACTGGTAGGCACAGCAATTACAGGACAGTCTGCAAGTCCTCCGATAACGCTGGCAAGAGCTCCCTCCATACCGGCTACAGCAATTATAACGCTGGCACTCATAATATCGTCAGAATGAGATAAAAGCCGGTGCAGTCCGGCAACCCCTACGTCATAAAGTCTTGTTACATAATTTCCGAAAAATTCAGCGGTTACACACGCTTCCTCTGCAACAGGAATATCGCTTGTTCCGCCGGTTGCAACTACAATTTTTCCGATTCCGTCGGGAACCGGCTGATTTCCGATAATACCTACCCGTGCGTTTTCATAGTAAGAAAGAGAATAGGTGTTTTTGACAACCTCAGCGGCCTTGGCGCAAAGCCGCGTTATAAGAATATGTTCCTGTTTGTTATTCATCAAAGTATTCACAATGCCGATGATCTGCTCAGGCGTTTTGCCTTCGCCGTAAATCACTTCAGAAGCACCCTGCCGTAGTTTTCTATGCAGATCGACTTTTGCAAAACCAATATCCTCGTACGGTTCTTTTTTGATCCTTACAAGTGCTTCCTCGACTGACATAGAGCCGTTTTGGATATCTTTTAAAACCTGCTTTATTTCGCTTTTCATATACCCGCCTCTTTTATAAATCTTATTCACATTGCGAAAAGCGGTTTAGCCGATCACAGCAAAACCGCTTACGTATTATATCAGTTCTTTTTTTTGAAAAGTGCAGCCTTTACAACTCCCTTTGGATCTTTTATAAGCAAAACAACGATCCATATTACAAGCCCTAGCGCAACCACTGAAAGTCCTAGATAAAGATCATTAAGCATATCTGAGGGAGACGGTGTAAAGTATTTCTCATGAAGTTCGGCGTATTCAAATACGGCGTCGACAAGCCACATAATAGAAGCGCCCCAGTAAATCCAACAGAGAATCCCAACCTGCATTACGCTTTTCGGAGCTCCTCTGTACCAAACAACTGTTGAGATGATAGCTGCAAACACAGTTGTGAGTAACGTCATTTTATTGCGCTCCTGAATCATTGAGAGGCCGTTTTATCGCTTTCTTTTCAGCTGCGGATGCAACGGCTATAATACCAATCCATACTGCCGTTACAAGCCCTGCCATTGCAACGCCGACGGTAGCCATCTCATTAAGCATTTGTGCAGTGCCCGCCGGATCTCCCGCCGCCGTAATAAACGGAAACCACGGCACTACCTCACCATGCCATATATGCTCAAATGCAAGCAATGCAGAACCGCCCCAGAGCAGATTAGAAAGCCACTTTAACTTTCTTGAAAAAGAAAGTTTTTCAGCCGTTTCAATATCGGTGCCGCTCAGCTGCACCTTAACCGTTTCCGGCTGTTTTTTATTTGATTTCATTACTTTTGCTGCGATGGCAGTAACTATCGCCTCAGCAGCAGGTACAAGGAAACATGCCATTTTTTACCCTCCTATAATATAGCGTTAGTGTAAGCAATGCGCTTTATTAAAAAAGGTACACGCTATCCCTCTTCGGAGAAAACGCATACCTTCTTAGTATACAAACAAGCATAATAAATATCAGTAGATGATTGCAAAACACTTCAGTGCTTTTAAGTCGGCTTCTTGCCGCTGTAAATATTATACAACAATTTCTTTTACTTGTCAACTGAGCTTATGTAATTACATGGAAATATTTTGAATCTCGCTTACGGCATCGCGCACAAGCTTTCCTATATTATAGTCCGAAATTCCAACTATTACGTTGTCACAGTGATTAAACGGTATCAGTATGCGTTTTGCATTGCTCTGAGCAACGGCAAGAGCCATTTTTGGCGTAACCTCTCCGAGTAAAGAATCGGCAATTACTATACCTATAGGACCTACGATAATATCCGCTTTACGGCAACCGACTATTACGGCGTTCTCACCGGTTGCCGCATTGTCGGCTCCGGCTTTTAGCATAGCAGAGGTGGCAGCACCGTTTGTGCCTACCGCAGTGACCGATGCGTCAGGTATATTTTGTTTTATGGCGTCCACTAACTGTCTGCCGATACCTCCGCCCTGTGCGTCTATAATGAGTATGTTCATAACAGTCGGTCTCCTTATATAAACGAGATTTATTATCACAATAAAGTTTAATATAGCTTTTACATTATACCATACCTATTGATTTTATGCAAGGCTTTATGCAAGGCTTGTAATGGCCTTATGCACCAATATATGTCCAAGGTGAGACTAACGGATCGGGCGAATTTTCAAAAGTGATTGTTGTTCATATTACACTAAAACAGCCTGTTTTGGTTATTACTATTTGTTATATCTGAAAGTATTATAACTTAAATTTAACAGTTATGACAAGTTTCGACAGCTATTATAAAAAATTGTCATAACTCTTTATTTGAATACTTGTTTTGTTATAAAAAATATGATAAAATAAAGGTGAAATATATGGTGAACCTCTGAAATAAAAATTTCAGGGCTTAAAAAAGAAAGGAATGGTTATAATGGATCAGAAAGTTAAGGTTCTTATCGGTGACGATAGCCCGAGTTTTGGAGTGAATGTTGCAAGTTCTCTTCGCAAAATGGATTTTTATGTTGTTACTCGTCATAAAGACGGAAATACGCTGTTTAACGCAATTAAAGATATAAGTCCGGACGTTGTGGTAATTGATGCTATTATGCCAAACCTGGACGCAATTGAGTTTATAAAAAAGTTAAATGACTCAAAAATCAAAAGACCATACATTATAGTTGTCAGCTCTTTTGACAATCAGTTTATTGAGAAAAGCGTAATGGAACTGGGAGCTTCATACTATATGAGAACGCCTTTTGAAATCAAGGCGCTTGCTGACAGAATAAACACAATCATCAACTACACATCGAAAACAGAAAATGAAGGTGGGCAGGATCTGAAGGTAATAGTAACAAATATCATTCACAGGATTGGCGTTCCTGCTCATGTAAAAGGATATCACTATCTTCGTGAGGCGATTATACTTTCGGTAAATGACGGTAAAATGCTCAGCAGCGTTACCAAGGAGCTTTACCCGTCCGTTGCAAAGGAATTCAACACAACTCCTACGAGAGTTGAAAGGGCAATAAGACATGCTATTGAGATCGCGTGGGAGAGAGGAAATATAGATACCCTCAATTCTTTATTCGGGTATACCATCAATGCCGGTAAGGGAAAGCCTACCAACAGCGAGTTTATTGCCCTTGTTGTCGATAAGATCAACATAAACGGAGAGTCTGCTGTACATTTTTGATTTTTATAAGCTCAAAGGCTTTTAAAATGTGTAATTTGAATTTTACTTTGTTTTATAAAAATAATTAAAAGTATATTCCCTGATCTTTTGCAGATAATACTTTTACATTTAATAAAAATTTGCTAAGAGAAAAGGAGAATATATAATGAAAGCAACAGGAATAGTTAGACGGATTGATGATCTCGGGCGGGTCGTTATTCCGAAAGAAATAAGAAGAACACTAAGAATAAGAGAGGGCGACCCGCTTGAAATTTTTACAAACAGCGAGGGTGAGGTAATCTTTAAAAAGTATTCGTCGATTCACGAAATGAGCGAAGCTGCTACTTCTGCCGCAGAGGTCATATACAAACTCGGCGGAGCCCCGGTGGTGGTGTTTGACAGAGACCACGTAGTAGCAGTTGCAGGAACTTCAAAAAAGGAGTACAGCGAGAGAAGGGTTTCACAGGCACTTGAGGACCTGATAGAAAGCAGAAGCACATATATTAAAAACGGAGATGAGCTTATGCCGATTGAAGGAGTGTCAAAGTCTGCACTGGCGATAACCCCAATTATTTCTTCTGGCGATGTAACCGGAGCCGTAGCTTTTGTGGAAGGCGAAAATGATCAGCCGGTCAGTGAGAAGCATCTTATGCTTACTAAAGCTGCTGCTATGTTTTTGGGAAAACAGATAGAAAGTTAAAAGACTTTTTTATAAGGTCCCGCGATGTAATGCGGGGCTTTATTTTTTTGTAACCTAAACAGTCGAGTGCAATATAATATTATAAATGACAAAATGCGAGTACTGTGAGGTTTACAATGATTTCAGATATAATAATAAATGTTTCACTTCCATTTTTGGGAACATCTTTAGGCGCGGCCTGCGTGTTTTTTATGAAAGGACAGCTTGGTGCTAAAACACAACGTGCGCTAATGGGTTTTGCTGCGGGAGTAATGCTTGCGGCATCTGTGTGGAGCCTTTTGATCCCTGCGATGGAGCAGGTTAGCGGTATGGGAAAGCTTTCCTTTATTCCTGCTGCGGCAGGACTTTTATTCGGGGTGTTGATATTGCTGGCGCTTGATAAGATCGCCGCCAGGCTCAGCGCTAACAGTGAGTGTGAAAAGGCGGAAAACAGCAAGTTTAAAAGAACTTCTAAGCTGGTTTTAGCGGTAACTCTTCACAACCTTCCCGAGGGGATGGCGGTAGGCGTTATTATTGCGGGCTTTCTTAAAGGAGGTTCTGATATAACTGCCGCTATGGTTACTGCTTTGTCATTTGGAATTGCCATTCAGAATTTCCCGGAGGGCGCTATAATTTCGATGCCGCTTAGTGCGGTAGGAATGAAAAACGCAAAGGCTTTTTTGTGCGGAGTTTTGTCAGGGGCGGTTGAGCCTGTCGGAGCGGTGATAACTATCCTGATAGCAGGCGTTATAACACCGGTGTTGCCGTTTCTTTTAAGTTTTGCGGCGGGAGCGATGCTTTATGTAATTGTTGAAGAAATGATTCCCGGACTTACAGAGGGTGAGCATTCATACTTCGGAACGCTATTCTTTACCGCCGGATTTATACTTATGATGTCGCTCGACGTAGCGCTCGGATAATTGTTTTGCTTCTTTTTACGGGTTTGTTGAAATTATAGTTGAAATTGAGGAAAAATTGTTGTATAATGATTTAAATAACATAAACGAAGCATTTTAGTATAAAAATATAAGGAGCAATAAAGAACAGGAGATTTGTGATGTCAGAAAAAAATAATGACGCAAAAGAAAAAAATGCTATGTCCGTGGACGATATTATAAGTGACGTTATGAAAAGAAATACATTGTCTGATAAAAGTGAAAACCGCGAAAGCTCTAAGGATATCTTTTTAAATGAGGAGGACTATCTTTTGGACTTTGATTCGGACATCAGTATTCCGGATAAGAAAAGTAAAATAAGTGAGCCGACGGTTAAAAATGCTTTTGAAAATAGTAATGTAAAAGGCGACAGTGTAAGGGATATGGCTTCAATGATTGCAGCGGCGGTTGCAAAAAGGACGGATGAGGAGCATAACGATATCAGAACAGGCGATCTGAATAAAAAGCTTGAGCCGTCTGCTGCGGTAAGTATAAAACAGACCAGCCCAGAATCGCGGGAAAATAATTCAGAAGATGTAAAGGTCAACCGAAAAAATCTTACAAAAAAGAGAATAACCTCAATAGCAGTATGCTATATTTTAGGAGTGGTGTTTATTCTGCTCGGCGTTGGAATTTCTGTTTTCGGATATTTTACCGGGCTTTTGCAGAGATCTGACTCACAGAATCAAGGCAACTGGGGAATAACCCTGAATTCTGCTACATCCGATGATCTTGAGAGAGAAAATCAGCTGAGAGAGCAGCTCGCTAAAGCCCAGCAGGGATTTATCTCAAGCGACAACGTAACGAATATTTTGATAATCGGCGAGGATATAAGAGACACCGCCGACAATACCACAGGAAACACAGACGTTATGATGCTGTGCTCCATAAACGAGGAAACCAAGGAGGTAACCCTTACATCGTTTATGCGCGATATGTACGTTGAAATTGCGCAGTCAGGCGGAGTTTACGCAAAGCTTAATTCCGCATATGGTGCGGGAGGTGCAGAGCTTACAATGCAGACGCTTAAAAACAACTTCGGCGTTGATGTTGACAAATACGTTCTGTTCAACTTCTATTCGTTTATTGATATAGTAAATGCTTGCGGAGGTCTTGACATAAGAATATCCGATGAAGAGGCGATAGGTATGCAGGCGCCTATAGCGGAGCAGAATGACTGCCTTGGCAACAAGAAGGGTACAGACTATCTGACAGAGGGCGGAACATATCACATGAACGGAAATCAGGCGCTTGCGTATTCAAGGCTTAGATATGTGGGAGCTGCCGATTTTGAAAGAACCGCAAGGCAGAGGAGGGTTGTAACCAAAATAGCCGAAAAGGCGAAGAATATGAGTCTGATTGAGCTTTCTGACCTTTTGGACAAGGTGTTAAGACAGCTTAAAACAAATCTTACCGACGGAGAGATAGCTTATCTTCTGTACAATTCGGCAGACCTCTTGTCTTATGAAATAAATCAGCTTAGAATTCCCGCAGACGGGATGTATACCAACGAAACAATCAGAACGCAGGACGTATTGGTTGTGGATATTACGCAAAATATAAGGCTGTTTCAGGAAACGGTTTACGGATATACAAATATGAGTGATTTGACTACTGAACGAAGCACCGAAAATACCGAGCAGACTGACACAGACGGCTATGGTACTTACGACGGTTTGGGCGAAATGAATATGTTTTATTAAAGGAAAATCCGGCTGCGTATTTTAGGCAGTCGGATTTGTTTTTACTGATATTCAATTTCATTTTCAGCTTCTTTTGTATAAAAATATTCAAGCACCGATTTTCTTGTTATTATTCCGATAAAGCAGTCTCTGTCGTCTATCACAGAAACAAAGTTCTGGTTCATTACCATTAGCAACAGGTCTTTCATCGTCGCGGTTATTCTAACGGGTTTAAACTTATTGGCGTCTATAATGTCCTTTATGTATACTGACTCCAAATGCTTTAAATCAGACTTAGCATCTTTTTTTAACAGATACCACAGAAAGTCGCCCTCTGAAACAACTCCTGCGTATTTTCCTTCGTGAGTAATGACAGGAGTGGCCGTGAATCTATGGGCTTTCATCTGTTCAAGCCCCTGTCTTAATGTGCTTGAGTCGTACACATACGATACTGTTGACTTAGGTTTAAGAAGTGAGATAATATTCATTTAATACCTTTCCCTCCGGGTTGCTCTGAGATTTTTTCTCTATAAATAATACTATCACATATTTATGAATAATATGTGAAAACTTAAGAATTTACATTTGCTTTAGATTATTCGTTGTAACAAATGCTGTTTCTGACATATCTGAATACGTCAGTCCGAAAAGCACAACGCATCAGATTGTTCTATTAAGCACTTTGGACGCATATACTTTACAAAAAGAGTAAGGGGAGAGTGCGTTACATATGAATTTGTCAGATGACAACAGATGCGTGCTGCTCGGCGAATATATAGTCGATCATAGGGCAACAGTCCGCGCCTGTGCTAAGGAATTCGGAATAAGTAAAAGTACCGTACATAAAGATGTTTCTGTAAAACTAAAAAAAGTAAATCCTTCGTTGTATCAGAAAGTAAAGGAGATTTTGCAGATAAATAAAAATGAGCGCCATATAAGAGGGGGTCAGGCTACCAAGCTTAAATATGCTCATAAGTCGGCAATAAATACTTAAACAAAAACCGCGGGGAAATGAAGCACCCTTAATTCGTTAGACAATGTGGTATAATTTCTAACTTTTGGGGTCGGTTCAAAACCTCCGCGGTTTCAATGTTTTATATCGGTTTTAAGAAAACTATGGTTAATGTTGTTACCTTGAAATCAAACTTGCTCCGACTGCGTGCGCATTTATCATTCCAAAGTCGGCGGTAGTTACCTTGCCGTCTCCGGTTACCTCAGCAACGACAAAGTCATAATCTTTAAGCTCATTTACCTCGCTTGCGTGAGAATTTGCAATTCCCGCGTCCGCAGTGGTTATTGTTCCGTCGCCGTTTACATCACCGTAAAGATGTATCTCGGCATCAATCGCTGTCATATCGTCTACCGATACTTCATAGCTTCTGGGTGCGCAGTTTTCAGCGGTAAACGTTATTACATACTCGCCGCTCTCAAGTCCGCTTATTTTGTACCCTTTGCTTTGTGCTGTGGATGCATAAACAACCTCTCCGTTTGCCGTTACTTCAACCGTAACATCTGCGTCTGATCCCGGTAATGTGATCGTTCCTGTAATTTCTCCTTCATAAGGATTATCAGTAGGCTCTTCGGTAGGAGCTTCAGTCGGCTCTTCGGTAGGCTCCTCAACTGTGAACTTATTTGAAATAGTCTGTATAACCTGAGCATCACTGGCGTTCTTTATTTTGCAGTTGTTTCTGTCGTAAAAGTTGTTTGGAGTGTCCCAGAGAACGGGGATAAAGCCGTAGTCCGTAATAAGTTCAAGCATTGTTTTTAATGTTTGAGAGCTGTCTTTGTTTTCGACACTTTGGTCATAATTACTTCTTGGATATGATGATGTAGTTTCTCCGATAAACACGGGTATTCCTTTTTCGGTAAATGCGTTTTTAAGCTTCTCACACTGGTCTATGCTGTAATTCATCCACTTGTCTCCGCCTATTGCGTTTGTCCAGTACATTGAGTTGTCAACATAGTGAACCGATACCATAAGCTTGTTTTGCGCTTCGTCCTGAGGTATCTTAAACTCAGGCGATGTGGTAAGATCGATATTTGTCCAGTATCCGGAAATAATAAGAATTCTTTGTGCGTTATTTCCGCCCGTTTTTCTTACTGCATTTACAAACGTCTGGTTAAGTGCATTAGTAAGCTCGTAAGCCTGATTGCGTGGAACTTCCGTTAGATTGCCCCTTGAATCAAACTGTTCTCCGCCCAGGTATTCGTTAAAGCCTTCAAACATAACATAGTCGGAATAAGCCGCAAAATGATTTGCAATTTGTGTCCAGAGCGTATCAAAAATCTTTTTGCACGACTCTAGATCGTTTCTTCTGATGATAAACTCGTCAAAGTGGTGAATGTTTATTACCGCGTAAAGATCGGCGTTGCGGCAGTATTTAACTATCTCTTCAACACGGTTTAAATATTCGGTATTTATGGTATAGGTTCCGTCATTAACCATCATATTGCCCCAGAAAACCGGAATTCTGACAGTATTAAAGCCGGCAGCCTTTATGCCGTCGATCATGGCCTGAGTGGTAGTGGGCGCACCCCAGCAATGTTCATAATCAGTCGCTTTGTTGCTTCCTACGATCGGCGGCCACTTATACGAAGAGCGTTCGCAGTTGGTTGCGTCATACGCCTCCATTGTGTTTCCAAGGTTTAGTCCTAACCCCATCTCATTTACGGCGTCATTTGCTGTAAAATCTTCTCTCATTATTCCGTTGTCTGCTGAATTGTCAGCTGCCGTGCTTTCAGCCGATGCGGATATGCACAGCAAAGTGGCGCAAACCATGCAAAACGCTGTTAGCAGGCTGATGATCCTTTTCTTCATAATAGATACCTCCCACAGTTTATTTATCTATATTTTATCCTGCCAAATGCTTTTTGTCAAGGCATTTGACCATAATTATATAAACTGCCCAAAAAAGCAATCTTTACCTTGTGCAAAACGTATAATCGATTTACCGAAATAATTTGCATTTATTTCTGCAACGGATTTTTCTCGTCAACACTATCAAAATTTTCTCCTGATAATATCGCCAAGGCGGTTATCTAAAAGCTGTGCGGCTATACCGGTAAAAGCTCCGGTAATTATTGCAGAAAGCATAAGCATAGGCAGATAGTAAATTGCACTCAGGTTTTCAATCATAACTCCCGCCGCTATAAGCTGTCCCAGATTATGAAAAACAGCGCCGCACACAGAAACCGCCCATACCAGCTTTCCATTTAAAAACACAATAAGAACGCTCATTGCCGCAAAAGCGAAAACGCCGCCGGACACGGAAAAAACAAAGCTTACTGCGGTTCCGCTTATAAGAGAGGTTATTGTTATCCTTAAAAACAAAATGCAGGCGGTATATTTTGGCCCGAGAAACATAAGAGAAATGAGGGTTACAATATTTGAGAGCCCCGGCTTAACACCGGGAATACCTATAGGAGGAATAAAGCTTTCAAGCGTATAAATGGCAACGGACAAAGCCAAAAGCATTGCAGACAGGCAGAATTTTTTAATGTTCATACGTTCACCCATTCAAACATCGGCGTCTTTTGAGTCGTCGATTTCTATTTTAACGGTGAGGCGGTGAGGCGCGCATATTATTGTAGATCCTGCGGCGCTTTTTTTCCCCGAATTTACGCAGACCTGATTTTTGCAGTCCGCACTTTTAACAAAAACCTTGCCGTTTTTCACTTCTATTTCGTTGTAGCCCTCGTCAAGCTCTATGCGCTTTGTTTCGTTTTCAGACAGCTTCATCGTGTAGATAAGCTTGTCTTTGTAAAAGATACTGACCTGCGTGCCTGCGTTTGAATTCATCAGCATAAGCGCAAAAATGCTCGCCGCTGCAATCAAACAGAAAAGTGCTATCCAGAATCTGCTGCTTTTTAAAATCGTCCTCACCGCCCGTTTGTTTTAACACAATAATAACACCTGTTTGCCTTTGGCGTCAAGTGGTTTTGCCTACGTCACAAGAAGCGGCTTTATCTGAATGCAAAACCTTGATTTTTCAGCACTGCTATGATATAATATCATATGTATGTATTTTTGATCGATAAGAGGGTGATCATTTGCGTATAATCGGGGTGGATCCCGGATATGCAATTGTCGGATTCGGAATACTTGACTATGACAAGAACAGGTTTAAGATAGTGGATTTCGGTGCGATAACGACTGACGCAAAAACGCCTTTTGATCTTAGACTGAAAACGATATACGACGATATGTGTGAAATACTTGACGCCTATATGCCTGATGAAATGGGCATTGAAAAGCTGTTTTTCAACACCAACCAAAAGACGGGAATTGATGTCGCGCAGGCAAGAGGCGTTACGTTGCTTGCCGCTGTGCAGAGGGGTATCGGAATAAGCGAGTACACTCCGCTTCAGGTAAAGCAGTCGGTGGTTGGATACGGCAGAGCCGAGAAAAAACAGGTTCAGGAGCTTACGCGGTCTATTCTGGGTCTGGCTCAGGTGCCAAAGCCCGACGACACCGCGGATGCTCTGGCAATTGCGATTACACATGGGCACTCGTCGTTTAATACATTAAAGAATCTGGAGAAGATTTTATGATTTACAGCATAAGAGGAAAAATTACGCATATAGGCGGAGATTTTGTCGTTATTGAGTGCGCGGGAATAGGCTATATGGTAAACACAACGCTTACAACGATCGGCGACATCAGATCAAATAACGACGAGACAACACTGTACACTCACCTTTCTGTGAGAGAGGACGGCATATCGCTTTTTGGGTTTTCTACTTGTGATGAGCTTAAGGCATATGAGCTTTTGATCTCCGTATCGGGAGTGGGGCCTAAAGCTGGACTTTCTATACTCTCTTTACTGACTCCTCAGAGCTTTGCGGTTGCGGTTGCCGCCGGGGACGCTAAGGCGTTTACTCAGGCAAAGGGCGTCGGCCCTAAAGCCGCTCAGAGAATAATACTTGAGCTAAAGGACAAGGTCACAAAGGAAACAGAGTTTCTGGGAGAGGCATCTTCTTTGGATTTCTCTACCGAGGGGTTGCCCGATGCAAGGGAGGCTGTTCTTGCCCTGACTGCTCTGGGATATTCTCAGTCTGAGGCGGCAAGCGCCGTTGCAAGGCTTGACAAAACTCTGTCGGTGGAGGAACTGATAAAGGGAGCACTCAAAGCTCTGGCAGAAAGATAATAACAGCCATGGCCTCAGTCCGCGCATCTCGGCGCGTTATAACAGAAATAATATAAGAAAGGGAATGACAAAATGGGAAGACTATTCGGAACGGACGGTGCCAGAGGAATTGCGATAACCGAGCTTACCTGTGAAACTGCTATGCAGATAGGAAGGGCGGCTGCTTTGGTGCTTACAAAACACTCAAAAAGACAAAAGGCAAAAATCATCATAGGCAAGGATACGAGAATTTCAAGCGATGTGCTTGAGGCGGCGCTGGTTTCAGGAATATGCTCAGTCGGCGCCGACGCTCACGTTCTGGGAGTTATTCCTACGCCTGCGGTTGCCGTTTTGGTGAACAGATATGAGGCTGACGCGGGTGTGATGATATCCGCCTCTCATAACTCGGTTGAGTTTAACGGAATTAAGCTTTTTTCAAGCGAGGGCTTTAAGCTTCCCGACAGCGTTGAAAACGAAATAGAAAAGCTTATTCTTGACACTCCAGAGAATATCAAGCTTAAAAGTTCGACTGGTATTGGCAGAATAGTTTATGAGAAAAATGCTCAGTGGGATTATATCCGCCATGTTATGAAGGCGGTTGACTGCGATTTCAGGGGAATAAAGGTTGCTATCGACTGCGCAAACGGCGCTTCAAGCGAATGTGCGGTGAAGCTTTTTCAGGGACTGGGGGCTTCCTGCTACTTTATAAACAACGATCCGGACGGAACTAATATAAATCAAAACTGCGGTTCTACACATATGGAGGGGCTTCAGAAATTCGTTGTGGACAACAAATGCCATTTAGGTCTTGCCTTTGACGGCGACGCAGACAGATGTCTTGCCGTTGATGAGAAGGGTGAGATTGTAGACGGAGATAAGATTATGGCTATCTTTTCAAAGTTTATGAAAAGCTGCGGCAGATTGAATCACAACACCTGTGTCGTTACCGTGATGACAAACCTGGGATTTATGAAATACGCGAAGGCTGAAAACGTTGTTATTGCCAGAACCGGAGTGGGTGACAGATATGTTTTGGAGGAAATGAAAAAGGGCGGATATAACCTTGGCGGAGAACAATCCGGACACATTATTCTTCTTGATTATGCAAACACCGGCGACGGTGAAATGACAGGCGTTAAGCTGCTTGAGATTTTGGCAAAGACAAAGAAAAAGCTTTCTGAGCTGGCATCTGTAATGGAAACATATCCACAAGTGCTGGAAAACGTAAAGATCAAAAGCGAGCATAAGGGACGCTGGCAGACGGACAGGGGCGTTTCTGAGTTTATTGAGATGTACAAGGAAAAGCTTGGCGACGACGGACGGATTCTTGTTCGTGAATCAGGAACCGAACCGCTGGTAAGAGTAATGCTTGAGGGCAAGCATCTTGGAAAAATAACCGAATACGCAAAGACGATTGCACAGGCTATCAGAAAAAGCTTCGGAGAATAAATGAAAACAGCGGTCATAACGGGCACGGTCACAGGAGAAGTACATATAAATGAGAACAGCTGAAAACTGGAAAGACTATATAATTCTGGACGCAAGCTGCGGCGAAAAGCTTGAAAGCTGGGGAGGGGTAACTTTGATCCGCCCCGATCCGCAGATAATTTGGAAGTCAGAAAAAGCCAGCGCACTTTGGCGGAGCGCAGACGCTCATTATCACCGATCAAGCAAAGGCGGCGGAGAGTGGGAATACCGTAAAAAGCTCAGGGATAGCTGGACGATTTCATATAGCGGACTAAAATTCATAATACGTCCTACCGGCTTTAAGCACACGGGGCTTTTTCCCGAGCAGGCGGTAAACTGGGACTTTTTGAGCGGCGTTATAAAATCTGCTGCAAGACCCGTTAAGGTGTTAAACCTGTTTGCGTATACCGGCGGGGCAACGCTTTCGTGCGCTATGGCGGGAGCGGCTGTCACCCACGTGGACGCTTCAAAGGGAATGGTGCAGTGGGCAAGAGAAAACGCACAAATATCCGGCCTTTCTCAAAAGCCAATACGCTGGCTTGTGGACGACTGTGAAAAATTTGTAAACAGAGAAATAAGGCGCGGCAGCAAGTACGATATCATAGTAATGGATCCGCCAAGCTACGGCAGAGGTCCGGGCGGCGAGGTCTGGAAGCTTGAAGAGTGCGTTTACGATCTGGTAAGGCTTTGCTCAAACGTGCTTAGCAACAACGCGCTGTGCTTTATGCTTAACAGCTATACTACCGGTCTTTCACCCTCGGTGATGGCGTATATTCTGGGAGACTTGCTTATACCGCGATATGCAGGAAAGGTTTTCGCCGATGAGATAGGACTTAAGGTGCAAAGCACCGGCTTTGCGCTTCCGTGCGGAAGCACTGCGATCTGGCAAAGCAAGTAAAAGATTTAAGGATGTTATATGGAAAAATTTATTGAAGCTAAGAATATAACCTTTTCGTATATAAACGAAATGGAAGAGCCGCCGGTAAAGACCACGGTTTTTGAAAATTTATCTCTTGATATATATAAAGGAGAGTTTGTGGCGATACTTGGCCATAACGGCTCAGGAAAATCGACTCTCGCAAAGTGCTTTAACGCAATAAATATTCCGCAGTCGGGAGAGATCCTTGTAAACGGAATGAGTATCAGGGATCAGCAAAAACTGCTTGATATTCGTCAGTCTGTGGGAATGGTTTTTCAAAACCCCGACAATCAGATTGTTGCGACGATAGTTGAGGAGGATGTGGCGTTTGCGCTTGAAAATATGGGCGTTGAACCCGCAGAGATCCGACGAAGAGTCGACGAGTCTCTTAAGACAGTGGGAATGTATGAGTACCGTGAGCACGCTCCGCACAAGCTTTCGGGAGGACAAAAGCAAAGAGTGGCCATTGCTGGGATTCTGGCAATGCGCCCTGAGTGTATTCTTCTAGATGAGCCGACCGCAATGCTTGACCCCAAGGGCAGGCGTGAGGTTTTAAAAACCGTAAAGGAGCTTAATAAAAACAGTGGTGTAACGATAGTGCTTATCACACACTATATGGATGAGGCGGTTCAGGCGGACAGAGTTGTGGTTATCGATAACGGCAGAATAGTTATGGACGATAAACCAAAAAAAATATTTTCTCAGGTTAACAAGCTAAAGACCTTGGGGCTTGACGTTCCACAGGTGACGGAGCTTGTTTATACGCTCAACGCCGACGGCTTTGACCTTGACCCCGAAATTATCACAGAGGATGAGTGCGTTGACGCACTTTATGAGCTTTTAAAGAGTAACGCTTGAAGGATAAGATATAAATGGCAGTTATCGAAACGGAAAATTTAACCTATGTATACGGAGAGGGAACGCCCTTTCGCAAGGTGGCTCTTGACAACGTAAATCTTTCTGTTGAAGAGGGAGAGCTGGTCGGAGTGATCGGGCACACGGGTTCTGGAAAATCAACCCTGATTGAGCATTTCAACGCCCTGCTTAGACCTACATCCGGTAATGTATTTATAGATGGTGAAAGGATAAACTGGGACGAAAAAAAGACCTTAAGGGATATCCGCTTTAAGGTGGGGCTTGTATTCCAGTACCCCGAATATCAGCTTTTTGAGGACACTGTTTATAAGGACATAGCTTTCGGACCCAAAAACATGGAACTTGATGAAAATGAAATAGACAGGCGGGTAAGAGAAACAGCGCGCCTTGTCGGAATCAGCGAGGATATGCTTACAAAATCTCCGTTTGACCTTTCAGGAGGACAAAAAAGGCGCGTGGCTATTGCGGGAGTTATGGCGATGGAGCCGAAGGTGCTGATACTCGACGAGCCTACGGCGGGGCTTGACCCTAAGGGACGGGAAACTATCCTTGAAATGATACATCATTATCACAGGGAAAAGAAAAACACGGTTATGCTTGTTTCTCACTCAATGGAGGACGTTGCAAAAATAGCCAAAAAGATATTGGTTATGAACGACGGCAGGCTTTTTTGCTATGACGACACAAAAAAGGTGTTTGAAAGAGCAGATGAGCTTAACGCAATGGGGCTGTCCGTTCCGCAGATAACGAGGGTTTTCAATCGCTTGAAGGAAAAGGGAATAAATATAACTGAAGACGTTTATACAGTGGACTTTGGCAAAAAGCTTGTTGAAAAAGTTATGGAGATGAAAAAATGATCGAGAAATCGGATATGGATTTTGAAAACAGAATAGTTGCTCCCGAGGTAACAAGTGATGAGCGCGGGGACGATGTGGATTATTCCCTGCGTCCGAAAGCCCTTTGTGAATATATAGGCCAGGAAAAAGTAAAAGAGAACCTTTCGGTGTTTATCGAGGCGGCAAAGCAAAGGGGAGATCCGCTTGATCACGTTTTGCTGTACGGCCCCCCGGGACTTGGAAAAACTACCCTTTCGGGAATAATTGCACACGAAATGGGCGTGAATTTCCGCGTAACGAGCGGCCCTGCCATTGAAAAGCCGGGAGACTTAGCAGCGCTTTTGACAAATCTTCAGGAGGGCGATGTGCTTTTTATTGACGAGATACACCGCCTTTCAAGAGCGATAGAAGAGATTTTATATCCCGCGCTTGAGGATTTTGCGCTTGACATAATAATAGGAAAAGGCCCAAGTGCCAGAAGCATAAGGCTTGATCTTAACAGGTTTACCCTTGTCGGCGCTACAACCAGAGCCGGACAGCTCACCTCTCCGCTAAGAGACCGTTTCGGTGTCATTGAGCGCCTTGAGCTTTATTCAAGAGATGAGCTTTGCGACATAATTATGCGCTCGGCGTCCATTTTGGGGATCTATTGCGAAAAGGATGGCGCTTATGAGCTTGCTGTAAGAAGCCGCGGAACCCCAAGAATAGCAAACAGGCTTTTGAGAAGAGTAAGGGATTTTGCCGATGTTATGGGAAACGGCAGAGTGACAAAGGATATAGTCTCTATTGCACTTGACAGAATGGAAGTCGATTCTCTGGGGCTTGATGCTCTTGATAAAAGGCTTCTGACCATGATGATAAACGGCTATAACGGCGGCCCTGTTGGGCTTGAAACGCTTGCTTCGGCAATAGGCGAGGAGGCGGTAACGCTTGAAGATGTGTGCGAGCCGTATCTTATGCAGCTTGGATTTATTTCAAGAACGCCCAGAGGCAGAGTTGCGACCGACCTTGCGTACAAGCACCTTGGAATTTTGAAAGACGGGCAGACTATGCTTTGATATATTTTGGTATGAAAGGTATTTTTTAATGATAAAGGATATAACTATAGGGCAGTTTTTTCCGGGACAAAGCATTGTTCACAGGCTTGATCCCAGAATAAAGCTTTTACTTACGGTAATATATATCGTAATGCTCTTTATAGCGGACACGTTTCTGGGATTGTTTGCGGGAATTGTGTTTCTTGCCGCGGCATATGCAATTTCTCAGATACCGCTAAAAATGATTTTAAAGAGCGTAAAGCCGATTGTGCCGCTGATAATATTTACGGGAATTCTCAATCTTTTTTTTATTACAACGGGAGAAACGCTAATTAAGTTCTGGATATTTAAAATAACCACCGGCAGCATTAAAACGGCTGTGTTTATGATAATCAGGATAATTGCGCTTATCATAGGAACCTCTCTTCTTACCTACACCACCTCGCCGATCGCTCTTACAGACGCAATAGAACGGGTGCTTTCTCCGCTAAAAAAAATAAAGCTTCCCGTTCATGAGGTGGCTATGATGATGACTATAGCGCTGAGATTCATACCAACTCTTGTAGAGGAGACGGACAAGATAACCATGGCGCAAAAGGCAAGAGGAGCCGATATGGAATCCGGCTCTCTTATAAAAAGGGCAAAGGCGTTGATACCCATTCTGATACCGCTTTTTGTTTCGGCTTTTCGGCGTGCCGAAGAGCTCGCAATGGCTATGGAGTGCCGCTGTTATCACGGTGGAGAGGGAAGAACCAGATTAAAACAGCTTCACTGTGCACTGCGGGATATGTATGCGGTGTTTATAAGCGCGGCTTTTATAGCGCTGGTGATAATTATTGACAGGGTGAACATTTTCTGATGAGGAATTTCAAGGTTAAGATTGCTTACGACGGCTCAGGATATCACGGCTTTCAGCGGCAGGATAATGCTATAACCGTTCAGGAAAAGATAGAGGAAGCCATGTTCGGGCTTTTCGGTGAGAAAATAACGATAGACGGCTGTTCGAGAACGGATAAGGGAGTGCACGCAAAGGAATTTTATTTTTCCTTTAAGACGCAAAGTCCCATAACGCTCAGAGGAATAGTTTTCGGGCTTAACCCGAAGCTTCCTGACGATATTTCTGTTTTGTCGGCTGAGGAGGTACCCCTTGACTTTCACGCGCGGTTTGACGCAAAGGGAAAGGAGTACGAATACGTCATTCACAACAGCGAGATAAAAAATCCTTTTTACAAAAACACAGCTCTCAGATACTGGATGCCGATAGATGAAAAAAAGCTTGATAAGGCGGCAAAGTCGTTTATCGGAGAGCACGATTTTAAAAGCTTTTGTTCGACATCGTGCGACAAGCAGATAACGGTGAGAACCGTTTTTGACGCCCGCGTTATCAGAGAGGGAGATCTTGTTAAATTTTACGTTTCGGGAAACGGTTTTCTCTACAATATGGTAAGGATAATGGTCGGGACGCTTTTGTTTATCAACGAGGATAAGATATCCTGCGACGGTATTGAGGACATAATAAAGGCAAAGGACAGGACAAAGGCGGGCAAAACGGTAGCTCCGCAGGGGTTATATCTTAACAGGGTGTTTTACTGATAGGTTTGATCGCAGAGCAAGGACGTAAAAAGAAAGGATATAAAATGGCAAAGGTTAAGTCGTTTCAGACTGATATCCGCCGTGAGCGGAAAAAGAAAAAAATAAAAAGATTTCTTCGCCGTTTTGCGGTCGTGTTGTGCGTTGCGGCGGTTTCTGTTGCGGCATTTTTTACAAGAGGTACTTGGGTACCGTGGTTTGAAGGAATACTGGAAAAGGCTCAGACCGTTACCGTAAATGACGGGGAGCTTGAAAAGGGTAACTTTCCCATTTCAGTGGGAGAGGCTGCTTCCGGTGCAAAGCTGTTGAAATTTGACGGTGACTTTGTTCTGGCAACGGACACCTATATAAATTTTTATAAGCCGAACGGAGAGCGTATAAACTCTATTCAGCATAAATTTTCTGCTCCCGAGGTGAGAACGGGAGACAGCAGGCTTTTGGTTTATGACAGAGCCGGAAACAGGCTTTGCGTTATGAACGATAAAGAAGTGGTTTTTGAAAAGGAGCTTGAAGAGGAAATATATTTTGCTCAAATGGCTTCAAACGACAGCTTTGCGGTTGTTACGGCGGCAGAAGGATTTTCCTCATATCTGACGGTATACAACAAGGACGGAGAGGTGATATACCGCTTTGCAAACGGTGCGAGAATGACCGCGGTGGACTTTAAGCCAAGCGGCTACGGCTGTTATGTGTCTGCATTTGAAATGAAGGGCGGAAATATGGTTACAAATATATATTCGCTCGACTTTGACTCAGACGAGATAGAGCTAAAAAGTGAGGATATATTAAATACTGCTGTTATCAGGGCGGCGAAGCTTTCAGACGGGGATTTTGTGGCTGTCTGCGATGACAGATTCATAAGACTTGACAGAAATGGTAAAATAGAAAGTAGTGCCGAGTACAAATCCGATATAATAGATTTTGACGCAACCGACGAGGTTGTTTCAATCGCAGTAAAAAGCATAAGCGATGAAATGAAGTCTAAGCTTATCGTGATAAGAAGCGATAGCGACGAGATAGAAATAGATATAGATGAAAATGTAAAGTCGGTAAGATGCGACGTAAAAAATACCTTTGTTCTTACAAACCGGAATATGGAGTTGTTTTCAAACTCGGGAAAACAGCTTGCCACTGCAAAGATCAGCAATGACTACGTTGACTTTATAAGCTTAAACGACGAGGTTTTGTTCTTAGGATACAGAGAGATAAATAAGATAGAATATAGCTATTAGGAGGAAAAATGGCTTTACTTTATGATTTGGCGGTAGTTATTGTACTGCTGTTGTTCTTCATTTTCGGCGTTAAAAAAGGTTTTATAAAAAGTGTGCTTTCGCTTATATGCTTTGTTTTGGCAATAGTGATTTCTCTTTTTGCTTCCTCAAAGCTTGCGCAGCCGATATACGAAATGTGCTTTAAAGAAAGGGTTACTTCGTTTATAGCGGAAAATATAAATAGAATAGATGTTTCCGGAGCAGTAAACAACTATTTGTTAAAAAATGTAGGAATAACTGCCGATGAAAAAACGGTAAGGAGTATTATCGGAACAGAAGGAGATATTAAGAATAACATTGAATCCTATGCAAAGGCAAAGGGCGTAAATCTTGATTCTCAGATCATATCGCAAAACGTAGACAGCTTTTTAAAGTCTGACGAGCTTAAGGGCGCGATAGAATCGGCTTTGCCCTCCTCTCTTGCTTCTGCCGTTTTCAAGGCGGCGGAAAGCTCCGCCGAGACGGTTTCTAAGGTTTTGCAGGCGTGTGTAAATCCCGATAAAACTCAGGCTGCGGTAACAATAGAAGAAGCTTTTGTAAACGATATGCTGATTTTGCTTATAAAGTACGCGCTGTTCCTGCTGATGTTTACGGTGCTGAGCTTTATTTTAAAGCTTATAGTCGCGGCAACGGGAATAGTAAATAAAATTCCTGTTGCCGGCGGTGTAAACAGAGCGTTGGGCGGTGCTCTGGGAATTTTAAAGGGCGGCGTTGCGCTTGTGATAATAGCGGTAATAGTTTCAGCTCTCTCGGCGCTTTTTGCGTCAAGATATTCCGCCTTGGCAGAATCAACGATTGAAAATTCTCTTGTATTCAAGTATTTTTACAATATGGTGAAATAGATTCAGTTGAAAGGACAGTGATGAAAAAATGATGATGTGTACCAGATGCAAAAAGCGTCCGGCAGTAGTGTTTATTACCGCCCTGAACGGGCATGAAAGGAAAAATGAAGGTTTATGCCTTGTATGTGCTAAAAAGTTGGGGATATCCCAGGTTGACGAGTATATGAAGTCTATGGGAATAACGGATGACGACCTTGAGGCACTGTCTGATCAGATTATGGAAATAAACGACGGAAACGATTTTGAGCCGGGGGGAAATTCCACTATGCCGGATTTTCTGTCTAATATGTTCGGCCAGTTCGGATCGGGCCCAAGAATAAATAAAGTGTCAGAAAGCTCTGCCGCAGATTCGGTATCGGAGGAAACCGAGGACGCCAGGGAAAAGAAAAAAGGTGTTTTCGGAAAGGACAAAAAGGACAAAAAGAAAAAGCTTAAGTTTTTGTCAAATTACGCTACCAATCTCACAGAGCGCGCAAGGGACGGAAAGCTTGACAACATAATAGGCAGGGATAAGGAAATAGCCAGAGTCATTCAGATACTGTCAAGGCGTCAGAAAAACAACCCCTGTCTCATAGGTGAGCCGGGAGTCGGAAAGACCGCCATTGCTGAGGGAATAGCTCAGAAAATCGTTTCGGGAGATGTTCCCTTTCACATTAAAAATAAGGAGCTTTATCTGCTTGACCTTACGGCTATGGTTGCCGGAACGCAGTTCAGGGGGCAGTTTGAAAGCAGGGTAAAGGGCTTGGTTGAAGAGGTTATAAGCCTTGGTAACGTGATTTTATTTATCGATGAGGTACACAATCTTGTCGGAGCGGGAGACTCAGCAGAGGGCTCTATGAACGCTGCGAACATTTTAAAGCCTGCCCTTTCAAGGGGAGAGGTTCAGGTAATAGGCGCAACCACATTTAAGGAATATAGAAAGTATATTGAAAAGGATGCGGCTTTAGAGCGGCGTTTTCAGCCGGTTACCGTAACAGAGCCTACGCTTGCGGATACGATAAAGGTTTTAGAGGGAATAAGAAAGTACTATGAGGATTACCACAAGGTAAAAATCGACGACGCAACTCTGCGTATGTGTGCAATTCTGTCAGAAAGGTATATAAACGACAGATTTTTGCCGGATAAAGCGATCGACCTTTTAGATGAGGCGTGTGCCAGAACGGGTATAAGAAGTCCTGAGCTTGAGCGGTTTGAAAGCCTCACCGATGAACTTAAGGGCCATCAGGAGGCGGTTGAAGGGTATGAGTCAATGGAAAACCCCGATTATGAAATGATAGCAAAGGAAAAGGCAAAGATATCAAAACTTGAGAAAGAGCTTGAGGAGGTTTCAAAAAAGGCAGCAGATGTAAAGGTTACCGAGGACGACCTTTCAAGCGTAATAGAGCTTTGGACGGGAATCCCCGCGCAAAAGGTAATAGAGACGGAGTATTCTAAGATTAGAAATTTAAAGCAGGCCTTAAGTGCAAGAGTAATCGGTCAGGATAAGGCTGTAGACGCTGTTGCAAAGGCGGTAAAGAGAACAAGAGCGGGACTTTCAAAGCGCCGCAGACCGGCTTCGTTTATATTTGTAGGTCCTACGGGAGTGGGTAAAACCGAACTTGTAAAGGTTCTGGGAGAGGAGCTTTTCGACGCTACTGAGCCGCTTATAAGAGTTGATATGAGCGAGTATATGGAGCGTCACAGCGTTGCTAAGCTTATCGGATCTCCTCCGGGATATGTAGGCTATGACGAGGCAGGACAGCTTACCGAAAAGGTTCGCCGCCGCCCGTATTCCGTAATTCTTTTCGACGAAATAGAAAAGGCACATCCCGATGTGATGAATGTGCTTTTGCAGATACTTGACGAGGGAAAGATAACCGATGCTCAGGGCAGAAGCGTGTCCTTTGAAAACACGGTAATAGTTATGACTTCTAATGCCGGAAGCACATCTCAGGAAACGGGAGTGGGATTTAACAAGACGAGTATTGAGATTTCTAAGGAAAAAGCAATGAAGGGGCTTCGAGACTTTCTGCGGCCTGAGTTTTTAGGAAGAGTAGACGAGGTAGTTGTGTTTAATCCTCTTACTGAGGAAAACTATGCGGACATCTGCGCGCTTATGTTAAATGAGATGAAAGAGCCGCTTTCTGAAAAGGGAATAGAGCTTGAGTATGACAGAGCGGCCTGTGAGTATATCGCCAAAAAGGCGCATAACAAAAAGCTGGGTGCAAGAGACATAAGAAGAGTTATCCGTCAGGAGGTAGAGGATAAGATAGCATCAATCCTGATAGATGAACTTAAAATAGAAACAAAGAAGCTTAGCCTTACCGCAAAGGATAATGAAATAATAGTAGAGGCAAGTGCATAAAAACAAACACCGCTATGTGATATTTGCTCACACGGCGGTGTTTTATAATAGTTATTTTGCCTGGTTGACGTCCTTTGCAGACGGAATATTTATCTTGTCGAGGTCGGATTTTGACAGTATCTTTACTGAATCGTTCTTTTTTACCACGGTATCAAGCCGGTTCCTGTAGTAATCGGTATTGGTAGGAAGATGTTTTTTCCTGAGCTTGTTTACGATGTATTCCCTAAGCAGATCGTAAATAAGTGCAAACGCCGGAACAGCCAGTATCATTCCCAGAAAGCCGAACAAACCGCCGCCGACCAGGATGGATACCAGCACCCATATTGCGGGAAGTCCAGTCGAATCTCCCAGGATCTTCGGACCTAAAATGTTTCCGTCAAACTGCTGAAGCAGTATTATCACGATGATAAACCATATAACCATATTGGGCTCTATAAGCAAAATCAAAAGTGCTGACGGTATAGCTCCGATAAACGGGCCGAAGAACGGGATTACATTTGTTATTCCGACAAAAACCGCTATCATAAGGGGATATGGAAACTTAAACACTGCCAGAATTATTCCGCACATTATTCCTATTATAAGAGAGTCGAGCAGTTTTCCGGAGATAAAGCCGGAAAAAGTTTTGTTGGCTCTGTCTAAAATTGAAATAGTTGAGTCAAAGTTTCTTTTCTTTGAAAAGGCAAGCATTATTTTTTTACACTGAGCAATCAGCTTTTCCTTGCTGTAAAGCAGATAAACGGAAATAATTATGCCTAAGAAGAAGTTCTTTAAAAACGTTACCACCGACCAGATGCTGGACATAAGATTTGTAAGCACCGGTTCAACACGCTCCCACAAAACCGAGGTGTCTTGAGCAAACTCCGTAAGCTTGCCGGTAAGTGCGTCGAGTATTTCTTTATTGTCCTTAAATGCGTCGTTTAAAAAGTCCTGAATTTTGTTTATATAGTCGGGAGCGTTTCTGAAAATTTCATATAGAGACTGAAAAAGGCTTGGCAGAATAAGAGCGATCGTTCCGCATATGATCACCAAAAGCATCAGAATCACCAGCGAAACCGATATCACACGGGCAAGTCGAGGACGCTCTTTTTTCTTGAATATCCGCTTTGATATAAATCTGTCGATAAATTTCATTGCGGGGTTTAATATAAACGCAATGGCAAAGCCCCATATCACAGGAGATAGAACGCTTATGGCTTTTGCTATAATCGACCAGATTGTCGAAAATCTGAATATACATATCACCATAAGCATCGTAAGGGCTATCACAGCCAACACATATGCCGCTATTGTGTTATAGCGCTTGTTAGTATATTTTCTCAATATCCTTCCTCCGATATCTTAATCACATTCATGTATAATATAATTATACATAACTTTAAAAGAAAAATCTACTGTTTTTCAAACTTTTTCAAAAAACTAAAAAAGATTGAAAAAAGTCTTTTCAAAATTAAGCGTTTGTGGTATAATATTTAATATATAATCATAATTGGATAATAGTGGTTTTTTTGCAGGATAAATGTAAAAAATAGCAGGAGGAGCATAAGTGCTTACAACTAACGACAGCGAAATCTTGAAGAAAAAAGCGCTTGAAAAATTTTTTGAAGGACTTAACAAGGAACAGCAAAGGGCAGTGTTTCAGATAAAAGGACCCGTGCTTATACTTGCGGGAGCAGGAAGCGGAAAGACTACCGTTTTGGTAAACCGGATTGCGAACATGGTCTACTTTGGTAACGCGTATCACGGAAAAACGCCGGAATTTACGTCTGTTGAAAAAGACTTTTTAAAAAGCTATATAAAAGGAGATTCGACCGACAACGAAAGACTGGGGGAAATATTAAGGCTTGACACGGTAAATCCCTATAATATTCTCGCCATCACGTTTACTAATAAGGCGGCAAATGAGCTTAAAGAGCGAATTATTGCAATGCTCGGCGAAAAGGAGGCTGGAGTAACCGCTGCGACATTTCACTCTGCGTGTGTAAGAATTTTAAGGCGAGAAAGTCAGCATACCGAATACGGATCAAACTTTACGATATATGATACCGACGATCAGAAAAGGATTATGAAGGCTCTGTTAAAAGACCTTGATATAAATGAAAAAATTTTTTCTCCTAAAAGTATTTTGGGTGTGATTTCAAGGTGTAAGGAGTCTTTGATCTCACCTCAGGATTTTGAGCGACAAGCGGGACAGGATTATCAGAAAAGAATGACCGCCAGGATCTATTCGGAGTATCAGAAAAGACTTGTCGGCGCAAACGCTATGGACTTTGATGATATAATATCGGTTACGGTAAGGCTTTTTGAAGACAATCCCGATGTGCTTGCGCACTATCAGAATCTATATAAGTACATTGTGGTGGATGAGTATCAGGATACCAACATGGTGCAGTACAGGCTTATATCTCTGCTTTCGTCAAAGCACGAAAATCTTTGTGTTGTCGGAGACGACGACCAGAGCATATATAAATTCAGAGGGGCGACGATAGAAAATATTCTGAGCTTTGAAAGCCAGTTTGAGAATACGGCGGTAATACGGCTTGAACAGAACTATCGCTCTACGCAGAATATCCTTGATTGTGCAAACGCTCTGATAAAAAACAATCGGGGAAGAAAGGGAAAAAACCTCTACACCGTTTCGGGTAAGGGGGAAAAGGTCACTCTGTATACTGCAAACACAGAAAGGAGCGAGGCGAAGTTTATCGCCGACACAGTTTTAGATGGGCTTAAAAAAGGCAAAAGGCTGAATGATTTTGCCGTGCTTTACCGAATGAATGCGCAGTCAAATGCCATAGAGCAGGCGTTTATTCAAGGCGGAATATCCTATAAAATTTTCGGCGGAACAAAGTTTTATGACCGAAAGGAAATAAAGGACATACTTTCATACCTTTCGGTAATAGACAATCAGAGCGATATGCTGAGGCTTCGGCGAATAATCAACGAGCCGAAGCGCACGATAGGCGACGCTACCGTAACGGCTATCGAACAGATTTCATCAGACCTTGATCAGACGCCGGTTGAGGTAATGCTGGATTCCGAATCGCTTGTACCGGTTTCAAAGAAGGCAAAGGTGCTGGTACCGCTTGCCGAAATGTTTCTGGAGCTTTCAGAGCTTGCAGATGAAGTGCCACTGGGAGAACTGCTGGACATTCTTATGGAGCGATCGGGCTATCGGGAATATCTCGATTCTCAGGGCGATGAGGGATTGATAAGACTCGAAAACATCGAAGAGCTTAAAAGCACGATGGCAAACTACGAGGAGACCGCGCAGGAGCCTTCACTATCGGGTTTTTTAGAGGAGATATCGCTGCTTACGGATATGGATAATCTTGATAAAAACGGCGATTACGTGTTTATGATGACGATGCACTCCGCCAAAGGCCTTGAGTTTGACACAGTGTTTGCGGTGGGGATGGAGGAAAACGTATTTCCGTCACAGCGAAGTATCTTGGAAGATGCGGATATTGAGGAGGAGCGGCGACTGTGTTACGTTGCCCTGACAAGAGCGAAGAAAAAGCTTTATCTTTTAAACGCAAGAAAGAGAATGCTTTACGGAATGACAACATCCAATCCGCCGTCAAGGTTTCTGTCGGAGCTTGATGAACTCAGCACCGAAAAAGAATTTGAGCAGACATTGGTTCAGTCGGCGTCGGCAAGAAGCTTATTCAAAGATTTAACCCCCGGGAAAGTTACTTTGCTTGGGGATATGATAAAGCCAAGCGCTGCCAGGAAGCCTGAGATCAACACCGAGATTTTCTCAGAGGGGGACAGGGTAACACACAATGTTTTCGGAGAGGGAACAGTTTTAAGTGCCGTTAAAATGGCTAATGACACAATGCTTGAAATTGCCTTTGACGAAAAGGGAACAAAAAAAATAATGGCTAATTTTTCAAGAATTAAAAAGGTATAGAATAAATTTACATACGGAGGATGAAGACAAATGATCATAGTACTGAAAAACAGCGCCACAGACAGCCAGATAGAAGAGCTTACAAGGTGGCTTCAGAAATTTGACGTAAAAACAAATATAGTTGTTGGACTACACTCAAAGATAATAGGTCTTGTGGGGGACACCACAAAAATAGACCTTGAAAGCGTTCAGGCAAAGGAAATGGTCGATGAGGTCAAAAGAGTTCAGGAGCCGTATAAGCAGGCCAACAGAAGATTTCATCCGGACGATACCGTTATCGAGGTGTGCGGAAGAAGAATCGGAAGCAAAACGCTTAATGTAATAGCAGGCCCCTGCTCGGTTGAGAGCGAAAAGCAGATAATCGAGACCGCCATAGCCGTTAAAAAGGCAGGAGCGACAATGCTTCGCGGCGGAGCATACAAGCCGAGGACCTCTCCTTACTCCTTTCAGGGACTGGGGAAAGAGGGGCTTAAGTATCTTGTAAAGGCAAGAGAGGAAACGGGACTTCCGATCGTTACCGAGATAATGTCGCTCGCGCACCTAGATCAGTTTGAAGACATAGATGTTTTGCAGGTCGGAGCGAGAAACATGCAGAATTTTGAGCTTTTAAAAGAGATTGGAAAAACCGACAAGCCAGTGCTTTTGAAAAGAGGCCTTTCCAATACTCTTGAGGAGCTTTTGATGAGTGCGGAATATATTATGAGTAACGGGAATAAGAATGTTATGCTCTGTGAAAGAGGTATAAGAACCTTTGAGCCTATGACCAGAAATACTCTTGATATCTCCGCCGTTCCGCTGTTAAAGCAGAAATCTCACCTGCCTGTCGTGGTAGACCCAAGTCATGCGACCGGAATGACAACTCTTATAGAGCCTATGAGCCTTGCTGCTGTCGTTTCCGGGGCGGACGCTCTTGAAATTGAAGTGCATCTTGATCCTAAAAACGCATGGAGCGACGGAGCTCAGTGTCTTACCGCGCCGAGCTTTGAAGCGGTTATGAAAAAGATTGCGTCCTGTGCGGAATTTATGGGAAGAAAAATTGATATTCAATAAAAGGAGAGAAAATATGTTTAGAAAAATACTGGCTTTATCATCGGTAATGGTTATGGCACTTTCGTTTTGCGCTTGTGCAAACGACGGGGATCTTGACATTACGTTCAAGAGAAAGGACTCAGCTTCTGCACTTGCAAATTCCGCTTTGGATGAAACAACGGAATCTGAGGAGGTGACTACTGAGCCGGAGGCTACTACCGAGGCAGCTGTCAAGCCACAGGAAACCTTGTATACGGCTATGCAGGAGGTCAATGTAAGAACACAGCCAAGCTTTGACTCCGGCATGATATTGGGACAGCTTGCATACGGTCAGCAGGTTTCCGTAAAAGGCATTGCAGATGGTTGGGCAGAGATAAGCTATAACGGTGCTGACGCTTATGTTTCTATGGATTATTTAGCTCAGGTACAGCAATAAAAATAAAAAATCGTACACGCACAGCGGTTGGTTTATGTTCGGGCCGGCTCTTTTCAGTTTCCGTGAGAGGTTTTGTTGTCCGATGATTAAATGAGGATGAAATGAATTGAAGAGTTTTAATGTAACGCTAAAAAAGGTTGTTGACGATTCGTACGATATAGATATCGGATACGGTCTTGAAAACAGACTGATAAGCGACCTTAAGAGCGGTTTATGCAAAGGCTATAAAAAGGCGGCGGTAATAAGCGACAGCATTGTTGCGCCGCTGTACGCAGAAAGAATTTCACAAAAGCTTTCAGAAAACGGTTTTATGCCGGAATTGTTTGTCTTCCCGGAGGGGGAGAAAAGCAAGGTGAGAAAGACAAAGGAGATTCTTGAGGACAATATGCTTGAACATGGATTTCGGCGGGACTGCTTTGTTTTAGCCGTAGGCGGCGGGGTAGTTACCGACCTTGCGGGATTTCTGGCGGGAACCTTTGGCAGAGGAGTACCGTTTGTGAACTATGCTACGACATTGCTTGCGGCGGCTGATGCGTCTGTCGGGGGAAAAACTGCCGTAGACACGCCGCTTGCCACAAATCTTATCGGGCTTTTTAATCAGCCCCAAAAGGTGTATATCGATCTTGACACGTGGAAAACGCTGCCCAAAAGGCAGATATCCTCAGGCCTTGCCGAAACCGTAAAGCACGCCATGATGGCTGATAAGGAGTTTTTTGAATACCTTGAGAATAACGTATTGAGGGTGTTTGAGTCTGACAGCTCTGTGTGTGAGCATATAGCTGAGAAAAACTGTGAGATAAAATATTCTGTAGTTATGAAGGACGAGAGAGAAGCGTCTTTGCGTGAGATACTCAATCTCGGACATACAGTCGGCAGGGCAATAGAAACCGTAAGCGAATACAGGCTTTTGCACGGAGAAGCGGTAGCTATAGGGCTTTTAGCAGAGTGCGAGCTATCTGTGAGTATGGGATTTATGACAAAGGATGAGGTACAAAGGGTAAAATCGCTTTTACATAAGTGCGGGCTTAGTACCGATATTCCTGAATATATCGACCGTAAGCAGCTAATGGAAAAGCTGTATACCGATAAAAAGGTGCGTGACGGCAAGCTGCGTTTTGTCCTTCAGGACGGATTAGGAAAGGTTAAGCAGTTCGGCGATGCTTGGGCTGTTGCGATTGACAAATCAGAAATTGAAAAAATAATACTTAATATGAAATAGAAAACAGAGGTTTTTATGGATGTTGCTATAACTCCGCGTTTGCTTTCGGGTGAGGTACGGGTACCTCCGTCTAAGAGCGTCGCGCACCGACTTATCATTTGCGCTGCGCTTGCAAGAGGCAAAAGCGTAATTTCAAATGTAAGCTGTTCAAAGGATATTGAGGCTACCGTAAACGCTATGTCAGCCCTAGGTGCAAAAATTGAGATCAACGGCGATTCTGCAATAATTTTCGGAATTGAAAATCCGTCAGACTCCGCACAGATAGACTGCTGTGAGTCGGGCTCTACCTTAAGATTTTTAATACCGATTGCAGCGGCTCTTGGTGTAAGCGCTGAGTTTTCGGGTAGGGGAAAGCTTCCTGAGAGGCCGATAACGCCTTATTTAAGAGAGCTTACCAAAAAAGGAGTTGTTTTTGATTACAACGGCACAATGCCGTTTTCCGTAAACGGCAGGCTTCACAGCGGTGAATATGAGCTTGAGGGAGACATATCAAGCCAGTTTGTAACCGGCCTTATTTTTGCGCTTACGCTGACTGACGGAAAAAGCAGGATAAAAATGCTTTCTCCCTTGCAGTCAAAGCCTTATGTCGATATAACGACAGACTGCTTGAAGAGATTCGGTGCTGATATAAAGAAGCTTGACTTCGGTTGGGAGATCAATGGTACTCAGCTTTTGGCAAGTAATCAGACAATAGAGGGAGATTACTCTCAGGCGGCGTTTTTTTACGTTGCAAATGCTCTGGGGAGCGATATTAAAATAAATGGTCTTAACAAGTCGAGCGTTCAGGGCGACAAAAAAATAGCTGAGATATGCAGTACTTGTGTTGTCGGTGACGGAAAAGAAAAGAGGATAAAGCCGTTTTCTCTTGACTGCTCTGATGTACCCGACCTTGTTCCCATACTCACAGTGCTGGCTTCTTTCGCAGATGGCAAAAGCGAAATCAAAAATGTCGCAAGGCTTCGCATAAAAGAAAGCGACCGCTTATCTGCTGTTGCAGAGTGTATAAACAGTCTGGGCGGAAGGGTAAAGGCTTACGACGACAGTCTGGTTATAGAAGGGGTAAAAAGCCTGTCGGGCGGTAAAGTTGATTCCTTTAACGACCACAGGATCGCTATGAGCATGGCGATAGCGGCGATAAAATGCACGGATGTGCTTACGATCACGGGCGCTGAGTGTGTAAGAAAATCGTATCCCGACTTTTTTGACGTGTATAACAAATTGAACGGCAGGGCGAGGTGAATGCCGTGCCTGACTATGTAAAGTATCTTAGAAATATGGTAGGAAAAAGAGAGGTTATGCTTGTCGCCTCCTGCTGTATTATACAAAATGAAAGCAAAGATATCTTATTGCAGCAGCGTAACAACGGAAAATGGGGCTTGCCCGGCGGCATTATGGAGCTTTCCGAGTCGGCTGAAGAAGCCGCGGTAAGAGAGGTTTTTGAGGAAACGGGGTTTACCGTGGAGATAGATTACTTGCAGGGAGTTTATTCAAAATACTTTGCTGAGTATAAAAACGGAGATAAGGCGCAGGTAATAGTTGTTGCGTTTTGCGCAAGCGTCAAATCAGGCAAGCTTAAGATCGACGGCAAGGAAACACTGGATATTAAATACTTTAACGCAAATAAGCTGCCGGAGATTTTTTGCAGGCAGCATAAGGATATAATAGATGACTTTGCAGCAGGAAAACGCTTTTGCATAAGATAATAAAATACGGAGGTAAAATAAAATGGCGTCAGTATGGAACCATAATTTTAACATTTCAATTTTCGGAGAAAGCCACGGCCCGGCAATCGGAGTTGTGATAGACAATCTTCCGGCGGGAGAGTATATAGACTTAAACGAGCTAATGCACTTTATGTCCAGAAGGGCGCCTAAAAAGTCAAAGACCTCTACACAGAGAAGAGAAAGCGATATGCCCCAGATAATGTCGGGCTTTTTCAACGGTAAAACAACAGGAACTCCGCTGTGTGCGCTTATTCAGAATACCGACCAGCATTCTAACGACTATTCTAATCTTTCTAGGCTTGCCAGACCCGGACACGCCGACTATACCGGTGCGGTTAGATACGGCGGGTTTAACGACGCAAGAGGCGGAGGACATTTTTCGGGAAGACTTACCGCTCCGCTGGTTTTTGCAGGCGCTGTTGCGGGACAGATCCTTTCGCGCCGCGGAATACATACGGGAGCGCATATTCTGGAGATTCACGGGATCAAGGATAAGAGCTTTGACCCTATAAGAACCAACCGTGAGCAGATTATGAAGATAAAGACCAAGGAGTTTCCGGTTATCGACGACAAAAAGGGCGATCGTATGACAGAGGATATCGACAAGGCGAGAAGGTGTCAGGATTCTGTCGGCGGAATTGTTGAGTGCATTGCGATAAACGTCCCTGCGGGAGTGGGTTCGCCTATTTTTGAGGGACTTGAAAATTCAATAGCGCAGCTTATTTTCGGAATTCCCGCAGTAAAGGGTCTTGAATTCGGCGCGGGCTTTAACTGCGCAAAGATGCTCGGCAGTGAAAATAACGACGAGTTTTACGTTGATGAAAACGGTCACGTAGTTACCAGAACTAACTTTCACGGAGGGATTTTAGGCGGAATATCCTCCGGAATGCCGATAATGCTGAGAGTGGCGTTTAAGCCAACGCCGTCTATCTCACGGCCGCAGCAGACGGTGGATTATTCGGCAATGAAAAACGAAACGCTTGAGATAAAGGGCAGACACGACCCCTGCGTGGTTCCGCGTGCGGTGCCGTGTGTTGAGGCGGCGGTAAACATAGCGCTATTGGGGCATATGCTTGATTATCCGAATTTTAGATAAAGAGAGAAGACTATGGATCAGAACTTTGAAAAATATGTAACGGAAAATATGTTGAACCTCACCGACAAATACGCAATAAAGATATTGATTTGCTATTTTTTAAAGCAGATCAATCGTCCTGTAACGCAGAATCAGCTTACAGAAATTGTAACCGGGGACGGAGTTATAAACTACTTTTTATTTGTCGAGGCGCTTGAGGAGCTTTATCAAAACGAGCTTTTATATGTAAATCAGTCGGATGGGAAAAGCTATGTGGAGATGTCTGAGGTCGCAAGGCAGTCTGCCGATGAGTTCAAGGGAATCGTGCCGAAAAGTTTTCGGGATAAGATTTTAGCGGCGGGGCTTCGTTTTTTTGCACGTCTTAAGGCGGGAAATGTAAAATGCGATATTGAGCAGAAACAAAGGGGTGCGTCAGTGCATTTTGTATGCACTGATAATTCCGAGTCACTTATTGACCTTACGCTGTTTGCTCCCGATACGGCATCGGCGGAATTTATAAAAGAAAAGATTTTGTCAAATCCTTCGGAGTTTTATTCAAGGGTTTTGGATTTTGTTATTGAAAATGAGGAGAAGTAAACACAATTTTCGTTTTAGATAAGTATTTTTAAACTTTTTATTGGAGGAACTGTTATGTTTACAGAAATTGATATTAAAAAAACAGACTTAAATCCGTTTAAGAAAATAGGCGATGACTGGGCATTGCTTATGGCGGGAAATGAAAACGGCTACAACTCTATGACAATAAGCTGGGGATATATGGGCGTTATGTTTAACAAGCCCGTATTTCTTACCGTAGTTCGACCGCAGAGATACACAAAGGAGTTTTTGAATAAAAGTGAATATTTCACCGTGTCGTTTTTTGATGATAAGTACAAAAAAACTCTCGCTTATCTTGGGTCTAACAGCGGAAGAGATGTTGATAAAACCAGTGTTGAAGGCGTAACCGCAAAATTCAGCGACGCCACTGTTATGTATGAACAGGCATCGTTGGTGCTTGTTTGCAGAAAGCTTTTTGCAATGGATCAGTCGAAAGCGGAGTTTTTTGATGAAAGCATCAAGAAGGAAATTTATCCGACGGGAGATTTTCACACATTCTACACAGGAGAAATCGTAAAGGCTTACCAAAACAAGTAAGGAATCACGAGTAAAAATTATGTGAGAATCCATAGAAATTGTATTGAAATATAAAAAAAGATATAGTATAATTATGTGTAAGAGCAATAAAATAAACGGACAACTAAACGGAAAGGAAATGCCTGATGAGTGATGGTTATAAAGACACCGGCGATGATATAGAAGAGATAATCGCTCAGGTAAACAGATATAAGCAGGAAAAAGAGAGATTGTTTGGTAAAAAAGACGAAGCGGCTCAGAAAGCGTCGGAAAGCGTTTCTGATGCGCAGAGTACCTTGTCGTCAGAGCCGAAGAGCAAAGAGCAGATCGCGGATATGATAAAAAGCTCTCTTATCGATAACGATAAGGGGGACGATCTGGGAATAGTTCTGGCTTCGCCGGATGCAGCAGAGAATCAAAGCAAAGCGAATGAACAGCCGCAAAACGATAGCTCGCAAAAATCGGAACAAGAGCCGCAGGAAAGCAAGCCCGCAATTAAAGACTCTCAGTTTGAGCTTGATGAAAAAGCGATACGCCGCGCCGACAAGCATTATAAGATCAAAAGTAAAAACGGCAGGGGAAAGACCGCCGTGCTGTTTATAGTAGGAATAGTGATAATCCTTTTGGCAGGAGCGTATGTAACGGGCCTGATAATGACAAAGGATCAGTTTTTGCCAAACACCTACATAAACGGTGTGAATGTTTCCGGAATGACCTCAGAGCAGGCTGTACAAACGATCGAGATGAATGGAAATCACTTGAACAAGCTTGTTTTCCTTAAAAACGACGGAACCTCCGTTACAATTCCTTACGACAAATTCGGATATGAATTTAATACTTCAGAGCTGGTATCAAAACAGCTTGACAATGAAAATAACTATCTGTACTTTTTGAATTTCTTTAAGGATACCAAAATAAACGTAAATCTTTCGGGAGCTTATGATGAAGAAAAGCTTAAAGAACAGGTTGTTAACGCAAGCTTTGGAACAAAGCAGCCCACCAACGCCAAAATCGTTCGCGGAAGCGACGGAAAGTTTAAAATTGAGTCCGAGAAGGAGGGCACGGCGGTTGATATTGATAAAACCGTAAAAGCTGCAATAGCGGCGGTAAACTCGCAGACGCAGGAGGTAGACCTTGAAAAAGAGGACTGCTATTTAAAGCCGTCTGTGGTCTCGTCTGATCTTGAATCCAAACTAAGTGCGCTTAACAAGATTTTTGATGTTACCGTTGAGCTTGATTTTGACTATACAACCGAGAAGCTTACTTACAATGATATTGAGGATGCTTTTGACATTAAGGACGATGGAAGCTATACCATAAACGAAGAGATTATTTGGAAATGGGTGGACGGTCTAAGGAAAAAATATGATACTCTTCACAAAACCAGAAGGTTTAAGTCCACTCTTCAGGGAGAGATCGAGATAAACTCCCAGGACGACTATTTCGGGCAAAAGGACGCAATTTTCGGGTATATGCTTGATGCTGATGAAACGGCAAAGGCTATTGCCGATGCGTTTAAGTCGGGAGAAAGCACTAAGCTTGAGCCAATTTATTATCACAACGGCGGATATTATTACGATACTATGGGACAGGTAAAGCACGACAAGTCGGACGAGGCTGACGTTATAACCGACCTTTCACGCATAAACTCCTATGTTGAGGTTGACCTTACCAATCAAACGCTTTGGTACTATCAAGACGGCAAAAAGGTTTTTGAATGCGGAGTTGTATCGGGACTTCCCACAAAAGAGAGAATGACATATCCGGGAATATATCAGCTCTGGATGAAGGAGCAAAATAAAAAGATGGAGGGCAGAACCAGCGAGGGGCAATATCAGTCAGAGTGCAGTTTCTGGAACTATATCTCGGTCAGAAGCATAGGAATTCACGACGCAACATGGCATACCTCATATGGAGGAGACAGATACAAATGGGCGGGCTCTCACGGTTGCGTAGGAGTTTCTTGGGATTCTGCGCAGTATATCTTTAATAACATACCGATAGGTACCGTTGTTATTATGTATTATTAAATATTCAAAAGCGTCTAATGCTGGACGCTTTTTCTTTTGCCTTAAATTGAGGAAAAATGTATTGTAAATCTTACAAAGTTATGGTATAATTACATTGATTATAAGCGCACGGAGATATATTAAGGTAAAAGGAGAAAAAGATATGAGTTTTGAGTTTTCAAAAAAGGTATCGGGGCTTCAGGCTTCGGCAATAAGAGAGATACTCAAGTTTACAAGCGACCCTAAGGTTATTTCTTTTGCGGCGGGAAATCCTGCGCCGGAGGCTTTTCCTGTTGATGAAATTGAGAGAATATCAAGAGAGATTTTCAAAAGCGATCCTATTCTTGCGCTTCAGTATTCTATCACTGAGGGGTATACTCCGCTAAGGAACACATTAAAGGCCCGCCTTGAAAAGGACGGCTGCTTTGATAGGGAAAGGGACGAGCTCATAATTACATCAGGCGCACAGCAGGCGAACGAGCTTGCGGCTAAGGTCCTGTGCGACGAGAGCGATACTATTGTGTGTGAGGCGCCTTCGTTTATAGGTTCGCTTAATGCTTTTAAGTCTTATAACGTAGACCTTGTGGGAGTTGAGCTGTCTAATGACGGAATAAACCTTGAAAAGCTTGAAGAAGTTTTAAAGTCAAAGAAGGTAAAGCTTATTTATCTTATCCCTAATTTTCAAAATCCTACGGGGCTTACAATGAGCTATGAAAAAAGGGTTGAGGTTTTAAGACTTGCAGAAGAATACGACACCGTTATACTTGAGGATAATCCGTACGGAGATTTAAGATTTGATGGGGAGGATATTCCCTCAATAAAGAGTATGGATAAGTATGGCAGAGTTATATACTCGGGAACATTTTCAAAGGTTCTGGCCCCGGGAATAAGAGTGGGGTACACCTCTGCGCCTAAGGAGATCGTTTCAAAGATGATAGTCTGCAAGCAGGTTTCAGACGTTCACACAAATATCTGGGCGCAGGTTCTGGCGGACAGGTTTTTAAACGAATGTGATATGGATAAGCATTTATCAAAGCTTCGTGAAATTTACAGACACAAGTGCTCCTTGATGCTCTCGCAGATAGAAAAGAACTTTTCTTCAAAGCTGAAATACACCAGACCTCAGGGCGGGCTTTTTATTTGGTGCACCCTTCCCAATGACTGCGATATGATGACATTTTGCAAAAGAGCGGTTGAGGAATATAAGGTTGCGGTCGTGCCTGGAACGGCGTTTTTAGTTAGTGAGACCGAAAAGACCTCGTCGTTTAGGCTTAATTTTTCAACGCCGACCGATGAGGAAATAGTGCTTGGCTGCGAGAAGATCGGCAGGCTTTCAAAGGAAATGTTCGGAGAATAATCTTGCTTACTATGAAATATACTAAGTCTGGTAATAACCGCGGCTATATGCCCCTCACAACTTAAGAGGCGGGGCAGTATCCTGTTTTTCAGTGTTATACACGATCATTTGCTGAAGGACTAAGGGGCCAACACCCAAGGCCGCGTGTTGATTAAAGGGTGACGATTATTATTGAGAGGAATATCGGCTTTTGATTGCGAAAGGTCGATGTTTTGTATTTTGGTATTTAAGGAGAAATTGAAATGAACAACGAAAAAAAGCTTATTTTCAGCGGGATCCAGCCCACGGGGAACTCTTTTACTCTGGGAAATTACATAGGAGCGGTAAGAAACTGGGGAACGCTTCAGAACGACTACAACTGCGTTTACTCAATAGTAGACCTTCATTCAATAACGGTAAAGCAGGTGCCGGCAGAGCTTAGGAAAAATTCTCTTTCCGCTTATGCGTTGCTTATCGCCTGCGGAATTGATCCGCAGAGATCGGTCGTTTTTTTCCAAAGTCACAATAAGTGCCACGCGGAACTCAGCTGGGTTTTGTCCTGCTACACTCAGTTTGGTGAACTTTCAAGAATGACGCAGTTTAAGGATAAATCGGCAAAGCACACAGATAACGTAAACGCCGGACTTTTTACCTATCCCGTGCTTATGGCGGCAGATATTCTGGCATATAACGCTGACTTGGTTCCGATAGGTGTAGACCAGAAACAGCACCTTGAACTTGCGAGAAATATCGCTCAGCGCTTTAACCACACCCACGGAGAATTTTTCACTGTTCCCGAGGCTTATATTCCAAAGGTAGGTCAGAAGATAAAATCCCTTACTGATCCCACAAAAAAGATGAGCAAATCGGACGAGAATCAAAACGGCAGCGTTTATGTTCTTGACGATAAGGATACGGTTATAAGAAAGTTTAAAAAAGCGGTTACCGACTCGGGTTCTGAGGTGAAGTACGCTGATGGCAAGGACGGAATAAACAATCTCATAACCATTTACTCGGTTATAACGGGAAAAAGTATACAAGAAACTGAAAGGGAATTTGACGGAAAAGGCTACGGCGAGTTTAAACTTGCGGTAGGTGAAACGGTTGCTGATCACCTTGCTCCGATAAGAGAAAAGCACTCAAGCCTTATGGAGGATAAGCAGTATCTTAAAGAGTGCTATACCGAGGGCGCAGCACGTGCGATGAGCATTACGCAGAAAACCCTTACAAAGGTTTACAGAAAGGTTGGCTTTGTTGATGCAAGGTAGATTCATCTTGCCTAAGTTTAATTTTGATTATCGGGATAGGATGGTATGAAAAGCGCACTGATTAAAGACACCTTTTTAGAAATAAAAAACTCTTTCGGACGTTTTATGTCGATTTTTGTAATAATAGCGCTGGGCTGCGGTTTTTTTGCGGGCATTAAAGCAACTATGCCCGATATGAAGGACTCGGCATGGCGTTATTTTAACGAAAACAACCTTGCAGATTTAACGTTGAGATCCAATTACGGCGTAAAGTATGAGGATGTTGAAAGGCTTGTCGGGATTGACGGAGTAAAGGGAGTTATGCCGGGATATTCAAAGGATGTTTTTTATTCTTATAAGGGCAAAAATATAATATTAAAAGCAATTTCATATAAGGCTAAGTCTAACGTCTCGGACGAAAATGATCTTAACAAGCTTGTTCTTGAGGAGGGCAGACTTCCAGAAAAAAGCGGGGAGTGCGTAATTGAGAAAAAGATAAGCTCACCCGATACCTTTAGGATAGGCGAAACGATCAAGCTTATAGAGCCTGACGAATCTCTGAAGCTATCTGAAAGCTTAAAGCACGACGAGTATAAAATTGTCGGAATTGCTTATTCCCCCGCTTATATAGGGTATGAGCGTGACAAGACAAATGTCGGCCAGGGAAGCGTTGACAGCAATATTTTTATCTCAGAGGAGGACTTTGTTTCAGATTATTATACTGAAATGTACGTTACCTTTGACGGGCTTTGTGACCTTGAGCCTTTTTCGGACGAGTACAAGAAAAAGGTTTCAACGTTTTCCAAAAAAGTGGAGTCTGCATTTATAGAAAGCGTAAACGAGCGTTATTTATCTTTAAAGGAGAAGGCTCAGGACAGAATAGATTCCTTAAAAAAAGAAGCAAAGGCTTACGAAAACCTGCTTGATTCTGATAATAACTCGCTTTCGTATCTTGAGAAAAGCCTTCAGGCGCAGATATCAAAGCTTTCACCTGACAGTGCGGAATATAAAACGGCCGCAAGCACGCTTGACAGAGTCAGAATGCTGCTTGAAGCAAGGCGAAGCAACAATAATAACGTATTGTCGGAAATGGAGAATGAGCTTGTCACGGCAAGGCTTCAGATAGCTTCCGCAGAGCAGCAGCTTGATGAAATCGCAAAGCCGCAGATCTATACATCAGATCGGTTCGACAGCGCTGACTATTCCTCTTATGATGAGGACAGCAACAGAGTTGACAATATTGCAAAGGTGTTTCCTGTATTTTTTATAATCGTTGCGGCGCTTGTGTGCCTTACAACAATGACCAGAATGGTAGATGAGCAGAGAACACAGATAGGTACGTACAAAGCACTCGGGTACAGCGGAGCAAAGATAGCCTTAAAATATATCATTTATGCCTGCATAGCAACTGTTCTTGGAAGCACAATCGGAATAATTATAGGGCTGAGGGTTTTTCCGGTCGTGATTTTTAACGCATACAAAATTCTTTATAATCTTCCTATGGTGGACACGCCGTTTAAGTGGGATTATTATATACTGTGCACGGTATGCGCGTTGACGGTCACCGTAAGCGCGGTAGCTGTTACACTAAAAAACGTACTTATCCATCAGCCCAGTCAGATCATGCGCCCAAAAACTCCGCCGGCAGGAAAAAGAGTTATTCTGGAAAAAATTCCGTTTATTTGGAACCGGCTTTCGTTTTTATCTAAGGTAACGGTAAGAAATCTTTTGCGCTACAAAAAAAGATTCCTCATGTCTGTTGTAGGAATTGCCGGATGTACCGCATTGGTAATCACCGGCTTTGGGCTTAAAAATTCTATATCCGCTATAGCCGACAAGCAGTTTAAGGAAGTGTTTTTATACGACGGCGCGGCAGCGGTGAACACGGATAAGCTGAAAAGCTCCGGTGATATTGAAAAGTCGCTTTCTGACTACGGAGAAATTTCTCGGTATCTTTTGCAGTCAAGCCAAAGCTTTGATGCCAAGGCTAACGACTTAAGGCAAAGCGTAAGCGTATCGGTACCGCAAAACCCTGAAAAGCTAAACGATTATATTTCTCTTAAGTCAGTATCAAGCGGCAAGAATTGTAAGCTGTCGTCAGGCGGCGCTGTGATAACAAACAAGCTCTCAAAGCTTTTAAAGGTCAAGACCGGTGACAGCATTACCCTTTCAAAGGGTACCGAAACTGTTAAGGTGAAAGTTGACGCAATAGCTGAAAATTACGCTATGCACTATGTTTATATGTCGCCCCAAACGTATAAAAAGGTATTTGGCGAAGAGGCAAGGTTTAATACCGTATTGATAAATTTAAAAGGCAGCGCCGATAAAGACGGGCTTGCAAGCGGAATGATAGCGTCCGAAGATTACCTTGGAATTAGCTATCTTGAAGATACCGCGAAAAGCTTTAACGACAGTATGCAAAGTCTTGACATAATAATATGGGTTCTTATTATATGCGCGGCGGCACTGGCAATCGTTGTGCTTTATAATCTTGCGAACATAAACATTACCGAGCGTGTGAGAGAGATCGCCACAATAAAGGTGCTGGGATTTTACGACGGAGAGGTATCTGCGTATATCTACCGCGAAAATGCCGTTTCCACAGCTATCGGAATACTGCTTGGATTTGTACTTGGAGTTTTTCTTCACAGATTCGTTGTAACGACCGCGGAGATAGACCTTGTTATGTTTGATAGAAGTCTTGTCTGGTGGGCTTTTCCGCTGGCGGCGGCGCTTACCGTTTTGTTTGCGGTAGTTGTAAACTTTGTGCTGTTCTTTAAGCTGAGAAAAATAAAAATGGTTCAGTCGCTTAAATCTGTTGAGTAATGTATTTTGATTGGAGGGGATTTAATGGAAAAACGCAAAGTAAGCTATTTTTGGAAGGGCCTTTCGCTGTTCCTTGTTGGCTTTTTGCTGGGAGTTTTGATAGCTCCCACAGAAAACGGCGTAAGTATAGAAAACAATAACAATAGCGTCAAATGTGATACAAGCGGTAAAGCTGACGGCTAATTAACTAAATTTACAATCAGAAAGGAAAGCTTTTAAAATGAAACTTGGTATGGTAGGACTTCCGAATGTAGGAAAATCAACGCTTTTCAATGCTCTGACAAACGCGGGAGCAGAATCGGCAAACTATCCTTTTTGCACAATAGAGCCAAACGTGGGAATAGTTTCTGTTCCTGACGAAAGGCTTGAAAAGCTGAGGGATATGTATAACCCGAAAAAGTTTACTCCCGCAACACTTGAATTTGTGGACATCGCAGGACTTGTAAAGGGCGCTTCAAAGGGAGAGGGACTCGGCAACAAGTTTTTGTCTAACATCAGAGAGGTGGACGCTGTCGTTCACGTTGTAAGGTGCTTTGAGGACGACAATATAGTTCACGTGGACGGAAGTATAGACCCTGCGCGTGACATTGAAACGATAGAGCTTGAGCTTATTTTTTCCGATCTTGAGATGCTTGAAAGAAGGCTTGACAGGACCAGAAAAGCTATGAAAGGCGATAAATCGCTCATAGCTGTAGAAGATTTTCTTGAAAGGCTTAAAGAGCATCTTGAAGAGGGAAAGCCTGCAAGGTCGTTTAACTTTACAGAGGACGAGCAGGAGTGGGTAAAGGAAACTCCGCTTTTATCTTTAAAGCCAGTTATCTATGCAGCAAATATGTCTGAAAGCGATTTTGTAAACGACATAGCTTCAAACAAGCACTACTGCGTGGTAAAAGAAATCGCCGAAAAATCCGCATCGGCAGTGCTTCCTGTATGTGCTCAGATAGAAGCGGAAATAGCGGATATGTCCGAAGAGGACAAGCAGATGTTTTTAAGCGATCTGGGACTTGAGATATCAGGCCTTAACAGAATCATAAAAGAGGGATATGCGCTTTTAGGGCTTATATCCTTCCTAACCGCAGGAGAGCCTGAGGTTAGAGCGTGGACCATCACCAGAGGTACGAAAGCTCCTCAGGCAGCGGGAAAAATCCACACGGACTTTGAAAAGGGCTTTATCCGTGCAGAAGTGGTCTCCTTTGATGACCTTATGAAGTGCGGCAGTATGGCTCACGCTAAGGAGAAGGGCTTGGTAAGGCTTGAGGGAAAGGAATACGTTATGCAGGACGGAGATATCGTTCTTTTCAGGTTCAATGTGTGATCCCTTAAGCTTATATGCTCTATTGGGCAAAATGGCACGCAAACATACTATCAAATGAAATAATATAATATGTTGATCGAATTTGACAATAAGCGGCACAGATAGCTGAGTAAAAATATGTGATTTGATTTAAGGCAGGAAGACTATGGCATTTGTTGAGTTTAAAGACGTTTACAAAACGTATAAAATGGGCGAGGTTGACATCCACGCGTCAAACGGCGTTTCGTTTGAAATAGAAAGGGGCGAGTTCTCGGTAATAGTCGGTGCATCCGGCGCTGGTAAGACAACGGTTTTAAATATGCTCGGCGGGATGGATACCTGTGACGGGGGACAGATTATTGTCGATGGCGAGGACATCGTAAAATTTTCTAAAAAAAGACTTATTACATACCGCAGGGACGACGTGGGGTTTGTTTTTCAGTTTTACAACCTTATAAACAACCTTACCGCTAAGGAAAATGTTGAGCTTGCAACTCAGATCTGTAAAAATACCAAGGATGCTGAGGAAGTTTTAAAGGAAGTAGGGCTTGAGGATAGAATAAACAATTTTCCTGCACAGCTTTCAGGCGGAGAGCAGCAGAGGGTATCTATTGCAAGAGCTCTGGCGAAAAATCCGAAGCTTCTTCTGTGCGATGAGCCTACCGGAGCGCTAGACTACAACACAGGAAAAACAATACTTAAGCTTTTGCAGGATACCTGCCGAAATCAGGGAATGACGGTAATAGTTATCACTCACAATTCGGCGATCGCGCCTATGGCCGACAGAGTTATCACCCTTAAAAACGCAAGGGTGAGCAAGGTTGCAATAAATGATAATCCCGTATCGGTTGAGACGATTGAATGGTAATTAGATTGAGGCTTTAATGAGGACTGATTTATATGACGAAAAATCAAAGAGCAATAAAGGCGGTTGAACTTTTAAAGAATAAATATCCCGACGCTGTGTGTTCACTTGAATATAAAAAGCCGCATGAGCTGCTTATTGCCACACGGCTTTCTGCTCAGTGCACAGATGCGAGGGTAAATATTGTTACAAAAGACTTGTTTTCTCGTTTTAAGTCCATAGATGATTTTGCAGACGCGGATGTAAGCGAGATAGAGAAAATTATAAAGCCATGCGGACTTTATAAGACGAAGGCCAAAAGCATAAAAGAGATGTGCATTCAGCTGAGAGATGAATATAACTATATTCTGCCCGAAACCATAGAGGAGCTTACAAAGCTCAGCGGCATCGGACGCAAGACCGCAAATCTTATTGTAGGGGATATTTATCACAAGCCTGCAATCGTGACAGACACTCACTGCATAAGAATATGCTCAAGGCTTGGGCTGACTAAAAATACCCAGCCCGAAAAGGTGGAGGATGACTTGAGAAAGGTTATTCCCCCTGACGAGGGGAATGACTTTTGCCACAGGCTTGTGATATTCGGCAGGGATACCTGCAAGGCAAGAGGTGAAAGGTGCGAAGGCTGCTGCCTTTTAGAAATTTGTGCTTACGGCGATAAAAAGATGAAAAATAAAGCTTTGAATTAAGAGCTTGATCCGGTTAAAATTTATTACCAAAATGGCAATGGCAGTGAGGATTTAATAATTAAAACGTAACAGGAAAATAAACACGACCAATCGGTATTACCCTGATTGGTCGTGTTTTATGCGTGTAACGAACGACATACGTATATAGACTGATGTTACCTTGTGCGCGATTACTCTATGGGTTCGGTTCGATAAATGAATTTAACCTGACCGCTTATGTCTTTGTTTTCACATGAAAATGTCTTATAGTTTTTAGATACTTCCTTTGTGGCACGCAGTCTTGTTACCAAACCGTTAAGGTCTCCGTCAACTGCGTCGATCATCTTTTGTATGCCCTGCTTGTTTAACTTGCTGAGTCCATCGGAAAGCTGCTTCGCACCGTCGCTAAGTTGTGTGATGCCATTAGTGAACGCGGGTATGTTTTGTTTAAGTGTAAGAATACCGGCGTTCAGCTCATTAGCTCCTGCGCAAAGCTTATCTGTTCCAGCTTTAAGCTCGTCAGTGCCTGCTTTGAGTTCTTTTGCACCTGCGGCAGCCTGCGAAACTCCGTCAGTATATGACTTAAGTCCGAGATAAAATGCGTTATAGCTGTCTAAGGAAGCTTTCAGTGAAATTACTGATTTTGCACCCTCTGAAGCGGAGGCAAGTTGAGCTTGCACTTCAGCTGACGACATATTTTCTGAAATAGCTTTTTGTACCTGTTCTTCAACATTTTGTGCAGCGGTTTTCTTTATGCTGTCACTGTTCATCTGTTCGTTTGTTTTTTCGGCGATAGTATCCGTAACAGGCTGTGATGACATTTGTGCGTCTGTTTGTGTATGGATAGTCTGTGATATCTGTTCGCTTTCCATTTGCTGTTCAATGGCGGCTTTGATCGCAGTTTGTGTTGCCCCATCAATGGAACCGTCGGCAATTGCTTTATCGTAGCTGTTTTTATCCATATTCACGGCAGATTTTATGACCTGTTCTTCAACTGTATCCCGAACCGCTTGTGTTACCTTTTCGGTAACCTGTTCTCTGACAGCTGCCGTTACTTTTTCTGTCACTTGCTCCTTTATCACAGCAGAGACTTGCTCTTCAATATAGGGACGTTTTTCTTCCACTGCCGCTTTAACTGTTGCAAGCGCTTTTTCATAAACGGCACTTTTATCAAGCGACGCAATCACACCGTTTAAAGTCTCGGAATAATTGTCTATTGTTAATGCCGGAACTTTTAAACCTGCGGAGGCAAGTTGTTCGCTTGCAGACGAGAGCAGAGTATCAAAAACCTGTTTTGCACCGCCGTTAAGAGAATCGTTGTTAGAAACAAGTGTATCCAATCCATCCTTTAACTGAGACGCTCCGGTCTGAAGTTTGCGGGCGCCTGTGTTCAAATCACCTGCACCGGATTTGAGTTCGCCTGTTCCTGAAGAAAGCTTGTCGATTCCGCCGGATAGTTCTCCAAAGCTTTCAAGAAGATCAGAAAGACCGTCGTAAAGCCCTGATGAACCGTTGAGCAGTTTATCCATCGATTCACTCAGCTCTCCCATTGATCCGGTAAGGCCGTCTATGGACTTGAAGCTTTCCGTGTCTAACTCATTAAAGAGCTGGTTTGTCGCAATAGTAAGAGTCATACCAAGTTCAAAATTTTTTGCGTCAGCAGTTATCTCTACATAATCGGGAATATCAAATTTGTCATCGGCAACAGCCAGGTTTTCCTGCAATCCGGGTAAGGCGATACCTATGACAGCTGTGCGGCTGCCGTCGTTGATAAGCTTTCCACCTGTTACTTCTACATTTCTAAACACATCGTTATCCAGCACAACGCCGGTAAGCACTGCGAATGGCACATATATTTTTTCTTTTTTTCCGTCTATCTCAATGTATTCGTATTGCTGATTGGTGTAATCATAGCGGATAGTTACTTTTCCGCTCTTTCCGATAAGCTCAGAGGGAGGTACTTTTTTTCCGTCCAACTTGTATGTAACAGACATATTCACCGGCAGATCCTTTTTTATATTTCCCTGATAGTAAATATCGTTGCCTTGTGCGTCCCAGACAATGGAACTGTCACTTTTCTGCGTATAGCTTTCGCTCCCGCCTACATTTTCTATATCGGTCAGTTCTGTCTTGTCGTTAATGGTCTTACTTTTAAGGGCGTTTTTTATCCAGTCGCTTACGATTATTTTTTTAACGCCTCCGTCCGCTCCTGAAAGCACATAAACCATTTCATCTTTTGACTCAGCATTATTCTCATCTTTAGTTGTGACGGATGTTTTTTGTACTTTTTCCGTTTGGTCAGCATCTGAAGTCATGGCATAGGAGGTATATACTACGCCGCTTACAGCGATAGCGGCACAAAGGCTTACAGCAATGGCTTTTGTTATTGATTTTTTCATTTTGCAACTAACTCCTTTACATTTTTTGATTTATTTATCGCTTTCATTCCGAATGTTGTGGCACAGATCACTTTATCAAACAACAGCAGTAGTGCAGGCAATATCAGAATTACGGCAAGCATACTTATGATAGCTCCTCTTGCCATCAGCATACACATAGATCCGATCATATCTATATCTGAATAAACTGCAACACCGAATGTTGCTGCGAACAGTCCCATTCCTGATACTATTATAGATGGTATAGATGTTGTCAGAGCTATTTGGGCAGCCTTATTTTTGTTGTGCCCTCGAGCTCGTTCGGACTTATAACGCGTCGTCATCAAAATTGCGTAGTCAACAGTTGCGCCGAGCTGTATGGTACTTATGCATATAGGAGCTATGAACGGTAAGCTTTGCCCAAGATAGTGAGGAAGTCCCAGATTTATAAAAATAGCGACTTCTATCACAGAAATAAGTATAAACGGCAAAGAAATACTTCTTTCTACAAAAGCGATTATCAAGAAAATTGCGATTATTGAAATTGTATTTACTACCTTAAAATCGTGAGAGGTGGTATCTATCATATCTTTCATGCAGGGAGCTTCGCCGATAAGCATACCGCTCTTGTCATACTTTTTTATAATGGCATTCAGTGAGTCGATCTGTTCGCCAACTGCATCGCTTGCCACTTTATATTCGGAATTGATTAGAAGAAGCTCCCACTTATCGCTTTTTAAGATCCTTGTAACTGAATCCGGCAATATATCCTCAGGTACCCGAGATCCAATCACAGATTCCAGTCCAAGGACATATTTTACACCGTCTACCTGCTCAATTTCGTCAGTCATGGCGCGTACGGTTCTTGGTGAAAGGTCGGAGTTAATCAGCATCATATGAGTGGACGCTATATCAAATTCTTCTGACAGCTTGCTGTTTGCTATAGCATATTCCATATCTTTCGGAAGACACTCGGCTAAATCGTAGTAAACCTCATCGTTTGTTTTGCTGTAACCGTAATATGCAGGAGGTATCAGTAATGCGAATATCACTAAAAATACAGGGAAAACACGAACAATTATATTAGTAAAACCTTTCAGATTTGGTATAAGAGATCTATGTCTTGTTTTCTGCAAAGGCTTGTCGAGAATAAGTATCATTGAGGGCAGAACAGTAACGCAGCCTAACACGCCTAAAATTACGCCTTTTGCCATTACAATTCCCAGGTCACGGCCCATTGTAAAGCTCATAAAGCAAAGCGCAATAAATCCTGCGACCGTAGTTATTGAGCTGCCGACGATAGACGAAAGAGTTTCCTTTATTGCAACTGACATAGCATATTTGTGGTTGTCATACCGCCCTCGCTGTTCGTTGTAGCTATGCCAGAGGAAGATCGAGTAATCCATAGTAACGGCAAGCTGCAAAACTGCTGAAAGCGCTTTTGTTATGTAGGATATTTCCCCCATAAAATAATTTGTGCCGAGATTTATCAGTATCATCATACCTATGCTTGCGAGAAATACAAAAGGCACAAGCCAGCTGTCAAGAAGAATAAGCATAACTACGCACGCTAAAGCCACAGCTATACCTACATAAATAGGCTCTTCCTTTTCGCACAGGTCTTTAAGGTCAGTAACAAGTGCGGACATTCCCGATACGAAGCACTGTTTCCCTGTTATATGTCGAATATCCCTTATAGCGTCCATAGTGATATCGGAAGATGTTGAGGTGTCAAAGAACACCGCCATCATTGTTGCGTTTTCTTTGTTGAACTCGTTGTAGATATCATCCGGCAGAAGCTCCATAGGAACTGAAATATCCGCGATCGAATCATACCATAGAACCGTTTCAACATGGTCTACCTTTTCGACTTTAGCCTTAAGCGCGGCTACATCATCGACCGACATATCTTCTACGATAATAAAAGAAAACGCACCTTTTCCAAAATCCTCAAGAAGCTCATTCTGACCTATGACCGTTTCGGTGTCCTCAGGCAGATAGGTGAGCATATCATAGTTGATCCTTGTTCCGATAATTCCAAGTACCGAAGGTATCAGTAGAATAAGTGCGATGACAACAATCGGTATGCGGTATTTTACGACCGCCTTTGAAAATTGCATATTCTTTACCTGTCCTTTCCGCTTATTTTATAAAATTCAGCCTTTTGCGATACTCATAGGCGTTCAGAACGCATCTTAATAAAGCTCTCTTAACATTGTATTCTGAATTTATTCTCTTGAAAATAGGCAAAAAAAGTCCTGTGTCTGATTTTTAGGCACAGGACTGTCATATGTCTGAATTTTTGAAAGCGTCGGTATGTTATTGTTCAGTTTGATTTATCTCACAGCGCGAGATCATTTCTTCTACCGTTCCTTTTTTTATTTCACAAATGCGTACAAGTGTGCTGCGGATATCATCGCTCATACCGGTCCTAAGCCAACCGGAAATGATTCCAAAGCCAACGCTTTCAAGATACTTTTCTATAACCTTAATATCGCTGTCATTTATTTTGCGGCCGTCAAGGATAGTATATATGTATTTGCTTATAACATGATCGCATACATTCCAAAGGTACTGCTCGTATATCTCACGGTTCACGGAATTATATATGTGAAGCACCGCTCGTTTTTTTGATAATGCGGAATCTATAACTGCTTCAAGGCAGTCCTCAATTTTTTCTACGGTAGGATACCTTAAAATGATAGATTCAAAGTCTTCTGTAAAAATTTCTTCTATAAGCTGTGGAATATCGGAAAAATAGTAGTAAAAAGTGTTTCTGTTTACGCCACAGTTGTATGCTATATCTTTAACGGTTATCTGAGAAAGGGGGCGGTCGTTCAGAAGCTTTAAGAAAGAGTCCTTTATTGCGCTTTTAGTAAAACTGGCCATTGTGTTTCTCCTTATACTTAACATATCACTCTTGATAGTATAGCACAAATTCAATGAATATACAATACATGATATAAGTATTCTGTACTGTCTTAGGTTCAGCTAAGACTTAAGTATCGTCACAGATATAATAACTAAAAATTTAACCGGAAAATGTTTATACACCTTCCGGCTTTTACAGAATAACAGTATTTAAATTATGCAAGCCAATGATGACAGAATAAAGCTTTTTAACTATTTGTTATCGTCGCTTTGGCTAGCTTCTGTATCCGATGAATTAAAAGATGAGTCGTCTTTTTCATCTTCATAGTTTATCACATCTTTTGTTGAATAGACTTTTATATTATTTCTGTTTTTGTGTTCACTGTATTTTGTTTTAGCAAAATCTTTTACCTGTACTCCTGCATCAACCAATTCATCTTTTACATCTTTTGCAAAGCTTTTAACCTTCGGAGCGTTTTCCTTAGCAAACTTCACAGTTTTGTCAGCACCTTTTTTTGCCATATCTGCAACCTTAGGTGCGTTTTCCTTTGCTATCCTGACGCCGGCTTTTGCGCCATCGGATATTTTTTCTCCAGCCTTACTGGAAAAATCCTTTAAACCGCTAAGAAACTTGTCTTTGTCGAATGACATAACCTCAGCCTCCTTATAAATATCTTTATAATATTATATTATTTTATTTGGCGGGTGTCAATATCATATGATATTTAAGTGAGGTAATACATATTTCTTAAAAAAATTTGACTTATTGTTATTGTTGTAGTATAATATACTTTGTATAACTGCGACATAAGATTGGGTTATACTGAATATTTTAAAGGGTGGAAAGTTAACAATGAGCTTGATGGATAAAATTTTCGGAAATTACAGTAAAAAAGAGCTCAAGAGAATAGATCCTATTTTAAATAAAGTGCTTTCTCTTGAAGATGAATATAAGGCTTTAACAGATGCACAGCTAAAGGCTAAAACCGGTGAGTTCAAGACAAGGCTTGAAAATCTTGAAACGCTTGACGACATTCTGCCGGAGGCGCTGGCGGCCTGCCGGGAAGCGGCTGACAGAGTCCTTGGAAAAAGGCCGTTCCCAGTACAGATTATCGGTGCGATAGTTTTACATCAGGGAAGAATAGCTGAGATGAAAACAGGTGAAGGTAAAACGCTTGTGGCGTGCCTTGCCTCTTACCTCAATGCTCTTAGCGGCAGGGGGGTTCACGTTGTAACCGTAAACGACTATCTTGCTAAGTTCCAGAGTGAGGAAATGGGAAAGGTTTACCGCTTTATGGGGCTCAGCATAGGCTGTATTCTTCACGACCTCAACAACGACGAGAGAAGAGCGGCGTATGCCTGCGATATAACTTATGGAACCAACAACGAATTTGGATTTGACTATCTTAGGGATAATATGGTCATCTACAAAAAGGACAAGGTCCAAAGAGAACACGCCTTTGCGATCGTGGACGAGGTGGACTCTATACTTATAGATGAGGCTAGGACTCCTCTTATCATTTCCGGAAGAGGAGACAAATCTACCGAGCTTTACACGATAGCAGACCGTTTTGCAAAATCTCTTACTCCGACCAAGGTCGTTGAGCTTGATACTAAGGCGGATAACGACGAGGTTGAGGGCGATTACATCATTGATGAAAAGGCAAAGACCGCAACCATAACCAAGAGCGGTGTAAAAAAGGCGGAAAAGGCGTTTAACCTTGAAAACCTTATGGATTCGGAAAACGTTACGCTGCTTCACCACATAAATCAGGCTCTTAAGGCGAACGGTGTTATGAAGCGCGATATAGACTACGTTGTAAAAGACGGCGAGGTCATAATTGTAGACGAATTTACCGGACGACTCATGTTTGGAAGGCGCTTTAACGACGGACTTCATCAGGCTATTGAGGCCAAAGAGGGAGTAAAGGTTGCCCACGAGTCGAAGACAATAGCTACTATTACTTTTCAGAACTATTTCCGTCTTTACAAAAAGCTTTCGGGTATGACCGGTACTGCGATGACGGAAGAGGACGAGTTTAAGGAAATCTACAAGCTGGACGTAATAGAGGTCCCTACGAACAAACCTCTTATCAGAATAGACTATCCTGATATGGTTTACAAAACAGAAAAGGCAAAGTTTAATGCTGTAATTGAAAAAATCGTCGAGTGTCACGAAAAAGGACAGCCGGTGCTTGTCGGAACCATTTCAATAGAAAAGTCTGAGATTTTGTCAAGAATGCTTAAAAACAGAGGTATAAAGCATAACGTATTAAACGCAAAGCAGCACGCGCGTGAGGCGGAGATCGTTGCGCAGGCGGGCAAGTTCGGCGCTGTTACAATTGCGACCAACATGGCGGGACGTGGTACCGATATTATGCTTGGCGGAAACGCCGAGTACCTTGCAAAATCCGACCTTAAGAAAATGGAGATCGACGAGGATATTATAAACGAGGCCACCGGCTTTGCTGAGACGGATAACGAGGAGGTTTTATCCGTTCGTGAAAAGTATCGTGAGCTTTACAGCAAATACAGCGAAGAGTGCAGAGAAAAGGCAAAAGACGTAAAGGACGCCGGCGGACTTATGATAATCGGTACTGAGCGACACGAATCAAGGCGAATCGATAACCAGTTAAGAGGACGTGCCGGACGTCAGGGCGATGAGGGCGGCTCTATATTCTACCTTTCGCTTGAGGACGACCTTATGAGACTGTTCGGCGGCGAGAGAATACACTCTATGATGAACACATTAAGAGTGGATGAAGATATGCCGATACAGTCTAAGATGCTTTCAAACGTAATAGAATCCTCTCAGAAAAAGGTAGAGGGAAGAAACTTTAACATAAGAAAGAACGTATTGAACTACGACGACGTTATGAACACGCAAAGAGAGATCATATACTCGCAGCGTTCTATGGTTCTCGAGGGCGAGGATATTCACGACCACATTCTGAAGATGATCACCGACTATGTGACCGATTCAGTAAACACGTATATAGTTGACGAGGATGTTCACGACAACTGGAATTTAAACGGCTTAAGAGAGCACCTTATGGGGCTTATCACGACCGATGAGGATTTCAGGTATGATGCAGTTGAGCTTGATTCGGTTACAAAGCAGGAAATTATCGATATGCTCAATCAGCGTGCGCTAGAAAAATATGCAAAGCGCGAGGAGGAGCTTACTCCTAAGATACTAAGAGAGCTTGAGAGAATTATTCTCTTAAAGGTAGTTGATACCAAGTGGATGGCTCATATAGACGATATGGACGAGTTAAAACGCGGAATAAGCTTAAGAGCTTACGGAAACAAAAACCCGGTGGTCGAGTATCGTATAGAGGGCTTTGATATGTTCGATGCTATGATAGCTTCTATATGTGAGGACACCATAAGAATGCTGTTTACAGTTAAGGTGAGAACACAGGAGGAACCTAAGCGCGAGCAGGTACTTAAGGCAAATCCAATCAGGGGAGACGGCTCTGTTTCAGGTGGCAGAACTGTTAAAAAGAAGGTTGGAAGAAACGATCCTTGTCCTTGCGGAAGCGGCAAAAAATACAAGCACTGCTGCGGAAGGTAGGAAAAATAACCAATTAGCAAAAAAGGCAGTTCCTTTTTTATGGAACGCCAGATAAGTAAGTAATTATGTAGGGGATATGGTGCAGAGCCGGAAAGGGCGCTGCACCGTATCTTTTTGTCATGCCACAAATTTGAATTCCTGCGGGTTTTCCCGCTTTCCACCGTGTGCAGATAGAGCTTGAGAAATGCTGCTCCGGGAAGAACAGACACAGCGGAGTCCACGATTTCTCCGGCAAGATAAAATGCGGACAATGCGGCTCATGGTACGGCTCAAAGGTCTGGCACAGCAACGACAAATACCGAAAGGTCATCTGGCAATCGTCCCTACATCGGGATTGCTGGCGTATTTGTATAAATCCCTCCGCATCACTTTCTTCCCAGCGGCGCAGAATTAAGCGTTTCGTTTCAAGCATTCCTCTGGTCCTCCGCTACAAGTATTCTGTAGGTCTCCGGGTGACGATATTTACTTCCCAGCACCTCATGTTCTCTATAATCCCGTAGCATGTCCATATCAATTTCAGCAAGGTAAATGCCTTCTTCCTCAGATGCTTCAAGAATACACATATCCCGTACCCCCGGTTCATCGCGTAACCATGCGACACCATCAAATACTGTTGAGTGTCCATTACAGTCAGGCTGTCCCTTTGGATAATTGCAGGTGACTACAGCAACCTTATTTTCATAGGCTCTCGTTCTCAAAGCAGAAAGCCTATTTATCTCCATCGGACAGGCATTCGGTGCAAGTATAACCTCTGCCCCATTCAACATAAGGATTCTTGCACTTTCTGGAAACTCTCTGTCAAAGCAGATTATGGAACCTATCTTCACAGTTCCACCACCTACGTCCAGATCCGTTACACGAAAACCGTTACCCGGTGAAAGAACCTTTTCATCATCAAAGGCGCATGTATGAACCTTGGAGTAATGCAACCTTTCTTTTCCGCTTCTGTCAAAAAGAATAAGGGAATTGAGCGGTTTCGGATTGTGTTTTTCCAGAAGCGTGATTCCTATTGCCATCTGTAGTTCTTTCGCAAGCTCACCGAATGATAGAATAAATTCACTGTCTGTCGTAATAGCCAATTTGTCCACAGCATCTTCTTCCTGCGGCAGAAAATAGCCGTCACTCCACATTTCTGGGAACAAAGCAATATCTGCGCCCATATCTTTCGCCCTTGTGCAAGCGTTTTTACCTATATTCAGCTGTTCCACCAAACTTCCACCTGGAAGTAATTGGAGCAGTGCAATTTTAAGATTCATAACCTTAACTGACCTCCTTGATTCTAATCATAATTCGCACACCATAATGTATTCTTCGGCATTCTCATCAACAATCTTAAATCCGACATCCTTATACATTTTCACGGCGTAGTTTGCTTTCTGCACTGCCAAGGATGCCCGTTCATATCCCTGCCATTTCAGCAGTTCGAGCATCTTCACCATAAGCTGTGAGCCGATGCCCTGACCGCGATATTCCTTGTAAAGCGAAATGGCGAAGGACGGAGTGTCATCATCTACATGACCGTAATCGTTCATGATCCTCGTCCAGACCGCTCCGACCACCTTGCCACCGAAATCAGCCACCAAACAATTATCGCCTTTCCGGGTACCGAAATCATCCGTGTACACATGCAGTTCCGGCTTCTCGATGATATCCCGCATAGGTGGCTCCGCTCCCTTTGGTATGAAGATTGCTTCATACAAGAAGTCCTTCAGCAGTTCGGTTTCACCCTTGCGAAGGCTGCGGATTACATACTTTTTATGCTTATCGCTCGTCATGTGGGAGATATGCTCGTTACGCATCCTACCCCTCATCTCAAGCACCTGTTTCCCGATTTGCTCCGGCTCGCTGTCGTTCCCGCCGCATATTAGTTCCAGCGTATCCGGCGTACAAATGTACCCATGCGCCTTGTTATAGAGGTACTGCTGAAATTCCTCGAATTCTTTTTCTTTCAGTTGCTTCATATATACATCCTTTATGACTCCGGCATTGGGATTGCCTTTAATGCCTCATCAATTTTAATCGCTTGCACAGGAACATATTCACCATTGAGACGAACACCGCCACCAGTCGATGACGCTGCCGCCGCCCAAGGCTAAAATGAAATCAATTTCATTCTCGCGTGCAAGTCGAGCGCCCTCCTGCACTTTGGCGTAGGTGGGGTTGGACATGATGCCGGAAAACTCTGTGATATTCTTCCCGGCAGCGCCGACCGCTTCTTCGTTTCCGTAAGACGCCGCCGTGTCGATTAGCCGATACCCCACGCTAATGGCGTCCAGAACCGCCTGCTCGCACTCTGCCTGGTCGCGCATCTGAAAGACGCCGAAGCCCTCCATAGGCATTTTGATTCCGTTATTCAATGTGATGTATTCCATGGTGCACCTCCAGTATGTCTATAAAAATATTATACTTCGTCTGTCAGAAGAAAGCAAGGCTGCGAAAGTGAATATTTTCCAAATTATTTATGTACAATCTGCTTGTTGCGAATGGCTTTTTATTATGCGGGCTTGCAGTAATCACGATTGCAAGGATACTGGTTTGTCATTCATGCCGTATATACGTGAGTGAGCGCCCACAATGATAAAATTCATTGAGTGAACTCGGTTGGGTCTTAAAGACTATTTTCAATGTCATGCGAGTAATTTGGTCAGTGTGATTTTGTAGTATTCTTAATTATTCAACTATTAAGCTTTTTACATAAATCAATTCGGCATTGATGATTTTCTCCACAGCATTTCGTATATTGTTCATTATTCGTACAGTTCGGAAGGATCATCCGCTTTTAACTTTTCTGACACACCTTGCCTGTCGGCATATTCCTTTACCAGACGGGAAAACTTTTCTTGCGCCGGTACGGCAGGCAGGGGAACAGATAATCGCCCTGCCTTTCATATTTCCCGTCATTTGCTCAAATAAACTCTTTTCAGCTTTGTGCCTCCCTGTACTTTGTTTTGAATTTTTTGATTAGTGCATTTGCAACTTTTAAGAGAATGTCATCCACGGCGTCAGCGTACTTTCCTGCCGCAATCAGCTTATTTCGTAGGCTATTCAGAATATCGATGACATTTCTCCGTTCATCTCCGTCCAATGCTATGTGGTATTTTGGCTCTCGCATATCGTTTAACCCACTTTGCCTGTATTATAGCAAAGAGATTTTCGTTATACGAATGTGCGATTTTGAATTTGAGAATAAAGAAAGGCAGCACAGAGAGCAGAAATGTTTTCTGTGCTGCCTTTTTGTCTTTATTTGATCTGTTAAACCTTAATATCAAAATGCTGATAGTCCTTAGAGCCGTTTTGCCAATCTCCTCCCCACGTAAAGCCGTATGATTTAAAAAGCTTTACGGCGTAATCGTTCTTTGTGATCTTGTGCGGAAAGTCAGCGCTTCTATCGGCATATTTTTCAGCCGCAAAGGGCAAAACACGCCCGTTTTGTATGTATGGATTGTAAAGGGGGTTTATGTCTATTGCAAGTCCCAGAGCGTGGTTTGAAAGAGTTTTACTGTTTGCAATGGTGCGAAAGCAAAATGCCGAGGAGTTGTTGTCAGTCATACTTTTTTCATCGTCTGCGCCGTATTCATCAATAAGCCGTATTTTTTCGATCATATAGCCTTTATCGTAAAGCCGCTTGAAAATCCTCAGGGTCTTTTTTGAAATAAGGCGGTTTACGATCATTTCTCCATCGTGCTCAAGCCCGTCAAATCCTATGTAACGAAGTTTAAGGTAATGAAGCATATCTATAGTTATCTTGTCGTTTGGCCGATAGGATATGCCGTTTATTCTCGCAAAAACATCGCTGCTTATGGGAAAAGCCGAAAAGCCCTCGCAGACGGTGTATTTTTTATCGCTTTTATAAAGGTAAGAGCGATATTTTTTATTTATGACAGGGTAGATAAGCTTTATAATTATAACTGCCACTAAAATGCCCTCGGCAGCGCCAGCAAGAACATCAGTTGAATAGTGAACACAGAAATACACTCTGGATATCGCAACCAAAGCAGCCGCGAAATATGTCCATACGCCTGCTTTTTTATTGAAAAGAAAAATCGCGGTGGCCGCCGCAAAGGAAGACGATGCGTGTCCAGATGGGAACGAGTAGTTTGAAAGCGGCGGTATCACGGTGGTTATCCACGGGTAAGTGTCGTATGGCCTTGGTCGGCAGATGGTGTTTTTAAGCGCTTCGTTTAACAGCCAGGTAAAAAGCAGACTTACTAAAACAAAAAAGCCTATTTTTCTGGTCCGCCGGAATATAAGCAGCGTAACCCCCAGGATTATCCAGAAAATGCCGGAGTCTGCCGCTGTGGTGATAATGCTTAGAAAAAAGCTTAGAGTGCTGTTTCTCATATCAAGGGCTGTGTTTATAAAAAACATATCTATATTATTTATAAGCTCCATTATAAAGATCCTTTCAAAGCGTAAAGTGATACATCCCGTTTATTGTCGGGAACGTCATTACTTAAATCATACTAACATAATTCGATAAATTTTTCAACCCAAGTTGAGCTTTTTATTAAAAGCACAAACTTAATTTCTATTTTAAATATACTCTATTTAGGTTTTGGGTTTTACATATATTTTATAAAATAGATTTTGACAAGGGGAAAAAGTTTCCGGGTCAAATAACAGGCGTTTTTGTAAAAACGCAAACCAGATCTGTTTTTAAGGAGTAGTGCCGAACATATTAAAAACGACCGCAGTGAAGCGGCCGTTTTTCTGCTTACAGCGACAGCAGCAGCTTTGACAGAGATTTTCCCAAAAGTTCACCGGTGTAAAAGGCTTCTTCCAAAGAATTTCCATGACTTCCTATTTCGATAAGAAGAGCGCCGGGGGAAAGACTTTGATTGTAGTTTCGATAGTCGAAAAGCACCGGCCTTGCGAGGTCAGGGTAATCGTCTTCAAGCTGCGACTGAAGAGCTGAAGCAAGGTGAAAGTTTTTTATATAATCGGGAACGTATCCGCTTCCGTCGTCTGCGCAGGAAATTATCATCAGCTGGGCTGCGCTTTTTCCGTTAACATCGCAAACCGGAGCTATTCTTGTCCCGTCGGAACGTTCAATGGCGTCTCTGTGAATATCAAGAACCACCTTTATAGTAGGATATTCCTTAAGAATAGAAGATACTGTCGCATAGCTTAAGTCATAGGCGGAGTTGTAGTCTGGGTAGTCGTGAATTGTCTTTGCGTGAACATAGCCTATACCGTTTTTGCCGAGCTCTTCGCATATTTTTTCGCCAACTTCAACCATATTCTTTTTCTCATCCGTAGTCTTTGAGTAAAACACGGTATCGTAAAAATCACGGGTATAGGGCTCATAACTTTCTGTGGTGTGGGTATGATAAATGAGAACCTGTGGGGCGTCTGTGTTTTTGTCTATTTCAAAGTCGGGGGATTTGCGGCTTTCTTCTAAGAGATAGTCGTTTGAAAGATCGGTGCAGTTTCGTATCTGACCGCCGCTGTCAAGAGTAAGAAAGCTTGGGTCTGTATAAACCCCGTAGGTCGCCCGCTCAATAGGGCCGCAGTTCTCATCCTGAGGATCCGGGTACGGTATCGGATTTTCAAGCGCAACTCCGTCGTCTTTGTAGATTTTAAGCGGAACTTTATCGGTATTGGTCTGAGCCTGCGTTTCATTCGGCGCCATATCAATGGCAATAGGGGAGTTGTTGTTTATCTTAATTTTTCCGTAGTCGGTGGACGGAGTGTTTATAACCTTTTGGTTTATGACGTTGCTTATCTCTTTGAAAACTGCCGTATTATCACCAAAGCTAAGAGCTGCTGACGAGCGGCAGGCATCCGCAAAAGCATCGGCAAAGCCTGGCAGAATATTTATTTTTCCGAAAATTATTGCCGGCAGGCAAACGGCGCTCAGTATAATAGCCGCAGCCTTTATGGCGTACTTTTTTAGGTTGTCCATATTTTTCTCCTTATGTCTGTTTGATAATACATATGCAAAAATGAAATAAAGTATTCATGGTTGACATGTTAAAAAAAGTGTGGTAAAATGAATTTAAATAAAGATATAGGCAAGTGAGAGGAGAATTTATTATGGAGAACAAAATCGATAAGGGCTTCTGGACGATTATGGGCGCACTGGTTTTGGTCGTGGTCTCTGTTTCCCTGTTTGTATATAAGCTTATGAGCAACAAGGCTTATTATGAAAAGTGGAAGGATTACGACGAGTGCGGTATTATGTAGAAGCGTGATTTAAACTTTTTTAGAGGTCGGTGCTCCGGCCTCTTTTTTAACATTTGAGGTGTAAGGTCAAAAAAGACGATATATATCACTTTATCCGTAAGAATAAATACGGTCAGACGTATATTGGCACAACGCGGGACAGAAAAAGCGTGAGCAGAATTGTTTTATAAATCACACGTCAACTGCACATTACAGGTTTTACGCGGCAAATGGGGGCCCTTTATATACGTGAGGATCAGGCGTTTGATTAAGCTGTTGATGTCGGCAGCATCGGCGGCGGTTTATGCTTTTGGTACGGTGTTCACCATTGACATAAGTTTTAAAAAGATGTATAATATTAAAGATATTATGAAAAGGAGGCGGCTTTTAATGGCGGATAAAATCAAGGTTAGCGAAGCTATGGTGGAGTGTTTAAGGGCAGAGGGCATTAAGGTCGTCTTTGGATATCCCGGTGCGGCTATCTGTCCGTTTTATGATGAGCTTTACAAAAGCGATATAAAAAGTGTGCTTGTAAGACACGAGGCTAACGGCGGTCATGCGGCAAACGGCTATGCGAGAATTACCGGTAAGCCTGCTGTGTGTATCGCAACAAGCGGCCCGGGCGCCACAAACCTTCTTACAGCCATCGCAACCGCTTATGCCGACAGCGTTCCGGTCGTTTGTATAACCGGGCAGGTGAACTCAGAGCAGATCGGCTCCGATGCATTTCAGGAGGCAGATATCACCGGCTCGGCGGCTCCTTTTATAAAGCATACGTATTTGGTAAAGGACGGCTTACAGATAGGCAGAATTTTTAAAGAGGCGTTTTATCTGGCAGGCTCAGGAAGACCGGGTCCTGTGCTTATAGATGTTCCGATGGACGTTCAGAACCAGATGATAGAGTTTTCATATCCGAGATCGGCTGAAATAAGAAGCTATAAGCCTACAAGTAAGGGAAACGCTCTTCAGGTAAAGCGCGTTATAAAAGAGATAAAGGATGCGAAAAAGCCGCTTTTATGCGTAGGCGGAGGAGTTTTTCTTTCAAACGCTCAGAAGGAGGTCAGAGAGCTTGCTAAGCGTTTTGACCTTCCGGTGGTAACAACCATGATGGGCATATCGGTTTTTGAGTCGGACGATGAGAGGTTTTTCGGAATGCTCGGTATGCACGGCTCTAAGACGGCAAACAGAGCCGTATCAGAGTGTGATGTGTTGCTGCTTGTAGGAGCAAGGGTTGGCGACAGAGCAATATCAAACCCTTCCTTTGTCGAGAAAAACACCAGGATAATACATATAGATATAGATCCTGCGGAAATAGGCAAAAACATAAAGGCGGATATTCCTCTGGTAGGCGATGTTAAAACTGTCGTTTTGCAGATTTTAAAGGATGCGCCTGAGATGAGCCATGCCGACTGGATAGGCGAGATCAAAGAATTTGACATAGCCCCGGAGTTTAAAAAACCGAAAAAGGGCAGAGTTAATCCGAAGGAGTTTATCTGCCATTTAAGCGACGTTATGGGAGAAAACACCCACGTCGTCGCAGATGTTGGTCAGAACCAGATATGGACGGCAACCCATTATAAAATAAAAAAAGGACGCTTTCTCACAAGTGGTGGAATGGGCACAATGGGGTATGCTGTTCCTGCTGCGATAGGAGCAAAGCTTGCTGATAAAAAGTCAGAGGTTTTGGCGGTATGCGGCGACGGAGGCTTTCAGATGTCGTTTATGGAGCTTGCTACGGCGGTTCAGCACGGAGCCGATATAAAGGTTATCGTTATGAAAAACAACTACCTCGGCATGGTGAGGGAGGTTCAGGATAAGGCTTACGGCGGCAGACTTATTGCTGTATCGCTTGAGGGGTCTCCGGATTTCATAAAACTTGCAGAGGCTTACGGCATTAAGGGCGTAAGAGTAAGTGACGAGAAGAGTATGCATAAAGCTTTTGAGCTTATTAAGCAAAGCGGACCGTGCGTTATCGAGTGTGCGGTGGACGATTTTGAAAGCACGCTCTGATTTTGGGAGGAACATACAATGAATGAAATGAAACACACGATCTCTGTTTTGGTGGAAAACCATGCAGGAGTTTTATCAAGAATATCGGGGCTGTTTTCACGCAGAGGCTTTAACATCGACAGCCTTGCAGTGGGAGTAACGGACGATCCACAAATATCAAGGATAACCATAATCGTCTCTGGGGACGAGCATACGGTCGAGCAGGTTGAAAAGCAGCTTAACAAGCTTGTCGAAGTAATAAAGGTAAGGACATTGAAAAAGGGCGAAAAGTTGGAGCGTCAGCTTGTTTTGATAAAGCTGTCTGTTCCGCTTGAAAAGCGAAGCGAGATTCTTACCATTGCGGATATCACAGGCGCCAGCGTTATAGATATTTCTCAGACAACCATGACACTTTTGCTTGCGGATACATACCCGAACGTTTTGAGATTTGAGGAGATAACCAAGCCCTATGGGGTCCTTGAAGAGGTGAGAACCGGAACGATCGCTATTCAAAAGGGTGCGGAAACTATGACGTTAAAAAAATAAGTAATGTTTATTCACAAATTGTAAATATAATACTTGTAAAATATTATGTTGATGTGAGATTATGTAAATCTCTAACTATAAAACTCTAAACATTTCAGGAGGACAGAAAAATGGCAAAGATTTATTATCAGCAGGACTGTGACATCAATGTTCTCAGCTCAAAGACGGTAGCAATTATCGGATACGGCAGCCAGGGACATGCTCACGCTTTAAACCTCAAGGAAAGCGGAGTAAATGTGGTAGTAGGACTTTACGAGGGGAGTAAATCATGGGCAAAGGCGGAGAGTCAGGGACTTAAGGTTATGACAACCGCTGAGGCTGCAAAGGCCGCCGATGTTATTATGATTTTGATTCCCGACGAGAAGCAGGCAGCGCTTTACAAGAGCGAGATTGAGCCTAACCTTACAGAGGGAAAGACGCTTGCATTTGCGCACGGGTTTAACATTCACTTCGGATGCATTGTTCCGCCGAAAGACGTAAACGTAATTATGATTGCGCCTAAGGGACCGGGACATACCGTAAGAAGCGAGTATCAGGCAGGAAAGGGAGTTCCGTGTCTTATCGCTGTTGAGCAGGACGCAACGGGAAACGCTACCGACATCGGACTTGCGTACGCTGCGGGAATCGGTGGAGCAAGAGCGGGAGTTCTGGAGACAACCTTCAGAACCGAGACAGAGACAGACCTCTTTGGCGAGCAGGCGGTTTTGTGCGGAGGCGTTTGTGCGCTTATGCAGGCAGGCTTTGAGACGCTTGTTGAAGCAGGCTACGATCCGAGAAATGCTTATTTTGAGTGCATTCACGAGATGAAGCTTATAGTTGATCTTATCTATCAGTCGGGATTCGCCGGAATGAGATATTCGATTTCCAATACCGCTGAATACGGTGACTACATTACAGGACCGAAGATCATTACAGAGGAAACCAAGAAAGCTATGAAAAAGGTACTTTCGGATATTCAGGACGGTTCTTTTGCAAAGGAATTTTTGCTGGATATGTCTTCGGCGGGCTCCCAGGTTCACTTTAAGGCTATGAGAAAGCTTGCATCCGAGCATCCTGCTGAGACGGTAGGCGCAGAGATAAGAAAGCTTTACAGCTGGAGCGACGAGGATAAACTTATAAACAACTAACCATAAAAATTCAGGGCGCAGAAATTTCTGCACCCTGAGTTTCTTTTAAGATGAATTAAAAACAGATTTACATAAAGTCAGATAGGACAGTGATTTTTTGACAAAAGATGAGCTTATTGATTACTTTAACACCTTTGAAAATTCGTCGGTGGACTGTCCGTTTGAAGATGATGACAGCATAGTTGCAAGACACAAATCAAATAAAAAGTGGTATGCCCTTATTATGTGCCTAAGCGGCAGGTATGTGGTGAATCTAAAGTGTGATCCGCTGCAATCTCAGTTTTTAAGGGACAATTACAAAAGCATCTATCCGGCATATCATATGAACAAGGTGCACTGGAATACCGTGGAGCTTCAGGGTGACGCATCTGACGAGCTTATAAAAAACCTTGTTAATCACAGCTTTGAGCTGACGATGTCGACAAAAAAATCAAAGCGAGATAATTAAAATCCCCCTTCATCAGACATTTTTGTGGTGTATTTTATTACACCGCATTGTCTGATAACGGGGGTTTTTTATAAATCACGATTTGGATTTGTTTATATAAGCTTAGATCATCAAAGAGCAGATTTTGTTTGAAAAGTCAAGTGGGTTTTCAATGTCGATTCCCTCGATCAGGAGAGCCTGATCGTAAAGAAGCTCTGTATACAGATCAAGCTTGTCCTTATCGCTCTCAAAAAGGGATTTCAGCTTTTCAAATATCGGGTGCTCGGGGTTTATCTCCAGCGCCTTACGGCTTTTTATGTTTGCGTCGGCGTTTGGCATCGTATTTAATACCTTTTCCATTTCAAGAGAAACCTCTCCGTCTGCGGTCAGGCAAACCGGGTGAGTTTTTAGCTTGTTTGAAAGTCTTACATCGCAGACTTTGTCGCCGAGGTGTTTTTTCATATGCTCAAACATTTTCTTTGAGTCTTCTGATTTTTTCTTGGCTTCTTCCTTTTCAGTCTCAGTAGAAAGGTCAAGGTCGCTTGCGCTTATCGACTTAAATTCCTTCTCCTTGTAGTTTCCTAGCATTTTTATCGCAAACTCGTCAACATCGTCGGTGAAGTACAGAAGCTCATATCCCTTGTCCTTTACCGCCTCTGCCTGAGGAAGCATATCAATTCTTGCCGTACTGTCACCGCACGCGTAATAGATGTACTTCTGATCCTGCGCCATTCTTGATACGTATTCAGAGAGTGTCACAGGCTTGTTTTCAAACGAGGATGTAAACATCAAAAGCTCTTCAAGGGTGTCCTTGGCTGCACCGAACGACTGGTAAATTCCGAACTTTATCTGAAGACCGAATTCCTTAAAGAACTTTTCATAGTCCTCGCGGCGGTTCTTGAGCATCTTTAAAAGCTCATTCTTTATCGACTTTTCAATGTTTCTTGCAATGATTTTAAGCTGCCGGTCGTGCTGAAGCATCTCTCTGGATATATTTAGCGAAAGATCCTGTGAATCGACAAGTCCCTTTACAAAGCTGAAGTAATCAGGAAGAAGATCAGAGCAGCTTTCCATGATCATAACGCCGCTTGAATAAAGCTGAAGTCCCTTTTCATAATTTTTTGAATAGTAGTTGTACGGCGCCTTTGAGGGGATAAACAACAGAGCGTCGTAGGTCGCAGTACCCTCATTCTTAGAATGAACGTGAGAGATCGGCGGCTGATAATCCATAAATTTGTCGGAGTAGAAGGCATTGTAGTCCTCGTCCTTAAGCTCCGATTTGTTTTTCTTCCAGATAGGGACCATACTGTTTAAGGTCTTTATCTCTTTGGTGTAAGTAGTTTCTTTGCCCTCTTCAAAGTGAGGCGTTTCAACCTCCATCTTAATGGGAAAGCGGATATAGTCAGAATACTTTTTGACAAGTGATTCGATCTTGTACTGCTCTAAAAACTCGTCGTAGTTTTCGTCGTCTGTATTGTCCTTGATTTTAAGAGTGATTACCGTTCCCGCGTCGGACTTTTCACAGGTATCTATCGTGTATCCCGAAACGCCCTCTGATCTCCATACGTAAGCTTCGTTTTCGCCGAATGCCTTGCTTTTCACCTCAACCTCTTTTGCCACCATGAAAGCTGAGTAAAAACCAACGCCGAACTGACCGATTATATCAACATCTTCGCCCAGCTCGTTATCGGACTTAAACGAAAGAGAGCCGCTCTTTGCAATCGTTCCAAGGTTGTTTTCAAGCTCCTCCTTGGTCATTCCTATTCCGTTGTCGCTGATAGTAAGGGTACGGTTATCCTTGTCAAGAGTGATAAAGATTTCAAAATCGTCCTTTTTAAGACCTACGGAAGAATCTGTAAGTGATTTAAAGTACAGCTTGTCGATAGCATCGCTGGCGTTTGAAATAAGCTCACGCAGAAAAATTTCCTTGTGCGTGTAAATTGAGTTTATCATCATTTCTAGAAGTCTTTTTGATTCTGCTTTAAATTCCTTTGTTTCCATTTTTCCTGATTCCTTTCATGTAATTAGCACTCTACTGCGTCGAGTGCTAATTACATTATAACGCCGCAGGTAAAAAAATCAAGTATTTGCCTAAAAAGTACACACTTTATTTACAATTTAGTCACAATTACATCTTACATAGAGTATAAAATAAATTTATTGATACGGAAAGGATGGAACTGATTTGAAAATATCATCATTGTTTAACGGAGAAAAAACGGTTTTTTCGCTTGAGGTCTTCCCTCCAAAAAAGACGATGGAAGATGTAAGCACTATATACAAGACGCTTGATGGTATAAAGGCAGTTAAGCCTGACTTTATTTCGGTTACCTATGGTGCCGGCGGAAACACAGCGGATTTATCCACCTTTGAAATATGCAGGGTAATAGAGGAAAGGTATAATATGCCTGCTATTGCACATCTCACATGTGTTAATTCAGAAAAGGGAGATATTGATTATATACTCAAGAAACTTAAGGAATGCGGTATTGAAAACATTCTTGCCTTGAGGGGAGATAAAATAGAGGGCGTTGCTCCAAAAAATGATTTTAAATACGCAAGCGATTTGATTGAGTATATAAAAAACAGCGGACACAGCTTTGAAATAAGCGGCGCCTGCTATCCTGAGGTTCATACTGAGGCTGAAGGACCTGTTGAAGATATTTTTGCACTAAAGAAAAAGGTTGAGGCCGGTGCACAGCATCTTATATCTCAGCTTTTTTTTGATAACAGCGCATTTTATACTTTTATGGAACGCGTGAGAATAGCCGGAATAAAAGTGCCGATAGAGGCGGGAATTATGCCGGTGGTCAATATTGGACAGATTGAGCGTATGGTTTCAATGTGCGGAGCAAGCCTGCCCAGAAAGTTTACAAAGATTATGAGCAGGTTTGCAGATAACCCTCAGGCACTATTTGATGCCGGAATAGCATATGCAGTTGACCAGATAGTCGACCTTATTTCAAACGGAGCAGACGGTATACATTTATATACAATGAATAATCCGTTGGTTGCAAACAGAATTTTTTCTGCTATCGATTCAATGCGGTAACAAAGAGGTAACGCGGTATGGATTTTTATAGCAGTTCTTCGCTTTTACCTAAGGATATTGAAAAGCACGGGCTTAGAATGAACGCTTCAAAGCTCGGAATTTTGTTGCTTTTATACAGTATAATCTTTTTTACTTACACAAAAAAAGCGTTTTTATATCTTTATTACTGGATGAAAACCTCGGACGTTACATTTGATGCAGTAAGGATAAACGCTTATCTGACAAATAAGGATAACTTTTCGTCCTATACCTCGTTTTCTATGTTTTTCTCCTGCTGCGTAGTTTTGGCGGCTTTAGTGCTTACCTTAATTACAGCAAGGCTTATGGGCATAAAACTTCTAAGCACACTAAAGCTTGAGGATAAGAACGGCGTGAAAGGTGCGTTTCTGGCTTTTCCGGTAGTGTTGGTTTTAAACAACATAATAACCACTATTGTAAACTACATCACTAATTTTCTCTCTGAGAAGGGAACGATCATACCTGAGGCGGATTTCTCCATAGATAACCCGACCGTATCGGCTGTGGCTTTTGAGATACTGTATCTGCTTATAGTCGCCCCGATTGCGGAGGAGTTTGTTTTCAGGGGGATTGTTTTAAAAACCATTGCGCCTTACGGAAAAAAGCTTGCTATTGTTGTTTCCGCTGCACTATTTGGTCTTATGCACGGAAACCTAACACAGTTTTTAGGAGCTTTTGTTTGCGGAATAGTATTTGCTGCGGTAGATGTAAAATACGGCTCGATTGTGCCGTCAATAATAGTTCATATGCTAAATAATTCCCTGCCGCTTATTTCAAACATTGGAAATGCGGTTGGCTCAAAGGTAATAACCGTGATTTATTTTGTGCTGCTTTATTCCGTTTTGCTGATAGGAGTGTTTGTCATTACAAGAAATATGTATTCATTTAAAATTCAGGAGGACATTCATGATCTTAGCTATCCCGAAAGGATAAAGACTGTGGCGCTTAATATTCCGTTGCTTTTGTATACTTTGTACCTGATATACGGAATAATAAGCGGAATAATTGCAGCAAACTCGTAGGATATAAAACTAAGACAAAAAGTTCGCCATTATATGACGGAGCAGAGAATTCATTTGATAAACCCGCAGAGGCAATGCTTCTGCGGGTTTTTAACAGCAAAACACACCCGAGTCAATGTAAACCCGAATGTGTTTTGCCATAATTTATAAGTGGGATGGGGGCTTGATTTAAGAGTGTATAAGTCCCTTGTACTTATGTTTAGTCGTCCTGCAAAGCGTCGTAGCCTATTTCTCCGGTTCTTACCTTTACAACCTCATCAACAGGGTATACGAATATCTTACCGTCGCCGATATGACCAGTATAAAGAGCCGCCTTAGCAGTATCGATAACCTTCTGAACCGGCACTTTGCAAACTACTACCTCTACCTTTGTCTTCGGAAGCAGATTTGCTTCTACCTCAACTCCACGGTAGTATTCCGGCTGTCCCTTCTGCATACCCATACCGAGTACATTGGTTACTGTAACGCCAGTTACAGAGATAGACTCAAACGCCGAAAGCAGAGTGTTAAGCATCTGATTCTTGCATATAACGACAACTTTTGATATCTTATCGCTGCCCGGAGCAACATAGCTTTCAACCTCAACAGCCTTCTCAACAGGAACCTTCGGCTTCAGCGGTATCGAAGGCTCGGGGATAGAGGAGGTATGCTCAATGGTCGCAGAAGTGATCTCAATTGCCGGCGCAAAATCTGCATAGGAGGAAGCGAGACCGTGCTCAGTAGCGTCAAGACCGATGATCTCCTCCTCGCGTGAAGCGCGGAGACCTACCGTTGCTTTGATTGCAAAGAAAACGATGATCATAGTGATGGTTGCCCAAGCACCAACTGTAAGTACGCCCAGAGCCTGCTTTCCTAATAGCTCAAATCCTCCGCCATAGAAAAGACCTTTAATATCAAGGCTGTATCCAGGAGTTGTACCTGTTGCGAAAAGTCCTACTGCCAGAGTACCCCAGATACCGTTCATCATATGAACTGCAACCGCGCCTACCGGATCGTCTACGTGGAAAACATTGTCGAGCAGCCAAACGCCGAATACTACCAACAGTCCGGCAACTACTCCGATAATAAACGAGCCCGTTGCATCCACTACATCGCAGCCTGCGGTAACAGCTACAAGTCCGGCGAGCGATGCGTTCAAGCACATTGAAACGTCAGGCTTTCCGTATTTTATCCAAGTGAAGATCATGCAGGTTACCGTTGCAACTGACGGAGCAATTGTGGTGGTAACAAAGATGGAGCCTAACTGATCTACGCTGGTTGCGGCAGCACCGTTGAATCCATACCAGCCCAGCCACAGAATGAACACGCCCAAAGCGCCTATCGTAAGATTGTGTCCGGGAAATGCGTGAACCTTTATCTTTCCGTCCTTGCCTTTTGTAAATTTTCCTATACGCGGTCCGAGAATTGCAGCACCGACTAAAGCCGCGATTCCGCCTACCATATGGATTGCGCAGGAGCCTGCGAAATCATGAAAACCGAACTTTGAAAGCCAGCCGCCGCCCCAGATCCAGTGAGCCTCGATCGGGTAGATAAGTCCTGAGATGACGGCTGAGTATACGCAGTAAGAAAGGAACTTTGTTCTTTCCGCCATTGCTCCCGAAACGATAGTTGCGGTTGTAGCGCAGAAAACAAGGTTAAATACGAAGTTTGACCAGTCAAAGTCCTTGTAGTTTGTCAGGATATCAAATCCCGGCTTTCCGATAAAGCCGACCAGATCTTCGCCGAGCAAAAGGCTGAAGCCGATGATGATGAACATGACAGTACCTATACAGAAGTCCATCAGGTTCTTCATTATAATGTTTCCGGCATTTTTTGCTCTGGTGAAACCTGTTTCTACCATAGCAAAGCCCGCCTGCATCCAGAACACGAGTGCAGCGCCGATCAGAAACCATACGCCGAAGATCGTACCGTCGATCTGATCGATAAGCTCTGACACGCCTTCTAGAACATTGTCTGCAAATAGTGTCATAAAAATCTCTCCCTTTTTGATAAAAATAAAAGTGCAAATCCCGTAAAAGGCAATAGTCTGCCTTGGGGATCTGCACTTCATTGTACATTGTTTATTAAGTTATCTGTTCGATTTTATACGTAGAACAACATCTTTCCGTATGTCGGATACGGCCAGTACTTTTCTCCGCAGAGCTTTTCCGCCTCATCTGCGGGAGCTCTCAGTTCGCCCATTGCGGTAAACACTTCATCGTGATAGAAGTTTGCCTTATCCTGAATATCGGTAATGCCCGCTGCGTCTGCCGTGATTGTCTCAAGGTTTGTAAGCTTCTCATAGATCTCGCTTTCAAGCGCGGAAAGCTTCTTAACGACTTCAATCTCAAACTTAGCTTCAGCGCCGCATTCCTTAGCAAGCTTTGCGGTCTTGCCAAGCTCCTTGACATAGGTCGAAATAGCCGGAAGAATATCCTTTTTAGCCATATCTATCATTGTCAGGGCTTCTATATTAAGAATCTTTACGTACTCCTCAAGAAGTATCTCAATGCGGGAGTGTATCTCAGTTTCGGTATAAACTCCGTGCTTTGTGAATACCTTTACGTTTTTGGGATCTGCAAAGTGAGGGATTGCCTCCGGAGTGGATCTTAGATTTAACAGTCCTCTCTTCTCAGCAAGAACAGGCCACTCTGCGCTGTATCCGTCGCCGTTAAAGATTATGTTCCAGTTTTCATTTATTGTCTTCTTGATAAGCTCATGAAGCGTAGCGTTAAAGTCTTCAGCGTCTTTCAAAACTTCATAGAACTCATCAAGAGCCTCTGCAACTATTGTATTAAGTACAGTGTTAGGTCCTGCGACAGAGAGCTTTGAACCCGGCATTCTGAACTCAAACTTATTACCCGTGAAAGCAAAAGGCGAAGTTCTGTTTCTGTCGGTGTTGTCTATCGGGAAGCTTGGCAGAACATCTACGCCTATCTGCATTTCTCCCGAGCCGTGTCCGGCATACTGCTTGTCGTCCTTGATAGCCTCCAGAATAGCCGTAAGCTCATCACCGAGGAACATTGAGATGATTGCCGGAGGAGCCTCGTTCGCACCGAGACGATGGTCGTTTCCTGCCGTTGCAACTGACATACGCAAGAGATCCTGGTACTCATTTACTGCCTTGATAACTGCAACAAGGAATGTTAAAAACTGAGCGTTTTCAGCCGGGGTTTTTCCCGGTTCAAGCAAGTTTACGCCTGTATCGGTTGAAATAGACCAGTTGTTGTGCTTGCCGGAGCCATTTACTCCCGCAAAGGGCTTTTCGTGAAGCAGACACTTGAAGCCGTGCTTCTTTGCGACCTTTCTCATAGCCTCCATCATAAGCTGGTTGTGGTCGGTTGCGATATTTGTGGTTGAGAAGATAGGTGCAAGCTCGTGCTGGGCAGGAGCGACCTCGTTATGCTTGGTCTTTGCCATGATGCCGAGTTTCCACAGCTCTTCGTCAAGGTCTTTCATATAAGCTGAAATTCTCATCTTTACAGAGCCGAAGTAGTGATCCTCAAGCTCCTGACCCTTAGGAGCGGGTGCACCGTAAAGGGTTCTGCCTGTATATATAAGGTCTTTTCTCTTTGCGTAATCTTCTCTTTCAATGATGAAGTATTCCTGCTCTGCTCCAACGGTTGAGGTTACTCTCTTGGCGTCGCTGCCGAAAAGCTTTAAAATCTTAAGAGCAGATTTGTTTACTGCCTCCATAGAGCGCAAAAGAGGAGTTTTCTTGTCAAGCGCCTCGCCGGTGTATGAACAGAAAGCTGTCGGAATGCAAAGCGATCCGTCCTTTATAAATGCGTATGAGGTCGGGTCCCACGCGGTATAGCCTCTTGCCTCAAATGTAGCTCTCAGTCCTCCTGACGGGAACGAAGAAGCGTCAGGCTCTCCCTTTATAAGCTCTTTGCCTGAAAACTCCATAATCACCTGACCGTCTGCCGAGGGCGAAATAAAGCTGTCGTGCTTTTCAGCCGTGATACCTGTCATCGGCTGGAACCAGTGAGTAAAGTGGGTAGCGCCTTTTTCGATAGCCCAGTCTTTCATAGCGTTTGCCACTACGTTTGCTACGTTGGTGTCAAGCGGAGTGCCATCCTCGATAGTCTTTTTCAGAGCCTTGAATGTTTCCTTCGGAAGCCGTGCCTTCATAACCTTAAGGTTAAACACGTTTTCTCCGAATATCTCCGGAATGCTGCTCATTGCTAAGTCCTCCATTCGTATAAATTAAATAAAAAAGACACTGCGAGCATTTAATTTGCTCACAGCGCCTTTGCTGTTTACAATACTTAGTATATTCTCAAGCTGTCAATTTGTCAAGACTTTTTTTCTTTTTTTCGGAGATTTGTAGAAAAAGCATAACAATCAAAACAAATGGTTTAAGGATTTAATACACATTTGCTAAAAAACAAGCTTTTTGTTAATGCCGTTTATTCATACACGAAAGATATTATGCATATTGTCGAAAACATTTTGCAAGTTATGACTGGCAATCCTGCAAATTTACCCGTTTGATTTTGAGTAATATGACGATAAAAAAGGAAAAATGAATTTATACAGCAACTTATATTCAAAAAAGGGTTGACAAGAAGAGTTATTTGTGATAATATATTTTAGACGCATGACAGCGTGATAAGAATTTTATGAGAACAAAGGCGTTCATAAAAGGCTTTCTTGCCTCCGCATATTTTATAGGTATCAGGTATACTATTTTATAAATATGACGGAGCGGTTAAAGAGCTTTTGGGTGAGCGCACTTTTTATTTTTAAAAGATCACATAATTTATAAGGAGGAGAGAGTAATGCTTAAAGAGGGACAGGTGAGAATTCCGTCCGGCTGCGCTATTTCGGGAGTTATCTCAAAGAGCGGCAAGAAGATAAACGGAGAGATAATTGTCAAGAGCATTGCAACTATGCACGATCGGTCTAACGGTCTGGGAGGAGGCTTTGCGGGCTACGGCATCTATCCGCAGTACAAGGACCTTTACGCCTTTCACGTTTTTTACGACGGAAATCAGGCAAGAGAGGAATGCGAAAGGTTCCTTGACCGCCATTTTGACATCATAAACCTGTCGAAGATTCCGGTAAGGCCCAGCAGCAAGATAACGGCAGAGCCGCTTATATGGAGATACTTTGTAAATCCGCTGCCGACCAAGCTTACCGACAGCCATCTTGACGAAAAGGAGTTTGTATCCAGAAGCGTTATCAGGATAAATTCGCAGATAGACGGCGCTTATGTTTTCTCCTGCGGAAAGAATATGGGCGTGTTTAAGGCGGTAGGATATCCGGAGGATGTCGGAGATTATTTCAGACTCGAGGAATACGACGGATATGCATGGACTGCTCACGGAAGATACCCGACAAACACTCCCGGCTGGTGGGGAGGTGCTCACCCGTTTGCGATGCTTGATTACTCAATAGTTCACAACGGAGAGATCTCAAGCTACGACGCAAACAGAAGAGATATTGAAATGTACGGATATAAATGTACTCTTCAGACTGATACCGAGGTCATCACTTACATCATAGACTATTTGCTGAGAAAGCAAAGGCTTTCTTTAAGCGATGCTGCAAGCGTTATTGCAGCGCCGTTCTGGTCAACCATTGAAAATATGCCGAAAGCGCAAAAAGATAAGCTTACATATTTAAGAAGCGCTTTTCCGGGGCTTCTGATAACAGGGCCGTTTTCAATAATTCTGGGCTTTGAAGGCGGACTGATGGCGCTTAACGACAGGCTAAAGCTTAGATCGATGGTTATAGGCGAAAAGGACGATATGGTATATATGGCAAGCGAGGAATGTGCGATAAGAATTATTGAGCCTGAGCTGGATAAGCTCTGGTCGCCCAGAGGCGGAGAGCCTGTGATAGTCACACTAGATTCGTATAAAAGCAGTAAGTAAAGAGGAGAAAAAATTATGGCAATTGATTTTTTATATCCTGAATACGAAATTAAAAGGGATAGGGATAAATGTATATGCTGCCGCGTGTGTGAAAGACAGTGCGCAAACGAGGCTCACTGGTATGACGCGGAGCTTGAGATGATGATGTGCGACAGCGCAAAGTGCGTAAACTGCCACAGGTGCGTTTCGCTTTGCCCGACAAGGGCGCTTAAGATAGTGAAAACCGACCACACCTTCAAGGAAAACGCAAACTGGACAGGCGAGCATATTGCCGAGATATATCGTCAGGCAGGCACGGGAGGAGTTTTGCTTTCCTCAATGGGAAATCCGAAGAAGTATCCTATTTATTGGGATAAGATGCTTATAAACGCGTCTCAGGTAACAAACCCGCCTATCGACCCGCTGAGAGAGCCTATGGAGACGAAGGTGTTTTTAGGAGCAAAGCCCGGCAAGGTTGAGTTTAACTCAAAGGGAGAGATAAAGAACAATCTCCCTCCGCAGCTTAAGCTTGAGGTTCCGATCATGTTTTCTGCAATGAGCTACGGTTCTATAAGCTACAACGCTCACGAATCCCTGGCAAGGGCGGCTAAGGAGCTGGGAACTTTCTACAACACCGGTGAGGGCGGACTTCACGAGGATTTTTATAAGTATGGTGCAAACACGATAGTTCAGGTGGCATCCGGAAGATTCGGCGTACATAAGGATTATCTGAATGCGGGAGCGGCTATCGAGATAAAAATGGGACAGGGCGCAAAGCCCGGAATAGGCGGACACCTTCCGGGTATCAAGGTTCGGGAGGACATATCAAGAACGAGAATGATTCCCGAGGGCTCTGACGCTATATCTCCCGCACCGCACCACGATATTTATTCAATTGAGGATCTCAGACAGCTTGTTTATTCGCTTAAAGAAGCTTCAGACTATAAAAAGCCCGTGATAGTAAAGATCGCGGCGGTACATAACGTAGCGGCAATAGCCTCAGGTATTGCCAGAGGCGGGGCTGACATCATCGCGATAGACGGATATCGCGGCGGTACGGGAGCAGCGCCGACCAGAATAAGAGATAATGTAGGAATTCCGATAGAGCTTGCCCTTGCGGCGGTTGATCAGCGCTTGAGAGAAGAGGGAATAAGAAACAACGTATCTATCGTTGTCGGTGGATCTATTCGTTCCTCGGCAGACGTTGTTAAGGCAATAGCTCTTGGCGCAGACGCTGTATATATTGCAACAAGCGCGCTTATGGCGCTTGGCTGTCACCTTTGCAGAAGCTGTCAGAAGGGCAACTGCAATTGGGGAATAGCCACACAGCGGCCGGAGCTGGTAAGGAGGCTTAACCCCGATATAGGATACAAGCGGCTTGTAAATCTTGTAACCGCTTGGAATCACGAAATTAAAGAAATAATGGGCGGTATGGGCATTAACTCCATCGAATCGCTCAGAGGCAACCGCCTGATGCTAAGAGGTATCGGACTTACCGAAAAAGAACTGTCGATACTCGGAATCAAGCACGCAGGCGAATAATTCAAGGGAGGGGAAGGCTGATGAAGCGTATTTATGTAAATGAAAAGTGGTGTCTTGGGTGTCACCTTTGCGAATATTACTGTGCATTTGCAAACTCCGGAAAGGACAGCATGGTAAAGGCGCTTAAGAATGTCACGATAAATCCGAGGATACGGATTGAGGAGAGAGGCGGGATCTCGTTTGCGGTTTCATGCCGACACTGCGAGGAGCCTTTGTGCACAAAGAGCTGTATTACGGGTGCTTTGTCCGTAAACGACGGCGTTATACAGATAGACAAGGACAAGTGCGTGGGCTGTTATACCTGTATTCTGACCTGTCCGTACGGAGCTATTGTTCCGTCTGAAACAGGTGCTATTCAGAAGTGTGAGCTTTGTATGAATAACTCCTCGGGAACGCCCGCCTGTGTTGCAGGCTGCCCTAATAAGGCGATAGTTTTTGAGGAAAAGTAATAGGGGGCGGAAAAGTATGTCAAAGTATGTTATTATAGGAAACTCTGCTGCGGCGATAGGCTGCGTTGAGGGAATAAGACAGGTGGATCAAAAGGGAGAGATCACCCTTATAGCGTCAGAGCCGCACCACACATATTCAAGACCGCTTATTTCGTATCTTTTATACGGAAAAACCGACGAGCAGAGGATGAAGTATCGCCCGAACGACTTTTACAAAAAAAATAAGGTTACAAAAAGGCTCGGCGAAACCGTAACCGAGATAGACAAAAAGCAAAAGACCGTAACGCTTAAAAGCGGAGAAAAAATACAGTATGAAAAGCTTTTGGTAGCTACGGGATCTAACCCGTTTGTGCCTCCTATGGAAGGCTTGGAGAACGTAAAAAACAGATTCAGCTTTATGACTCTTGACGATGCAAAAGCTCTTGACAAGACACTTAAAAAGGATACCAAGGCGCTGGTTGTCGGAGCGGGACTTATCGGACTTAAATGCGTTGAGGGAATATTAGACAAGGTGGCAACGGTTGACGTAGTTGACCTTGCGGACAGAATTTTACCTTCTATTCTCGATGAAACGGGCTCTGACCTTGTAAAGAAATTTCTTGAGTCAAAGGGAGTTAAATTTCACCTTAAGGACAGCGTAGAAAAGTTTGAAAAGGATAAGGTGGTGCTTAAAAGCAAAAAGACCGTTGATTTTGATGTAGTGGTAATTGCTGTGGGCGTTCGTCCGAATATTTCCCTTGTAAAGGACATAGACGGAAAATGCCACAGAGCGATAATTACGAATAACAAGTGCGAAACATCAATAAAGGATATCTACGCTGCCGGCGACTGTACAGAGTCAGCCGACTGTGCAACGGGAGATATGAAGGTTATGGCGCTTCTGCCGAATGCTTATATGCAGGGAGAAACTGCGGGAATAAATATGGCGGGCGGCACAAAGCTTTACGAAAACGCCATTCCGATGAACGCGATAGGCTTTTTCGGATATCATATGATAACAGCAGGGGACTATGTAGGTCAGACCTATGAAGCGCTTGACGGAGAAAACTATAAAAAGCTGTTTTATAAGGACAACCGACTGATGGGCTTTATAATGATAGGCGATGTTATGAGAGCCGGAATTTATACTAGCCTTATAAAAAACAAGACAGACCTTACTACTATCGATTTTGAGCTTATAAAAGAAAAGCCGCAGCTTATGGCTTTTTCAAAGAAGAAGAGAAGCGAATTTCTGGCGAAATAAGGAGATGGGGAAAATATGAAGATATCAGCGGGAGAAATGCATTTTCAGTTGCTTAACAAAAAGATAAAGGCTTGCAAAAAGGAGCCGGTGACGATAGTTAACTGCCTCGGCCAGAGGTATATCGCCGCAGGCAGAAAAGGCACGGATGTAACGATAAACGGCACCCCGGGAAATGCGCTTGGCGCTTATCTTGACGGATGTAACATAACCGTTAACGGAAACGCTCAGGACGCAACGGGAGATACGATGAACGACGGCGTAATAACGATTTACGGTTCCTCAGGAGACGCCACGGGATACGCGATGAGAGGCGGAGCAATCTATGTTCGCGACAGCGCCGGTTACCGTGCGGGAATACATATGAAAAGCTATATGGATAAAACCCCTGCGCTCATTATCGGAGGAAAAGCAGGAAGCTTTCTTGGCGAATACCAGGCAGGCGGATATATAATCGTTTTAGGACTTGGTTATGAAGGAGAAAGCATTGTAGGCAATTTCTGCGGAACGGGGATGCACGGCGGAAGGATATACTTACGAACCGATAAACTGCCGTATGACCTTCCAAAGCAGGTTAAGGCAGAGGAGGCGACGGCCGAGGATTTGGCACAGATTAGCGGTTATATCACTTCATTTTGCAGAAAGTTCAAGGTGAAAAAGCAGGATGTGTTGAACTCAAAATTCTATGTTTTGACTCCTGACACAAAAAATCCTTACAAACGGCTTTACACGGCGAATTAAATATGGTAAAATAGTATTGACCAAAATTTTGCCATCATATGTATCTAAAATACAGGGGATTGGTTTTTTAATCACTCCCCTTATTTTTAAGTATAGGAGGTTAGTATGATTTATACAGAAACGGATGTGCTTCAGTACGTTGAGGAAAACGACGTTAAGTTTGTAAAGCTTCAGTTTTCGGATATTTTCGGCTTTCAGAGAAATATCTCGTTAAACAGCTCAGAGCTTGCAAAAGCGTTTGCAGAGGGCTTTTCGATAGACGCTTCTTATCAGAGGGGGCTTTTGTGCGCTCAGGACGATCTTCTTTTGCTGCCGGACGCTTCCACGCTTTCGATCCTGCCGTGGAGGCCTCACCACGGGGGCGTTGCAAGACTTATCTGCGACATAAAAAATGCAGATAAAAGCAAATTCGCCGCCTGCTCACGGGATATATTAAAAACCGCGGTGGATTACGCCGCAAAGAAAGGAATCACCTTTGAGTTTCAAACCTCCTGCGAATTCTATCTGTTCAAGTGCGATGACGAGGGCAACCCTACGAAAATTCCTCATGATAATGCGGGATACATGGATGCGGCTCCTCGTGACAGAGGAGAAAACATACGCCGCGAAATATGCCTTGCGTTAGAGCAGATGGATTTTTCTCCCGACTCATCACGACATGAGGGCGGACCAGGACACAATGAGATAGACTTTCAGTTTTCGCCTCCGCTTAAAGCGGCGGACAACTTTATAACCTTCAAGTCGGTTGTAAAAAACATTTCAGATACAAACGGCTTGTATGCTACGTTTATGCCAAAACCGTTTGACGACAAACAGGGCAGCGGACTTCACATAAGTATAAAAGCATATAAAAACCGCAGCAATATTTTTAAAAGCTTTGCGCCTGAGAAAAACCGTTTTCAGGCAAACATGATCGCCGGAATTCTAAACAGAATAAAGGATATGACCGTTTTTGCAAACCCGACTGTCAACAGCTATAAGCGCTTCGGAGCGTTCAAAGTGCCTGAGCATATTTCGTGGAGCACTAAAAATCTGGCTCAGCTTATACGTGTCCCCGTATCGGCAGACGGATCCGCAAAAATAGTTCTTCGCTCACCTGACTGCGCCTGCAATCCGTACATTGTGCTTGCGCTTATAATTTACGCGTGCGTGGAGGGAATTGAAAACAATGAGGAGCTTATGCGCCCTGTTAACGTGGATATTCAGAAGTCGGGAAATCATAGCTTAGTTAAGCTTGATAAATTCCCTGAGGATTTATATCAAGCGGGAAAGCTTGCGGCCGAAAGCAGATTTATAGGCAGCTATCTTGACAAAAGGGTGATTGACGCGTATGTTGATATAGGCTCTGAACAGCAGCAAAAGTATGACGAAGCTAAGGATAAAGAGATTTTTGAAACGGAGAATTATTTTTATACGCTCTGATTTTACTTGTATGAGATGTCTTTATGTCTTTGACGAAAGCGTTTGATCAGGGACAATTAGAAAGCAAAAATAATTTATATCGGGGAGGTGGTGCGAATTGGAAAGCGTTTTGATAGTATCCAGCAATGAAAAGGCGGCGGATGCTCTGGTTCCTTTGCTAAGAGAGCTTGGGCATATGAGCGTATCAATGTCAAAAAGTGGCACGGACGCGAAACGTGCGCTTGCAAAAAACGAATACGATCTTGTCCTTATTAACGCACCTCTTTCCGATGAATTCGGCTATGAGCTTGCCGAAATAGTAGTCCGAGATTCCCTTTCAAGCTGCCTTATGATCGTAAAAGCGGATCACTTTGATGATGTAAGCGCAAAGCTTGAGTCGATAGGTGCGTTAAGCGTTTCAAAACCTGTAAACAGACTGCTATTTGCGCAGTCGCTCAGATGTATAAGCGCCACAAGAAATCGGCTTTTAGGCCTTAAGCAGGAAAATAACAAGCTTCAGAAAAAGATAGAGGAAATGAGGGTTATAAACAGAGCAAAGTTTGCGCTTATGCAGTATTTAAGCTACAGCGAGGCTCAGGCGCACAGATATATAGAGAAGCAGGCAATGGACAAAAGAGTTACAAAATATCAGATTGCAGCACAGATTATTAAGACGTATGAAAATTAACAGATTTTTTACAGACAAACGAAAAAAATTGTTGTATAATAAATGAGATAACATCACACATAATTATTTATAGTTTAAGGAAAGGGGATTTTCTTGTGCAGAAAGCGTACTTGATACTTGAAAACGGGACTATTTTCGAGGGTAAAAGCTTTGGAAAAACCGGAGAAACTGTTGGAGAAATTGTTTTCACAACAGCAATGACCGGTTATTTGGAGACCTTGACAGACCCGAGTTATTACGGGCAGATCGTTGTTCAGACATTTCCTCTTATCGGAAATTACGGAGTTATTCCTTCCGATTTTGAAAGCGCTCGTCCGTATGTAAAAGGATATATTGTAAGAGATTGGTGTCAGGAACCTTCAAACTTTCGTTGTGAGGGAGATCTTGACACTTTTTTAAAGCAGTCGGGAATTGTCGGACTATACGGAATAGACACAAGAGCCCTCACGAAGATCGTGCGTGAATCAGGAGTTATGAACGGAAAAATAGTTATGGAGGGAACGACAGACTTCGGTATGACCGAGCTAAAAAACTATCGTATATTAAACGCAGTTGAGAACACTACCTGCAAGGAGGAAACGGTCATGCCTGCCGAGGGGGAGATAAAGCGCAAAGTGTGCCTTATGGATTACGGCGCTAAGGCGAATATCTGCCGTGAGCTTCAGAAAAGAGGGTGCGAGGTAACGGTGCTTCCGGCTTTAACGCCTGCAAGCAGAGTAAAAGAGCTTTCTCCGGACGGTATAATGCTTTCAAACGGACCGGGAGATCCCGCTGAAAACACCGAGATAATAAATGAACTTAAAATTATGTGCGGTTTTAACATTCCTATATTCGGGATTTGTCTTGGTCATCAGCTGTTAGCGCTTTCTCAGGGGGCAAAGACAGAAAAGCTTAAGTACGGACACAGAGGAGCTAACCAGCCGGCGTCATATAAGGATACGGGAAGGGTTTATATAACCAGCCAGAATCACGGCTATGCGGTAGTTTCCGATACGCTTCCTGACGGTGCGACCGAGAGCTTTTTTAACGCAAACGACGGAACCTGCGAGGGGGTAGAATACGAATATATGCCGGCGTTTTCGGTGCAGTTTCACCCTGAGGCTTGTGGGGGGCCGCTTGATACTGGATTTCTGTTTGATAAATTTATGGATATGATAGACGCAAATAAGTAATTAGTACTGGAAATTTTTGTCAGAAAGGAAATGGATTATGCCTTTAAATAAAGACCTTAAAAGAGTGCTTGTGATCGGTTCCGGACCGATAGTTATAGGGCAGGCGGCAGAGTTTGACTATGCGGGAACTCAGGCTTGCCGTGCGCTGAAGGAAGAGGGACTTGAGGTAATACTTATAAACTCAAACCCGGCAACTATTATGACGGATAAGGCAATGGCTGATAAAATTTACATAGAGCCGCTGACGCTTGAAACCGTAAAGAGGATCATCAAAAAAGAGCGCCCTGACAGTCTGCTCTCCACACTGGGAGGACAAACGGGACTTACCCTGTCTATGGAGCTTGCAAAGGAAGGCTTTTTGGATCAGTACAACGTAAAGCTTTTAGGTGCAAGACCAGAAACAATAGACAAGGCAGAAGACAGACAGATGTTTAAGGATACTATGGAGTCTATAGGACAGCCGTGCATTCCATCAAAGGTTGTAAATACTGTTGAGGACGCCGTAGCGTTTGCAAATGAAGAGGGCATAGGCTATCCGTTAATAATACGCCCGGCATTCACACTCGGCGGAACGGGCGGAGGTATAGTAAACAATGAGACGGAGCTGAGAGACATTACCAGAAACGGACTGTATCTTTCCCCTATAACGCAGGTGCTTGTGGAAAAGTGCATTGCGGGCTGGAAGGAAATAGAGTTTGAGGTGATGAGAGACAGCAAGGGAAACGTTATCACTGTCTGCTCAATGGAGAACTTTGACCCGGTGGGAGTACATACGGGAGATTCGATAGTTATAGCGCCTACGGTAACACTTGCAGATAAGGAATATCAGATGCTGCGTTCGGCGGCGCTTAAAATAATTGACGCTCTTGAGGTCGAGGGCGGCTGCAACTGTCAGTTTGCGCTCAACCCGGACAGCTTTGAGTACGCGGTAATTGAGGTAAACCCGAGAGTTTCGCGTTCTTCGGCGCTTGCTTCAAAGGCCACCGGTTATCCTATAGCAAAGGTTGCGGCAAAGATCGCGATAGGCTATACGCTTGATGAAATAAAAAATGCGGTAACAGGAAAGACGTATGCCTGCTTTGAGCCGGCGCTTGACTATGTTGTAGTAAAGCTTCCAAAGTGGCCGTTTGACAAGTTCGTTTACGCAAAGAGAACGCTAGGAACTCAGATGAAGGCCACGGGAGAGGTTATGGCAATAGGCACTACCTTTGAGCAGGCTGTTATGAAAGCGGTAAGAGGAGCAGAGATAGGACACGACAGCCTGTTGAGTGAGCCCCTTATGGCACTTTCAGATGAAAAGGTAAAGGAAAGGCTTGGAAGCTGCAACGACGAAAGGCTTTTCGTAGTATTTGAAAATCTGCGCAGGGGAGTTTCGCCTGAATATATACACGATGTAACAAAGATAGACACTTGGTTTCTGAATAAGCTTTTAAAGATAATAGACGTTGAGAAGGAACTTCGGGCGGGAGTTTTGACCGAAGAACTGTACCTTAAGGCAAAGAAAATAGGTTATCTTGACAAGGTAATCAGAAATCTTTCGGGATGTGTGATAGAAAAGCCGAAAAATGCGTCGTTTAAAATGGTTGACACCTGTGCTGCGGAGTTTGCAGCACAGACGCCTTATTTCTACTCTACCTTTGATGATGAGGACGAGGCAAGCGATCATATAAAAACGTTAGGTTCTGATAACAAAACGGTTATCGTTTTCGGCTCAGGTCCTATAAGAATAGGCCAGGGAATAGAGTTTGACTATGCTTCCGTTCAGTGCGTCTGGGCGCTCAAGCGTCAGGGATTTGATGTTGTGATAGTAAACAACAACCCTGAAACGGTTTCGACCGACTTTGATACTGCGGATAGACTTTACTTTGAGCCGCTTACCAACGAAGACGTTATGAACATAATAAATGTCGAAAAACCGTACGGAGTGGTTGTGGCTTTCGGCGGACAAACGGCCATCAAGCTTACAAAGCATATGGCGGCAAACGGAGTGAACATTTTAGGAACTCCGCCTGACAGCATAGACGCCGCTGAGGACAGAGAGCGCTTTGATGAGCTTTTGGAGCTTCACGGCATAAAGCGTCCGCAGGGCTTTACGGTTATGACGACCGAAGAGGCGCTTGAGGTCGCAAACAGATTGCACTACCCTGTATTGATGCGTCCGTCATACGTTTTGGGCGGTCAGAATATGATAATCGCTTTTAACGATGACGATATAAAAGAATATATGGCTATAATCCTTGCGCAGGAGATAGAAAATCCGATACTTATTGACAAATATCTTTCCGGACCTGAGCTTGAGGTTGATGCTATATGCGACGGTGAGGATATCCTCATTCCGGGAATTATGGAACACGTTGAGAGAGCGGGAATACATTCGGGAGACTCAATAGCAGTTTATCCCGCATGGAATCTGCCGGACGAAATGGTAGAGAGGATCGTGGAGTGCTCAAAGAATCTGGCGGTCTCCTTAAAAACAAAGGGACTTGTTAATATCCAGTACCTTATCTATCACGGAGAGCTTTACGTAATTGAGGTAAACCCCCGCTCGTCAAGAACCATTCCGTATATATCAAAGGTAACGGGTGTTCCTATGGTAGAGCTTGCAACACGCGCAATGCTTGGAGAAAAACTCAAATCAATGGGCTACGGAACAGGTCTTTATCCGCATTCTCCGTATATGGCGGTAAAGGTTCCTGTGTTCTCGTTTGAAAAGCTTATAGACGTAGACAACCACTTAGGCCCTGAGATGAAGTCTACGGGAGAGGTTCTGGCGCTTGCAAATACTCTTGAAGAAGCGCTTTACAAGGGGCTTATCGCGGCGGGCTACACCCTTGAGAAAAACGGCGGAGTCTTTATAACCGTAAGAGATTCCGATAAGCCGGAAATTTCAGAGGTCGCAAAGAAGTTTGCCGATCTTGGCTTTAAGATATATGCTACAAGAGGAACGGCAAAAACTCTTGAGGAAAACGGGATTTCAGCACAGGTAGTGGATAAGATCCACGAGGGAGAAAACAACACATTAAAGCTCATTGAAAGCGGAGAGATACATTATGTTATCTCCACCTCTTCAAAGGGAAGAATGCCTTCAAGAGACTCGGTCAAGATAAGAAGAAAAACAGTGGACAGGAACATTCCTTGTCTAACGTCTATTGATACGGCAAACGCTATCGTTTCAAGCATAAAGAGTAAATATTCGGAACAGTCTACTGAGCTTGTTGATATTAACGACATGAGAACGCAAAAGCAGAAGGTCAAATTTTCAAAAATGCACGGATGCGGAAACGATTACATTTACTTTAACTGCTTTGACCAGAGGATAGATAATCCCGAGGGATTGTCAATACGTCTTTCAGACCGTCACTTCGGGATCGGCGGCGACGGCGTGATACTTATATGCCGTTCAAAGGTCGCAGACGGAAAAATGAGAATGTTTAACCTTGACGGCAGCGAAGGAAAAATGTGCGGCAACGGAATAAGGTGCGTCGCAAAGTTTATGAGAGACAAAGGACTTGTGGATAAGGATAATTTTACTATTGAAACGCTGTCGGGAATCATAAAGGTTGAACTTATGCGCCATTACGGAGAAATCGTAGGTGCAAAGGTCGATATGGGCAAGGCGATACTTGATCCTAAGCAGATTCCCGTAAGTCTTGAGGGAGAAAAGATTGTGAATCGCACCGTTAAGGTCGCTGATAAGGATTGGGATATAACCTGTGTTTCTATGGGCAATCCACACTGCATTGCGTTTGTTAAAAATGTAGACACCTTTGAGCTTGAAAAATACGGGCCTGAGTTTGAAAATCACCCTATGTTCCCGGAGAGAGTAAATGCAGAATTTATTCAGATAGTTGATAAGAATACGCTCAAGATGAGGGTATGGGAGAGAGGCAGCGGAGAGACATGGGCTTGCGGAACAGGTGCGTGTGCAAGCGTTGTAGCGGCCTGTGAAAACGGCTATTGCAGCAGAGACGAGGATATTACCGTAAAGCTTATCGGAGGAGATCTGACTGTTCGTTACACTTCAGACGGAGAGGTGTTCCTGACAGGAAATGCCGTAAACGTATTTGACGGTGAAGTTATTATCTGACATATGAAAGGAAGCGTTAAAAATGGCAACGATTAACGAAAATTACTTAAAGCTTGAAAAGAACTATCTCTTTATCAATATTGCAAAAAAGGTGAATGAGTATAAAGAGGCTCACCCGGACGCCGATATTATTAGAATGGGCATCGGAGATGTGACTTTGCCTATTGCAAAGTGCGTGGTCGACGCTATGAAAAAGGGCGCTGATGAAATGGGCGTTAAGGAGACCTTTAAAGGTTATGAGGACAGCGGAACAGGATATGATTTTTTAAAGGAGGCTGTTTCCGGATATTACGAGGGCTTTGGCGTAACAGTAAAGCCTAGCGAGATAAGAATAAACGACGGCGCAAAGTCGGACTGCGGAAATATAGTTGATATTTTTGGCGATGACAATATCGTACTTATCACAGACCCCGCATATCCGGTTTATGTTGACACTAACCTTATGAGCGGAAGAAAGGTCATTTATGCCGATTCAAACGAAGAAAACGGCTTTGCGGCAATGCCTGATGAAAGCGTTCACGCAGACCTTATATATCTGTGTTCGCCTAACAATCCTACCGGCTCTGCGTACACAAAGGATCAGCTGAAGGCGTGGATAGACTACGCAATAAAGAACAACGCTATTATCATATACGACGCCGCGTATGAGGCATTTATAACTGATGAGGCAATACCGAGAAGCATATTTGCCGTTGAGGGCGCAAGAAGGTGCGCAATAGAAATGTGTTCGCTTTCTAAAACTGCCGGCTTTACTGGAATGAGATGCGGTTATACAGTGATCCCCGATGAGCTTACAGTCATCGCAAGCGACGGCACAGTAGTTTCAATATCTCAGCTTTGGGGAAGGAGAGAGGGCTCAAAATTTAACGGAGTTTCCTATCCTGTTCAGTGTGCAGCTGCGGCAGTATTCACAAAAGAGGGATACGAGCAGACCAGAGAGAACATAAAGTATTATCAGGAAAATGCAAAGGTAATTGCCGCAGCTATGGACGAAATGGGAATAAAGTACACGGGCGGAAAAAACTCACCGTATATCTGGCTCAAGTGTCCGAACGGAATGAAGAGTTGGGATTTCTTTGACAAGCTTCTCACCGAGGCAAATGTTGTCGGAACTCCCGGAGCGGGCTTTGGCAAAAACGGCGAGGGCTGGTTCAGACTAACGGCGTTTGGCGACAGCGAAAGAACAAAGGAAGCTTGTGAGAGAATTAAAAAGCTTAAGTTTTAGCAAGTTCACTACTATCAATCTGAAATTATAATGTAATTTATAGTTTAAAAGAAAACACTTTTACATAATAGTGCTAAAACAAATAACCGCCGCCGAGGAAATTTTCCTCAGCGGCGGTTTTGTGTATTTAGTCAAATAATGCTTTTGTCAAAAAACAAAGATATGAATGCAGCCAGCAAAAACAAAACAGAAAACAAAGCGGCTTTAAATCCCAAAAAGTGCGTTATCACAGTTCCTATAACAGCGCCAAGGATAAAGACTGATATTATACCGAAGTAAAAAATCGCTTTGTTGCGGTAGGCCTTGTCCTTGGTTTCAAAATAAAGGTACAGGCTTTCAGAGCCGCTTCTTAAGTTCCCGGTACACATTGTAGATGCAAACGACTGTCCTCGGAGACGGTTAAACGCTTCGTATTGTAATGCGCTCACCAGTGATATAAGAACTATTGCTGCAGCATTTGTGTATTTTCCGTAGGGAATAAAACAAACAGCCGTCACTATAACGGATTCAAGTAAAACAACTATCTGCCGCCAGAGTCTTCCGTGAGCGGAGAATTTTTTTCTAAGCCACAGCGCGGTAAAAACTCCGAGTATAAAAGTGATTATCGGTATGAGATACAAAAGTGCACGCAGATAGTTTGTTTTTCCAAGGTTGATACTCATTAAAACGATGTTTCCCGTCTGGGCATAAGCAAATACCTCGTCTCTCGTCAGATAGGTATATGCGTCGATAAATCCACCCGAAAACGCTAAGAGCATACCTATAAAGTATGAGTGTGCCATTTCCGTTTCGTGAGATCTTGAAAATTTAATAGCCATCACTCCTGCGCCTTGTTGCCGCAAAGCTTTAAAAGTACGGGAATAATAAACGAACCGACAGAGTTTCCGAGCGTCATAACTACAAGATACAAAAGCGTTTTTAAGCTGAATGAATAGGAAATCCAGAAGTAAAACATATTTGCTACGCAGTGCTCAAAGGAGCAAAGTATAAACACCACAACGCATATAAAAGTTGCTATGTATTTCTGCCCGGAGTTTTCACCGTACTTAAAGTTGTATGCCGCTATGTACATTAGCATTCCGCAGAAAACCGCAAGAATGAAGATTGAAAGAAGATCATCATTAAGCTTTACATCGCACATTTTCTGAGCTGTTTTTGAAAGTGCCTCAGAAACTCTGGTCAGCCTCAGCCCCAGACCTACAAGGCCTGTTCCTATGATGTTTCCGATCCAGATAAGACCTAAGTCGGCGCAGAATTTAAGCTTGTTTTTTTCATTTATCAGAAAACCTACCTTACCGGTGTAAAGGTTAAAGCCGAATGAGAATATGCAAAACAGTCCTATTACAAACAAAAGAGATCCGATGTATCTGTTATCTACTGACAAATACAGCGCTCCGCCGGTTCCTATCATTATTCCTGCAAGAATCGCTTTGATTATAACTTCTTTTATGTGTGATATCATTTCTTTACCCTCCGATGTTATTTTCAGCTTTTGGTCATAAAAAGAACTCCCAGTGTGTCCGGGCCGCAGTGGCATGAAATAGTGCAGCTTGCTTTGGTGACATAGATGTTTTTAAAGGATGTGTTTTCCAAAAGGTACTTTTTCACAGCGCTTATATAATCGCCGCTTGTTCCTGAATGGGTTATAAAAACTGTCTCGTCGTCATAGTCAGGATGCTTTGCTATCACGTCTTCTGCATAGCTTAACAGAACCTTATCGAATTTTCCGCGGTATTTTTTGCCTACGCTCATTCTTCCGCCGTCACGGTTATCCACCGTAATGGACGGCTTTATTCCCAGAAGATTTGCGCCGAACGCAGCTACGGCGGAGCACCTTCCACCTGCTCTCATAAATTCAAGCGTGTTTAAGACAAAGCTTGCGTGGGAATACGGAGTGAGTTTTTTAAGGCTATCAGCTATTTGATTTGCAGAAAGCCCATCGCTTGCCATTTTGCACGCCTTAAGCACCAAAAGCCCCGTGCCGGTTGAAAGGTTTTGCGAATCGACCGGATAAACTCCGTCAAGCTCGCTTGCCGCAATCAGCGCGTTCTGGTAAGAGGCAGAAAGCGCCGAGCCTAAGTTTATGTGAACCACCTCGCACCCTTCGTCGGTAAACTGTTTAAAATATTCAATGTATTCGCCTGAGTTTATAGCGCTGGTTTTCGGAAGCGCTTTGCGCTCACGGTAAGCGGCGTATAGGAAGTCAGGGGTAATAGTCACGTTATCAAGGTAATCCTTTCCCTCTAAATTTATGTGATATGGAAAGTAATGAATTCCCCATTTTTCTTTAAGCTCATCGCCCAGATCACAGGTGCTGTCCGCTGAAATAACAACTTTTTTCATGATTTTTCTCCATTTCTGCAAATAAGGTCAAGCTGCCTTATTTTTAGCGTTTTTGCGCATTATCCTATAATGATACTACGGGATATGTAAAAAACTTCATGATTATATTTTAGTATTTATATACCTTCTTGTCAATAGAAAAATAAAAACATCCCAGCGCACTGAAACGCTCGGATGCTTTTACTAAGAAGGAGTTTTTTATGAGAATTTAAGTTGTTTTCTGTTTGTGTGATTTTATTTTAAAGTTTGTTGGTGAGCATAATATATTTATTAGTTGATAATTTTGTGAAAAAGTATATGGAAAAAATTTTTTCTCAAGGTTAAACAAATGTTCTTGACAAACGCTTGTTCTTATGGTATTATAGATTAAAGAACAGATGTTTTAAGCGGATGGTGAAAAAATGAAAAGCGTATTTAAAGAAAGAGTTATACTTCACGCAGATATAAATAACTGCTATGCGTCCATTGAATGCAGAATGAACCCGTCGCTTAGGGGAAAGGCGGTTGCCGTTGCGGGAAGCATAGAGGATCGCCATGGAATAATACTTGCAAAAAACGAAAAGGCGAAGGCAATGGGCGTTAAAACCGGAGAGGCGATCTGGGAGGCGCGGATCAAATGTCCCGATCTGGTACTGTGCAAGCCGCACTACGACCTGTACCTTAAGTTTTCAAAGGCGGCAAGAAAAATTTACAGTGATTACACCGACAGGATCGAGCCGTTTGGGCTTGACGAGGCGTGGCTTGACATAACAGGGCTTTTCAGAAACGGAAGTCAGGCAAACGGAGAGGAAATAGCGCAGGAGATCAGAAGTCGTGTAAAAAAAGAGCTTGGTATAACCGTTTCTGTCGGGGTCAGCTTTAACAAGATTTTTGCAAAGCTCGGCTCCGATTTAAAAAAGCCCGACGCTGTTACAGTTATATCCAGAGAAAACTTCCGTGAAAAGATATGGGGACTTAACGCAGACGAGCTTATATACGTCGGCAGGCACACACGAGAGCGGCTTAAAAACCGTGGAGTAATAACAATAGGCGACTTAGCTCGTGCCGACGACAGAATGCTTACCTGCGCGTTGGGAGTAAACGGAATTAAGCTTAAGCGTTTTGCCATGGGAGAGGATAAAAGTCCGGTGGCTTTCGACGGAGAAAAATCCGAGGTAAAGTCTGTAAGCAATTCGACTACATCTCCGAGAGATCTTTGCAACGACGCCGACGTAAAGGTGGTTTTATATGCACTTGCAGAAAGTGTCGCTATGCGGCTTCGAGATATGAAGGTGAAGGCTCAGGCGATTACGGTGAGCGTGAGGAGCAAGACCTTGAATACCTATTCCCGCCAGCGGCACACGCATTTTCCTACAAACGATGCAAAGGATATAGCTATAACCGCCTTTGAGCTTTACAAGGAATCGTTTTCCAAAAGCGGCGGACAGCCGATAAGAAGCATAGGCATACATGCCGGGGATCTTACCGGAGAAGACTCTTGCGAACAACTGACTTTGTTTGAAAGCATAGAAAATAGCCTTAAGAAAAAAAGCCTTAACACGGCGGTGGATGCCCTGAGAAAAAGGTACGGCTATCTTTGTGTAACGAGAGGTATAATTTTAAGCGACGATGATTTTAGGAGCTTTTCAACGAGAATTCAAAACGAAGTCCACCCGGTTGGTTTTATGAAATCGGTGTGAAAGTTTTGTGAAATCAGTTGACTTTGCAAAATGTTATTTTATAATAATGGTAAAGGATTGTAAAGAATTTACAGAAGGGAGCGGTTTATATGGCGAAAAGGAAACAAGCAAAGCTCACGGCGAAAATAAACGATGTTTCAAAGCTTTTTCACGACAAGCTTAATGAAAAATGCGCTGAGATAGGAATATCTCCGGCTACAAGAAGAATACTGTTTTACTTATCCGGAAAAAGCTCGGTAAACCAGCTTTATATAGTCAGGCAGACACGGCTTAAAGCTCCGACTATTTCGGTATCTCTCAGCAGGCTAGAGAAAAAGGGAATAATCTCAAGAAAGACCAGTGATACGGATATGAGAAATATGGAGGTTTCACTTACCCAAAAGGGTGAGGAGATCGACAAAAAGATAAGGACATTTTCTAACGGTATAGACAAGTGTATGATGAAAGGTATAACCAAGGAGGAAATAGACATCTGCTTAAAGGTGCTTGAAAAGCTTGAAAACAACATAAATGAAAGTAAATAAGCATGAGCCGTGCTGATTAAAAATCAACACGGCTTTTTAATTTTCAAAGCATTTCGTAAAAGATTTAAAAAATGACAAACAGTTCTCTTTTGCTATTGCATTTTTTTCAGTTTTTTGGTAAAATAAATTTGTATATTATTAAAAACTCGGAGGACTGTTGTATGCCAATTAAATATGTTTTCGTTACAGGAGGAGTAGTTTCCGGGCTGGGCAAGGGAATTACTGCGGCGAGTCTCGGGCGGCTTTTGAAATGCAGAGGCTACAGAGTGACCATTCAGAAGTTTGACCCTTACATAAACGTAGACCCCGGTACTATGTCACCCTACCAGCACGGTGAGGTTTTTGTCACCGACGACGGCGCCGAAACAGACCTTGATCTTGGTCACTATGAAAGATTTGTTGACGAGAACCTCTCTGTAAACTCAAACGTCACTACGGGAAAAATTTACTGGAACGTTATAAACAAGGAGAGAAGGGGAGATTATCTGGGCGGAACGGTTCAGGTGATTCCTCATATCACCAACGAGATAAAGGACAAAATATACAGGGTGGGCAAGGACGCCAACACAGACTTTGTCATTACCGAAATAGGCGGAACGGTCGGAGATATTGAGTCTACTCCGTTTCTTGAGGCCATAAGACAGGCGGGAATTGAAGTGGGAAGAGAAAACGCAGTATTTATACACGTTTGTCTCGTTCCGTACATTTCAGGCTCTAAGGAGCTTAAAAGCAAGCCTACTCAGCACTCTGTAAAGGAACTGCTGTCTCTTGGTATTCAGCCTAACATTCTCGTGCTTAGAAGCGAGATGGAAATTCCCGAGGATATGAAAAACAAGATAGCACTGTTTTGCAATGTTGGCAAGGACGACGTTATCCAGAACCTTACCGCACCGAGCCTTTATGAGGTTCCGCTGTGGCTTGAAAACGAGGGACTTGCTGACGCTGTTTGCCGGCAGCTTGGACTTCCGATAACAAAGCCCGACCTTTCCGAATGGTGCAAAATGGTGAACAACATCAAAAATGCCAAGGAAGAGGTGACGATAGGTCTTGTAGGAAAATACGTGGAGCTGGAGGACGCTTATTTGTCGGTTGCCGAGGCGTTAAGGCACGCAGGCTTTGAAAACGGCGCAAATGTGAACATAAGTTGGATACAGTCTGAGGATATAAACAGCGAAAACGCTGCGGACAAGCTGAAAGGCTTAGGCGGAATCATTGTTCCCGGAGGTTTTGGAGACAGAGGAATTGAAGGAATGATCGCAGCGATAAGATACGCAAGAGAAAATAAGGTGCCGATGTTTGGGATATGCCTCGGAATGCAGATGTCGGTAGTGGAATATGCGAGAAACGTAGCAGGACTAAAGGACGCAAACTCTACCGAATTTGACAACACTCCGCACCCGGTAATTGATATTATGGACGATCAAAAGGACATTCACGAAAAAGGCGGAACAATGCGCCTTGGTTTGTATCCGTGTGTGCTCAAGGAAGGCTCAAGAGTAAAGGAAATATACTCAAGCGATCTTATTTACGAAAGACATAGACACCGCTGGGAATTTAATAACGCCTATCGTGCACAGCTTGAGGAAAAAGGACTTGTCATCTCAGGTCAGTCGCCGGACAACAAGCTTGTTGAGATAGTTGAGCTTAGAAAGGATGAGCATCCGTGGTTTGTGGGTGTTCAGTTCCATCCGGAGTTTAAATCAAGACCGAACCGCGCACATCTTTTATTCAAGGATTTCATAAGAGCGGCGCTTGAAAACAAATAAAATTATCATAGTACGGGACAGGTGAAAAATTTTTCAATGTCAATAGTTGACAAATAGTTAAATTGTAAAATAAGCAGCTACCTTTAGGGCACCCTCCGTAAGGAAGGTGCCCCAAGGCGGTTCTTGTATCTGACTATTGTTTGATTTTTTGAACGGTGCAGCTTCCGTGGCTACGCCGTTTTTGTTGTATTGCTCCTCTGTCAAGATTCCGGACAACTTAAAGTGAAAAAACGTGAAACTACACAAAAATGGCACTGCATTTATTCCACTGTCTGTTGACAATGAGCCTATGAAAAATGTGGTAGGCTGTCTGACACGGCATAAACGCTGGTTTCTGATCTTAGGATACACGCTATTGCGAATCAGAAATCTGTTGAGCCATTCACGCTTTATCAGCGAATGAAATGATTCTATGCAGGCGTTGTCCCACGGATAGTGCTTCTTTGAATAGCTGAGTTCAAAGCCATCGCAAGCCTTGCACCAGTCCATTGAGGTGAACTGGCAGCCTCTGAATAATTTCCCGATCCACGCATGACGACCTTTCCGTCTTTATCCCGAGCCTCAAGCCATCTGTGCAGCGCTGAGTGAGATACCCCTAAATTCTTTGAGCATGCCTCTAATGACAATTCCGGATGCTCCCTGCGGTAATTTACCGCATCTTGCTTGAATTCCTGTGTGTACTGTTTTTGCTGTTTTCCCATTGCTTTTCCTCCTGTGTTCTTTTTACTTATTATATTACTTTTTTGTTCACTTTAGCGTGTCTGGGATTTATTCTAGCACTAATAGACCGAAAAATCCGGCAAGAATGCAAGAAAACAAAAAAGCCGCCCTGCGGAATTGCAAAAATGCAAGACCACAGAGCGGCAAACTGACCGGCAGCTATTGATTTTGTTCCTTAAATGGAATATAATATTGGCAGGCTTTCATGTCGTACAAATAATGGGAGCCTGTTGTATGCGTTTATGTGTATCAACAAATTTTTCGTTTATAGGAGAAATCAATATGCGAATAGCAACCTATAATATATGGAATAGTGACGCAGGCATGCCTATGCGTTTTCGACAGCTTATTGATGAAATTGTCGGAGCAGACACCGATATTCTCTGTTTGCAGTAAGTAGCAGACCGCGAAAAACATAACTCTTTTTCATCACTTTGCAGATATAGTTATTCTTGTTGGCAAGCTCAAACAGGGCTTTCCATTCTAAGTAGGTATCCCATTGACAAATCAAAGGGTTTTGAATACGCTACATCCGCTTATATACAATTGGAAGGGAAAACGTTACTTGTCGTCAATGTTCATTTGCCATGGGAAAAAGCATCTTTAAGGGAAAAGGCGATTGTGAAGATTGCTGATACTGTCTCAAGCATCAAAGCCGACTATACGTTTTTAATGGGCGATTTTAACAGTTCCGAGCATTCGTCCATTCATCTTTGACCAATGAACAGTCGCTTTTAGATGCTGACACTTATTATTTCGATTTAGCAGAAGCCTTTGCCCAGATAAGTGAAACAAAAACATTAGCTACATTAAATTTTCGTGAAAACCCTCGTTGGGGTATCGCTGAAGCCAAAAATACGATTGAGGTTAATCAGCGATTTGACTGGATATTGTTAAAAAATCCGTATCCTGCTGCATTGCCTGAATTAAAGAAGTGCATGATCTTTGGAACGGAGATTTCAAAAAAGACCGATCTTGCTGCGAGTGACCATTACGGTATCATGATCGAAATGGATTTTTAAAGGAGCATAGAATAATGGATATTTGGGAGAAATTATATCATGAAGCGCACCGAGTACAAAATGCCCGTGTCATTTCACCT